>NZ_JAINDZ010000073.1 GCF_019802345.1 Methylosinus sp. Sm6 | reverse complement strand
GCTACGGCGCTATGAAAAGCGCGCGTCGCGAGCGGCTTGCTCCCGAACTGCTACACCACCGGTGGGGACACGACCATGATTTTCTGATCGAGGGCGCTACGGAGACAGAGGCGTGGAGCGCCCTTTCCCCCGCGGCCATCGACGCCTTACGAGCGCAAGCGCTCCATCTCTTCCAACGCCTCACCGCCCAGAAGGAGCCCTCCGAGGCGGTCACGGAGAAGGACCTGATCTACCCTCTCTTGGCGATGATCGGCTGGAACGACCTCGTTTTCGTCCAACCCAACGCTTCCGCCAAGGGACGGGTCGATGTGCCGGACGCGCTGCTGTTCGGGGATGCCGCGTCCCTGGCGCTCGCTAAACGAGAATCGGAGGACTTCCGACGGTTCCAGCACGGGCTCAGCGTTGTCGAAGCCAAACGGTGGGATAGACCCCTCGATCGCGAAGGCAAGGGTCGCAAGGACGTAGGAGGCACGCCCTCTTCTCAGATGTTGCGCTATCTGCGTCGAGCCGACGACATCACCAACGGAAAGCTGCGCTGGGGCGTGCTCACCAACGGAAGACTGTGGCGGCTATATTTTCACGGCGCCCTATCGGTCGCCGAGGACTTCTTCGAGATCGACCTCGGTAAAGCGCTGGAGCTGCCCGGTTGCGGCTTCGACCTGCTCGACAAGCGACCGGACGCATTCGGCGACGATCGTGCTTGGCGTGATCATGCCTTTCGTCTGTTCGTGCTGTTCTTCGGCCGCACCGCCTTCCTCCCGAGTGACGCCGGCGAGACTTTTCATACGCTCGCGCTACGCGAAGGAAAAAAATGGGAAGCCCGCGTCGCTAAGACGCTATCGAACACGATCTTCAATGTCTTCCAATTGCTTGCCGACGCCCTCGCCAAATCGGACCCGAGCCGCCCGGCGCCGATCACGCCCGCTTATCTCGATGAATTGCGCCACGGTGCACTTATTCTGCTTTATCGTCTGCTGTTCGTGCTCTATGCCGAAGACCGCAATTTGCTGCCTGACGAGAGCGGCCCCTACGCTCCCTATTGCTTGACCAAAATACGCCTCGAAATCGCAGGGCGGTTCATGGCGGGCGGTTCATTTCCGCAGAGCTTCGTCACCTTCTGGCCCCGACTTTCGTCGATCTTCCGCGCCATTGCGCAAGGCGCCGACGACCTCGGCATTCCTCCCTATAACGGCGGCCTGTTCGATCCCGCGACGGCGCCCATTCTGTCGCGCGCGCAATTGCCGGACAGCGTCATTGCAAAAGTCGTGTTCGAGCTGAGTCACCAAACGGAGCCGAGCGGTTCACGAGACCCGAAATACATCAATTACCGCGACCTCTCGGTTCAGCAGCTCGGAAGCGTCTACGAGCGCATACTCGAATTCGGATTACGCGTCGGTCCGGACGGCGCTGTCGAGATCGACGCCGATGACGAGGCCCGGCATGAATCCGGCAGCTATTACACCCCGGATGAACTTGTCGGCCTCATCATTGAGCGCGCGGTCGGACCCCTCGTCCTGGAGAGGACCGCGGCCTTCAAGGCGAAGGCCGAGCAGCTCGCCAGCGACAAGCGGGCCGCGCCCCAACGCCTCGCGGAGCTTGCCGCCGTCGATCCGGCGACGGCGATCCTCTCCCTCAAGGTCTGCGATCCAGCCATGGGCTCTGGCCATTTTCTGGTCAGTCTCGTCGACTGGCTCGCTGACGAAGTGCTGGGGTCGATGGCAGAGGCCGCGGCCCTCGTCTCCTTCGGCGACTATGTTTCGCCACTCGCCGCACGCATCGCCGACATTCGCGGTAGAATTCTGGAAGAGGCCAAAGCTCACAATTGGCCGATCGTCGAGGAGCAGCTCGATGATCGCCATGTTGTGCGCCGCATGGTTCTCAAGCGAGTCGTCTATGGCGTCGACAAAAACCCGATGGCGGTCGAACTCGCGAAGGTCGCTCTGTGGCTTCATTCCTTCACCGTCGGGGCGCCGCTCTCGTTCCTCGATCACCATTTGCGGGCAGGGGACAGCATTCTCGGCGCCTTCGTGCGCCCCACTATCGAGGCGCTCAAAGAACGTGGAGCGCTCTTCAATCTCGGACAAGTGACCCGCGTGGAGCAGATCGCCAGCGTGATGTCGGAGATCGAGGCGATCACCGACAATGACATCGCCGAAGTCAAAGCGTCCAAAGCCAAGTTCGGAGCCGTCGAAGACGTCACGGAGCCTGTCGCGCATCTTTTCTCTCTGCTCACGGCCGAGCGTCTCATGGGCATATTCGACGCTGCGCCGAAGCGCGAACCAGACTTGCGCAAGCTCGCAGGCAAATCGGAAAAGCAGATCGCGAAGGCGAGGAAGGATCACACTGCTTTCGAGCGCGCTGCGGCGCTGCAACTCGTGTTGGAAGGCGCCTGTGGCGATCCCCTCCTCATTGCGGCCGGGAAGCAACGCGTTGCAGCTCCTGGCATGGCCGAGCAGCTCGCCTTGCTAGAAAACGCGCCACCGGAACAGACGAGCCTTTTTCCCAGCGTCAACATCAATGATCGCCGTCGCGTCGAAGCCGACAAGATCGTCGACGGCGCCCGCATCCTGGAGAAGAAGCACGGCTTCCTCCATTGGGAAATCAGCTTCCCCAATGTGTGGTCGAACCTCCTGTCAGTCGAGCCGGAAGGCGGCTTTGACGCGGTGATCGGCAATCCGCCCTACGTCCGGCAGGAGCTTCTCAGCGAGGACGTCAAGCGCGCGCTGAAGAAGAGCTATGACGCATTCGACGAGATGGCCGATCTCTACGTCTATTTCTACGAGCAAGGCTTGCGGCTGCTGCGGCCCGGCGGGCGACTGTCTTATGTGGTCACCAACAAATGGCTCAAGGCGGGATATGCGGAAGCGCTCCGGGACCTCTTCGCCTCGAAAGGCTGGCTCGAATTCGTCGCCGACTTCGGCCACGCCAAGCACTTTTTTCCTGATGCCGATGTTTTTCCTTCGGTGATGACTGTGCGCAAGCCGGACGCAACGATCGATGCGCCAACCGATGCGGAGATTTGCGTCATTCCTCGCGACGCCGTTCCCCGGAAGGGCCTCGCCGGCACCGTGGCCGAAGCGACCTTCCCGCTACCACGGGCAATGTTCACCAAAGAGGCCTGGGTGCTGGAACCAAGGCCAGTAATGGACCTTTTGGAAAAGATCCGACGCAACGGAACACCACTCCTCGAATATGCAGGGGTGAAGCCATATCGTGGCGTGTTAACGGGCCTGAATGAGGCGTTTCTGATCGACACAGAAAAGCGTGACGAACTTGTGCGCGGCGATCCGGCCTGTGCTGACATCATTCAACCATATCTGCGCGGGCAGGATATCGACAGATGGTATGCGCCGTGGAGCGGCCTCTGGATGATATTTGCACGTCGAGGAATCGAAATCGATCGATACCCCAGCGTGAAGCGGCATCTTGAGCGCTATCGCCAGCAGCTTGATCCGAAGCCGGATAATTGGATTCCCAAGAACTCCAAGGATAAGTGGCCCGGCCGCAAAGAAGGCTCTTACGAGTGGTATGAGATTCAGGACTCCACAGAATACTGGGAGCTTTTCCTAAAGCAAAAGATTGTATATCAGGAAATTCAATTCCATCCTAGATATTGCTTTGATGAAAGCTCTTCATTTTCGAATAATAAGACGTTTTTTATTCCATCATCCGACATAGTTTTACTATCTGTCCTAAACTCTCCAATAATGTGGTGGCACAATTGGAGATTTCTTCCTCATATGAAGGACGAGGCATTGACTCCTATGGGGTTCAAAATGGAGAGATTGCCTATTCCCTCATTTTCACCTGAAGTCAGCGCTGAAATTCGCGGTCAAACCGAGACAATTCTAGGAAGCACTCGTTTCATCGCCGGATCAACAAGCGATGTTTTGGATTGGCTTCGCCATGAGTTTGGGATTGAAAAGCCGAGCCAAACTCTCGCGGCACCGGCGCAGCTAAACGCACATGCATTCGTCGATGCCGTGCGTAAGGCGTTGCCCAGATCACGTAAGCTCTCGGCTGCCGAAATTGCGCGACTGAAAAAGGAGCACGCGCAGACGATCGAGCCCTCACGTCGATCGGCCAATGAAGCTCTCTCACTGGAGCGCCGCCTCTCCGATCTCGTAAACTCTGCCTACGGTCTCACGGCCGAGGAAATCGATCTCATGTGGAGGACTGCTCCGCCTCGTATGCCTTTCACGCCGACGAATTGAAAAGAGGAACCGATTAAATGGAAGCCCATGCCGTCCCGCTGCTCGCCATCTTCGAAAAAAAGATGCGCCTCGAAGTTCCGCTCTTTCAACGGCAATATGTCTGGGGCCGTGAATCTCAATGGGAGCCGCTGTGGGACGACATCGCGCGCAAATTCGTCGAAAGTGTCGAAGGTCGGACGGACGCCCCAGTGCATTTTCTCGGCGCCATGGTGCTCGACCAAAAGCAGACGCCCGTGACCCACGTGGAAAAGCGACAGGTAATCGACGGCCAGCAGCGCCTCACCACATTCCAAATTTTCCTTTCCGCTCTACGCGATTTCTGTCGCGCCCAAGGCTTTGACGAGCTGGCCAAGGAATGCGCGAACTTCACCGAAAATCGCGGCATGATGGCCGATCCCAAAATCGACTGCTTCAAGGTCTGGCCAACTCAGCTCGACCGCACGCAATTCAGCGACGTCGTTCTCTCCGGGTCCCGCGAGGAAATCGAAAAGCGTCACCCGATCGTCTGGCGCAAATGGGCGCGCAAGCCAGACCCGCGTCCAAAAATGGTCGAGGCTTACCTCTTCTTCTACGACCAGCTGTCGGATTTTTTCCTCGGCTCGGCGACGGAGCCCGCCATTCACGCGGAGACGCCCGTTTCTGCACGACTCGAAGAATGTTTTCAGGCGCTGAAGAACTCGCTCCAGGTCGTGACGATCGACTTGCAACCGGGCGACGATCCCCAGGTCATCTTTGAAACCTTGAACGCGCGCGGCGAGCCGCTGCTCCCGGCCGATCTGCTGCGTAACTACATCTTCCTGCGCGCCGCCCGCGCCGGCGAGGATCAGGAAGCGCTCTACACCGAGTTCTGGCGGCGATTCGATGATCCCTTCTGGCGGGAAGAGGTCAAGCAAGGTCGTCTGACAAGGCCTCGGAGCGATCTCTTCATGCAGCATTTCCTTGCTAGTCAGATCGGCGAGGACATACCAGTCAAGCACTTGTTCGTAGAATATAAGAACTGGATCGATCGAAAGCGCCCTTACGCCTCGGTGACGAGAGAATTGGCTGCGCTATCGACACAAGGCGACAATTTCCGACGGATTCTCGAACCGAAAAAGGGCGACCCCATATGGGACATCGCGACATTCCTCGAGGCCTTCGACATCCGCACGGCCTATCCTCTCTTGCTCATGCTTCTCGAAACAGGGCTGGGAGATCGGGAATGGGAAACGATGTCGAAGATCATCGAGTCCTACCTGCTGCGCCGAGCGGTCTGCGCGCTGAACACGAAGAATTATAATCGCGTGTTCCTGTCATTGACCAAAAATCTGCGCAAGGACGGCGTCACGACAGAAAATCTATGCCGTCTGCTGCTCGGCCAATCGGGCGAATCTTCGGAATGGCCGACCGATAGCCAATTCAAGAGCGCATGGCTCGGCAAGCCTGCCTATGACCTCGGCAACGCGAAGCTCGTTCATATTTTTACGCGGCTGAATGAAACATATTTTTCCGCAAAATCGGAGCCTATCGTTTTCGAGAAACAGCCGACGATCGAGCACATCTTGCCCCAGCAATGGATCGAGCATTGGCCTTTGCCCGAGGGACGAAAGGGTTTGGTCGACGGCGATCTCCTTATTGCCGCCGATGACGATCCGCGAGCGCGATCGACTGCCGAGAGGAATCGCGCGGTCCAGAACATCGGCAATCTCACGATTCTCACTCTGTCGATGAACGCCGCGCAGTCGAACTGCGCCTGGAATGAAAAGCGCCCGGAACTCATGAAGCATTCGCTTCTGCCTATCAACCAGGCCCTCAACGAAGCCGACGAATGGAACGAGGATAAGATCGCGGCCCGAGCGGAGGACCTTTTCGCGCGAGCCCTCACGTTATGGCCGCGCGGGTGAGTGGGGATTGATGGATAGGCGTCGCTGCCATGACCAGGAGACGAGGATGCGACATCGCAGCCGGTCCATTCTGAGCAGTTGCACCCAAACAAATGGCCGAAAGTTTAGGTTTAGGCACTCGGTGCCCAGCGGCACCGATGATCGCCCCTATCCTAGGGACGGCCTGTGGGTCCCCGGACGCTATCGGAAAATAATTCATAGCGAGTTCCACTATGCTGACCATTAAATCGTCGCAGCACAAAAGGCGCCAGTTATTCGAGACGGGGAGCAAACAACCGGACCTAATCACCCGGAACAACAACGGACGCCGGGCAGCTTTGCCGGGAGAACGGTGACTCTGGGCCTCTGGAACTGACTCGCAATTGACCGACGACTGACCTGAAGCGATCGAAGGACCGCTCATCAGGCGCGCAGCCGCGCGGGAAGGCGGGATGACGCGAACGCCGCTCACCGTCCGGTCCACCTAGTCCACCTCTTTTTCGCTCGGGTGGACTCCAAGGCGGACTCATTAACCGACTGGTCAGCAAACACTTTTCTGCCTCAGTCCACCTGTCCACCTATTTTAAGAAGTAAGGCAAGTAGGCAGAGAAAAGGGAACAGAAACACCCGCCACACGCGCCCCAACTGCCACTGTGATTGTGTCTTATATATTCAAGAAACAGGTGGACAGGTGGACTCTGGCACCTAATGCGTTGTTATAAAATAATAAAGTGAGTCCACCTGGGGTGGCTGCCCAGGTGGACGGGTGGACGCGTAGTAAGCGCCGATCAATCACCATCGCTGAGAGTAGCGCTAAAATTGAGCGGATAGTTACGGACGGCCCCGACATCCGGCACCTTGCGATGTGAAAACTTTCCATCGCTATCGCGCTTCAAAATGCCGCGCTTCACAAGCTCGGCCTTCAACGCGCCGCTATCGATCGTCCCACCTGCCAGCCGAGCGAGTTCTCCAGTCTTCACGAAGAACAGCATCGGCACATCGGCGAAAGCGTCGTCGGTATTGTCATCGGGCTTGACATACCATGCGACAGTTGCGCGTCCCTTCCGACCCTCGTTTTCGGTGGTCGAATGAACATCGACACCGATCCGGGAATAGAGCGCTTCACGTAGCGTCTCGACCGCCATCGCCACCGGGTCCAAAACCTCGGCGATTTCACTGGCCAGATACCGCTTCCGATCGTGTCCCAGAGCGTGGTGTAGCTGGATCGAGGCGGACACTGGGATTTCCGGCTTTGGCCGGCAGGATCAGGCG
>NZ_JAINDZ010000072.1 GCF_019802345.1 Methylosinus sp. Sm6 | reverse complement strand
CCAGAATCACTCCGCCGATAGGGAATCACGCCTGAGCCCATCCGTTAACCGCCGTTAACCCGAATTCGGAGCCCTAGGCTATGCGCGCATCGCGTTGACAGCACGGCAAAGGCCGTGCTTCAACTTCAGCGTGCTGCGCGACGAGCGTTAGCGGCGGGCGTCACATCGCAAAGGATTTAAAACATGACTGCTTTGACAAAAAAAACCCTGTTGGCCGCGCCAATTCTCTGCATTTCGGCCGAAGTGCAGGCGCTGGAGGCGGATCTCTACAACACCTATTCGGCCAATAGCGCCAAGACGAGCATAATATCCGCCACCTGCGGATCCACAACGAACAGTTCCGGCTGTTATGGCAGCGCGACTCTGGGTTCGTTTCGTCGAGCGTGCGCGATGGTGGCGACCTCGAAAGTCGAGAAGCGGGAGCCGAATGGCTCGACGACTTACCGCAGGCAAATCGTCGTCATGGACAAAGGCGCGCAGACCGGCGCGCAAGTCATGCTGTCGATCTATCGTGAAACGCAAACGCTCACTTCGAACGAAGACGTCACGGTAAGCACATCCAAGATCAAGACACTGACGCTGCCACTCGTCGGCGGGCCTTCGGCGTCATGCTTCTTGGCTCGCAACTCCGCGGGATTTTATGTCGGCACCGACAAGAGCCCGAATGCCGTGCGAGTCTCGAGCACCTTTGCCGTCGCCACCCTGCCCGGTTTTTCCCCGCCGGTCCCTGTTGCGTCGATCAGCGTGATGCAGAACGGTTTTGTCTCGGTCACGCACAAGAGCGGTTCTCGCAGCGGCTTCTCCCTCTTCCGGAACGACGGATCGTTGGAGTTGAGTGGGGGAGGGGACGAGTTCGTCGTGGGAAACCAAAATGGGGCGGTGATCCCCGGAACCACTATGTCTTCGGCGTCCATTCCGACCGCGACCACGTCCGGAACGCTTCTGGACGCGCAAGCGCATCCTGTTGCGAGCAACGGAAAGTCAGTTGTTCGCAACAGCGCGGGCGTCGTCGTCCACGACGGCGTCCAGGACTTCCATTTCGCCAACAAATGAACATCACCGGCGCGTCGAGGGCCTGATGTCGAAGGTTCGACGCGCTGCGCAAACTGCTACGGGGTCGCCGAGGCGGCCCCGTTTTCTTTCGACCGTCGGCGCATTTGTTCAGCCGCCGAACGCATTTCGGCTTCAGTCCTTCGTATACGAAAGAACACTGAGGCGCACCGTTCCAAACCGTTAATTCGGCCAAGGCCCCGGTCTGGTATTGGGAGCACCACAGCTGGAATTACGGTGACATGATACGAATTGCGCGGTTTTTCTGGGCCTGCGACGAGAGTCATAGTACGACGACGCCGGACGCCGCGGAGATCCGCAACGGCTATGACGCCGCCGGCCGCCTCGCCAGCGTGACCGACCCGCGCGGCTCTCCAGCCGGGACACGGGCGTCGCCACCAAGACTTATGACGCCGCCGGCAATGCGCTGACCTCGACCGACGCGCGCGGCCAGACGACGCGTTACGACTATGACAAGCTGAACCGGCCGGTGAAGGCGACCTATGCCGACGGCTCCGTCGCGATCTACCGCTATGATCAGGGCGAGTACGGAATTGGCCGTCTCTCCTCCCTGACCGATTCCACCGGCACGACCAGCTTCGCCTATGACGCCTTCGGCCATGTCGTGCAGAAGACGCAGACGACGGGCGCGGTCACGCTCACGACGCAATGGATCTATCACGCCGGCAACGGCCGGCTCCTCGCCGTCATCTATCCGTCCGGCGCCAAAATCTCCTATTCCTTCGACGGCGCCGCGCGGGTCAGCGGGATCAATCTGCAGCGGCCGGGTCAGGCGACGGCGACTCTGATCGGGTCGATTTCCTATGCCGCCTTCGGCGCCGTCGCCTCCTGGGACGCCGGCGCGTCGGGCGCCTCCTATGTCCGCAGCTTCGATCTCGACGGGCGCATCGCCAAAATCACCTCCTCGACCGGAAACGCCCTCACCTATGATTATGACGCCGGCAGCCGGATCAAGTCGATCGGCGAGAGCGGACGCCCGACCAAGGTCTTCGGCTACGACCGCGACAACCGGCTGACGAAATACGCCAGCGGCTCGACCTCGATCCTCTATGGCTATGACGCCTCGGGCAACCGCATCTCGGCCGGCGGCGACGCCTATGAGGTCTCGCCGGTCAGCAATCGCCTCGTCAGCCTCGTCGCATCCGGCTCGAGCGAGACGCAAACCTTCTCCTACAGCCCGGCGGGCGTGCTGGTCATTCAGTCCGGCGTGTTCACCCTCGGCTACGACACGCAATCGTCTCGTGCGCGCCACGGTCGGCGCGCCGACGGCGAACTATGGCGTCAATGATCTCGGCGAGCGCGTGACGAAGACGCGGACGACGAGCGCGGCCCGCGAATATTTTGTCTATCTCTACGACCTCTCGGGCCATCTCGTCGGGACATACGACGCGAGCGGCGCGGCGCGGGAGGAGATCGTCTGGCTCGGCGACCTGCCGGTGGCGACACTGCAGGGCGGCGCGGCCTATTACATCATGCCGGATCATCTCGGCGCGCCGCATGAGATCGTCAATGCGGCGAACGCCCGCGTGTGGCTCTGGGACCACGACCCGTTCGGCAATGGCGCGCCTGTGGCGGCGGCCGGCTTCTCGCACGACCTGCGCTTCCCGGGCCAGATCTACGATTCCGAGACGCGCCTGCACAACAATGGCTTCCGCGATTATTCCCCCGCCCTCGGCCGCTATGTCGAGACCGACCCCATCGGGCTCGAGGGCGGGATCAACACCTATGCCTATGCGAATAACAACCCGCTCAACGCCGTGGACCCGACGGGAACGTTGGTGACACCCGAGACTTATGTGTGGGATATTCCCAATGTCGTGATGGGCCTAGTTTCGTTATTCGATAATCTTTTTCATGGAAATTTCGCAAGCGCAGGGATTGATGCGGCGGGTTTGGGAGTCGATGTTGCAGCGGTGGTCCTACCGGGCGTGCCGGCTGGGGCGGGAGCGACGATCGCTGCCGGTAGAAAGGCCGCGCACTACTCGGTGGCATTTGAGACGACTATTGCCAAAGCGGGGGTTGGAACTCGAGGCTCACACTTCACTGATGCGAACACGAGTCTTGCCGCGACGATGAAAAAGGATCCAGAGTTCGCCAAGATGATGGACAGCCTGGGCGTCTCGATCCCGCAGCGGCTGGATCAAAGTCCCGCGGGCTGGAGCTGGCACCACGTGCCGGACCAGCCGGGTATGTTGCAGCTGGTTCCGCGCGATCAGCATCAAGGCAGTGCGTGGCAGCACTTGCTGCATCCTGCCAGACGGCTTGGACGACAGACTGTGTATCTTTGCTGCAAAGCCGTGGTCCGAGACTACGCCGGCTGCCGCGGTACAGCTGGACGATGAATTCAAGCCGCCCAAAGAAGTCTTGGAGCAGGGGCTTGCCTACTTCTTGGAAGTACACGTCGCCAATGAGGCGTTGGAGGTGTTCAGCGATCGGCAGCCGAGCGCAACCGAGAAACGGAATCTGCTGATCTTCTATGCAGAGAACGACGCGTTCCCGGACTGGGTCTACGGGCGGTAAGCGGCGGGATTGATGTTTGGCCTGCATTTCTCACCCCCCCGCATGGCGTAAATGATCTCGGCGAGCGCGTGACGAAGACGCGGGGGACGAGCGCGGCCCGCGAATATTTTGTCTATCTCTACGACCTCTCGGGCCATCTTCAGGGGACCTATGATGCGAGCGGCGCGGCGATCGAGGAAATCGTCTGGCTCGGCGACCTGCCGGTGGCGACGCTGCAGGGCGGCGCGGCCTATTCGATCATGCCGGATCATCTCGGCGCGCCGCATGAGATCGTCAATGCGGCGAACCAGAGGGTCTGGCTCTGGGACCACGACCCGTTCGGCAATGGCGCGCCTGTGGCGGCGGCCGGCTTCTCGCACGACCTGCGCTTCCCGGGCCAGATCTACGATTCCGAAACACGCCTGCACAACAACGGCTTCCGCGACTATTCCCCCACCCTCGGCCGCTATGTCGAGAGCGACCCCATCGGCCTCGAGGGCGGGATCAATACCTATGCCTATGCGGGGAATGATCCGGTCAATGCGATCGATCCGCTCGGGCTTGACCCCAATAAATGCTCTCTGTCTTGCTACCAAACCGGAGGGAGCGTAGTTCTCGGGGTCGGCGGCGCTCTTATCGGGGCGTTTGGCGGAGCCGCGATAGGCGGGGGTGAGGGCTTCGCGCTCAGCGCTCCCACGGGTCCCGGCGCAATCGTTGGGACGGCAGGAGGCGCAGTTGCCGGCGCCCTAGGTGGAGCTTTAGCCGGCGCACGATTTGGAGTGAATGCAGGAGCCGCTGCGGGCGAAGCCCTCTACAATCTGAATTGGTTCTCCGACAACGGAGGCCCCAGCAGAGAAGCGCAAAAGAGCATTAGATCATTGGAAAGGCAAATTGCTGCCCATGAGCGTAAATTAGAAGCGTTTAGAACTAATCCGACGGTGCGGCCGGGAATGGAAAATCTTCCGGCGGAACTGATCGAGATGCAGCAGCAACGCCGCATCCGACATTTGGAGACAGAAATCCAGACATTCAAAAACAACATAAAAAAAATCTTGAATGGAGGGCTATGATGCGTCATCATGAAATATGCACATCTGGACCTGAACAACTTATGTTGTCAGATCAATTGAATCAGCCATTTGCAGCTCTCTTGGATACGAGGGATTCTGAATGGACCGATCGAGATTTTCTCAACAACAAAATTGTTGAGCTGATTGACAGGGGTTGTCGTTATTTTGTCTGTTTTGGACCAAATTCTGAAGTCATTCACGACAGAATCGACGATATAATTATTTCATACTCGCAAAATATAGAAGCAGTTACCACTTTTCATGAGGACGAGCAGATAGAAGACGTTGCAGCTTTCTTTAAATTTGTTGTAACAAATGAAATGCAGCAGGGGATACTTATTACAAAAAGCGAGCAAGAATGGCTGTCTTTGTTGCAATATGAGTAAATATACAATTGCAGACTGCGGTGGCATTATACGAAATTCCTTATCCTCAGCGGTCCCGCCTGTCGCGATCAATCTGCAGCGGCCGGGTCAGGCGACGGCGGCGCTGATCGGGTCGATCTCCTATGCCGCCTTCGGCGCCGTCGCCTCCTGGGAGCCCTGGCGCGTCGGGCGCCTCCTATGTCCGCAGCTTCGATCTCGACGGGCGCATCGCCAAAATCACCTCCTCGACCGGCAACGCCCTCACCTATGATTATGACAACGGCGGTCGGATCAAATCGATCGGTGAAAGCGGACGCTTCACACAGGTCTTCGGCTATGACCGCGCCAACCGGCTGACGAAATACGCCAGGGGCTCGACCTCGATCCTCTATGACTATGACGCCTCGGGCAACCGCATTGCGGCGGGCGGCGCCGCCTATGAGGTCTCGCCGGTCAGCAATCGCCTCGTCAGCCTCGTCGCATCCGGATCGAGCGAGCCGCAAACCTTCTCCTACAGCCCGGCGGGCGTGCTGGTCATTCAGTCCGGCGTGTTCACCCTCGGCTACGACACGCGCAATCGTCTGGTGCGCTCCACGGTCGGCGCGCTGACGGCGAGCTATGGCGTCAATGATCTCGGCGAGCGCGTGACGAAGACGCGGACGACGAGCGCGGCCCGCGAATATTTTGTCTATCTCTACGACCTCTCGGGCCATCTCGTCGGGACATACGACGCGAGCGGCGCGGCGCGGGAGGAGATCGTCTGGCTCGGCGACCTGCCGGTGGCGACGCTGCAGGGCGGCGCGGCCTATTACATCATGCCGGATCATCTCGGCGCGCCGCATGAGATCGTCAATGCGGCGAACGCCCGCGTGTGGCTCTGGGACCACGACCCGTTCGGCAATGGCGCGCCTGTGGCGGCCGCGGGCTTTTCGCATGATCTGCGCTTCCCGGGCCAGATCTACGATTCCGAGACGCGCCTGCACAACAATGGCTTCCGCGATTATTCCCCCGCCCTCGGCCGCTATGTCGAGAGCGACCCCATCGGGCTCGAGGGCGGGATCAACACCTACGCCTATGCGAAGACGCTCAGCGCCGTGGACCCGACGGGAACGATTCTTCCGACACCCGACCTCGCTTGGGATGCCTTCAATCTAGGTTTGGGCATCTCTTCATTTCTCGACAATTTTTTTAATGGGAATTATTTTGCCGCCGGGTCGATGGGGTAGGTTTGGGGATTGATCTCGTCGCGGCTGTCGTACCGGTCGTGCCGGGCGGAGCGGCGACCGCTATCGCTGCTGGCAGAGGGGCCTCGGATGTTGCAGGCGCGCTCCAAGCTCCCGCAATCGGCACCATACAAGCATGGAATGGTAAGATCACATCGGGGACGGTTCCGGCAAGCGGAATGACCGCTTTCAGAGTTTGGGGAGGCGAAAGCGCGGCGGCCGGTTCGTGGCTTTCTCCAATTGCACCTGAATCAGGCAGCGCTGCGCGTGGCCTACTTTCCCTACCCTCCGGCAATACGGCAGAGTTCATTTCGCCGGTCCAAATCCCCGGCGGGACGCAGATACAATTCGGAACCGCTGCGGGAGCCTTCGGCCAAGCGGGAGGCGGGACGCAGATACAACTCCTCGAACGCATCCCGCTGTCCAGCTACGGACCACCAACACGCCTGCGGCCGTGAGGATGATAGCTATGAATGTCGTTTTCTCTTCACTTCAAGGCGTAGTCGTCCTGCGCGATGCAGATGGGGTGTACTCTTGGTCAGGACAGTTCAATGGCGTTGATATTAAACGCGCTGTGCCAAGTGATGATGGCAAGCACTGCGTCCTGTTGCTTGATCCGGATGCAAGCAAATGCTCGGCTTTCGAAAACTTGCTTCGCATTGACCGAAAAGGAGCCCCGCTTTGGACTGCTAAATTGCCAACGAGCCCTGACGTTTTTCTGGATGTGATATCAACCCCTGAAGGACTTCTTGCAACGACATGGAGCGGCCTGAGGATTTTATTCGATCAGGATACGGGTGCGGAACTGAAAAGAACATTTGTAAAATAAGTTCATTACGCAAATTACTACAAGCTCCCTATTTCCAGCCAGCAAGCCTGAATGGGCTGTTATTCCTGGTCCGAATGTCACTACTAGGTTGTATGGCCCACCACCGGCTTCGATGCCGCCGGCAACCTGTATAGTTTGTGTAATCGGAGGGCGATAGCTATGAGTTTAGTGGACTTCGTGGAAGCATGGTGGCTCTCAATCAGACCGCTCATCGAGGCAGATGGCGTCATCGGTCGCTTCGAGCGATCTCCAATGGACCGACCGAACCCGTCTTGTGCTGTGAATTTACGCCGAAACGAAATTGAGGCTGATCTACTGGTGTGGGAGTCCGGCGAAGCTGAACTTGCCACAATTGAGCGTGATGGTTCGGTCAATCAGCAACATTTTGACGACATACGGTTAGGTACAAACTTAAGCGCAATACTGTCACGCGTCGTCAGCTTGGTAACAAACACACCTATGACGCCGAGAGCCGGCTGACGAGCGCCTCCGCCACGGGCTTTTTCGCCGCTTACGCCTATGACGCGCGCGGCGCGCGGAAATCGAAGAGCATTAATCGTCACCGTCACGGTGAGCAACGAGAGCAGCCGGCCGCTGGCGGATCGAGCAGGGCGATCCGCCGATGGGTGACACAGGCGGGCGGCGCGGTCGTGCTTCTTGATCCCGCTGGCGCGCGGCTGACCTCGCTTGGGATGGCGTCAACCTGGGGTTGGGCGTCTCCTCATTTCTCGACAATTTTTTTAATGGGGGGGGAGGGAGGGAATGGTCGTGTCCCCACCGGTGGTGTAGCAGTTCGGGAGCAAGCCGCTCGCGACGCGCGCTTTTCATAGCGCCGTAGCGA
>NZ_JAINDZ010000071.1 GCF_019802345.1 Methylosinus sp. Sm6 | reverse complement strand
TGCCGCTCTGGCCGTGCCGGCGAGGCGGATCACTCCGCCTCGTCGTCTCTCTTGCGGAAGGGCAGCACCGCGCCCTCGTCCATCAGCGCGACACCGCGCGCAAAATCATCCGCGCCGCTCCAATCGGCGCCGCGCGCGGGGCCATTGGCGACGAGGCGCGTGACCTTGGCGGGCGCTGGCGGCGTCGCTTCCGGCTGCGGCAGCAGGGCCGCGACCTGATCGATGTCGAGGCGGCGATTGGCCTCGAGAAAATCCCTCTGCTTGCGCAGAAAGTCGTTGCGCTTGCGCGCATGGTCGCGCGCGGCGTCGACATCATCGAAGCGCACGTCGCCGATCGGCATCGCCTCGGCGATGAAGCGATTGTCCAGCGTGTAGACGGCGAGCGCGGCGCCTAGATTCTGCGGGTCGAAGCGCACGATGACCTTCTTGCCGATGTGCTCGTGCAGCTCTTCGGCCCAGTAGCGCGACTCCATCAGGGCGATCTCGCCCGTGCGCTTGTCTACCTGGACGCCCTCGCCCGCCATCAGCAGCATGCGGCGCTGCTCCTTGGTGGCGCGCCGCACAAGCGCGCCATTGTCGAGCGATTCCTGCAGCGTCTCCTGGAAGGAGCGGCCCTTGGCCGTCGCCGTGCGCCGGCCGGGGCGCGTGTTGTGGACGGCGATCTCGCTCGCGACGATCTCGCGGAACAACTTCTCCGGCACAGCGCTCGAGCCGTAGTTCTCCGGCTTGGCGTCCGGCTTGTTGCCCGTGTAGGCGCCGGCGAAGGCGGGGTGCGTGGAGATGTTCGCGCACATGTCCTTCCACGCGCGCTCGATCGGCTTGGACTGGCCGTGATAGGGCGTCGTCCAATGCACGTCGCGGCAGCCGATCGAGAGCAGGATGCCTTCCGGGTCCTCGTCTTTGATCTTGAACCGATAGCGGTTGGCGAGGCGGCCGGTGAGCCATTTGCTCGCGAAGGCGCGACCGTTGTCGAGCCAGCACTTTTCGGGGATTCCAAAGCGCTCGACGACATCGGCGAAGGCGAGCCGCACCATCTCCTTGTTCTCGGACTTGTCGATGCGATGCGCGAGCACCATGCCCGAATAGAGGTCCTGAAAGCCGACCATCAGCGGCCGCGAGATAGAGCCGTCGGCCCATTTCACGAACACGTCGAACTTGTGGCCGTCGGCATTGACGGCCTGCACCGCGTGGAAATGCGCCTTGGTGCGCCGCTGATGCGGATAGATGCGCTGCGCCTCCTCGCGGCCCGAGCGCGCCAGCGTGCGCGCGGCGCGCGGAATCTCTTTCTCGATCCGCCTCTGCAGCGTCTTCGATGACGGGATCGGCGACCAGCTCTCCGCCGCGGCGGCGCGCATCAAGCGGCGATAGCAGGGCTCGAAGGCCGGGCTCTCGGCGCGCAGATAATCGGCGACAAGAAAATCCCAGGCGCGTGGGTCGCATTCCGCCGTGGCGGTGCGGCCGACATGGCGCGGCGCGAGATGCGGCAGCCGGTCGCCGCGATCGACGCCCTCGACCAGCGCCAGCCAGCTCCACAGGGTGGAGGCGGCAACGTCAAACTCTTTCGCCACCCAGGCAACCGCGATCTCGCGCGTGCAGTCATTGCCCATGGACTGCACCGCCTCGATGGCGACGAGGCGGCGGCGCGCCTTTTCCTTGGTGCGCTCGGGCAAGCGCTCGAAGGCCGCCCAAAGCCCCTGCGAGACGGCGTTGGCCTCCTCGATGGCCGCGACCGCGCGGGCGGCGAGCGCCTTGGCGCGCGCGTCCGGCGGCAACAGCGAGAGGTGGTATTCATGGCCGCCGCCGCGACCGAAACGCACGCGGACGAGGCTGGCGTTGCTGCGCCAGCCCTGGCTGGAGATCAGCTCCGCCAGCTTGGACATGGACGACGGCAGAGACGGCGCCTGCAGCGCCAATATCTCAGTCGTCGTGAGCCAATCGCCCGCCATGATGCTTCTGCCCCTTACGCGGCCTGAGACTCTTCGTCGGCCTCTTCGACGAGCCCGATCGCCTGTTCGAAAATTTTGCGCGCCCTCGGCGAGGCGCGGTTCCACAAGGCGAGCAGCTTGTTCGCCGTGGCGACGTGCGGATCGCGCTCGGAGGGTTTGGAAAGGCCGAGAAGCTGCCGCGCATTCCCGACGTTCTTGCCTTTGCCTGCCGCGATGAGTTCGGCGATGGCCTTTTGGTTTTCTTCCGTCTCCCGGCAGAGCGCGCGCAGTTGAGCGCCATTGTCCGCCAGCTTCGTCGCGCGGATGAGGGAAAGGACAGCATCGGGCAGCTTCGCGAGTTCGAGCGCCCGATTGATCGTCCGCTTGGACAGGCCCGTCTTCTCCGCCGCGTCTTTCGAAAAATTCTGCGGCGTGAATTGGGGACATGATGTCCCTAATTTCCTCGGCCCGGTTTTCGTCGTCTCCGGATAGAGCCGATCCCAGACCGTTTTGCGGCGCGCCAGGAAGATCGCCCGGTCGACGGTCGACAGCTCGCGGCGCATCAGGTTTTCGTCGATTTCCGAAAGCTCTGCCTCTTCGTCGCTCTGTTCGACGAGCTTGAAGTGCTCGCCCTCGATCAACTCCTCGACGCCGAGGAGCGTGAAGGCGCGAAGACGGTGAGCGCCGGAGACCAGTCGATAGCCGGCGCCGCAACGGCGGATCACGATCGGTGAATCGAGCCCCTTCGCCTGGATGGAGCCGGCGATCGCCGCCGCCCAATCGGGGTCGACCTGGCGGATGCGGTTAGAGGAATCGATGTCGAAGAGGGGTATGCGCAAAGGATCAGCCACGGACGGCGACCTCATAGGGGCACGCGGTTGCAGGGACTCGGGCACAGGAACGCAGGTTCGGGTGAGGCGCGGCGGCCGGGAGAGCCGGGAGGATGCGGCCGCCGCCGCGCCTCTTTCCTCCTCGCTCGACTGCCGACCTGGTGGCGGGAGGAAATGGGATGTGGGAGCGAGAGCGCGCGTCATGGCCGCGCCCTCCGCGCCATATCGAGAACGATCCAGAAGCGGTGCGCCGCCGATTTGCTCGGCGTGCGCTCGGGACCGAAGCGCTCGCTGCACAGCGCGCGGCACTCATCGATCGTCACCTGCCGATGCAGTTCGACGAAGTGGCGCCGCACGTCGAAATCCGACCAGAATTTTGGCCGCCGGCCGCTGGACCAGAACGGCGCCAGCGTGGCGCCGAGCGCCTGAATATCCGCTCCGAGATCGACGACGCGGGCGACGTCCTCGATCGGCGCGAGGCGCGCGACGGCCGGGCGCGCCTCGGCCCGCGGCGGAAGGGGCGCGCTGTCCGCCGCGATGCGCGTCCGACGCCAATCCATGTAGACGGCAATGACTTGCGCTCGCACCTTCGCCGCGTTCGCCGTGCGCGCGAACATGCAGATGAGGAGGGCCTGCTGCTCGTTCAGCAGATACGTGAGCGATGGCCGCCCACCCCTCGAGCCGAGAGGTTTTCCGACAGTCTGTCGGAGAACCTCTCCATAGCTCGACAACTCCTCGAAATTTCGATCAATAGCTTTTCTGACATACTCTGCATCGCGATAGCCGAGCGCGAGCGCCAGTTTCGAATCTGGGATGCGCGGCTCGGCGTCGAGCAGATGCAGATCGGCGGCGACGATCGCGTTCATTTCGGCGCCGCCTTTCCAACCCGGCGTGCCCGCGTCTTCACCACCGGCGTCAGCGGCAGCAGTTCGTTGCTCGGCCCATACCAATGCGGCCATAGCTCGTGCCGCGAGACGCCGAGAAAGCGCGCGATGACGGCGTGGGCGCGCGGGTGGCGCTTGTAGAGCGCCGAATGCAGCGTGCGTTGGCCGTAGCCAGCCTCGCGCGAGAGCGCCGCGAGCGTCGACCCACGCTCGCGGATCGAGAACAGAATCTTTTGATGGCTCCAGCCTTTTGCCATGGGATTCCCGCGCGGTGACACGCCGGAAGTGGCGTGTTAACCGTGTCTGCAAATCAGACTTGTCTGCATATCGCCACTTCCTGCTGAATCTGTCAAGCAGGAAGCTGCAATTATGGTGTAGAACTTGGCAAGCAATGCAGGAATTGGCAGCGCTGGGTTTGCGCAGCGGCTACATGACGCGGTGAGGTCGAGCGGCGGGATCGATGCCGTTTCGGCCGCATCCGGCGTGCCGGCGCGCTCCATCAGCAGCTACATTTCCGCTGCCCATGAGCCTAAAGCAGGAGCGATCGTGAGGCTCGCGACAGCATGCGGGGTCTCTCCCGAATGGCTGCTGACGGGCTACGATGCTAGAAGTGGCGTCGTAAAGCAGGTTCCTGCTTCCATGGATGCTCGGACAGACCTTGTTTGCATCCCCGTGCTCGACGTCGACGCTTCGGCTGGACCGGGCGCGGTCGGTGGAGCCAGCGACGTGCTCGACATATTGCCGTTCCCTAGCGCTACGCTACGCCGGCTTGGCGTAAATCCCGATCTTGTCGAGTTTATTCGGGCTAGAGGAGACTCGATGGAGCCGACTATCCAGAGCGGCGCGCTTGTTCTGGTCGATAGATCAAAGCGGGAAATCCGCGAGGACGGCGTCTACGCCTTTAGCATCGACGGTGAGATTAGGATTAAGCGCATCCGGCGCAACGTCGGCGGGTCTTTTACCTTGCTGTCGGACAACAAGTCGCTTTATCCTGACGAGACTGTGTCCCTTGCTGATGCCCAAACGCTGCGCATCCACGGGCGCGTGTTTTGGGCCGAGAGATACGTGTAGAGTAGAGGAGAGCACTATGGAGATTCTGCTTATTTTCGTTTTCTGGCTAATAATGTCAATTATCTGCTCGATGATCGCTTTTTCAAAAAAAGGTGTTCTGTCTGGGTTGTTTTTTTTGTTTTATGGCTTTGTCATATGGCCAATCGCTCTGGTGCACGCCCTGTTGTTGAGGTCAAACTACGAACAAGAGCCCTATGAGAGAGAACGTCCTATTGCGGCTGAGGGTGTCGTCAACGGAAAACCCTATTGGAGGACTGCCGATGGCGGATTTTGCGCTTGTATCGATGGCCGTGACATCGCCTTTCGGGACAAGGCTTCTCTCGAGGCCGCGCTAACCACCGTATCGCCAATCTCGTAGTCTCGAGACATTCGGAGCCCGGGTTTTCCCCACCGCGGGGAAAACCCGTCTCTTCCGCCGTCGCTGGGTCCGGTTTGCCGCACGGCACGGCAAACCCTTCCATAAGCCATTTTGCGCCATCGTGGCGCAAACCTCGTGGCTTGAGCCGCTTGGTGGGGCCTACCGTGGGGACCGCTCCTTCGTTTCGCCCCGCGGCGGGGCGAACGTCCCTCAATCGTTTTGCTACGTCGCGTCGCAAAATGGCCGAATGGAGGCGCATATGCGCTTTTCAGTGTTCATGGTTTTGCTTCTTGCCGCCTTTTTCGCCTCGGGCGAGGCGCTCGCGCGTTGCCACGGCTGCGGCTGCCGCGGCGGCCCCGGCTATCGCAATCCGCGCACGGGCCAGTGCGTCGGCAAAGCCCAGCTCCGCGCCGTCTGCGGCTCCCCGCCGACCTCCCGCTGCATCCGCGAGGGCCGCTGATCCAACGTTTGCCACACGACGCAACGAGCCGTTTCCAACCGGGGAGGGGGAAAGTTAACGCCCGGGTTGTCCTCTGGGTCGTCAGCGTTCAGAGTATTGATTTTGCATGCTATTTTTCTTTTTTTCGCGATCGATCCGCAACGTTCCCCGTGCGGGAGACTTTCGAGGTCGGCGCAGCCCGCCGCCGCGCCTGTTCGGTCGCGCTGGGAGCGTTTGCCTGGGGCCGCTTTGCTAGATAAATAAGGGGTCGAAGGCCGTTCCGGCTCGGCTCGAAGCGCCTTTGAACGCTTTTGGAAGAGCCTCGGCCACTCCAGTTTCATGTGTCCGCGGTCCTCGGCCCTCCAGCTTCAAGTGTCCTGATGCTCCGCTCGACGCCTCTCCACTCCCCGCCGCAAGCCACTGGTTTCCTTTCCGGACCGCGAGATTCCGCAGGAGTCCCGGTAATCCCGGTCACTCCAGTTTCATGTGTCCCCTAACAGCGGGCGGAGTTGCGAAAGCCGCAGGCCGAAAAGGCGCAACGAGCCGAGCAGAACCGCCCCATAGGCGAGGGCGCCGGCCGCGCCGAGCACGATCAGCGTGACCACGTCTTCGAGCCCGCCGAAGAAAGCGCCGAGCCGAGCCGCCGGGCCGTAGCCATAGACGGCGACGAGGATCAGCGGAATGCAGGCGGCGAGGCTGGCGGCGCAGACGCGCAGAAGCGTCTCGTCGAAGCGCATGGCTCCCCGTTGCAGGGCGAGGCCGACGAGCGCCGCGAGATTGATCCAGAGGCCGACGGAGGTGGCGGTGGCGAGGCCGACGGCGCCGAGCGGCTCGAACAGAGCCACCTTCAACGCGACATTGACGGCCACCGCGCCGAGCGCGACGAGCATGGGCGTCTTCGTGTCGCCCTGCGACTGAAAGCTCGCCCGCGCCGCGGAGATCAGCACCAGCGCCATGAGCCCGCCGCCATAGGCCGCGAGCACGGCCGCCGAGCGCAGCGAATCGGCCGCGGTGAAGGCGCCGCGCTGGAACACGCCGCTCATGATGAGTTCGGGGATGGTGACGAAAGCGACGAAAAACGGCGCGGCGAGCGCGATCGTCAGCGCCATCACCCGATTCTGCGCGGCATAGGCGCCGTCGACGTCGCCGGCGGCGAGGCGCCGGCTCATTTCCGGCAGCAGCACCGTGCCGGCGGCGAGGCCGATGACGCCGTTCGGCAGCTGATAGATGCGATCGGCATAGGCGATCGCCGAAATGCCGCCGTCCGGCAGCATCGACGCGATGATGGTGTCGGCGAAAATGGCAATCTGGCCGCTGGCCGAGCCGATCACCGCGGGCCCGAGCATCAGGAAGAAGTCGCGCACCCGCTTCCAGCGCGGCCGGGCGAAGCCCTCCAGCACGCCGGCGAGCCGCGCGTCCGCCATCACCAGGGCGAGCTGCAGCGCGCCGGAGACGGTGACTCCGACGCTCGCCGCGACGCCGGCGTTCGGGAACAGAAAGGCGAGGGCGAGCGCCGCCATCACCGACAGATTGAGCAGATTGGGCGCGAAGGCCGGCGCGGCGAAGCGGCCATTGGCGTTGAGCGTGCCCTGATGCAGCGTGACCAGGGTCATGCACAGGAGATAGGGAAAGGTGATGCGCGTCAGCGTCACCGCCAGCTCGAATTTCTCCGGCCGGTCATCGAGGCCGGGCGCCAGCAGCGCGACCAATTGCGGCATGAAGGCGAAGGCGAGCGCCAGCAGCAGGAGCTGCGAGGCGAGCAGCAGAGTGAACACCTCGCTGGAAAATTCCTTGGCCGAGGCTTTTCCCTCCCGTTCCAACGCCTTGGAGTAGCAGGGCACATAAGCGGCGTTGAAGGCGCCCTCGCCGAAGATGGCGCGGAAATGATTGGGCAGGCGAAAGGCGATGAAGAAGGCGTCCGAGACGAAGCCGGCGCCGAGAATGGCCGACAGCATGACGTCGCGGAAGAAGCCGGTGATGCGCGAGAGCAGCGTGAAGCCGCCGACGGAGAGGAGGTTGCGGATCATCGCGCGGCCGCCTTCTCTTTCGGCGGAGGGATCGGGCGGCCTCCCGAGTCGCGGACATCACCCCCTCCCGATCGCCTGCGGCGCTCGACCTCCCCCTCCCAGGGGGAGGTGGGCCGCACGCCCACCCTCCCCTTTAGGGCTACCGCATGCACACATCTTGGAATGCGCAGCGCCGTCATGGCCGGGCTTGTCCCGGCCATCCACGCCAAGCCACTGAGATGTTTTTGGAAAGCGCCAGCGAACTGCGAATGTCTCGTTTTTGCGCCAGCTCGTAGAGACTGTCGCCGCGGCGTCGACGCCGCGCATGAATTTGCGAGAAACCGCGGCGTTGCGGCGTGGATGGCCGGGACGAGCCCGGCCATGACGGCCTCCTGGAAATGTG
>NZ_JAINDZ010000070.1 GCF_019802345.1 Methylosinus sp. Sm6 | reverse complement strand
CTCGGCCATCGTCCCCGCCTCGACCATCGATTCGCCCGACGGACCGCTGCCCGGAAGCATCGAGCAGCCGCACAGGAACAGCATCCCCAACAAGGTCGTAAACGACAGAAAAGGCTGTGAGTTCACATCGACCTCGAGCTTGCCCGGCCCGGCCGTCGGCGAACCGCCGGCCCGTGGCGACGGCACAAACTGAGGCATAGATCACGGCAAAGGCAAGGCCACGCCGAAACAGCGCCGAAATATTTCCGTCGATGTGACGCAATTGCTGCACCGATGGTTAACGCTTTCGACGCCGCAATCGCGGGTTTATGCACGGCGAGGCTTGCGCCTCACGCGGAATTCGAGTCAAAATAGAGCTGGCCGGCTCTCGCTCCCGAGGCGAGAGCAATCGGAGCATCCGTCTTAGCAATCGGAGCATCCGTTGAAATGACGACCGCTGGGAACCGATGGCAGCACCACCAGAGCTTTCTCGCCGCTGGCGAGCAGAAGCTCGTGCGCGCGATCATCGTCGAAATGCCGCCGCGGATCACGCCTCTCTTCCTGACCAAGCTCGGCCTCTTCGGCGCCGCGGTCGCCGCCGTGGCGCTGATCGGCTGCCGCTGGTCGCTGCTGTGGCTGCCGCTCGTTCCCGTCGGCGTCTTCATCAACTGGTTCGGCATCGCGCTGGACGGCCCGCTGGCGGTCTATCGCGGCGAGGCGCGCCCGCGGCTCGGGCTGGTCGAGCACACTTACGACCTGTTCTCGCAGATCCTGATCATCGTCGCCTTCGGCCTGTCGCCGTTTCTGACCATCGAATCGGCCTTCATTGTCCTGATCTGCTATCTGCTGTTCTCGGCCTACACCTATATCCGCGCGATCGCCCGCCATGTTCAGCAGATGGCCTATATCGGCATGGGCGCGACAGAATTCCGCATCCTGATGGTGGTGTGGGCGTTCGCGGCGCATTCTCTCGGCATCGACTCGACGGCGGGCGAAGGCGTGCGGAGCCTCGACGCCGCCATCGCCATTCTGGCGGTCATCGCCGTCTGCGGCCTCGGATTCAAAGCCTTCACCGACGCGCGCCGCGTCGCCATGGACGAGAACGGCCACGGCGCCTGAGCCCCCGCTCGCCCGCGGCCGGACATCCGGCCGCGCGGGCGCTCTGCGGGAAGCGTCCGAGGGCGCAATCGCCAGCACACGGTTGGCGCGCATTGCGAGAATTTTGTTCGCGACGGGATAGACGCGAGCGCGGCGTAAGGGAAAATACGTCGGCGCTCGTCGGCCGATTCGTTCGTTCATCGAAGCGGCCGCGCGCCGAACCCTCCGCGGCGGGCGGAGAAATAAGGCGGGACGCGCGCTCGAAAGATGAGACGAATGATGAGGCTGAATTGGAAGTGGGCGGTCTGGTCCGGCGCGGCTGCCGCCCTCGCTCTGGGCGCCGTCTTCGCCGCGAGCCCGCTCGGATTCCTCGCTCCGCCCGATCCTTCCGCCCTGTGGACGTGGTCGCTCGAATCCTGGGAGAGCACGAGCGTCTCGGCGTCCGGGGAGACGCTCCGGATCGTGCATGAGCCGCTGGCCCTCGCCCGCAATCTCGCCCTCGCCTCTCTCGGCTTCGTCGGCCTGGCGCTGAGCGCGCCCCGGTTCTTTGAAATGTTCGGACGCGCCTCGGACAATCCGGCCGGCGGCGAGAGCATGGGTCGAGTCCTCTCGGCGCGCCGGCAGTTCGACGGCGAGCTCGACACGATCCTGACGCTGGTGCGCGCGCATCTCGAGAATAACCAGACCTATTCGGCGGCCCTGCGCAAGGGACACACCGACCTCGCCTCGCCGGCGGCGAGCCCGGACCAGATCCGCGCCGCCATCATCCTGCTCATTGCCGAAAACCAGAAGATGCTGCGCGAAACCGAGGAATATGCGCGCAACCTCGATGAATCCCGCCGCCAGGTCGACGAGCTGCGCGCCACTCTGGCGGAGACGCAGGAGCTCAACGTCCGCGACGCGCTCACCCAGGTCTACACGCGCCGCTATTTCGACTCGACGCTCGAGCGCGAGGCGCGGGAGGCCGCCGAGACCGACGGCGAGCTCAGCCTGATCATGGCCGACATCGATCACTTCAAAAAGATCAACGACACCCACGGCCATCCGATCGGCGACGAGGTGCTGAAGAATTTCGCCCGCACCATGTGCAGCCATGTCGAGGACAAGGACACGGTCGCGCGCTATGGCGGAGAGGAGTTCGCGATCATCCTGCCGGCGACCGGCGTCGCGCAGGCCCGGCTGCTGGCGGAGCGCATCCGCGGCGAGTTCGAAGCGAAGAAATGGGCGATCAAGGGCGGCCGGCCGATCGGCCGCATCACCGCCTCCTTCGGCGTCGCGCAACTGCGGGCGGGCGAGGGCGCCGCCGGCCTGATCGGGCGCGCCGACGCCAAGCTCTATGTTTCGAAGTCGGGCGGCCGCAACCGCGTCGCTACGGACGAGAGCTGATCGCCCGACGGCGCGCGAGCAGCGCCACGCCGGCGGCGCCCGCCGCGAGCCCGGCGCCGAGCCCGCTCGAGCTCGCCAGAGCGTCGATCAGCCGCGGCCCGCGATCCGGCACGAAGGTCTGCAGCAGCTCGAACGCTCCGGCGCCGAGGGCGAAGGGGATGGCCGCCAGCAGCCGCGTCCTCGCCGTGCGAAAGGCGATCGCGATCGTCGCGCCGGCGATCCCATAGGCGAGCGCATGCTCCAGCTGCCCGGATGGGAGAGCATGCGGACGGTCGGCGCCCGGAACGAGCGACACAATCGTGATCCCGGCGAATTCGACGGCGACGCCGACGGCGGCGAGGCGCGCGAGCCGCGCCGGGAGGCGCCCATGTCGCTGTCGCTGTCGCGCTCGCGCCTCCCGGCCAGGGATCAAGGACGGCGCCGGGGAGAGGCGGGACGCATTCGTCGAGGTCATGAAATCGTCTCCGGTTCAGCGAGAGGACGCCGATGCGCCCGTCTCGCCAGAATTGGATCTGACCGATCGGAGCGGCAAATGTTCGGCGGACGGCCGCATTGAAACTTTCCATGAGAATGGTGTCCGCGCCGGCGCGCGGCCCACAGCGGCGCAGGCGCCGCGGCGTGGCGCGCTTTTCGCCTCACCCGGCCGGCGACGCCGAGCCGCCCGCGCGGAGCTGCGTTGCCTGGCGGCGTGAATCAGCCGATTTGAGCGAGCCGCTTCGAATTCGTCGACGCAAGTCGCTGGTCTTCCTACATGGCTGACCAGAACCAGCCGACCGAGGACCGCATGAACGACATTCCCTATCGCGCCGCTCTCGTCATCGGCGCCGGTCCCGGCGTCGGCGCCTCATTGGCGCGGCGCTTCTCCGCCGCAGGACTGAAGGTCGCCATCGCCGCCCGCAGCGCGCCGAGCCTCGCCGCCATCGCCGCGGAGACGGGCGCGGAGTGCTTCGCCGCCGACGCCACCGATCCCGCTTCGGTCGCCGAGCTGTTCGAGGCGGCCGAGGCCGCGATCGGGGAGATCGACGTCGTCGTCTATAATGTCGGCGCGCGCATTCGCGGGCCGCTCGCCGAGCTCGATCCGGAAGCGGTGCGGCAATCCTTCGAGATCAACGCCTTCGGCGGCTATCTCGCCGCGCGCGAGGCGGCGAGGCGTTTCGGCCCGCGCGGGCGCGGCGCTCTCATCTTCACCGGCGCGACGGCGAGCCTGAAGGGCTATGCGATCTCCGCGCCCTTCGCCATGGGCAAGTTCGCGCTGCGGGCGCTGGCCGAGAGCGCCGCGCGCGAATTGGGGCCGAAGGGCGTGCATGTGGCGCATGTCGTCATCGACGGCGTCATCCGCGCGCCAGGCCAGACCGACCCGGCCGACGCGACGCTCCATCCCGACGACATCGCCGACGCCTATGTCGACCTGCTGCGCCAGAAGCGCAGCGCCTGGTCGTTCGAGGTCGCGGTGAGGCCCTGGGTCGAAAAATTCTGACAGCGGCCGCCGCGCGGCGGATAAATTGTCAAAAAAACGTCAACCGTGTGCGTCGCCGCGACAAAATGTCGCAAAACCGACCAAAGGGTGCTACACTGAGCGCGTCGACCCGGGCGAAGGTCCGCTCTAGCGGTCGTTTCGCCCCCCATAACGACGAAAATGGGGAATGCGCTCATGAACACGATCACAGCTATTCTTTCGATCGTCGCGACCTGCGCCGCCGTCACCGCGGCGATCACGGCCTTCGCGAATCTCTGAAGTAGCGTCGATTCGAGGGCTGCCGGAGTAACGCAGCCCCGCCCCAAAAGATCCTCGCCGACGCAGGCGCGCCGGCGAGGATGCGAGGTGCCACGCTCGGTCAGCGGCGGAACTCGTCCGAAATGGGTCTCGAATTGAAACCAACGGGCGGTGCATTGCATCACGTCGTCACACGTAACCTCCGCCTCAACGAAAGGACAGGAGCCTCGACGAACCTGTAGCTCGCGTAACTCGACACCGTCGACAACAAGCATATAGGTATTATAAGACATGAATCCAGCTTGATTGGTATAGCTCTATTAATAACTCCGATAATTAATACGTGATTTAGAAAGACTCCATAGCTCAGATCGCCGGCAGCCCTCGCCAGCTTCGAGCCATTGTCCGCGTATTTCAGAACGTGGACGATCGGGACGCCAACAACTATGCCGAGCAACGTAGAGCGCCTGATCATCTTCAGGTAATCGTCCGTGAGAGCGATCGTCGGCACGGTATAGGAAAGAACGAGCAATATAGCTGCTGATATAGCAACGAGCGCTGGAATGTTCTTGGTTGTTCCATTTTCGGAACTCTCGATCCAGCTGCCGCATATAAAAATAAACATCGTTCCCGGAAGCAGTCGATATCCCCATCTGTCGAAATTCAGAACCGCCGCATAGGCGAAAAGAAATATCACAAACGAAACCGCTGCTATGGGCAGCCGCAAGCGAAATAAGAGAACAAATGGAAAAGTCAGGTAGAATGTAACTTCTAGCCCCAATGACCACGCCTGCGGCACGAGCATGTCCGCATACGGATATATATTCAAGGTAACGATGAAAAACTGCACGAGCGCTCTGCCCGCAGACGGGGCGGACGTCAGCCACGGATGCCGCAGCTCGAACGCGGCAACTGCGATCACAGTCAATAGCGCATACAGATAAAACTGCGGCGCGATCCGCGCAAATCTATCCATGTAAAAAGATACAACCAAACCGGGCGACAGGTAATATTTTCTAATTAATGCGCTCATTACAAACCCACTCAACAGAAAAAACGACACGACTGCGACGACCCCCAAGTTGAAACCGTAAAGGTTGGGAGACATATGGCTAAGGACGACGAGATATGCCAAAAGAAGTCGGTAGACGCCCATGCCGGTGCTTCCATAATCTTCTGACGAGCCGCCGCTCGGGCTGCCGAGAGCCCCGACGGAAGACCGATCGATCGGCTTTTGAAATCTACGAGTCTGCTACGAAACTCCGAGGAGCCGCCGCGCCTCGAAAATGAGGCTCGTCAACGAAACTGCGACCTGCTCCGGGCGCGTCTTAAAGAGACGCGCCGGATGAAGCAATTCGCATCGGCCGCGCCGCCGGAAGAACCGGATGGAGGATGCGCTCTCTCGCATTCACGCGATCGCATTCCCTCGATCGCCCTGCCCCCTCACGATCGCCCTGCCCGCTCGGCTCTCGCGTTCAGGGAACTTCATCCAGATCCGCGAGCCAGGCGGACGCGCTCGCGTCGCTCGGGGCGCGCCAGTCGCCGCGCGGCGACAGCGAGCCGCCGGAGCTGACCTTCGGCCCATTGGGCAGAGCCGTGCGCTTGAACTGGCTCGTCGCGAAAAACCGCCGCGCGAAGACGCCGAGCCAATGCTTGATCTCTTCGAGATCATAGGCGCGCCGCTCGCCCTCCGGAATGTCGCTCGGCCAGCGGCCGGCGGCGGCGTCGCTCCAGGCGTGAAAGGCGAGGAAGGCCGTCTTCGACGGCGAGAAGCCGTAGCGCGTCGTGTAGAACAGGTTGAAGTCCTGCAGCGCATAGGGACCGACGACGTCCTCGGTGCGCTGCGGCTCTCCGTCCTTGCCCGGCGCCAGCTCCGGCGAAATCTCCGTGTCGAGAATGTCGCGCAGCACAGGCGCCGTCTCGGCGCCGAAATGCGCGTCGCGCGCGCACCAGCGGATCAGATGCTGGATCAGCGTCTTCGGCACGGAAGCGTTGACATTGTAATGCGACATCTGATCGCCGACGCCATAGGTGCACCAGCCGAGCGCGATCTCGGAGAGATCGCCGGTGCCCAGCACGATGGCGCCGTGGCGATTGGCGAGACGGAACAGCAGCGAGGTGCGCGCGCCGGCCTGCACATTCTCATAGGTGACGTCATAGAGCGCTTCGCCCCGCGCCGCGGGATGGCCGATATCCTCCAGCATCCGCCGGCAGGCGGGACCGACGTCGATCTCTTCGGCGCCGACGCCGAGCGCGCGCATCAGCCGCCAGGCGTTGGCCTTGGTGCGGTCCGTCGTCGCGAAGGCCGGCAGCGTATAGGCGAGGATGTTCGCGCGCGGCAGTCCGAGCGCGTCGAAGGCGGCGACGGCGACGAGCAGCGCGTGCGTGGAATCGAGCCCGCCCGAGACGCCGATGACGATTCTGTCGATCCTCGCGGCCTGCAAGCGCTGGCGCAGTCCGTGCGATTGGATGTTGAAGGCCTCGAAGCAGAGCTCGGCGAGCCGTGTCTCGTCGTCGGGAACGAAAGGAAAGCGCGCGACCTCGCGCAACAGCCCGAGATTTCTGTCGCGGGGCGCCTCGAGGTCGAAGAGCACGCGGCGAAAGCTGGTCGCGCCCGATTCGATATCGGCGCAATCGCCGAAGCTGCCCTGGCGCATGCGCTCGGCCGAAAGGCGGCCGATGTCGAGATCGGCGAGGATGAGCTGCGGCGTCTCGGCGAAGCGCTGCGCGCCGGCGAGGCGCGCGCCATTCTCATAGATCATCGCCTCGCCGTCCCAGGCGAGATCGGTGGTCGACTCCCCCTGCCCCGCCGCTGAATAGAGATAAGCGGCGAGGCAGCGCGCCGAATGGGCGGCGCAGAGCGTCGCGCGATAATCGGATTTGCCGACGATGGCGTCGCTCGCCGAGAGATTGAGCAGCACGGTGGCGCCGTCGAGCGCGGCGCGGGTCGAGGGCGGGATCGGCGTCCAGACGTCCTCGCAGACCTCCGTATGGATCACGAGGCCGGAAAAATCGCGCGCCTCGAGCAGCACGTCGGAGCCGAAGGGCGCGATCCGCCCGGCGACGTCGATCTCCTCGCCGGCGACGAAGGCGCCGGAGGCGAAATGGCGCTTCTCGTAGAATTCGCGATAATTGGGCAGATAGATTTTGGGCGTGACGGCGAGGATCTCGCCCCGCCGCAGCAGCGCCGCGCAATTATAGAGCCGTCCGCGCCAGCGCAGCGGCGCGCCGACCGCGAGGATCGGATGCAGCGCGCGGCTCGCCTCCAGCAGCTCGCCGAGCGCGGCTTCGACCGCGGCGAGCAGCGCGTCCTGATGCAGGAGATCGTCGATCGCATAGGAGCTGAGTCCGAGCTCGGGAAACAGGACGATCGAGGCGCCGCGCGCATCCGCGTCGCGCGCCATTTCGATCGTGCGCGCGACATTGAAGGCGGGGTCGGCGACGCGCGTCCGCGGGCCGCCGACTGCGACGCGGACGAAGCCGTGGCTATGGAGCGAGAAGAACGGATGAGTCATGAGGGAGATTATAGGCCGGCGTCGGATGCGGAAGCGAGCCTGAAGGCTCGCTTCTGACGGGGCAATCGGGTGAACGAGAATTGTTGCTGGAAGAGGCGCGCCCACCTCCCCCTCGAGAGGGGAGGCCCTGCGCCGAAGGCGCTCGGGAGGGGTGCTCCCCGAGTCTTTGCCGTGAAACCGTCCGGCTTCGCCGGCCGACCCGCCCCCTGAAGGCTAAGGGAGTGACACATTTCCAGGAGGCCGTCATGGCCGGGCTCGTCCCACGGCTGTCCGGCACAAAAATTGGTTGTACAAGCGCATG
>NZ_JAINDZ010000006.1 GCF_019802345.1 Methylosinus sp. Sm6 | reverse complement strand
CGAGTCGCCAAACTCAGGACCGGATTAGAATCAATGTCATGCGCTTGTACAACCAATTTTTGTGCCGGACAGCCGTGGGACAAGCCCGGCCATGACGGCGCTGCGCATTCCAAGATGTGTGCATGCGGTAGCCCGCGAAGCGGGGGAGGGCTGGGGAGGGAGCGTCGAGCGCCCTTCATTTCATTGACGCAAGTCACTGGCTCGAACGAGCGACCGACGATGTTGGGCTGCAGCAATATCTACGCGTCGACGAGCTTGCGCATCGACTATTTCTGGAACGACGAGAACGAGCGCCGAAAGCTCGCTTTCGTGTTCAGCGGGCGCGGCAATCGCATCCTCGGCGGCAACAGCTTCGGCGGCGATTTCCTTCTGCTCGAGGGCTATGATGTGATCGCCTTCAAATCGAGCGCCGACGACTGGTTTCAGGAGACCCCCTTCGACATATTCGCGAGAATCGACGCGCTCTGCGTCGAAAAGGGATACGAGTCGCGGGTCTCCATGGGCAACTCCATGGGCGCCTACGCAGCGATCGCCTTCTCGAAGCTGCTGAAGCTCGACATCGTCGTCGCCTATTCGCCGCAATACAGCGTGGCCCCGTCGTTCGACGCGCGGTTCCGAGCCGATCCCGCGATCGGCTGGCGCTATGTCATCGCCGCCGACTCCTTGGCCCGCTCCTGCAAGTTCGTCATCGTCTATGACGATCGCGATCCCGATCGCCTGCACGCGCAAGCGCTCAAAGCGATCATGCCGCCGCAGAATTTCGAGGAGCTGATCCTCCCCTACTGCGGACATGGAGCAACGCTCTATCTGCATGAGATCGGCCGTCTGAAGGAGACGACGCTGCGCCTCCTGCGCGGCGAGCGCCCGAGCGTGCGGGAGCTGCGACGAGAACGGCGGCGCTCCAGCCAATATCTCATCGTCCTGACCACGCATTTGACGCACCGCCGAAAATTCCGCGCGCTGGCCGGCGTCGCGCAAATCTCCAATCATCGTCTGCGGGAGCATATTCACGCCGCCATACGGCTCGAGGCCGTCGCCGGGCAGCATCGTCTTCTCGTGGAGCGGCTCACGCGCCCCGGTCCGCTGACGGCCTTCGCCTTGGCCAGCGGCTTCTATCCCGTAGCGAAGCTGTTCGAACGGCTGGAGATTGCGCGGCTGAAGCGTCTCGGCTTCGACGAGACGTTCTATGTGCGCAAGAATACCGACGTTCTGCAGTTTCGGGGAGGCCCGCTGCTGCATTTCGTCCGTCACGGCCGGAGCGAGGGCCGGCTGATCCAGTTTCGTGGCTGAGAATGGTGGGGGAAGTAGGACTCGAACCTACGAAGGCATAGCCAGCGGATTTACAGTCCGCCCCCTTTGCCGCTCGGGACATTCCCCCAGCGCGCGGCCCTTTCGAGGAAAGGCCTGACGAGCAGGGCGCATATGGGGAAATTGCCTTCCCGCTGTCAACCCGAAAAAAGCCTCGGCCATGGCGGGCGCGGTCAGCGCGCGCCCCCCGCGAGCAGCCGCGCATAGACGTCGAGCGTCGCGGCGCACATGCGCTCGATGGAGAAATGCGCCTGCACATGGCGCCGCGCCCGCGCCGTCAATGCGTCGCGCTCGGAGGGCCGCAGCTCGAGCGCCGCCCGGATCGCCTGCGCCAGGGCGGCGGCGTCGCCGGCCGGCACGCGCCAGCCGGTCGCCTCCCGCGCCGGCGCCTGAGGCGGAGCGAGCACGGTCTCGAGTGCGGCGCCGATATCGGACACGATCACCGGGGCGCCCAGCGCCTGCGCCTCGACGGCGACGCGGCCGAACGCCTCGGGCGTCGTGGACGGAGCCACGGCGACGGCGGCGGCGAGATAGGCGGCCGGCATGTCGCTCCAATAGCCCGGCGTCAGCACCACATCGGCGAGCTCGGCGCGGGCGATCTGAGCCGCGAGGCTTTGGCGGAAGCCGGCGTTGGGCGCATCGCCGACGCAGACGAAGCGCACATCGGCGAGGCCTTCCGCGACGAGGCGCCTGGCCGCCTCGATCAGCACGAGATGCCCCTTGCGCGCGGCGAGCCGCGCCGGCAGCAGCGCCACCCGCTGATGCGGAGCCACCCCCCAGGCGGCCCGCGCCCGCTCGACCCGCTGAGGCTCGACCGCTGCCGGAGAGAAGGCGCGCAGATCGATGCCGCGGGCGATCACGACCACGCGCTCCGCGGCGGCCGGATAGAGCTCGGCGATATGACTCGCGGTGAACTGCGAATTGGCGATCACCGCGTCGCCCGCCGCCATGATCGAATTATAGCGCTGCTTGATCGCCGAGGTCCCGCCGTAGACGCTGTGATAGGTCGTGACGAAGCGCGCCCCCATGCGCCGTGCGGCGTAATAGGCGATCCAGGCGCAGGCGCGCGAGCGGGCGTGGACGATGTCGACGCCCTCCTCGCGCAGGATGCGGGCGAGGCGTGCGGAATTCAGCGCCATTGCGAGCGGATTTTTGGTCGCGGCGGGAAAGGGCAGCCAGACGCCGCCCTTGGCCTGCAGCTCGCTCACCATGCGCCCCCCTGTCGTGGCGACGAGCGCGCGCGCGCCGGCCTCGTGCAGCGCCTGCGCAATGTCGATCGCGGCGCGCTCGGCTCCGCCCGATTGCAGATCGGGGACGATCTGCAGCACGGTTCGGCCGGCGAGGGCGCGGCTGCTCGAGGGGAAGGCGTCGATATCCTGTAGCATGCGGCGTCCGAGCTGGATAAACGAGAAGATCGGCGCGGAAAAGGCGGGCTTCACTCCGTCTTCGACCGAAAATTGGGCCATGAGCAAGGCGCGCGGCGAATCTTCCGGAATGGACAGGTTCGAGGCGCAGGGCGGAAAGGAGCGGGCCGTGGAGGGCGAAGAGGACGAATCGCGCTTCGTGGACGTCGTCCCCGCCGCTGGCGGCGCGCCGCGGCGCATCGCCTTTCGGCGGCGCTCCGCGCAGGGCGCGGGGGCGCTGCGGCCGGGGGTCGTCTTTCTCGGCGGCTTCGCCTCCGACATGTGCGGCTCGAAGGCCTCGTTTCTCGACGAATGGGCGCAGCGCGAAGGGCGCGGCCTGCTGCGCTTCGATTATTCGGGCCATGGCGAATCGAGCGGCCGTTTCGAGGACGGGACGATCGGCTCTTGGCTCGAGGACAGCCTCGCTGTCTTCGACGCCGCGACCGTGGGGCCGCAAATTCTGGTCGGAACCTCGATGGGCGGGTGGATCGCCCTGCTGCTGACGCAAAGACTCGTCGCGAGCGGGCGGCGCCCGCACGCCCTCGTGCTGATCGCCCCCGCCGTGGATTTTACGGAGGAGCTGCTGTGGAAATCCGCCGATGCGCAGGCGCGGCAGGCCATTCTCGAGCGGGGCGTCTGGCCGCGGCCATCGCGCTATGCGCCGGAGCCGACGCCGATCACCCGCGCGCTGATCGAGGAGGGGCGCGCCCATCTGCTGATGCGCGGCCTCATCCGCACCCATGCCCCGGTGCATATTCTGCAAGGGATGCAGGACGAGGATGTCCCTTATGCGCATGCGCTGCGCCTCGTCGATCGCCTGTCCGCCGATCCGGTGACGCTGTCGCTGATCGTCGACGGCGATCACCGACTGTCACGGCCGCAGGACCTCGACCATCTCGTCGCCACGCTGGAAGCGCTCGGCTGACGCCGGTCGAAACGGCCCGCCTTCCCGATTGACGAGAGCGCCGCTGGCGCGCTATCGCCCGCGCCACTCATTCTCTCGTCGAGCGCCCGATGTTTTTCATTCTCTCGAAGATCGCCGCCTTTTTCATCTCTCCCTCGAACGCCGTCGTCTTCCTGATGTCGATCGGAGTCGCTCTGCTGTTCACGCGCTATGCGAAGATGGGGCGGAGGCTGACGACGCTCGGCCTCCTCGCCTTGCTGATCATGGCGCTCTCGCCGCTCAGCGACCTGCTGATGACCACGCTGGAAAATCGTTTCCCGCAGCCGCCCGAGGATGGCCCGGCGCCCGATGGGATCATTGTGCTCGGCGGGGCGATAGACGAGACCGTCACCCATGCGCGCGGACGCGCCGCCTTGAACGAGGCGGGCGAGCGCCTCGTCGCTTTCGCCGCGCTCGCGCGCCGCTATCCGCAGGCGCGGCTCGTCTTCACCGGCGGCTCGGCGTCGCTGACGGGCGCGAGCCATACGGAGGCGGAGGCCGCGGAAATGTTCTTTCGCGAGATCGGGCTCGATCCGGCCCGCGTGATCTATGAGAACCGCTCGCGCAACACATGGGAAAACGCGCTGTTCACGCGCGAATTGGTGAAGCCCGCGCCGTCCGAGCGCTGGCTGCTCGTCACCTCGGCGTCGCATATGCCGCGCTCCATGGGCATATTCCGCCGCGTCGGCTTTCCGGCGACTGCCTTTCCCGTGGATTTTCGGACGACGGGGAACTCGGGCTGGAACTCGCGGCCCGATCGGCACATCGCCGGGGCGCTCGAATTGTTCGACGTGGCCATGCACGAATGGATCGGCCTCGCCGTCTATCATTGGACCGGCAAGACCGACGCTCTTTTCCCCGCGCCCTGATCAGTCGCGCGGCGGCTTCTTGGCGCGGCTGGGACCCGGCGCGTCGACGGCGCGTCCGGACGGCGAGGCCGCCGACCAGGAGCCGTGCTTCATCTCGAGGAAGAGAGCGATGGCCTGGGCGCGATTGCGCACCTCGAGCTTCTCGAACAAGTTCCGCAGATGGAATTTGATCGTGTTGATCGAGACGCCGAAATCCTTGGCGAGCTGATTATTGGTGTGGCCGGAGCCGAGCGCGGAGAGCAAGCTGCGCTCGCGCAGCGTCAAATTCTCCAGCGGATCGGCGCGCATCTTGCGGATGTCGACGAAAGGAAACACCATATCGCCGGCGGCGACCGAGGCCAGCACGTCGAGCAGACGCTCCGGCGGGGCGCGCTTGCTGACGAAGCCGGCGCCGCCCAGCTGCAGCGTCTCGGCCGGGGCGGCGGGATCATTGGTGCCGCTGTATACGACGATCTTGGGCGCGGACGGCTGGCGCGAGAGGGCGCGCAGCACCTCGCGCGCATGCAGCGTCGGCAATTGCCAGCCGATGATGGCGATCTGAAACTGCTGGAGCTTGGCGGCGTCCAGGAACTCCTCGCCGTCCGTCATCTTCAGCACGAGGTTGAAGCGGCGGTCGGCGGCGAGCAGCGCCTCGAGGCCGGCGAGAATGAGCGGGCTCTTGTCGGCGATGGCGACGTCGATCGGAAAGGCGCCGCTCGCCTCGCCACGATCCGCCCCTTCGGACGGGCCGTCCGCCGCCTTTTGTCGCGGGGCGGGTCTCGGACCGTCGACGCTCGATTGGGCGGCGGAGCCGCCATGACCGGCGACTCGCGTTCTTTCATCTCCGAGCTTTGTCGAAGACGTCGAGGCCATGGACCACTCCAAAGAAAGCGCTGCGCCAGCAGACGGGAACACTCTCGGACGAGCGCGAGCGGCCCGCCGCCGAGCCCGAGGGCGAGACTTCGAATATATATGTTGTGATTCAGGTTGGAAAGCCTCGGCTGCCGACCGAGCAGGGGAATCGGGTGCAAGGGAATCGAGTGGAAGGAGAAATCCCCGACCCTCGTCCCGAGGAGCCGCCGCAGGCCGCGTCTCGAAGGACGGCCATGGGCCGAAATCACGGGCGTCTCGCCGTGGCCGTCCTTCGAGACGCCCGCTTCGCGGGACTCCTCGGGACGAGGGTGACAGGTCTATTCGCCTTCACCCGACCGCCCTGGCCGACTGAAGGGGCGGGAGACGCGCCGCCCGAAAGCCGACGCGGCGCATCGGCCGTCGCCGATACGCCGCGCAGATGCATAAAACTCGATGCCGCCGATCAGTCGCTGAGGACCCAACGAGCGGCGAAATAAGCCGCGGCGCCAATGGCGATGATCGCAACCATGCCGACCGGGGTCGCCGCATAGCTCGTCAACTCGAGAATAGCTCCCATAACGCTTCCTCCTCCTGTCTCGCCCGAGATTGGTCGGGCCGCCAGCCGCGCTACGATATCACTGATGACATACCGAGTCTTGCCGTCACCCGCGAATCGTTCGGTGGATGTCGTCGCCCCCTCGCGCGGACGACCCGAACGGCTGAGGCGCTCCGGCGTTCGACCTCGGCCTCGCCCTGCGCGTCGACGCGCCGGTTCGAAGCCCAATGTCGGACGAGCCGATCGGCGCCGCGATCCACGGTCGCGGCGCGACGTGGGCATTATTGTAGGCGCCCAGGCTTGTCAAGAAGCGAGCGGCCGCGCAACGGCCGCCTCCGCCTACCGCAAGAGCCTGTTTTCCCGGCCGGCGCGGTCGCGCAATGAGGCGATGCTGGCGCGATCGAGAATGAGAGCGATCGATTCGCGAACGTCGAGCATGATGTCGCGGATCGCGCAGGCGTCCTCGTCGGGACAATCGGCGCAGCGCTGATAGGCGGTCTTGCTGGCGCAGGCGATGGGGGCGAGCGGACCGTCGAGGATGCGGATGATCTGCCCGACCGTGATCTTCTCCGCTGGCCGGGCCAGCAGATAGCCGCCGTTTTTCCCCTTCTTGCTGTTGAGAACGCCGGCGTTCCTCAGCTCCACCAGAATGGCGTCGAGGAATTTGCGCGGGATGTTGTTGTCTCGCGCTATGTCCCCGGCCAAGCACTGGCCCTCGGCTCGCGCCAGATGGATGAGCGCCTTCAAACCATATTTGGCTTTGTTCGACAGCATGACGGAAAACGATTCTCCTCCGCGGCCCCGGAGCCGTGCAGATCCTTCTCTCAATCTAACTCGTTTCGCCGATATTTCCTACCGAGGTTCTGGGGCGCCGGCGCTCTCGGCGAGAAAGGACAAGGCGAATGTCGCCCCGCCGCCGGGCGTGTCCTCGACTTCTATGCGTCCACCGATCGATTCCATCAGCTCCCGCGCGATGGCGAGGCCGAGGCCGGAGCCGCTCGTCTCCTCGCTCTTGCGCCAGAACGGCTCGAAGATGCGCTCGCGATCGGCCGAGGCGACGCCCTCGCCATGATCGGCCACCGTCACGCTCGCGTCCGCGCCGACCCGCACGAGAACGGTTCCGCCCACGGGCTCCGCGCGAAGGGCGTTGTCGACCAGGTTGGAGACGACGCATTCGATCGCCCGCCGATTGCCGCGAACGACGATATCCGCTTCCCCCTCCTCGAAGGCCAGCGAGCGCCCCCGCTGCACGGCGAGAAGAACGAAGCCGGCGACGACGCCGCGAACGGCCTTTGCGAGATCGATGCTCTCGTCGCGCAGCGCCCGATTCTCGGAGAGGCGAATGGTGACGAGCATCTGCTCGACCAGCGTCTGCAGATGGCTCGAATCGTCGAGGAGATCGCTGCGAAGCGGCGAAGCGGCGGCGTTCTCGATGCGGGCGCGCATGACGGCGAGCGGCGTGCGCAGCTCATGCGCGGCGTTGGCGGTGAAGCGGCGCATGCGCGCGGCGCTCGCCGCGACACGGACCAGCGCCGCGTCGATGGCGTCGACGAAGGGGCGGATCTCGGCGGGAACCTGCTCGATGTGGACGCCCCGGCCGACGGAGTCGAGATCGATGCCGCCGACCTCGCGCGCGGCGGCGCGCAGCGGCGCGAGCCCCTTTCGCACCGCGTACCAGGCGGTTCCCACCGAGGCGATCGTCACGAAGACGATGCCGATGACGCCCCACTGCATGTCCTCGAAGAGCTTCCAAAAAAAATCCACCCAGAGAAAGCCCTGCCGGTAGATCGCGACATGACGCCATCCGAACCGCGTCCATCGGCGCTCCAAATAGCCGAGCGGAGTAGATTCGACATCGTCCGGCAGATTGAAATGCAGATGCGCCTGGGTCATCTGGATGACGCGCGTGTCCACCAGCGCCGAGACCAGTTCCGGCGACGAGCCGGGCGCCGGCCGGCGCTTCTGATCGAAAACCGCGAATTTGAGGGCCGGCGTCCGCCGCATCTCCGCGCGCAACGCCGCGTCCGGCTCGATGCGAACCTCGCCCTCCCGGTCGATGACGAGCGAATGCACGACCAGCGTTCCGACGCGGTAGCTCGCCATTTCGTCGAGGGTCATCCGAAAGAACGCGACATTGCCGAGCTCGAACGCGATCTCGACGGCGCCCGCGATCACGAAGGCGGCGAGCTGCGCGACGACGAGATGGCCGATGATGCGCCCGGCCAGGGGACGGTCGCGCGTCACGCCGCGCCCTTCGGCGTGACATCCGCGATCAGATAGCCGAGCCCGCGCGCCAGATGAATCTCGACGCCCGCGTCGAGCTTCGCGAGCCGCGCGCGCAAGCGCGAGACCAGAGCCGTCAGCGCATGCTCCTGGATCGTCGCGTCGAGTCCATAGACATGCGACAGCAGCGCGTCGCGCGAGACGACGCAATTGGCGTTCTGCAGCAGCGCCTCGAGCAGCATCAGCTCGCGGCGCAGCAGCGAGATCGGCCGGCCGGCGACCGACACGCTCCGCTTCTCGACGTCGAAGGACAAGACTCCCATGCGCAGCGAGCGCGCCCGGTCGTCGCCTGCACGCCGCAGATGCGCCCGCACGCGCGCCAGCATTTCGTCGAGGCTGAAGGGCTTGGTGAGATAGTCGTCGGCCCCCGCATCGAGACCCTCGATCCGATCGTCGACGGCGTCGAGCGCGCTCAGCATGAGAATATGAGTCGCGGCTCGCCGCGCGCGGATCTCTCGAATGAGGGACAGGCCGTCGCCATCCGGGAGCCGGCGATCCACCAGAGCGATCGAATAATCGTGCTGCGCGATCGCCGAAGACGCCCTCCCGAGCGTCGTCACATGATCGATCGGCAGCCCGGCCTGCCGGACGCGCCAGGAAATCTCCTTGGCCAGGCCGGGGTGGTCCTCCACCAGCAAGATTCGCATGGGCGCCGCTCCCTGCTCCGCTCGCGCTATCGCTCGGTCGATCTCACGATTACGTCCGAGCATTTGATTCTTTAGTCGAGCGGAGCCGGAACGCAAAGCGGCCGAAATGTGTCCTTTGCGCCACACTCCGCACAGATACGCAGGCGCGTGAGGTTGGCGTGAGGCGCCGCCGCGTCGCTCGGCTAATTTGCTCGCCGAGCAGCGAATTTGGGAGCGACGACGTGCGGGGTCTTGCGCGCCTGCGATGGGACTCGAAAGCGAGGCTTTCGACCCGGATCCTGCGCCGTGTCGCTGTGGCCCTGCTGCTCCTCGTGTCCGGCCTCGGCGGACCGGGCGGCGCGCCGGCGCAGGCCGTCGGGCTCGTCGCCGGTCCCCCAATCGCCCTCGACTGCGCGGCCCATGGCGAGGATCGCGGCCCTGCGCCGCTCGCCCATTGCGCCTACTGCTGCATTCTCTGCGACGGCGCCTGTCCGCTCGGCGCGGCGCGCGATGCGATGGACGCGGCGACGTGGCGCCTCCCGCCCGCTTCCGATGCGCCCGGCGCGCCGCCGGCCGCGAGCGGCGCCGGCGGCCTCGACCGGCGTCCCCCCGGCTGGGCGAGTTCCTGGTCCTCGCAGGCGCCGCCCCGCTTCTCCTGATCGACAATCGAACGCCTGGAGCCGTTCGCCGGCCGGGCCGCTCATTCGCCTTTCGATCACGCGCGTCCCCCGCGCCAGGAGACAATTCATGCATCGCACGACCATTTTGCGCGGCGTCCTCGCCGGCGCCTCGACTCTCGCGCTCACCGCGTCCGCTTCCTTCGCGCAGGAAGCCTTGCCGACGATCGATGTCGGCGCGAGCCGCAATGCGGCGCCGACCCGCAGCGGCCCGAGCGCGCCGAAGGACCCGCCGCAGGGCTATATCGTCCACAACTCCGGCGCCGCGACGAAAACCGACACGCCGCTCATTCAGACCCCCGCCTCGGTCAAGATCATCCCGCGGGCGGTCATCGAGGACCGCAAGGTCACCAATGTCCGCGAGGCGCTCGAATCGGTCAGCGGCGTGCTGACCAATCAGTCCGTCGGCAGCGGAACCGGATTTATCATCCGCGGCTTCAGCGATAGCCGCAAGACCTTCCGCAACGGCCTTATCGCCACCTCGCCCTCCAATTTTCGCAGCGAATTCGACGCGGCCAATGTCGAGCAGATCGAAGTGCTCAAAGGTCCCGCGGCCATGCTCTATGGGCGTTTCGAGCCCGGCGGCCTCATCAATATCGTCACCAAGCGGCCGCTCGACGTCGAGGCGCGCCATACGGTGGAGCAGAGGTTCGGCTCCTTCGACCATTACCGCACCCTGTGGGACAGCACCGGCCGCGTGTTCGACGACGGCTCGGTTCTCTACCGCTTCTCGGGCGGCTATGAGAACTCCGGCTCGTTCCGCGATTTCCAGCACATCGACCGCATGCAGTTCAATCCGAGCGTGACCTTTCGGCTGACGCCCGACACGGATTTCACCGTCGATTTCGAATATTTCAACCAGGACTATCTCGCCGATTACGGCATTCCGGCCTGGGGAACGCGGCCTGCGCCGATTCCGATCAGCCGCTCCTTCGGCGATCCGAACGACAAGACCGACAACATGCACAAATATCACGTCGGTTCGGAGCTCACGCATCGGTTCAATGAGAATTGGACGTTCCGCAACCGCTTCCTGGCGAGCTTCCTCCATACGAAGGACGACTTCCTCAATCCCGCGCCGGCCTTCGGAACAGGGGCGCTGACGGACAGCGGCGTGCTCGCGCGCAATGTCTTCGGCCAGACATCGGACGCCGAAGTCTACACCACCAATCTCGACCTGCTCGGCAATTTCGATCTCTTGAACACCCATCACGAGACGCTCGTCGGCTTCGACTATCTGCGCGCCGAGACCGAATATACGACGTTCGGCCGATACAACACGCCGGACCCGGCATACGCCATCAATATCTTCGCGCCGATCTACGGCGGCGTTCCGCGCTCCGCCTTCGACGCCGCGCCCTATGTCCGGCCCAACCAATCGCGCGATCACAGCGTTCACGTGGAGGATCAGAAAGGCGTCTATTTCCAGGACCACATCACGCTGTTCGACATGCTGCACGTGTTCGGCGGCGGCCGCTACGACTGGTCGGAGGTCGCGCGCGGACGCGGCGACAGCTTCGACGCCGCGCGCACGCAGATCTCCAACGCCAATCCGTCGATCGTTCGCCATGACGAAGCCTTCAGCCCGCGCGTCGGCGTTCTCGTCCAGCCGCTGTCCTGGCTGAGCGTCTATGGAAACTGGACAACCTCCTTCGGCGCCAACAATGGCGTCGACGCCAAGAACAATCCGCAGCCGCCGCAGCAGGCCGAGCAATTCGAGGTCGGCGTGAAGGCGGAGCTTCTCGACCGCCGGCTCACGACGACGCTCGCCTTCTACAATCTGGAGAAGACCAATCTGCTGACGCCGGATTTGTCGACGGCGGATTTGAGCGACTCGATCGCGGTCGGCAAGCAGCGCAGCAAGGGCGTCGAATTCGACGCGATCGGCAAGGTGACCGACAACGTCAGCCTCATGGGCAGCTTCACCTACATGGACGCGCGCGTCGTCGCTGACAATAATTTCGACGCCGAGGGCGTCCCCGTCTATCTCGGCCGACGCCTGCCCAATGTTCCGCGTTACGCGGGAAGCTTCTGGGCCAAATGGGATGTGATCGAGATTCCAGAGCTCGAAGGGCTGAGCCTCGGTTTCGGCGTCTATGTCGTCGGCGCCAGGCAGGGCGATGCGAAGAGCACCTTCCAGCTTCCCGGCTATGCGCGGCTCGACGCGATGGCGGCCTATCGCTTCAATGTCGGCGCGCAAAAGGTGACGGCGCAGATCAACATCCGCAATCTCAACAATGTGCGTTATTTCGAGAATGCGGACCCGGAAGCCAATGTCGATCCGCGCTACGGCATCTATCCCGGCGCGCCCTTGACCGCGATCGGCTCGATCAAGGTCGAGTTCTGAAAATCTCGAGGAAAGCTGCGGCGGCGCGCGATCGCGCGCCACCGCTCTCGCGCGAAACGCTGCAATCTCTTGCTCTCGCGCGCATTCGCCACGCATGCGGTTCGATCGGATTTGATTGAAATCAATCGACGCCTTGCCGCTGCGTTAGTTTGACGCTGCGACCGCGCGCCGGCTCGCCGGCAAGAGCCGACGCGCTCTACCTTCTCCACAAGCCTGGCGCCGAGAAACGCGCACAGGCGACTGGAGAAGCGCCAATGTCCACTTACGGAACCGACGATCCGGTAGTCTTCGTGCTGCTCAGCGAGGCCCTCGTCATCGCGGTCGTCGCGGTCGCGATCGTCGCAACGCTGGCGATCAATGCAGGCGTTCGCGCCTTGAAGCCGAAGCGCTGAGGCGCACCCGCCGGCCGCGCTCGCCGCAGCGGGCGATCCGCCCGCCGCGGCCCGGCGGCGCACGCTCAGCGCAGCCAGACGAATAGAAATCCGACCGCCAGAGCGAGGCCCAAACCGACCAGGACGTTGATCAGGAAGCGGCCTTCGAACTCCTCCATCCCCGTCCTCCTCTTTTTCTTCCCCTCGCGTCAAAGAGACGCATTCCCAATTCTGCATCTGACGCTGAGAATATGATCAGGGCGGCGCATCTCCCAGGGGCCGCCTCGATCCTCCCTGAGCCCGGCGAACAGCCGGGCTTTTTTTCGCCGCCCGCCTGCAAGACTCAGTTGCGGCCATCGGCGTCGGCGCGGGTCTGCTCGGCTTCGAGCAGAGACAAGCGCGCCATTTTGAGGAAATATTCGGCCAAAGGCTCGATCTCGCGCGCTTCCACGATCAGATAGTCGATCATTCCGATCAAGGCGGTCAAGCGATCGAACTCGGCGCCGGCGTTCCCGGTCGGCAACGTCTCTTTCGGCGATTTGCTGCGAATCATGCCCACGGCCCCTCCCGGGCTGGCCGCAGGAGAAAGCAGGGGCGGAGCCCGCCCGCAATCGAAAAATTCGATGCGCGTCGCAAGAACGAGGATCAATGGGCGCGCCGGCGACGCCACTCGACGACTTGGGCGCGGATCCAGTCCGCCTGATCCGGGTAGCGCCGCTCGAGGTCGAGGGCCACCGTCTCGACGCCCTGCGACGCCGTCTCCCATGTTGTTTCGCCTCGTTCGAGCAATTCGTCGGTCTGCTCGAAGATCCGCGCGAGAAGGCGCGCAAGCTCCTGATCGACTGACATGTCGACCCCCTTCGTCGCCGCTGCATCGGCGCTGGGGTCGAGATAGAGCGGAAAATCGGAGGAACCGTTAAAGCATTCATGAAAGATTTACCGCTCGCTCGATCGGCGGGACTCCTCGCCGAGCGCCGGCCTGCGCCCGTCTATTCCCTTTCTGGCGAAGAGCGGCTATCGCTCGCCGCCGAGCTTTCCCCGAGCGAAAGAGACCGCCATGAAGCTGCCCAATCAATTCTATCGCCCGCTCGCCATCGGAGCGCCGGCGCCGCTGCGCGAGCCGCCGGTGAAGGTCGAGCGCATGATCCATTTCGTGCCGCCGCATCTCGAGAAGCTGCGCGCCAAGGTTCCCGAGCTGGCGAAACAAGTCGACGTCGTGCTCGGCAATCTCGAGGACGCCATTCCCTCCGACGCCAAGGAGGCCGCCCGCAAGGGCTTCATCGAGATGGCGAAATCGACCGATTTCGGCCAGGCGGGCCTGTGGACCCGCATCAACGCGCTGAACTCGCCCTGGATTCTCGACGATCTCATCGAGATCGTGGCGGCGGTCGGCAATAAGCTCGACGTGGTGATGCTGCCCAAGGTCGAAGGGCCGTGGGACATTCATTATCTCGACCAGCTGCTCGCGCAGCTCGAAGCGCGCAATAGCGTGACCAAGCCGATCCTCATCCATGCGATCCTGGAGACCGCCGAAGGCGTCAAGAATGTCGACGCCATCGCCGCCGCGAGCCCGCGCATGCATGGCGTCAGCCTCGGCCCGGCCGATCTCGCCGCCTCGCGCGCGATGAAGACCACGCGCGTCGGCGGCGGCCATCCCGATTATCGCGTGATCGCCGACGCCGTCCCCGGCGAGGCCGCGCGCGCGACCTTCCAGCAGGACTTGTGGCACTACACCATCGCCAAGATGGTCGACGCCTGCGCTTCCGCGGGCATCAAGGCGTTCTACGGCCCGTTCGGCGACTTCTCCGATCCGGCGGCCTGCGAGTCGCAGTTCCGCAACGCCTTCCTGCTCGGCTGCGCCGGCGCCTGGTCGCTGCACCCCTCGCAGATCGCGATCGCCAAAAAAGTGTTCTCGCCCGATCCGGCCGAGGTCGCCTTCGCCCGCCGCGTGCTGGAGGCGATGCCGGACGGCGCCGGCGCGGTGATGATCGACGGCCGCATGCAGGACGACGCCACTTGGAAGCAATGCAAGGTGGTCGTCGACCTCGCCCGTCAGGTCGCCGCCAATGACCCGGATTATGCGGCGGTCTACGGTTTCTGACCGGCTCGCGCATCGCATTGCGGCGCGGCTCCCTTCCTGCGCGGGAAGCGCGTCGCGCCGTCTGTCATGTACGCGACAATTGACGGGAGGCGCGCGCCTGCGCTACGAACGCTATCCGGACAGCGTAATAGAGTGGCGTCGATTGTCATGCCGAGAGAGTGTGTCGCCAAATTCGCGATCGGCCAGGTCGTCAAGCACCGCCGCTACCCGTTTCGCGGCGTGATCTACGACGTCGATCCCGAATTCGCCAACACCGAGGAATGGTGGCTCTCCATTCCCGAGGAAGTGCGGCCGCGCAAGGACCAGCCCTTCTATCATCTGTTCGCGGAGAATTCGGAGACGGAATATGTCGCCTATGTCTCCGAGCAAAATCTCGTTCCCGATGAATCGGGCGACCCGGTGCGGCATCCCCAGGTCGACGAGACCTTCGAGCGCGCCGAGGACGGGTACTATCGCGTGAAGTCCGCCAAGCGACACTGAGTCGACGGGGTGATTCAGTCGTTTTGGCAGGGCTGTAAAAAGCGAGCCTGAAGGCTCGCTCTCGAAGCCCATCGACTTCGATGAAGCAGACCTCGTCCAAAGGTCGAAGAAAAAGGCGCAACGCTTCTCCCGCTCTGGGGAGAAGCGCCCCTCGCATCAAGTCCCGCCGCCCTCATCCCGACCCGCTTCGCGGGGCCGCCTTCTCCCGCAGGGCGGGAGAAGGGGAACGCGCCTCGAGACCCGCGCGCGGGACGCAGCTTTCTCGGCTCACTTGCCGGCGGGCGCCGCCGGCTTCTGCGCCTCGAGCTTCTTGCGCTCTTCCTCGGCCTTCTTCTGCAGTTCCTCCTGCAGCTTCTTCTGCTGCTCCTCGAGCACCTTGGGGTCGACGGGCGGGCCGTCGAACGACTTGCCGAAGCCGGCGAGAGGCAGGAGGAAGGTCACCTCGTTGTTATACTGGTTCTTGACGATGATCGTCATCTTCTCGGCCTTCTTCATGCTGTCGACGACCGAGGCCTTGATCTTGGCGAGAGCGAAGCAGCCGTTGGGAAAGCAGATCTCGAACTCGCCGGCCTCGAGCGCGCCCTTGTCCACCGCGAAGCGGAAGCCCGGCCGCAGCATCAGGCCCGGCGGCAGCAGCAGGCGAATGACCTTGGTGTCGTCGCCCTTTGGGTCGTAGACCGCCAGCGCCAGCAGCGGCTGATCCGCCTGCGCGCCGAAATCGCGCGTCGTATAGCAGACTTCCTTCTTCGACTGCGGGTCGGCGCCGCAGACCTTGGTCCAATCCGGCTGCACGGCGACGAGGTCCGCCTTGATCGGCCCCTGCGGGGCCTGCTGCTGCGCCGCTTGCGGCGGGGCGGCGGGGGCGGCCGGAGCGGAGGGGGCGGCCGGTGCGGCGGGGGCCGCAGGCTTGGGGGCGGACTTGTGCTGAGCCTGTGCGGCGCCCGCCGAGACGAGGAGGGCCCCCGTGAGAGCCGCGGCCAGGAACCGCGGGAATTGAATTGACATAAGTCGTCCTTTCGAGTGGGTGCTCGTGGGCTCGGTCGCTCGAGGAAGGGTTCGTCACATCCCTTTCATCGGTCGTCGCCCCCTCGAGGCGGGCGAGAGAGTGACGGCAAGCCTCATACAAAATCGACGCGGCGAAAGCCAGTCGTCGCAGCGAATTGCTCGAGCTTTGCGGCCTTTGCGCGGCGCGCCGCGATATCGCCACGTTCGGCCGCGCTTTTTCCAATAAGATTTGCGAATCGTCGCCCGCCGGAACGACCCGGCTTCCTCGAGAAAGGTCGATTCATGATTCGCGACGCCATCGAATCGAGCGCGCGGCTGCTCCTCGCGTTCGGCGCCCTGGTCCTCTCGGCCCCCGCCACGCCTGCGGCGACACACGGAATCGCGATGCATGGCGAGCCGGCGCTGCCGCCGGATTTCGAGCATCTCCCTTACGCCGATCCGAACGCCATCCCCGGCGGCAAGGTCCGTATCGGCCTCGCGGGCGCCTTCGACAGCCTCAATCCCTTCAATCTGAAGTCCGGCTCGACCGCGCAGGGGATCAACGGCAATGTGATCCAGAGCCTGCTCGCGCGCTCCAATGACGAGCCCTTCACGCTCTACGGACTCGTCGCGCGTTCCATCGAGACCGACGACGCCCGTGAGCATGTGACCTTCCGCCTCGATCCGCGCGCCCATTTCTCCGACGGCGCGCCGCTGACCTCGGCCGACGTCATCTTCTCCTTCGAACTCTTGAAAACCAAGGGCCGGCCGCAACAGCGGATCGCCTATGGCCTCGTCAAGCGCGCCGAGGCGCCCGACGCGCAGACGGTGACCTTCGATCTGACCGGCGCCAAGGATCGCGAATTGCCGCTCATTCTCGGCCTGATGCCGGTGCTGCCCGAGCATGCGACCGACGTCGAGCATTTCACCGACGCCTCCTTGAAGCCGCCCATCGGCTCCGGCCCCTATGTCATCGCCGAGGTCGAGCCCGGCTCGCGCCTCGTGCTGAAGCGCGACCCGAATTATTGGGGCAAGGACCTGCCTTTGCAACGGGGGCTGTATAATTTCAACGAGATCGGCATCGAATATTTCCGCGACGGCAATGCGCTGTTCGAAGCCTTCAAGGCCGGGCTGGTCGATTATCGCGAGGAGACCAGCACCGCCCGCTGGGCGAGCGGCTATGATTTTCCGGCGGCGCGCGACGGCCGCATCGTGCTGGAGACGTTGAAGAGCCCGGGGCCCAAGGGGCTCGAGGGCTTCGTCTTCAATCTGCGACGCGAGCCTTTCGCCGATATCCGCCTGCGCGAGGCGCTCGGCCTGATGTTCGATTTCGAATGGGTCGACGCCAATCTCTATTCGGGCCTCTACACCCGCACCAAGAGCTTCTTCGACGAATCGGAGCTCTCCTCCTCCGGCCGTCCGGCGAGCGAGGCGGAGCGCGCTCTGCTCGCGCCCTTCCCCGGCGCCGTGCGCGCGGACATTCTCGAGGGCCGCTGGACGCCGCCGGTCCATGACGGCACCGGGCGCGACCGCGAGCCGGCGCGGCGCGCGCTGGAGCTGCTCGCACAAGCGGGCTGGAAGCTCGTCGACAATGCGCTGGTGAAGGACGGCGCTCCGCTGGCCTTCGAGATCATGGTCACCAATCGCGACCAGGAGCGGCTCGCCCTGTTCTACGCCGATTCATTGCGGCGCATCGGCGTCGCCGCCTCGGTGCGGCTCGTCGACGAGGTGCAATATCAGCGGCGGCGGCAAAAATTCGAGTTCGACGTGATGATCGGCAATTGGGCCGCCTCGGCCTCGCCGGGCAATGAGCAGCGGATGCGCTGGGGGTCCGCAAGCGCCGCGCAAGAAGGCTCGTTTAATCTCGCTGGAGCGTCCTCGCCGGCGATCGACGCGCTGATCGCAGCGCTGGTCGCCGCGCGCGGACACGAAGACTTCGTCGCCGCGGTGCGCGCCTATGACCGCGTGCTGCTCTCCGGTTTCTACGTCGTGCCGCTCTTTCACGCATCGAAGCAATGGATCGCTCACTCGACGAAACTCGCGCGGCCGCAGACGTTGCCGCGCTACTCGCCCTTGTTCGGCGCGACCTTGGACAGCTGGTGGAGGACGGAGCCGTGACCGCAGCATCGCCCGACGCCGCCGCCCGCCGGGCCGCCGCGCTCTCCCGCGCCCACCCGCTGACCATGTTCGGCTTCGACGCGCTGATCTCGGGCGCGGCGCGGCTGCGGCCGGAGCGGATCGCCGCGCGTGACGCGCTCGACGGCGGCGCCGTCGACCATGCCGAGCTCGACCGCCGGGTCGACGCCTTTCGCGCCGAGCTGCGGGACTATGATCTCGAGCCCGGCGAGCGCGTGCTGCTCGCGGCGACTCCCAATGTGCGGACTCTGACCGCGCTCATCGGCCTCATCGCCGCCGGCCTCGAGCCGGTGCTCGCGCCGCTCGGCTTGCCTCCCCAGGCGCTCGCCGCCGGCGCCCGCAGCGCTTCGGCGGCGGCGCTGATCGGCCCCGCATCGTTCGGCGGCGACAGTCTCGAGGAGCTGCTGCTCGGCGTCGCCGCCACGGCGCCGTCGATCCGGCTCATCGGCTCGCTCGGCCCCGGGACCATCGACGGCGCCGTCGATTTCGGCGCGCTCGACCGCGCCCTCCCCCCGGTCCCCGCATGGGACATCGCGGCGGAGCGGCCGGCGCCGGCGCGCAAAGTGACCATCGGCGCGCTGGACTGTTTCGGCGCGCCGCGTTTCTACGAGCAGAGCGCCCTGCTCGGCCGCAGCCTCTCGCTCGTCGCCGAGGCGCGCGTCAGCGGCGCGGCGCCGCTGGTGTCGCTGTGCTCGCCGGGCACGATCGGCGGCCTCGTCGCCGGCCCGCTCGCCTCCCTGCTCTCCGGCGCGCCGCTGCATTTCGTCTCGCCTTTCGACGCCGACGGCTTCCTCGCCCATCTCGACGCGATCGGCCCAGCCCGACTCGTCGCGCCGCGCGCGATCCTCGCCGATCTCGACGCCGCCGGCCTGTTGACCAGCGGAGCGCTGCTCGGCTGCGTCGCCATCGCCCGAACCGAGGAAGCGGAAGACGGCTTTGCCGCGCGCGCCGCCTGCTGCCCGATCGTCGAGATCGCCGCCGACGGCGCCGCCCGCCCCGCGGCGCGCGAATGGGCGCGCGTTTCGTAACGAAAACCGCTCTGGCGCAGGCGCCAGTCCTCGCTTAATCTCCGCCCTTGCGGCCGGCGAACAGGGCGCGCCGATCGAGCGCCCCGCAATTTCGGCGACGAAGCGCCATGTGCTATTCCCTCGAGGCGAGCCTCACGGCCGCGATCGGCCTCGGGCTCGCGGGCTATGGCATGGTGACGAAGGCTCTGCGCCGCGATCGGCGCATGCTGGCCTTCGCAGCCTTTCCTTTCGTTTTCTCCGTACATCAGCTCACCGAGGGCGCCGTCTGGCTGACCATCGGCGACTGGCAGGCCGGCCAGCCCTTCCGCTTCCTCTACACGCTGATCGCCTTCGCTCTCTGGCCCGTGCTCACCCCTTATGCGGCGTCCTGCGCCGAGACCGACCCCGAGCGGCGCCGGCTGTGGCTGGCCATGACCGGCGTCGGCGCCGTGGTCGCGACCTATCTGACCGCGCGGCTCGTCGCCTGCGACGGCGTCGACCTCTCCGTCGTGCGGCATTCGCTCGCCTATGATCCTTTGTTCGACCGTCCGCCGCTGCTGGTCCATTTTCTCTATGTGACGCTCACCGTGGTTCCACTCGTCGCGAGCCGCCGGCGCGGCGTCGCGCTGTTCGGCTGGGCGGTGCTGGCGACCTTCGTGCTGGCGCTGATCGAGAACCGGCCGGCCTGGTATTCGGTCTGGTGCATGGCGGCGGCTCTGTTCAGCCTCGTGCTGGCCTCGGCGATCGGCGAGCGCCGCAGATCCGAGCGGGACGAGCTGCAGGCGCAACGCTGAGCGGCGAAGCCGGCGAAGCCGTTGCTTTCCGTCGGCGTGCGGCGCATTCTGCCGCCATGTCCGACGAAGCCTCGCTGCTGGCGGCCAACGCCGCTTATTACCGCGCCTTTATCGAGGGCGACATCGATCGCATGAGCGCCCTGTGGGGCGAGGACGACGTCGCCTGCATTCATCCCGGCTGGCCGGCGCTGATCGGCCGAGAGGCGGTGCTCGCCTCCTATCGCGATATTCTGCGCAATCCGATGCAGGAGCCGATCGTGCGCCGCAACGAGCGCGCGCTGGTTTCGGGCGCGGACGGGCGCGTGCTCTGCGTCGAGGTGGTGGGCGGCGCGGCGCTGGTCGCGACCAATTGGTTCCGCTTCACGGGCGGCGCTTGGCGGCTCGTCCATCATCAGGCGAGCCCGCTCGCCGTGGTCCCCGCCGAGACGCCGCCGGAGCGGCCGCGCTCGCTGCATTAGTCGTCGCGAGGCCCAGCGCCCTCGTCCCGACGCGCCTTTTGCGCGCGCCTGGACCGCGAGCCTTCGGGCTCGCTTCCCCGATTTCAGCTATTTCTGGCGGGCGAGGCCGACGATGTAAGCGGCCACCGAATCGATCTCCTCCGGCAAGAGGATGAAATTCGGCATGTTCGCATGAGACGTGCGCAGAAAGACTTTGATCGCCAGCTCATTGGTCGAGGGCAGGCGGGCGACGTCCACGAAGCTCGGAGCCTTCGACTCGGGATTCTTGGCCGGCGTGTCGGCGTCGATGCGATGGCATTCGACGCAGACCGAGGCGGAAAGACGTTTGCCCATGGCGGGGTCGGCGGTCTGCGCCCGAGCGGCGCCGGCGAGCGCGGCGAGACAGAGAGCCGTTGCGATCGTCTTGCTCATTTCGAACCTCCCGCTCGGCGTCATAGGCTTCAAAGCATCGAGAGCGAGCCTCGAGGCTCGCGGTTCGTCGCCGCCATGGCTCAGATTTCGAATTCGCTTCGCTTGAACAGCGCGTAGAGCGCGACCCCCTGCTCCGCCAGCGCTTCCGTCGCGCCCTCCTCGCGATCGACCACGACGAGCGCCTTGGTCGCGCGGCAGCTCGGATATTCCGCGCGCAACCCCTCGATCGATTTCAGGATCGAGCCGCCGGATGTCGCCACATCGTCGACGATCAGCACATCGGCGCCCGCGCGCACATGGCCGTCGATGCGCTCCAGCGCGCCATGCGACTTCGCCTCCTTGCGCACGAAGAAGGCGTCCACCGGCGCGCCTTTGGCGTGGCTGAGCACCAGAATGGCCGAGACCATCGGAATAGCGCCGACGGCGAGGCCGCCGACGCAGGCAAGATCATGCGCCTTCATGAAATCGACGATGACGTCGCCGAGAAGATGCGCGCCCTCCGGCAGCATGGTCGTCTGCCGCAGCTGAAACAGATAATTGCTCTTGCGGCCCGAGGAGAGGGTGAACTCGCCCCGCTGCAGAGAATGCGTGTCGATCAATTTGTGCAGCCGCGCCCGGCGCGGATCGGCCCGATCGACGACTTCGCCCGAAACTGCGTGACCCCGGCTGTCCGTAATGCTCATGCTCCCGCCCTTTCTCGCTTCTCCAATTAGGCGGAGGGACGGGAGACATCAAGCCGAGCCGCCGATTCGCGGCGCAGCGTTCAGGGGATAAGGGGCGGCCGGGAGCCGCCCCGTCGCCCGTCACATCACCTGCCGCAGCAGGAAGTAGAGCGAAGCCGACAGCAGGATCGCGGCCGGCAGAGTCAGCACCCAGGCCATCAGCAGCTTCTGGATCGTCGCCGCCTGCACGCCGGCGCCATTGGCCGCCATGGTTCCGGCGACGCCGGAGGAGAGCACATGGGTGGTCGACACCGGCATGCCGTACATATCTGCGGCCGCGATCGTCCCCATGGCGACGAGCTCGGCCGAAGCGCCCTGGCCATAGGTCAGATGCTGCTTGCCGATCTTCTCGCCGACGGTGACGACGATGCGCTTCCAGCCGATCATCGTGCCGAGGCCGAGCGCGATGGCGACGGCGATCTTCACCCAGAGCGGGATGAATTTGGTCGCCTGATCGATCTGCTCCTTATAGTCCTTCAGCACTTTCTTGTCGGAGTCGGAAAGCTCCGACGCCTTGTCCTTGGCGAGGAAGCGCAGCGCCTCCGAGGCGAGATAGATGTCGTTGCGCGTATTGCCGACCGCGGCGAAGGGGATCTTCGAGATCGATCCATAGGTCTCGATCTGATGAGAAATGTCGCGGATCAGCACGGCGAGCGACGGATAGGTCCCTTCGTTCAGCTGATGTTGCGCGACATAATTGGTCACCGCCGGACGCGGGTCGCCGAGGACATTATAGCCTGCCGCCTTGGCCTCCACGACCTTCGAGGCCGCATGCGAAGCCTTGGCGAAGCTCTCGAGATGGCTCGCCGGCAGCGCCCGGTTCAGCGCATAGGAGGTCGGCACCGTGCCGATCAGGATCAGCATGATCAGGCCCATGCCCTTCTGGCCGTCATTGGAGCCGTGCGCGAAGGAGACGCCGGTGCAGGTGAGCACCAGAAGGCTGCGAATCCACCAGGGCGGCGCGGCCTGCCCCTTGGGCTCCTTGTAGAGTTCCGGCTTGCGGATGATGAATTTCAGCACGAGCAGCAGCAACGCCGCGGAAACGAAGCCGACGACCGGCGACAGCAGCAGCGAATAGCCGATGTCGGTCGCCTTGCCCCAATCGACGCCGGAGGTTCCATCGCGGCCGCGCATGAGGGCGTTGGCGATGCCGACGCCGATGATGGAGCCGATCAGCGTATGCGAGGAGGAGGCCGGCAGGCCGAGCCACCAGGTGCCGAGATTCCACATGATCGCCGCGATGAGCAGCGCGAACACCATGGCGAAGCCTGCCTGCGAGCCGACTTGCAGGATGAGCTCCACCGGCAGCAGCGAGACGATGCCGAAGGCGACCGCGCCGGTCGAGAACAGCACGCCGAGGAAATTGAAGAAGCCCGACCAGACGACGGCGACCGGCGCCGGCATGGAATGGGTGTAGATGACGGTCGCCACGGCATTGGCGGTGTCGTGGAAGCCGTTCACGAACTCGAAGCCGAGCGCGATGAGCAAGGCGACGCCGAGCAGGACGAAGGGAAGATAGGTCGTGACCAGCGCGCCGGATTCGACGAGGTCCTGATAGATGCTGAAGGCGGTGAAGGCGAGGCCGAGCGCGATCACGCCGAGAAAGACGAGAAGCGCGCGAATGTCGAGCGGATGATCCAGTCGAGGCTTGGGATCATGACCCTCGCGATCATCGGGCAGCTCGACGCTGGTTGCCAAGGACGTCATAGTCGAAACTCCTAACGAGCGAACAACGCCCTTACCAACCAGCGACATGCAACAGAGTCGTGACGTTGGGGCGACCGGCTCGCTTCATGAAAATCATTTCATTTGACTGCATGAGCGAAGCGGCTGACCATCGCTCGCGCATAAGGTTCGAGAACGACCGCGCGGCGAGATCAGGAGGGCGCATGTCCGACACATACATCATCGAGCTCGGCGAGGACGCCGTGGGATTGGTGACGCGCGAGGACGACGGCTATCGCTTCTATGCGGCCAAGCGTTCGTTTCGCGTGCTCGAGGGGCGCGTGTTCGACAGCGCCGAGACCGCGCGCGACGCGGCGGTCGATCTGATCGGCGAAAGCGCGCCGGCCTCCGCGCTCACCTCGCTCGCCGTGGCGGCGCATCTGTGACGCCCCTCTGGAGAGCGAGCCCGAAGGCTCGCGGTCCAAATCCGGCCCCTGGACCGCGAGCCTTCGGGCTCGCTCTTCGAACACATCGAATTGGATGACGCACGCCGCTAGAGACTTGCGTCGATAAATGAAGGGCGCTCGGCGCCCCCTCTCTCCAGCCCTCCCCCGCTTCGCGTCGCTTCGCGAGAGAGGGAGCAGATTTGGCGTTTCATCAACGATGCGCGACACGTCCGCCGCCCCTCTCCCGCGAAGCCGGGGAGGGTGAGGGAGGGGGCATTCGGCGCTTCGGTTCGTGTGACGCGAGCGCTCCGCTCTCTACCCCCCGACGCCGAACGCCGCGAGCGCCGCCATATTCACGATATCCGCATCGGTCGCGCCGAGCTGAAGGATCTGGATCGGCTTGTCGAGCCCGACGACGAGCGGCCCGAGCACCGTGGCGCCGCCCAATTCCTGCACCATCTTCGTCGAGATCGCCGCCGAGTGGAACGCCGGCATCACCAGCACATTGGCGGTGTCGGACAGGCGCGAGAAGGGATAGGCCGCCATCGCCTGCCTGTTGAGCGCGATGTCCGCGCCCATCTCGCCCTCATATTCGAAATCGACGCGGCGCGCATCGAGCGCGCGCACCGCCTCATGCACGCGCGCGGTGCGCTCGCCCGGCGGATAGCCGAAGGTCGAGAAGGCGAGCATGGCGACGCGCGGCTCGAGGCCGATGCGGCGCGCGAGACCCGCCGCCTCGATCGCAATGTCGGCGAGATCGGTCGCCTCCGGCATTTCGGTGATCGCCGTATCGGCGACGACGACGATGCGTCCACGCGCCAGCACCAGCGAGGCGCCGATCAGCCGATGGCCGGGCTTCTGATCGACGACGTGACGCACATCCTCGAGCGCGGTGGAGAAATTGCGCGTGACGCCGGTGACCATGGCGTCGGCGTCGCCCTGCGCCACCATCGCCGCGGCGAAATGATTGCGGTCATTGTTGATGAGCCGCTGGCAGTCGCGAAGCAGATAGCCCTTGCGCTGCAGGCGCTCGAACAGAAATTGCGCATAGACGGCGTTGCGCGAGGAGAGGCGCGCGTTATGCACCTCGATCATTTCGCCGAGCTCGAGCCCGGCGTTCCGCGCCGTCTGCGCCACGCGCTCCTCGCGGCCGACGAGGATCGCGCGGCCGAGACCCTGCGCCACGAAGGAGAGCGCGGCGCGAATGACCTGCTCCTCCTCGCCCTCGGCGAAGACGACGCGCTTGGGATCGCGCCGCACGCGCTCATAGATCGTGTGCATCAGCGCGGCGACGGGATCGCGACGCGCGGAGAGCTCGGCGCGATAGGCGGTCATATCGGCGATCGGCCGCCGCGCGACGCCCGACTCCATCGCCGCCCGCGCCACCGCCGGCGGCACGACCGCGACGAGACGCGGATCGAAGGGCGCAGGGATGAGATAATCGCGGCCGAAGCGCGGCCGCGCGCCCTGATAGGCGTTGGCGACCTCGTCCGGCACATCCTCGCGCGCGAGCTCGGCGAGCGCATGGACCGCCGCGATCTTCATCTCCATGTTGATCGTCTTGGCGCGCACGTCGAGCGCGCCGCGGAAGATGTAAGGGAAGCCGAGGACATTATTGATCTGATTCGGATAGTCGGAGCGGCCCGTGGCGACGATGGCGTCGGGCCGCGCGGCGAGCGCCTCCTCCGGCGTGATCTCCGGATCGGGATTGGCCAATGCGAAGACGATCGGATTTTCCGCCATGCCCGTCAGCATCTGCGGCGTCAGCGCGCCTTTCACCGAGAGGCCGAAGAAGATGTCGGCGCCCTCCAGCGCCTCTGCGAGCGTGCGCGCGCTCGTCTCGACCGCATGAGCGCTCTTCCATTGGTTCATGCCTTCGACGCGGCCGCGATAGACGACGCCCTTGGTGTCGCAGAGAGTCACATTCTGCGGCAAAAACCCCAAAGCCTTGGCGAGATCGAGGCAGGCGATGCCGGCGGCGCCGGCGCCGTTGCAGACGAGCTTCGTGCTCGCAATGTCGCGGCCGGTGAGATGCAGCGCATTGAGGAGGCCCGCCGCCGAGATGATCGCGGTGCCGTGCTGGTCGTCGTGAAAGACGGGAATGTCCATCAATTCGCGCAAGCGCTCCTCGATGATGAAGCACTCCGGCGCCTTGATGTCCTCGAGATTTATGCCGCCGAAGGAGGGCCCGAGATAGCGCACCGCGGCGATGAACTGCTCGACGTCCTGCGCATCGACCTCGAGGTCGATGGAGTCGATGTCGGCGAAGCGCTTGAACAGGGTCGCCTTGCCCTCCATCACCGGCTTGGCGGCGAGCGCGCCGAGATTGCCGAGGCCGAGGATGGCCGTGCCATTGGTGATGACGGCGACGAGATTGCCCTTGGCGGTATAGTCGTAGGCGAGCGAGGCGTTCTCGGCGATCGCCAGCACGGGCGCGGCGACGCCCGGCGAATAGGCGAGCGAGAGATCGCGCTGCGTCGCCATCGGCTTGGTCGGAACGACGGCGATTTTCCCGGGCCGACCGCGAGAATGATAGAGCAGCGCCTCCGTGTCGGTGAAGGCCGGACGTTCCATGCGCGGCTTTTCCGCCATCATCTCCCCTTTCCGCATCGACGAACCGCCGCCAATTGGCCAGATGTTTGCGACGACAATATGCCGGAGCTTTCGGCGCCGGCGGCGATGACGCGGCGGCAAACCATGCTATGAGGCGCGCCGATCGCGTGAGACAACCACGAGAGACGACCCATGCCCGATCCCGCCGCAGACGCATTTTTCGCCGCCTGGCGCACCTATCGCAAGATCGTCGACACCAACTACATGTATCACCGCGAGATCGGCGAGCGGATCGAGGAGACGCTGCGTGCGGCTTTCGGCAATTGCGGCTTGGCGCGTTTCGCTCGGCCGCATGTCGAGTGACGCCGCCTCGGCCGCGAGCGAAATCTCGACCTCCACGAACGGGGGCGCGAGAAGGAGCCGGTGGCGGCGTCGAGGCCGAGCCGCCGAACAGCGCGCTATAGCGACAACGGCTCCGACATGGGTTCGGCGCAACAGGCGATCGGACTGCCTCCGATCGCTCGTTGCGCGCCATATCCTCGCCTCTCACTGCAGACGATCGTTCGGTCGATCGCGGCCTACCAAGGCAATTCACCGTCCTCCTTGACGAACACGCCGGTTGGCCCATCGTCCGCGAGCAGCGCGAATTTGATGGCGATCGTCGCTGCTTGCTCCGGAGTGCGCGATCCATCGAAATTGGTCGCCTCGGTTGCCGTGTACCCGGGGCAGATCGCATTGACCTTGATTCGCTTGTCCTCGAGCAGCCGAGCATAACTGAGCGTCAACGAATTCAACGCCGCCTTGGACGCTTGATAAGTCGGCATCGCAACCCCGGCGTAACCCCAATCCGGCTTGGAGCGTTGCCCGAACGAACTCAGTTCGGAGGAGACATTCACGACTCGCGCGCGGTTGGACTTCGACAGAAGCGGGGCCATCGCCTCGGTCAATCGGACGGTTCCGATGACGTTGACGGCCAGCGTCCGTTGCATTCGTTCGACCACCGACAACCTCGGATCATAGTCCAGTCCGATGCCGGCGTTGTTGATCAGAATATCCAGGCGGCCGTAATCCCGCGCGATCGATGCGGCGAGGGTCGAAACGCTGTCTTCGTCCGTCGTGTCGAGTTGCGCCGGTCGCAGATTCAACCCTTCCGCCTGCAGGGGAGCGCAGGCCGCTTCGCCCCGCCCGATGTCACGGCATCCGAGCAGCACATGCACGCCTCGCCGCGCGAGGCCAGTCGCTACGGCAAGTCCGATGCCCCGATTAGCGCCGCTGACCAAGGCGAGAATCTCATTCGTTTCCATTTTGTCCGTCCCAGAAGAGGCGGAGGCGCGCCCGCTCGCAAACGACCTCGGGCGGCGTCTCCGAGAGACACTTCGGTCGCGCAAGACCGAAGGGCTTGCACCGACAAGCCGACAGCCTGTATAAAACCTCGAGTTAAGTTGAGGTCAAGAGGGCAATCGTCATGACCACAAAGCTTGCGCAGCTGCTGACCGTCGGCGAGGTGGCGCAGCGAAGCGGGGTCCCCATTTCGACTCTTCACTTCTATGAAGCCAAGGGGCTGATCGCGTCGATTCGCAGCCGCGGCAATCAGCGACGCTTCTCGCGCGACATTCTGCGGAGGATCGCCATTATCCGAGTGGCGCAACGCCTCGGCGTCCCGCTCGCGGAGATCATCGACCTCCTGAAGCCGGTCCCGGCCGGGAAACAGCCGACGGCTGCGGCCGTCCGCGAGTTGATCGCCAATTGGCGGCGTGCGCTGCAGGCGCGGATCGACGGATTGACCCGACTGCGCGACCATTTGGACGGCTGCATCGGCTGTGGCTGCCTGTCCTTGGAGGATTGCCCGCTGCGCAATCCTTCCGACCGGCTCGGCGCTGACGGCCAAGGAGCGGTATTGTTGGACGGCGACGGCGTGCGAGCAGCAAATTGCTAGAAGCACGCCAGGATCACGCCGCGCTCGCCTGCGACGGGCTGCGGACTCGCGACCGGCCGAATCGCATCAATGCTGCGAGCCCGGAGCGCGGCGACGAGGTCGAGCCCAATCGCATCAGCCTGAATCACCCGCCGCGGGCGGCGTGAAGGCGCGCGCCAGCCGCGCCTGCTGCCTCACATCCAGGCGCAGGCCGAGCTTGGAGCGCCGCCACAGCACATCCTCGGCCGAGCGCGCCCATTCCTCATCGCGAAGATAGGCGAGCTCCGCCTCGGTCAGGCCGCAGCCGAAATCGGCGCCGAGATCCTCCATCGAGCGCGCCGTCTCGAGAAAGCGCCAGAGCCGCGTCCCATAGGCATGGGCGAGCCGGCGCGCGAGGCGAGGGTCGAGAAAGGGCTTGGCGCGCATCGCCTCGCGGAGAAAATCGTCGAAGCCGCCCGGACCGAGGTCGCCGCCGGGAAGCGTCGCGCGCGCGGTCCAGGCGGGGCCGAGCCGCGGAAAAAACGGCGCGAGCGCGTCGAGCGCATGTTCGGCGAGCCGCCGCGCCGTGGTGATCTTGCCGCCGAACACCGACAGGGCCGGCGCCCCCTCCTCCCGCGCGAGATCGAAGGCGTAGTCGCGCGTGACGACGGAAGCTTCGAGCGCGCCGTCGTCGAACAGCGGCCGCAGGCCCGAATAGCTCCAGACGATGTCCCCGCGCCCGATCTTTTCCCGGAAGACATGATCGACGCCGGCGACGAGATAGTCGATCTCGTCGGCGTCGATCGCGACCGGCCCCGGCGCGCCGAAGAAGGGCGCGTCGGTGGCGCCGATGAGCGTGAAATCCTCCTCGAAGGGAATGACGAAGACGATGCGCCTGTCCGGGCGCTGCAGAATATAGGCGTGCTCGCCCTCATAGAGCCGGCGCGTCACGATGTGCGAGCCTTTGACCAGCCGCACATGCTTGCTCGAGCGCAGATCGAGCCGCTGCGTCAGCGTCTCCGAGACCCAGGGGCCCGAGGCGTTGACCAGCGCGCGGGCGCCGACGCTCTCGACGCGGCCGTCGGGGCCGGCGACGGAAGCGAGCCAGGCGTCGCCGTCGCGGCGGGCGCCGACGAGCTTGGCGCCGATGCGCAGCTCCGCGCCGCGCTCGCGCGCGTCGATCGCCTCCAGCACGACGAGGCGCGAATCGTCGACCCGGCAGTCGTAATAAGAGAAGCCGAGCCGATAGGCGCGCTCCAGCGGCGCGCCATAGGCGGAGCCCGCGAGCGGCGCGGTGCTGGAGCCGGGTATCCGCTGTCGCCGCGCGAGATGGTCGTAGAGAAAGAGACCGAGCCGCACCAGCCAGGCCGGGCGCACCGAGCGCTCGTGCGGCAGGATGAACTGCAGCGGGCGAATGATATGCGGCGCGGCGGCGAGCAGCAGCTCGCGCTCGGCCAAAGCCTCATGGACGAGGCGGAACTCAAATTGCTCGAGATAGCGCAGACCGCCGTGGATCAGCTTGGTCGAGGCAGAGGAGGTCGCCGCGGCGAGGTCCGTCTGCTCGACGAGCAGGACGCGCAGCCCCCGCCCGGCGGCGTCGCGGGCGATGGCGCAGCCATTGACGCCGCCGCCGACGATGAGAAGATCGTAGATCATGGCGGCCTCCGGCTCGGGATTCCCGCGCGCTCAGCATAGGCGATTCGGCCGCCCCGCGCGGCGGCGTGGCGCCGTCTCGCTTTGACAAGCGGGGCGACGCCCTGCATTACAGGCGAAACTCGAAAATTCCAGCAGGACACGCCGTCTGCCCATGAGACCTGAACGCTACGATTTCGCCGCGGCCGAGCCCAAATGGCGCGAGATTTGGGAGGAGCGGCAGGCCTTTGCCTGCGGCGATCCGCAAAAGCCGAAATATTATGTGCTCGAGATGTTCCCCTACCCTTCCGGGCGCATCCATGTCGGCCATGTGCGCAATTATTCGATGGGCGACGTCATCGCCCGCTACAAGCGCGCCAAGGGCTTCGACGTGCTGCATCCGATGGGCTGGGACGCCTTCGGCCTGCCGGCCGAGAACGCCGCCCAGCAGAGCGGCTCGCATCCGGCGACCTGGACCTACGCCAATATCGCGTCGATGCGGACGCAGCTGAAATCCATGGGCCTCTCGCTCGACTGGTCGCGCGAGATCGCCACTTGCGATCCCGCTTACTACAAGCATCAGCAGAAGCTGTTTCTCGATTTTCTGGTTCACGGCCTCGTCGACCGCAAGCAGTCCAAGGTCAATTGGGACCCCGTGGACCAGACCGTGCTCGCCAATGAGCAGGTGGTGGACGGGCGCGGCTGGCGCTCCGGCGCGCTGGTGGAGCAGCGCGAGCTGACGCAATGGTTCCTGCGCATCGGCAAATATGCGGACGATCTTCTGGCCTCGCTCGACACGCTCGAGCGGTGGCCGGAGAAGGTGCGGCTGATGCAGCGCAATTGGATCGGCCGCTCGGAAGGGCTGCTGGTCCGCTTCGCCCTCGCCGGCGATCCTGCGGGCGAGATCGAGGTGTTCACGACGCGGCCGGACACTCTGTTCGGCGCCAAATTCGTCGCGCTCGCGCCGGATCACCCGCTCGCGCGCAAGGCGGCTTCGAGCGATCCGGCGCTCGCCGCCTTCGCGGAGGAGTGCCGCCACATCGGCACCTCGGTCGCGGCGATCGAGACCGCCGAGAAGAAGGGCTACGACACCGGCCTGAAGGTCGTTCATCCCTTCGATCCGTCCTGGACGCTGCCGGTCTATGTCGCCAATTTCATCCTGATGGATTACGGCACGGGCGCGATCTTCGGCTGTCCCGCGCATGACCAGCGCGACCTCGACTTCTCGCGAGCCTATGGCCTCGGCGCGACGCCGGTGGTCTGCCCGGAGGGCGTCGATCCTTCGACTCTCGTCATCGGTGAGACGGCCTTCGACGGCGAGGGGCGGCTCGTCAACTCGCGCTTCCTCGACGGGCTCACCGTCGCCGAGGCGAAGGAAGAGGCGGCGAAACGGCTCGAGACGGCGCAGCTGCACGGCCGTCCGCAGGGCGAGCGCAAGATCAATTACAAGCTGCGCGACTGGGGCATTTCGCGGCAGCGCTATTGGGGCTGTCCGATACCGATCATCCATTGCCCCGATTGCGGCGTCGTGCCCGTGCCGGACGCGGATCTGCCGGTGAAGCTGCCGGAGGATGTGAGTTTCGACCGGCCGGGCAATCCGCTCGACCATCATCCGACATGGAAGCATGTCGCCTGTCCGAAGTGCGGCGCGGCGGCGCGGCGCGAGACCGACACGATGGACACGTTCGTCGATTCGTCCTGGTATTACGCGCGCTTCGCCGATCCGCACAATGCGGCCGCGCCCGCCGATCCGGAGCAGCTGGCGCGCTGGCTGCCGGTCGATCAATATATCGGCGGGATCGAGCATGCGATCCTGCACCTCCTCTATTCGCGCTTCTTCTCGCGCGCCATGCGCGACTCCGGCCATGGCGGCCATGGCGGCGTCGCCGAGCCCTTCGCCGGCCTCTTCACGCAAGGCATGGTGGTGCATGAGACCTATCGCGCCGCCTCGGGCAAATGGATCGCGCCGACCGAGCTGCGTTTCGAGACGAGCGAGACAGGCCGCCGCGCCTTTCTAATCGAGACTGGCGAGGAGGCGGAGATCGGCTCGATCGAGAAGATGTCGAAGTCGAAGCGCAACACCGTCGATCCGGACGACATCATCGCCAGCTATGGCGCCGATACGGCGCGCCTGTTCGTGCTCTCCGACTCGCCGCCCGATCGCGACGTGGTGTGGACGGAAGAGGGCGTGCAGGGCGCCTCGCGCTTCGTGCATCGCGTCTGGCGCCTCACCGGCGAGCTCGCCAATGTGTCGGCGCCGCTCGGCGCGAGCGCGCCGGCGGAATTCGGCGCCGCGGCGCTCGACATCCGCAAGGCGACGCACCGCGCCATCGCCGCGGTCGGCGACACTATCGAGCGGCTGCGCTTCAACACGGCGATCGCCCGCATTCGCGAATTCGCCAATGAGCTGACATCGGCGCTCGATAAGATCGAGACGACGCCGGTCGACGCCGATCTCGCCTTCGCTTTCCGGGAAGCGGCGGAGACGCTGGCTCTGCTGATCGCGCCGATGACGCCGCATGTGGCGGAGGAATGCTGGCGCGATCTCGGCCATGCCGAGCCGATCGTCGCGACGCCCTGGCCCGTCGCCGACGCCGCGCTGGTGGCGCAGGAGACCATCGTGCTGCCGGTGCAGGTCAATGGCAAGAAACGTGCGGAAATCGTCGTCGCCCATGACGCTTCCGAAGCCGTGATCCGCGAGGAGGCGCTGAGCCAAGAGGGCGTCGTGCGCGCGATGGAAGGCAAGCCGCTGAAGAAATTCATCCTCGTGCCCAAGAGGATCGTCAATGTGGTGGTCTGAACAGCCAATCTGGACCGCGAGCCTTCGGGCTCGCCTGCGCGCGTTCGGGAGCGAGCCCGAAGGCTCGCGGTCCAGCGTCCCGCTCTGGCTCGCGCTGGCGTTCTCGCTGTCCGGCTGCAACGAAATTCGGCCGCTCTATGGTCCGATCGGAACCGGCGCGCCGCTCGCGGCGGAGTTGCAGGCGGTCGAGGTCGCGCCCATTCCCGACCGCGCCGGCCATTATGTGCGCAACGAGCTGATCTTCGCCTTCAATGGCACGGGCTCGCAGGTTGCGCCGCGCTATCGGCTGCTCGTCGAGCTGAAGGAGCGCGTGCAGACGCCGATCCTCGACACCGTCACCGGCCGCGCCACCTCGGCGACCATCATCATCGACGCCGCCTACAGGCTGATTTCCATCGCCGACGAAAAGATCATCACGCAAGGCGTCGCCTTCGGCGTGGCGAGCTATGACCGCTTCAGCAATCGTCTCGCCAATGTCCGCGCCGCGCGCGACGGCGAGATCCGCGACGCCAAAGTGATCGCCGACCAGATCCGCACGCGCGTCGCGACGGTGCTGGCGAAGTGAGGGCGCTCCCTTCTCCGCTATAGCGGGAGAAGGCGGCCCCGCGAAGTGGGGACGGATGAGCCTCGTCAGAAATGGGGACGTTCGTCGTCGATCCGTGGCCGTCTCGGGCGTCGCCGGCGGCGTTTTTCTCGCCATCGTCCTCGATGCTCGCGCTGTGCGGCCTGCGGCTTTATTTCAATGACGCCTCTTCGGCGCTCGCTCCCGGTCGCGCGCCCCATGGCTCGCTCGCCGATCGCTCTGCGACCTGCGATTTTCTCTTGACCCGGCCCTCGGGACCGGCCCGACAACAGGATCGGTCGGAAGGAGGATGTCGGCATGAACGAGCCCTGGTTCGGGCCGGCCGAAATGGCCGAGCGATTGGGAATCAGCGTCAAGGCGTTACGCGTCTATGAGCGCAAGGGCTTGATTCGGCCCGTGCGCACGGCGGCCGGCTATCGCGCCTATGGGACGGAGCAGGCGGCGCGCCTGCATCAGATTCTCGCGCTGAAGCAATTCGGCTTCTCGTTGCAACGCATCGGCCAGCTGCTCGCGGTCGGCTCGACAGGTTTGGGCGCCGTCCTGGAGCTGCAACAGCAGATGCTGCAGGCGCGTCGCTCAGAAGCCGATCACGCGCTGTCGCTGATCGACGCCGCACGCAAAACGCTGGCGCGCGAAGGCAGGCTTCCTCCCGACGACATTGTCAGGCTCACACGGGAGACGGTAATGTACGACAAATCGAAAACCCCGGAAGAGTGGAGGGCGGCGTTCGCGCCGATCCTCGCCAAGCACTACACGCCCGAGCGGCGCGAGGAATTGATCAGACTGAAGCGACAGGCCTATGCGGTCGCCGGCTACGACGAGCCGAGCTTCTCGGCGGCGTGGAGGACGATGTTCGAGGAGGCGCGGGCGTTGACGGCGGCGAACGACGCATCCTCGCCGAGGGCCTGCGCGCTGGCGCGGCGTTGGATCGAGATGATTTCCTATTTCACGCGCGGCGACGCGGAAATCGAGCGCAAGGAGCGAGCGATCTGGGAAGAGGCGATGTCGGACCCGACGGTTGCGGACAAGATTCCGATCAGCTCCGAAGAGTTCGCCTTCGTGCAAAAGATCGCCGACGGAATGCGGGCGCGTGGCGAATTGCCGCTCCGCGCATGATGAGAGGAGGGCGGCCGAGCTTCGTCCCCGGCCCCCTCACGCCCGCACGCGCACATATTCCCCCGGCGCGTCGCAAATCGGCTTCAACGCCCCGTCGCCCGGGAGGCGCGCGGGAACCTGCTCCGGCGCCTGAGCCGTGATCCAGGCGAGCCAGTCCGGCCACCAGGAGCCCTTGGTCTCCTTGGCCGTCTTCACCCAATCCTCATAGACGCCGGTCGGCGGACCGCCCGTCCAATATTGATATTTGTTCTTGTCGGGCGGATTGACGACGCCGGCAATATGGCCCGCGCCGGCGAGCACATAGCGCACGTCCCCGCCGAAATATTTCGCGCCCGTGAACACCGAGCGCGCCGGCGCGATGTGATCCTCCTTGGCGGCGAGCTCATAGATCGGGATCTTCACCTTGCGCAGATTGAGCGTGACGCCGTCGATCACCATGCGGCCCTGCGACAGCGCATTCTCGATATAGCAATAGCGCAGATAGAAGAGGTGATTGGCGCGCGGGATCCGTGTGCAGTCGGAGTTCCAGGTGAGGAGATCGAAGGCCGCGGGCTCGACGCCCTTCATGTAATTGTTGACGAAATAGGTCCAGAACAATTCGTTCGGCCGCAGCAAATTGAAGGTCGTCGCCATTTTGACGCCCTCGAGATAGCCGGTGCGCGACATCGCCTCGTCGAGCGCGGCGAGCCGCGCCTCGTCGATGAACACCTGCATATCGCCGGCGTCGGTGAAATCCACCTGCGTCGCCAAGAACGTCACGCTGTCGATGCGGTCGTCGCCCTTCTCCGCCATATAAGCGAGGGTCGCGGCGAGCATGGTGCCGCCGACGCAATAGCCCGCCGCCGCGACATGTCTCGCGCCGGTCGCCTGCTGCACCGCGTCGAGGGCGGCGAGCACGCCCTCCTTCATATAGGCCTCGAAGCCCTTCTCGGCCTGGCTCTCGTCCGGATTGACCCAGGAGATGACGAAGACGGTGAGGCCCTGGGCCGTCGCCCAGCGCACGAAGCTCTTCTCGCGATTGAGATCGAGCACGTAGAATTTGTTGATCCACGGCGGAACGATCAGCAGCGGGCGCGCATAGACCGTCGGCGTCGACGGCGCATATTGGATGAGCTCCATCACGGCGGTGCGGAAAACGACCTTGCCCGGCGTGTCGGCCATGTCGACGCCGAGCTCGAACTTGCTCTCGTCGCTCTGGCGCAGCTTCAGCATGCCGCGCCCGGCGGAGAGATCCTCGGTCAGCATCTTCATGCCGCGCACCAAATTTTCACCGCGCGCGTCGAGCGTCGCGCGCAGCAGCTCGGGATTGGTGGCGACGAAATTGGAAGGCGAGAGGGCGCTGGCGATGAGCCGCGTGTAGAAGGCGGCCTTGGATTTCGTCTGCGGATCGAGCCCTTCGGTGCGCTCGACCGCATCGCCCGCCCAGCGCGTCGTCAGCGCATAGGACTGGCGCAGGCAATCGAAGAAGGGATTGTCGCGCCATTCGGGCGCGGCGAAGCGCTTGTCGTTCGGGTCCGGCGGCACGACGGGCGGCACGTCGGCGCCGGAGAAGCGGCGCAGGGTCTGGCTCCAGATCGCGCCGAGGCCGGTCAGAAGATCGGCCTGGGCCGCGACCGCCTGCTCGGGCTTCGCCATCCAACGCTCGGCGACGGCGCCGAGAGTCTTGGTCGCGTCGGCGACATTGCTGGCCAGCTCGCTGCGCGTGTCGCCCGGCTCGATGCCGCCCACCGCGGCGGCGAGCGCCTTGCGGCCCTGGTCGACGAGCCGCGCCAGATTTTCGGCGATGATCTCGAAATCATGCGCTGTCGACTCGCCGGAGCCCGCCGACGCCTTGCGCGCGGGCGCCGCAGGCAAAAGCACGGGCGTTCGGGACGGCGCCGGCTCGAGCGCCAGCAATTGCCCCATCAGGCTGCGGCGCTGCGCCTCGGTCAGCTCGGCTGCGGCGCCGGCGATGAGAGCGGCGGCGGCCGCGAGCTCGAGCCGGCGGCGCTCCTCCACCGTCGGCTCGGCGGGCGGCGGCTCGGCGGATAATTTGGCGTGCGGCTCGGCGACGGCGATCGCGGCCTCGCGCGGCGCGGGGCCAGACGCCCGCGGCTTCGCTTTGGCCTTGCCGCTCTTCTTCTTTTGCGCGGGTTCGGGGGCCGCGATCTCGCGCGCCACGCCATTTGCGCGCCGCCGTTCGCGGCCGTCCCGCGCCGGCAGGCCGACATCCGCGGCCTTTGTCGGCGCGGTCTCCTCGACGACGAGCTTGGTCTCGGCCGCCTCGCGGATTCGGGGCGGCCGCCCTTTGGCTCCGGCCGCTGAGCGGCGTCCTGCGGTCATTTCGTCGTCCTGTCGCCCGAGGGGGCCGTGAGTCTCGCGCCGCCCTTTCGTCGTCTTCCTTAGAGCATATCCCGCAGAGGTTCGGAAAGCCGCTCGAACCGGGAAATGCGCTCCTTCAATACGTAAGCGCGACATGGCCGCGACGGAAGATCGCAGCCCGCCCCGATGCGCGCCGCAGAGCAGCTTCCGATCGAAAACTGCTCCAGCTTTTTCTGATTTGGAGCGAATTCTGATCGATCGAACGATTCCGTTCGATCGCAAAGCGCTCCAGCGCCGCACTTATCAAAGCCGCATTGTCGCACTATGACGGGCGCGCCGCTGGAGCCCTCCTCGATGAGACCGTTTTTCGCGTATGTTCTGATCGCCGCCGCATTCGCCTCCCCCGCGCGCGCCGCGGAGGACGGGCCCTCCTCCATCGGCTCGGCAATCGGCCGCGCGTTCGAGGGCGCCGGGCTGCGCAACGCGCCGCCGCCGACCGCCGAATTCGTCGGGCGTTCGCGCCCCGCCGATCTCGACTATGCGCCCTTCGCGCCCAAGGAGCCGCGTCCCGACCGCAAGCAGGCGCAGGCCGACGCCGACGCCCGGCTGAAGGAGCTCGAAGCGGCGGGCGCCGCCGCCCGCGCGCGCGCCGCGCGCGTCAAGACGCCCGACGCGCCGCCGCCGAAAACGCGGGACGCGGCGACGCGGCGGCCCTAGTTTTTTCGAAAGGGTTTCGCGCCACACTCCCTCTTTCGGCCGAGAGGGGCCGGCGGAATTTCGAGAACCAGACCGGGGCTGCCGCGGCGCATGTCCCGACAAACCCGAGCGGATGCATCGCCAGCCATGTCCGACTTCTATCGCATCAAGCGCCTTCCTCCTTACGTCTTCGAGCAGGTCAACCGGCTGAAGGCCAAGGCGCGCGCCGCCGGCGCCGACATCATCGACCTCGGCATGGGCAATCCCGACCTGCCGGCGCCGCGCCATGTGATCGAGAAGCTGGTGGAGACGGCGGGGCGGCCGCGCACCGACCGCTATTCGGCGTCCAAGGGCATCGCCGGCCTGCGCCGCGCCCAGGCCGGCTATTACGAGCGCCGCTTCGGCGTGAAGCTCGACCCCGAGACGCAGATCGTCGCGACGCTCGGCTCCAAGGAAGGCTTCGCCAATATGGCGCAGGCGATCACCGCGCCGGGCGATGTCGTGCTCGCGCCGAACCCCTCCTATCCGATCCACGCCTTCGGCTTTCTGATGGCGGGCGGCGTCATCCGCTCGGTGCCGGCCGATCCGACGCCTCAGCTGTTCGCCTGGCTGGAGAAGGCGGTCGCCCATTCGATCCCGAAGCCGATCGCCATCGTCGTGTGCTATCCGGCCAATCCGACGGCGACCGTCGCCTCGCTCGACTTCTACAAAGACCTCGTCGCCTTCGCCAAGAAGCACGACATTTTCGTGCTGTCCGACATCGCCTATGCCGAGGTCTATTTCGACGACAATCCGCCACCCTCGATCCTGCAGGTTCAAGGCGCGATCGACATCGCCGTCGAATTCTCCTCGCTGTCGAAGACCTATTCGATGGCCGGCTGGCGCATCGGCTTCGCGGTCGGCCATGAGCGCCTGTGCGCAGCGCTGGCGCGGGTGAAAAGCTATCTCGACTATGGCGCCTTCACCCCGGTCCAGGTCGCGGCGACGGCGGCGCTCAACGGGCCGGACGATTGCATCAAGGAGATGCGCGCGATCTACAAGAAGCGCCGCGACGTGATGGTAGAGAGCTTCGCGCAGGCGGGCTGGCGCATTCCGGCGCCCTCCGCCTCCATGTTCGCCTGGGCGCCGATCCCGGAGCGCTTCGCCGGCATGACCAGCCTCGAGTTCTCGAAGCTGCTGATCGAGAGGGCCGATGTCGCGGTTGCGCCGGGCGTCGGATTCGGAGAACATGGCGAAGGCTACCTGCGTCTCGCGCTGGTCGAGAACGAGCAGCGCATCCGCCAGGCGGCGCGCAATCTGCGACGCTTCTTCGATAGCGCCGATCAGACGCTGCACAATGTCGTGCCGCTGCAGGCGCGTGGGTGAAGCGGCGGTGGGGGCGCCGATGAGACGCCCTGATAATCGCGCCGCGGCTCCGCGACATGGCGACGCCCGGTCGACGATGCAGGCCCGTGGGGCGCGGCGCGTCGTGATCGTCGCCGCGCCTCCGGTGAGGATGATCGACGTCTTTGGTCCGGCCGAAGTCTTCACGGACGCGAGCCGGCTGAGCGACGGAGAGCCCGCCTATCGGCTCGAAATCGTCTCCGCCGGCGAGGACTCGGTCGTCGCGGGCCATGCCGGCGCGCCTCTGCTCGCCGGCGGGACCTATCGCGAGCTGCGCGATCCGATCGACACGCTGCTCGTGGCCGGCGGTCCGGGCGCCCGCGAAGCTCGATACGAGCCGGCATTCCTCGAGTGGCTCGAGGAGCAGAGCGCCGAGGTTCGCCGTCTCGGCTCGATTTGCACCGGCGCCTTGATCCTGGCCGCCGCCGGCCTGCTCGACGGTCGACGAGCGACCACGCATTGGAATTGGTGCGGCGAGCTCGCGGACAAATATCCCCGGGTGAAGGTCGACCCCGACCCGATCTACGTCAAGGACGGCAACATCTACACGTCCGCCGGCGTCATGGCGGGCGTCGATCTCGCCCTGGCGATGGTGGAGGAAGACCTCGGCGGCGCGATCGCGCTACGGGTGGCGCGGCAGATGGTCGTATTTTTACGCCGTCCCGGCGGGCAATCCCAATTTAGCGCCACGCTCGCCGCTCAGAGCTGCGCCGACCGGCAATTGGGAGATTTGCTCGCCTGGATCGCGGACAATGTCGACGCCGATCTATCGGTCTCCACGCTCGCGCGCCGCGTCGCTATGAGCCCGCGCAATTTCGCCCGTGTCTTCGCGCGCGAGGCCGGAATGACGCCTGCCCGGCATGTCGAACGGATTCGCCTCGAAACGGCGCGGCGACAGCTCGAGACGACCTCTCGCGGGCTCGACGAGATCGCCCGGCTCAGCGGTTTTTCGAGCGCCGAAATCCTTCGTCGCGCGTTCGCGCGCCATTTGGGGGTCACCCCCGGCCGATACCGCGCCTCTTTCGGGCGAGCAGCGCCGCTGCGTTGAACGCAACGAAGCTTTGTCGGCAATCGTGGGTTTTTCGTCGCTCGCCGCTCTTACGCGGCGCGGCGGTGCGCGCGACGATCCGCAGGCGACGGCAAGCGGATGCCGTCCGCGGATCGATGCGAGGACATGAATATGGACAGACGCACTCTCACGAAACGACTGCTGACCGTCGCGACGCTGGCGACCGCCACGGGCAGGGCGGCGGTCGGAGCGCCGATCGAGGCGAGCGAACCGAAAAAAATCCAGGGGCGAGACGGATCGAGATTTCGCATTCGCGTTCTCGCCTTCGACGGAGCCGATGAGATCGATTTCACGGCGCCGATGCGGGTTTTCGGCTTTGTGGCGACCCAGCGTCCCGGCGTGGATCTCGCGCTGGTGACGCTCCAGCCGCGCAGCGTGGTCAAGGGCGCCTTCGGGATGAGCGTCGCCCCGGACGGCGTGCTCGACGACGTTCCCGACCTTCTGATCGTGCCCGGCGGCGGCTGGGTCACGGGCGCCGGGCAAGGAGTTCGCGCCGAGATCGGCAACGGCGCGCTCCTGAACGCGATTCGCGCGTCTCACCAGGGCGGCGCCATCGTCGCGGGAGCCTGCACGGGCGCGATGGCGCTCGCCGCCGCCGGGTTGCTGGACGGCCGGCCGGCGACGACGCATCACAATGCGCTGCCCGATCTGCGGCGCACCAAGGCGCAGGTCGTCGAAGCGCGCGTCGTCGACGACAAGGACGTGCTCACCTGTGGCGGCGTGACCTCGACGTTCGATCTGGCGTTGTGGATCGTCGAACGTTTCTGGGGCGCCACGCTCGCCGACAGATCGACGGATTATCTCGAGCATTCACGCTCCCTGGACGTGCTTCATCGATAACGGCGCTCGCCGCCCTCCAATGCCGCATCGGACCCGCGCGCCCGGCGAGGACGCAATGACAGATGCGGCGGCGCTCGCGATGATGGAGAGATGCTGAAGCTCTCCGCCGTCGCAGCGACAATCGCCCTCTCAGCCCGACGAGGCCGACACAATTTCGTTTCATCCCGGATGCGTCACATACGCGGATCCGGGCGAACCCCGAGCGGATCGACGCCAGCCATGTCCGACTTCCGTCGCATCAAGCCGCCTTCCCCCTTACGTCTTCGAGCAGGTCAACCGGCTGCAGGCCACGGCGCGCGCCGCCGGCGCCGCGCCATGTGATCGAGAGGCTGGTCGAGACGGCGGGAAGCCGCTCATCGAGAGGGCCGATGTCGTGGTTGCGCCGGGCGTCGGATTCGGCGAACATGGCGAAGGCTACCTGCGTCTCGCGCTGGTCGAGAACGAGCAGCGCATCCGCCAGGCGGCGCGCAATCTGCGGCGCTTCTTCCGAAAGCGCCGATCAGACGCTGCACAATGTCGTGCCGCGGCAGGCGCGTGGGTGAGCCGCTGTCGCCGCGAGCCGCGGCGGCGTTTTTGCGCAGGAGCTCGACCCATGCGTTTTGCTCGTCCCATTTTCATCGCTTCGCTCGTCTTCGCCGCCGCTCCGCCGGCGCTCGCGGCCAAGAGCCCGATCGCCAAGAGCCTGATCGCCAAGGGCCACGCCATCGCCGCGACGTATTGCGGCCGCTGTCACGCCATCGGCCCGGGCGACAGCCCCCATCCGGACGCGCCGCCCTTCCACGAGATTCTCGGCCGCCTCTCGCTCGACAATCTCGAGGATGTTTTCAGCGATGCGGTCGCCAGCCACGCGGAGATGGCGCATGTCGTGCTCTCTCACGGGCAGCTCGAAGCGCTGGCGAGCTATGTCGCGACGATCAAATAGAAGCGTCGCAGATGCGAGCCTGAAGGCTCGCGTCCAGGCGACGTATCCGGACCGCGAGCTTGCGGGCTCGCACACCGAGGGAGGTGACGCGATGCGTCTGGCGCTCGCATTTCTCATAGCGATGAGCTGCGCCGCCTCGGCGCGAGACGCATCCTCCGCGAATGACGCGGTCTCGCGCGGCCGCGCGATCGCGCAGGCCAATTGCAGCCGCTGCCACGCCATCGGCGCGAAGGGCGACAGCCCCAATCCGGCCTCGCCGCCATTCCGCACGCTCGCCGGCAAATATCCGCTGGAAAATCTCGAGGAGGCGCTGGCCGAGGGCATCGTCGTCGGGCATGGCGGGCTCGACATGCCGCGCTTCCAATTCTCGCCCGCGCAGATCGATGCGCTGCTCGCCTATCTGGCGACGATACAGAAAAAATAAGAGCGGCCGCGCGCGGCCGCTCTCGATCTCGAAGATGCGAGGGCGGCGCTACGCCGCTTCGCCGACCTGCGTCCGCTTCATCGCGGCGTCGATCTCTATGTCGATCTCGAGCAGGGAGATTTTGTCGCGCTCGCGCAGATTGACCTCCACGCGCTCGGGATCGATCTCGATGTGCCGGGAGATCGCCGCCAGCACTTCCTTGTGCAGCAGCGCGACCAGATTGGAGTTGCAGACCGATGCGCGCTCATGCGCGAGAAGGATCTGCAATCGCTCGCGCGCGACGGGCGCGGAAGCGCGACGATCGAGGAACTTGAACAGATTCATGCCGCCCTCCGGCCGAACAAACGCACGAGAAGCCCCTTCTTGTCTGCGGGGATGTCCATCGGCACGTCGATCCCGCAAAGGCGCCGCGCCGCGTCCATATAGGCGCGCGCCGGGGCGCTGGTCGTCGTGTGCAGCGTGACCGGGCTGCCGACATTGGAGGCGCGCAGCACATCCTCGCTCTCGGGAATAATGCCGATGAGCGGAATCGACAGGATCTCGAGCACGTCGTCGACATGCAGCATCTCGCCGCGCGCGGCGCGTCCCGCGTCATAGCGCGTCAGCAGCAGATGCTTCTCCATGCGCTCGCCGCGCTCGGCGCGCTCGGTCTTGGCGTCGAGCAGGCCGATGATGCGATCCGAATCGCGCACTGAAGAGATTTCCGGATTGGCCACGACGACGGCGACATCGGCGTAGCGCATGGCGAGCGTCGCGCCGCGCTCGATGCCGGCGGGGCTGTCGCAGACGATCCAGTCGAAGCGCTCGCGCAATTCGTCGATCACCCGGCGCACGCCCTCCTCGGTCAGCGCGTCCTTGTCGCGCGTCTGCGAGGCGGCGAGCAGATGCAGCGTGTCGACGCGCTTGTCGCGGATCAGCGCCTGATGCAGCTTGGTGTCGCCATTGGCGACATTGATGAGGTCGTAGACGACGCGCCGCTCGGCGCCCATCACGAGATCGAGATTGCGCAGGCCGACGTCGAAATCGACCACCGCGACCTTGTGATTCGACTGGGCCAGCGCCGCGCCGAGCGCCGCGGTCGACGTCGTCTTGCCGACGCCGCCCTTGCCGGATGTAACCACCAATATTTTGGACATTCGCCGTCCCCCCTCAGTCGAGCTTGACGATCTTGATCGTTTCATCCTGCAAAAAGGCGTGCACCGCGCGCCCGCGCAGATCGGCGCGGATCTCGTCCGCGGTCATGTAGAAGCCGCCGACGGCGACGAGCTCCGCCTCCATCTTGCGGCAGAAGATGCGCGCGCGCGTCTCGCCATAGGAGCCGGCCATCACGCGGCCGCGCACCGCGCCATAGACATGGATGGAGCCGCCGGCGATGACGTCGGCGCCCGAGGCGACCGAGCCGACGACGATCACATCGCCGCCCGGATGAAAGATCGATTGGCCGGAGCGCACCGGCGCTTCGACGATGAGCGGCGCATTGTGTCGGCGCTCGGCGTCGACGCTCTCGGCGAGCGCGGGCTTTTCCGCGCGCAGCGCGGCGCCGATCTCGGCGAAGGCGGTCCGCTCCTGCGGCGTCAGCGCCGGCTGCTGCGCCGCGGCGCCCGGATCCTCGTCGGCGGCGTAGGCGCGGCCGCTCAAAAGAATCGGCGGCAGCTCGTCGCAGGCCCAGGAGGGCTCGACTCCGGTGAGGCCCATGACGCGCACGCGGCGCTCGGACAGACGGTCGACGAGGCCGACGACCTCGTCACGCTCGAGCGCGAGCTTGGAGACGTCGATGACGATCGCCTTGCGCGCGAAGAAGGCGGGCGAGCGCTCGAGACAGGCGTCGAGCTTCTCGATCCAGCCGTCGATCGGCGCGTCGGGCTCGATGGCGAGGACCGGAAAGGACCGGCCCCGGAAGCGAATGTGAGAGGATGAAGATTCGGTCAACGGCGCGGACTCGCGAGCTCTTCTGCGAGTCCCATTTCATGCCAGCGTGGTTAACAACGGGTTAAATTACCTAAGGGTAAATGCGATATCGATCGAGGACCGCCCCTCCCCGACCCTCCCCCGCTTCGCGCGCGAGAGGGTCGGGGCGATGCTTCTCACCCGCAGCGCATCAGAAGAAGCCGAGGCTGTTTGGATTATAGGACACCAGCAGATTCTTGGTCTGCTGATAATGATCCAGCATCATGCGGTGATTCTCGCGGCCGACGCCCGATTGCTTATAGCCGCCGAAAGCGGCGTGCGCCGGATAGGCGTGATAGCAATTGGTCCACACGCGCCCGGCCTGGATCGCCCGGCCGACGCGATAGGCGCGATTGCCGTCGCGCGTCCACACGCCCGCGCCGAGGCCGTAGATCGTGTCATTGGCGATCGCCACCGCCTCCTCGTCCGAATCGAACACCGTCACCGAGACGACGGGGCCGAAGATCTCCTCCTGGAACACGCGCATCTTGTTGTTGCCGGCGAGCACGGTCGGCTTCACATAATAGCCGCCGGAGAGCTCGCCCGAAAGCTCGGCGCGGCCGCCGCCGATCAGAACATCGGCGCCTTCCTTTCGGCCGATATCGAAATAGCCGAGAATCTTCTCCATCTGTTCTTGCGAGGCCTGCGCGCCGAGCATGGTGCGCTTGTCGAGCGGATCCCCCTGCACGATGGCGCCGACGCGCTTCAGCGCGCGCTCCATGAAGCGATCGTAGATGCTTCTGTGCACCAGGGCGCGGCTCGGACAGGTGCACACCTCGCCCTGATTGAGCGCGAACATGGCGAAGCCCTCGAGCGCCTTGTCGAAGAGCGCATCGTCCTCCGCGGCGATATCGGCGAAGAAGATGTTGGGCGATTTGCCGCCGAGCTCCAGCGTCACCGGGATCAGATTGCGCGCGGCATATTCGCCGATGAGCCGTCCGGTGCTGGTCTCGCCCGTGAAGGCGACCTTGGCGATGCGCTTCGACGATGCGAGCGGCTTGCCGGCCTCGAGGCCGAAGCCGTTGACGATATTGACGACGCCGGGCGGCAAGAGATCGCCGACGATCTCGGCCCAGACCAGAATGGAGGCCGGCGTCTGCTCGGCCGGCTTCAGCACCACGCAATTGCCGGCGGCGAGCGCTGGCGCGAGCTTCCAGGCCGCCATCAGCAGCGGAAAGTTCCACGGAATGATCTGGCCGACGACGCCGAGCGGCTCATGGAAATGATAGGCGACCGTGTCGTGGTCCAGCTCCGAGATCGTCCCTTCCTGCGCGCGTATGGCGGAGGCGAAATAGCGGAAATGATCGATGGCGAGCGGAACGTCGGCGGCGAGCGTCTCGCGCACCGGCTTGCCATTGTCCCAGCTCTCGGCCTCGGCGAGCGTTACGAGGTTCTGCTCCATGCGGTCGGCGACGGCGTTCAGCACGCGCGCCCGCTCGGCGACGCTGGCGCGGCCCCAGGCGTCGCGCGCCTCATGGGCGGCGTCGAGCGCCTTTTCGATATCGGCCTCGTCGGAGCGGGCGATCTCGCAGAGCGTCTTGCCGTTCACCGGCGTCTTGTTCTCGAAATAGCGGCCGGCGGCCGGGGGGACCCAGCTTCCGCCGATGTAATTGTCGTAGCGGGGTTTGAATTGCGGCTCGGCGGAGCGGATGAATTCGGGCCTCGTCATGGGGAATCCTCTCTTCACGCGCCTCTTTGCGTAATGGTCGCGGCGTCGCGGCGAGATTGTTCACCCGCGCGCGCGAACCCGCCAGAGGGGAAACGCGCGACGCGGCCGGAAGTGTCGCATTCTTGCGACAGGCGCCGTTCAGCGCAGGCCCAGACGGCTCAGCTTGCGATGCAGCGTCGCGCGGCTGACGCCGAGCAGCTTCGCCGCGGCCGAGACATTGCCTCTGGCCCGCGCCAGCGCCTGCCGCAGCGCGCTGCGCTCGGCCTCTCCCAGCGGGTCGCCGGCGTCGCCAAAGCGCAAGAGATCGGCGGCGGGCGGGGCGGCGGCGAGCGTCGCGTCGGTGACGCCGAGCGCGAGGCGCGCGGCGCGGGTGGCGCCGATGACGAGATCGTCACGATCGACGGCGAGCAGAGAAACGGCGCCACCTTCGGCGCCGGGCGCCAGCAGAATGCGCGCATCGGCGAAGGCGGCGCGAAAATGCGCGGCCTCGATCGCGCGCGCCGCCTCGGCGACGGCGGCGGCGACGAGCCCGATCATGCCGGGGACGAGCGTCTCGTGGCGGCAGGAGACGTCAAGCGCCGCCGCGAGGCGGCCGCGATCATCATGGATCGGCGCGACCGTGCAGCTCAGCGCGGTATTGCGCGTGCGAAAATGCTGGTCGCGATGAATGGTGAGGGCGCGTCCTTCGGCGAGGCAGGTGCCGATGCCATTGGTGCCCTGCTGCGCCTCGCTCCAGATGGCCCCCGGCCGCAGGCCGCGCGCGTCGAACTCCGCTTCGTCCGCGGCGGCGCTGCGCCGCTCGACGGGCGCGCCCTCGGCGTCGGTGAGCAGCACGCAGCAGCCGAGCTCGACCACCGCGGCGGCGAGCCGGTCGAGCGACGCATGAGCTGCGTGCATCAAGGGCTCCAGCCTTTCGCGCGCCGCGCGCAGCTCGGCGGCGCCGAGCATTTCGGGCGCGCGAGACTGTTCGGGGTCGAGGCCATAGAGCGTGACGCAACGCCGCCAGGAGGCGGCGACGACCGAGGCGGCCGGAGCGGCGCCGTCATCGACGGCGGTGAGGATGCGATCGGCATGAGCGTCGCGCCGAGCCATGGCGAGGGGCCTCGGTGGGGGGGCTGGAGAATTGTAGCACCGGGGGCGCATGCGGAAAAAGTGACTTTCAGACCACCCAACGCTCTCCTCGTCGATTCGTTGAACCTTTCAGCACACGCGGACCGACGCATTCATCGTGCTGCGTTTCTGTAGCCACCGGATGAGAGTGGCTGAACCTCTTGCTTAAATCAGTCTATGGTGTTCTAAAAATGCCTTGCTTGGATCGAAGGCTAGGCGCGCCATGACGTACGGTGTTTCGCAAATTGATAAGGCCAACATGAAGTGGTTCAAAAACGATAACACTCGTGCAACACTCGTCTCAATCGAGTTAAAGCGAGGAAGCGTGCGAGGAGTAACGAATTTTTATATGTCTTTTGAATATCCGATTTCGGCTCTCTCCGGCGCAAACGGATCCGGAAAATCGACAATTTTGGCGCTTGCAGCTTGTGCGTTTCATAATACAAAAGGTGGTTTTATTCCTCCATTGCGGACACAGAATTACTACACATTTCAGGACTTTTTCGTTCAGTCGACAAAAGAGGCCCCAGTCGAAGGTATTACGCTTCATTACGGCATACGTCACGACAGGTGGAGGAACTACGAGCCTGGGATCGGATATCAGAGCAGGAGGAAAAAGAAAGGCGGAAAATGGAACGACTACGATGATAGAGTAAAAAGAAATGTAATATACTTCGGTGTACAAAGAGTTGTGCCTCATTACGAACGTAGCGTTCATAGGTCGTATCGGAGCCGCTTCAGGCCTGGAAAGTTAGATGAACAAGCGCGCAATAAAATTGCAAAAATTGCAGGCCGTATCATCGGTAAGGATTACACGGATTTCGACTCGTTCGAGCACACGAAGTACTCCCTGCCTTTTGCTTCATCTGGAGGTATTTCGTATTCTGGCTTCAATATGGGTGCAGGTGAGAGTGCTATTTTCGAAATATTTACAGCGCTTTTTCAAGACGGGCCAGGCACACTGTTGGTGATAGATGAGATTGAGTTAGGCTTACATGAGCGCGCGCAAGAGCGGCTGATTGAGCAGCTCAAGATATGCTGTCTTGAGCTTAAATGTCAAATTATATGCTCGACGCACTCTCATGCAATTCTGAGAAGCCTCCCATCTGAAGCTAGATTTCACGTTGAATGTCGAGAGAGCCGAACTCTTATTACAAAGGGCATCTCTGCCGACTATGCGTGCGGAAAAATGGGAAAGCCCGATTCATTTGAGCTTGAAATTTTTGTAGAAGATGGACTCGCGAGAGAAGTGCTTCAAGCGGCTTTGCCTTTTGAAATTCGTCACCGCTCTCGAGTGAAAGCGATCGGCTCCCACTCGGCAGTAATGAGGCAGATGGCGTCACGGTATCTTGAGAATGCTAACAAATGTATTTGCATATTGGATGGAGACCAGTCTAAATTTAAGTTAAATGCATTAAGAAATATAGAGAGCTATTGCGAAGCAAGCACTAAATCAGAAAAAAACGATATTGCTGACTGGGCCGCGACACGAATTTTTTATCTTCCAGGCAGTGAATGGCCAGAAAGATGGATAATTGGATTGGCCATAGACAAGGCGTCTGATGATGAATGCACCGAGGTGAATGCGATCGTGCAATCCTGGGGGCTTGATTCTCGAGGTGCGTTGATTGAGGCCTTGAAAGCGGCCGCTTCTGCCGAAAAGCACAGAGAGTTTGTTGAACTCGCCGAGGCCGTCGAATTAGCCGTCGAAAAGGCGCGATCGGATATTATCTCGATGGCTACGAAAGTATCGCGGTCTGAATTCGAAACTTTGATAGCAAACGTCAAAAAGCACCTACCATAGGCTGTTCCGGATTACCGACAGACAGCCCCCGCCCTTGCGCTCCGCCCCTCCGCCCGCTAACCCTGCGCGCGAGCCACACCCCGAGGAAAGCCAGAGCCCATGAAAGCCCGCGTCATCGTCACCCTCAAGGCCGGCGTGCTCGATCCGCAGGGCAAGGCCATCGAAGGCGCGCTGCGCTCGCTCGGCGTCGAGGGCGTCGCCGGCGTGCGGCAGGGCAAGGTGTTCGATGTCGAGCTCGAGACGGCCGACCGCGCCGAGGCCGAGGCGCAGTTGAAAGCCGCTTGCGAAAAGCTGCTCGCCAACACGGTCATCGAGAACTTCGCCATCGAGATCTGAAGGGGCCGCGCATGAAAGCCGCCGTCGTCGTCTTCCCCGGCTCCAATCGCGAGGGCGATATGGCGCGCGCGCTACGTCAGGCGACCGGACGCGCGCCGGCCATGGTATGGCACGCCGAGCATGAGCTGCCGGCCGGCACGGATCTCGTCGTGCTGCCCGGCGGCTTTTCCTATGGCGATTATCTGCGCTGCGGCGCCATCGCCGGCCGCGCGCCGGTGATGGAGGCGGTACGCGCCCACGCCGCGCGCGGCGGGCTGACGCTCGGCGTCTGCAACGGCTTTCAGATCCTCTGCGAATCCGGCCTGCTGCCGGGCGTGCTGATGCGCAACGCCGGCCTGCGCTTCGTCTGCCGCATGCAGCATTTGCGCGTCGAGCGAACCGACACCGCCTTCACCCGCCATTATGCGCCGGGGCAGACGATCGAAGTGGCGATCGCCCATGGCGAAGGCAATTACGAAGCCGATGACGAGACGATCCGCCGGCTCGAGGACGAGGGGCGCGTCGCCTTCCGCTATTGCGACGCGGCGGGCCATGTGGGCGGCGCCGCCAATCCCAACGGCTCGCGCAACGACATCGCCGGCATTTATTCGGCCGAGCGCAATGTGCTCGGCCTCATGCCGCATCCTGAAAATCTGATCGACCCGCTGGTCGGCGGGACGGATGGGCGCGCTTTGTTCGAGAGCCTCGCCGCGGCCTGACGCCTCACATCGAGTCGCGCTTGCGAATCCAGGCGAGCGCGAAGAGAGCGGCCGCCGCCGAGGCGACGCAGAGCGCCGCCGCATAGAGCGTCCCATATTCATTCTCGGCGAAGAACAGATTTTTCGTGTTCATGCCGAAGATGCCGGAGATGAGCGTCGGCGGCATCAACAGCGTGCCGAGAATGGTCAGCACATAGAGCTGGCGATTGGTTTCCGCGGTGAGGTTGGAGACGATCTCGTCCTGCAGGAGGCGCGCGCGCGCCTGCAGCGCCTCGAGCTCCTGATGCAGAGCATCGAACCGTTGCGAAAGCCGGCGCAGCGCCGCCTGCGTCGGCTCGCCGACGCGCGCCGATTGTCCGGCGCGGGCGAAGACGCGCTGCGCGTCGGCGATCTCGCGATGCAGCCTGATGGTCTGCCGGCGCAAGGCGCCGAGACGACGGCGCTCGTCGCGCGCTTCGTCGTCGAGCACGCGATCCTCGATCTCGTTGAACTCGGCGAAGAGCGCATCGATCGCCGCATCCATGGTCGAGAGAGTCTCTTCGACCAAGGTCTCGAACAGATCGAGCGGCGAGTTCATCCGGGCGCCGTCCAGCGCCGCCTGCCGCACCGCCGCCGTCGATTGCACGGCATAGCGGCGCGCGGTGACGAGGCCGCGCTCGGTGACGACGATGCGCAAATGGCGCAGCACGTCCTCGGGGCGCTCGAGATCGCGGCCGCGGTCGGGCAGCACGCCCCAGAGCGCGGTCTCGTCGGCGGCGAGGCGCTGATGCGTGTCCGGCTCCAGGAGCAGCGCTTTCGCCTCGTCTGGAATCTGCGGCTGCGCGGCGACCCAGTCGCGATAACGCAGATCCGCGACATTGAGATGCACCCAGATGAAGCCGCCATCGTCCGGGGAAAGGTTCGGCGCGCTCGCTTCCGAGACGAGCGACGCCGCGCCTCGAGGGTCGAAACGCAGGACCCAGAGAAAGGGCGAATCGCCTACAATCGCGCCGCGCGGCGGCTTCAGCCTCATGAGCTTCGGTCTCCGCTGCGCAGAAGCGACCCTGAAGGCTCGCCCGGCGATGCGCGTCACGCCTCCGAGCGACCACGTCGGCGCGCAGATCCGTCGCTCATCCGGGCGGAGCCTCTATCTCCCCGATGCGACAATACGCCGACAGCGGCGTCGGCCTCACGGGCCCCAGAAGGAAACGCCCGGATCATAGGGCACGACATCGAGCCGATAGCGCTTCGGCAGAACATCGTCCATGAACCGGCTGGGCTGATTGCGCTCGATCGGATCATAGGCGAAAAAGGTGGTCTCGATAAAATAGCGATTGGTCGTGCCGACCGGAACGACCGGCCCCGGATCGAGCCAGCTGCGGCGCGGGACGACGAGCGGCGTGCGGACATAGGGGACGGGCGCATCGGACACGACGACAACCGCGGCGCGCCGAGGCCTGGCGAGCGCGTCGCCGGCCGTCGCGACGGCGCAGAGGCAGGCGAGGCCCGCCGACAGACTGACGAAAAATCGCATCTCCATCTCCCGGTTCCGAAACGCTGTCGAGGATCATAACCGCTCGCGGCGCGAAGCGATACGCCGCCCGCGCGCCTCGCACGGCGATGTTGGCGAATGTGTCCGCCGAAACGTTAAGCGCTCGCGCGCAATCGTCGATTTCGCGGCGTCAATGACGCGCGCCGCGCTTCTTGGCCGGCGCGCGGGCGCCCGCGGCGCTCGCCTCCTGCGCCGGCGCGGCGAAGCAGGACGGCGCGTCGGCCTTGGCGAAGGCCTTTTGCAGGCCCTCGTTCTTGCCGCCCGGCAGGTAGAAGACGCGGTCGAGCAGGCAGGTCGCGACGCGGCGGTCGACCGGCCGGCCGGCCGCCCCGCAGGCGAGGCCGGCGATCTCGATCGAAAGCGTCGAATCGATCAGCCGCACCGCCGTGCAGCCGCGCTCCGTCACGGGGCCTTCCCCCTGGCGCTGCGACAGGCGGATGTCGGCGGCCTCGAAGGCGCCGGCGCGGCCGGAGAGCGGAATCGGCTGAGCGATCCGCACGACCGAGAGGCCGGCGTCCGCGGCGTGGCGCGCCATGTCGAGGAAGAAGTCGGAATTGCCGAGCTTGTCGCCGGTCGGCTGGAGAATGTCGATCCGCAGATAGAAGCGGCCCGCGTCGAAGCCGCCGAAGGTCATGGACTCCTGCCGTCCGCCCGCATGCCGCGACGGCTCGAGGGCGACGACCCGCTCCTTGGCGAGCTCCGGGACATCGAGATCGAAGGCCGCCTTGGGCGCGACCGGCGCCGACGCCCGAGCCCTCGCCGGCGGCGGCGGCGCTATCGTGGCGGTCGGAAAATCGTCGATCGCCGGCAGCGCTGGCGGCCGGAGGAAGAGCCCGGCGCCGGCCAAAACGAGAAGCGCGGCGAAACCCATCGAAGAGGCGGCGAAGCTGCCGAGCGGCCGCGCCCGCAGCGGGCCGCTCGCATAGACGGAAATGTCTTCGTCGGAAGCCGACCAACTCATAACGCCACTCCAACCGCCCGGCGGCGCGCGCCGGAAAAACACGACGAGGCCTCGCACCCTGCCGAATGATCTCGAGGTCGAGGTTTCACTCTCGCCACCATTTGCGCGAAGGGTAAACATTCGGTTGAGCGCGACCATCTTTCTGAAGCGGAAGAGACAAACTTCGGACAAGAAAACCGGCGAGAGGGAGAGCGGCTGCAGCGTCGAACGCGGCGCGGGGGGAGAGGAACACCAACAGCTTTCGAGGAAACAGCATGAAGCTCCCTGCGCTCGCGGCCCTGGCGACCTGCCTGTCGCTGCCCGCCTACGCGGAAAAAGTCACGATCGGCTGTCCGCTCGTGGCGCAATACAGCGAAAGTGAAGTCCATTACCTGCTGAACGAGGTCCGCCTTGTGGTCGGCGACCAGGAAGCCGGTCGCATCTACGCGCATTACCTCGATCTGAGGAACGCCTGCCGCGTCAATGGCGCGGCCGTGCGCACCGTCACCGTCTCCCCGACCTTGCGCAGCTGGCTGGCCCAGAACGGCGTCGACATCCGCCGCTTCGCCCGGCGTTCTTGATCTCTCGCCGGGCGCCGCTCAGTGGCGGCGGCCGCGCCTCTTCCCCTTTGCCGCGCCCTGGATTTGCGCCTTGCACGCGCGGCTGAGGGAGCCGAAATTGGCTCTGAGGCATTGCGACACCGCGTCGGCGTCGGGCACCAACCGCTCGCAGAAGCGATAGGCGTCATTGGTGCAGGCCGAGCGCTGCTTGGCCGTCCCCTGCGCGGACGCCGGCGCGGCGGCCATGATCGCAACGAGAAGCGAGAACCCGAAGAGCAAGCGCATGGCGGCGTCTCCTGCGACGGCCGCGACGATCGCGGCCCCATGAGGTTGAAATGATAGGGCGCGACCGCGCACGGCCATCGCCCGGCCGGATTAACCTTTAATCCGGGAAAGCCCTCGCGACGGGGTTGCTTTTCCTCGCGCTCGAGCATTTAATAAGCTTACTTATGAGAAGCGCCGCTAAGACCAGCCGGATCAATGAGCCTGCCGCCGCCCAACACATTCTGCTTCCTGCTGTCGGACGCGGCGCGGCTGATGCGCAAGCGGTTCGAGCAGAATGCGCGCGATCTCGGCCTCACCCGAGCGCAATGGCAGGCTCTCGCCTATCTGGCGCGCAATGAAGGCGTCAGCCAGTGCGTCCTGGCCGACATGCTCGACATCGAGCCGATCACCCTCGGGCGAACCGTCGATCGGCTCGAGGCGCAGGGACTCGTCGAGCGGCGCCCGCACGACACCGACAGGAGGGCGTGGCGGCTCTATCTGCGCGAGGCCGCGCTGCCGCTGCTCGAAGCCATGGCGCCGATCTCGGAACAGACGCGCCGGGAAGCGCTCGCCGGCTTGGGCGACGCAGAGACGGCGGCCCTGACGCGCGCGCTCGAGACGACGCGCGCCAATCTGAGCGAGGCGCTGAGCGCGCCCGCGAAACGGCTGAAAAAGGCCGAATGAGACGAACAAAAGGTCGGGCGCGAGCGCGGAAGACGAGGCGCCCCAATAATCACAAACAGCACATGTTCGAGTTGATTTGGTTCGCCGGAGCGCGGCTCGCCGCGCCGTCCGGCCATGAGGTCGAACCCACATGGAGCTCGTCAAATACGCGCTCAAATTCCGGCTGACGTTCTACGTCATCGCCATTTTGACGACGCTCCTCGGCGGCGCGGCGATCGTGTCGACGCCCAAGGACGTGTTTCCGAACGTCGACATTCCGGTCGTGACGGTGATCTGGACCTACACCGGCCTCTCGACCACCGAGATGGCGCAGCGCGTCACCACTTATGCGGAATATTCGACGTCCAACAACGTCAACGGCATCAAGACGATGGAAAGCCAGACGCTGCAGGGCGTCTCGGTGATGAAGATCTATTTCCAGCCGGATGTGAACATCGAGCTCGCCATCGCGCAGGTCGTCTCCTCGATGAACTCGATCCGCGCGCTGATGCCGCCCGGCATTAATCCGCCGACCGTGATCCGCTACACGGCGTCGCAGGCGCCGGTGCTGCAGCTCGCGCTGTCGAGCAAGAGCTTTTCCGAACAGCAGCTCTATGATTTCGGACTCTACCGCGTCCGCCAGGCGCTGACGGCGACGCCCGGCGCGACTCTGCCGACGCCCTGGGGCGGCAAGCAGCGGCAAATCATGGTCGACCTCGACGTCGCCAAGCTGCAGGCGCGCGGCCTCACCCCGCTCGACATCGTCAACGCCGTCACCGCGCAGAACGTCACCGTTCCGTCCGGCCTCGTGAAGTTCGGCGAGCTGCAATATGTGGTTCGGCTCAATTCGACGCCGGAGGCGCTGGAGACGCTCAACAATATTCCGGTCAGATTCTCCGACGGCGCGCCGGTGCTGCTGCGCGATCTCGCCCAGGTGCGCGACGGCAGCCCGCCGCAGCAGAACATCGTTCGCGTCGACGGCGTGCGCTCGGTGCTGCTCACCGTGCTCAAGAACGGCAACGCCTCGACGCTCGACGTCGTCGAGAACGTCAAATCCGCCATCGCCAAGCTGCGCGAGGCGATTCCGCCGGAAATGCGCATCAACGAGCTGTTCGATCAGTCCGTCTTCGTCTCCCACGCGATCGCCGACGTGCTGCGCGAAGGCGCGATCGCGGCGGGCCTCACCGGACTCATGATCCTCTTGTTCCTCGGGTCCTGGCGCTCGACGCTGATCGTCATCATCTCGATTCCGCTGTCGATCCTCGTCTCGCTCGCCGTGCTGAGCGCGCTCGGCCATACGATCAACATCATGACGCTCGGCGGGCTCGCCCTCGCCGTCGGCATATTGGTCGACGACGCGACGGTCGCCATCGAGAACACCTACCGACTGTTCGAGGAGGGCAAGGAGTTCCGCCATGCGGTGGCGGAGGGCGCGTCCGGCATCGCCAAGCCGGCGCTGATCTCGACGCTCGCCATCTGCGCCGCTTTCGTCTCGGTGCTGTTCCTCACCGACGTCGCCCGCTATCTGTTCACGCCGCAGGCGCTGGCCGTCGTCTTCGCCATGCTCGCCTCCTATTTCTTCTCGCGCACGCTGACGCCGATCCTGATGGATCAGCTGCTCGCGCATGAGCATCACGGCCGCGAGCTGGAAGGGGACGCGCGCCGCGCCGGAGTGGCCGGCGGCCTCGCCCGCGTGCAGCTCGCCTTCGAGCACGCCTTCGAGCGCATGCGGGCCCAATATGGCCTGCTGCTCGCCGCCGTTCTGCGCCGCAGGGCGCAGGCGTTCGTCTTCATCGTCGGCGTTCTCGCGCTCGGCGGCGCGCTGTTCGTGAATGTCGGCGAGGATTACTATCCGCAGATCGACGCGGGTCAGATGACGCTGCATGTGCGCGCGCGTCCGGGCCTGCGCATCGAGGATACGGAGCTGTTCTTCCAAAAGGTGGAAAATGCGATCCGCGAGATCGTGCCCGAACATGATCTCGCGCTGCTCATCGACAATATCGGCCTGCCGCAGATCACCTATAATTTCGCTTTCACCGACGGAACGGTCGTCGCCTATTTCGATGGGCAGATCATGATGTCGCTGCACGCAGGGCATGCGCCGACCGCCGGCTATATGAAGAAGATGCGGGAGATCCTGCCGCAGCGCTTCCCCGAGGCGACCTTCTATTTCCAGGCTTCCGACATCGTCACGCAGATCCTGAACTTCGGTCTGCCCTCGCCGATCGCTCTGCGCATCGTCGGCCGCGACGCGGAGGGCAATCAGATTGTCGCGCAAAAGCTGCTGGAGCGCGTCAAAGGCGTGAAGGGCGTCGTCGACGCGCATATTCACCAGATCCTCGACGCGCCCGAATTCTTCGTCGACATCGACCGCTGGCGCGCGCTGCAGCTCGGCGCCAGCACGCAGCAGGTGGCGAGCAACGTCAATGTGTCGCTCTCCTCCTCCTTCCAGGTCTCGCCCAATTTCTGGACCGATCCGAAATCCGGCATCCCCTATCAGGTCTCTGTGCAGACGCCGGAATATCGCATCGCCACGCTCGACGCTTTCGCCAACACGCCGGTCTCGGCCGTGACCAACGCGCCGACGGCGCAGGTCGATCTCTTGACCAATCTCGCCCAATGGCGGCGCGGCATAGAGCAGACCGTCGTCAACCACTCCAACACGCAGCCGACCTATGACATCTACGCCAATCTGCAGGATCGCGATCTCGGCGCCATCGAGCGCGATCTTCGAAAAGTGGTCGCCGAGCTGGAGGGCGAGCTCAAGCCCGGCAATATGATTGTCCTGCGCGGCCAGATCGAGAGCAAGAATCTCGCGTTCCGCCGCATCGGCCTCGGCCTCATCGCCTCCATGGCCTTCGTCTATCTTCTCATGGTGGTGAACTTCCAGAGCTGGGGCGATCCTTTCGTCGTGATCCTGGCGCTGCCGATCGCCTTCTGCGGCATCGTGTTCAGCCTCTATGTCACCGGCACGACCTTCTCCATTCCGTCGCTGATGGGCGCCATCATGTCGGTCGGCGTCGCCTCGGCCAATTCGATCCTGCTCGTCACCTTCGCCCGCGAGCATCGCGAGGAGACCGGCGCTTCGGCCGAGGAGGCGGCCTATCTCGCCGGCATGACCCGCATTCGTCCCGTCCTCATGACCGCCGCGGCGATGTTCGTCGGCCTCTTGCCGATGTCGCTCGCGCTCGGCGACGGCTCCGAGCCGAACGCCGTGCTGGCGCGCGCGGTCATGGGCGGAATCGCCTTCGGCACCTGCTCGACTCTGCTGTTCGTGCCGCTCCTCTATTCGATCCTGCGCCGCGGCGAGCCGCGCGCGCCGAGGGACTATCTATGAGCGATATGCCGCATCCACGCAGCCCCTTGGCGTCCACGACGGTCGTCGGCGCGGGCCGCGAGCAGCCCCGGCTGCGCAAAGGCCCTTTCCTGCTGCTCGCCTTGCTGCTCCTCGTCGTGCTGTGGCGCGGCGCCACGCGCCATGCCGAACGCGACCGGGACGCGGCCGCGTTCCAACAGGCGCAGGCCGACGCCACGCTCAGCGTGCGCGTGGCCGAGGTGAAGAAGGTCTCGGCCCCCTATCACATCGAGCTGCCCGCACAGACGCTCGCTTTCGAGCAGGCGCGCCTCTTCGCCCGCGCGACCGGCTATATCGCCGAGCGGCGCGTCGACATCGGCTCGAAGGTGAAGCAGGGCGATCTACTGTTGCGCATCGCCGCGCCCGATCTCGATCAGCAATATGCGCAGGCGAAGGCGCAGCTCTCCCTCTCCAAGGCGCAGCTGCTGCAATCGAAGGCGCAGGTGGAGCAGAGCAAGGCCAATCTCAATCTCGCCAAGGTCACCTACAACCGCGCTTCGACACTGGCCAAGAATAATTTCGAGAGCAAGCAGAACGCCGACACCGCCTTCGCCAATGTCGAGACGCAGACCGCCAATGTCTCGTCCGCGCAGGCGGGCGTCGAGGTCGCGCAGGCGACGATCGAGGCCAATCAGGCCAATGTGGAGCGGCTCGCTCAGCTCGTCGGATTCAAGGATGTAAAAGCGCCGTTCAAGGGGGTCGTCACAGTGCGCAATATCGATGTCGGCGATCTCGTCAGCGCCGACGCCAATGGCGGAACCGCGCTCTTCCAGATGGCGCGCGACGACGTGCTGCGCGTGCAGGTCTCCGTGCCGCAGACCGAAGCGCAAGGCATGGCCGATGGGCTCGAGGCGAAGATTCTCTCGCCCGAGCTCGGCAAGACTTTCAAGGGCCGCGTGACGCGCAACGCCGTCTCGCTCGATCCGGCGACGCGCACGCTGCTGACGGAGGTCGACATTCCCAATCCGACCGGCGAATTGCGTCCGGGACTGTTCGTGCGCCTCGTCCTCGACATCCCCCGCGTGCGTCCGCATGTGAATGTTCCGGCGCCGGCAATTCTATTCGGCGCGCAGGGACCGCGCGTCGCCGTGGTCGGCAAGGACGATGTGATCCGCATGGCGCCGGTCGCCATCGCCCGCGACTATGGAACGAGCGTCGATGTGGAGGATGGGCTCGCCGGCGACGAGCGCGTCGTGCTCGATCCGCCGGTCGATATTCGTGACGGCAGAAAGGTCACGATCCGGCAGTGAGGCGAATAGCGAGTAGAACTATTCGCTACTCGCTACTCGCCCTTCACTCCACATCCAGCGGCGCGACGCCTTTCGGCTGGCCGTCGGCGGCGAGCGTGATCTTCTCGATGCGCGCCTCGGCTTCGCGCAATAGAGCGTCGCAGCGCTTCTTCAACGCTTCGCCGCGCTCGTAGAGCTTGACCGATTCGTCGAGCGAGACGCTCGCCTTCTCGAGCTTGCCGACGATCTCCTCGAGCTCCTGTATGGCCTTCTCGAACGGCAGGGCGTCGATGTCGGAATTGGCGTCGGACACGGGACGGGCTCCCTTGCGGCTTCAGTGAATCGCCGCGATTGTAGCACGACGCGCGCGCGAAGGCTCATGCGTGATCGTCGACCTCGGCATGGCCGGCGATGCGCAATATGTCCGGGAACTCTGCGCGCATGGCCCGCTCCGTCTCGTCGACCGCCGCATGAACGGCCTCGACCGGGAGCCGAGGGTCGACGTAGCAATGATAATTGACCACCAGCCCCTCGGCCGTCTCGCGCACGCGAACGTCGTGGATGTCGGTCAATGTTCCAAAGCGCGCGGCGTGGCGCGCGAGCGCTTCTTCGAGGCGCTCGCGCGTCTGCGGCTCGGCGTCTCGTCCAAGAAGCGGATGCGGCTCCAGCGGCTCCATATGAGTCTCGATTTCGACGGCCGGGCCGAACTCCTCGAGAATCGCCTGCTCGAGGCTCGTCGCGATCGCATGGGCGCGGCCCTGCGGCATCGCCCCTTCCAATTCGAGATCGAGGGTGATCGAGAGCCGCTCGCCGATCTGCTGCGCAATGATGTGATGCACCTGGAGGCGACGCCGCGCGGCCACGAGCAGGATGCGCTCGAGCACCGTCTCGTCGTCGAGCGCGATCGGATGGGCGGCCAGCGTGATCTGCGCGCCGGGAAACTCCCGCATGATCGCCGCGGCCGCATCGTCCTTGATGCGGGCCGCGCGCTCCAGCGGCAGCGTGCGCGAGACGCCGATCACCGCCTCGCCCATCACCTTCGGCCCGGCCATGCGCAGGCGCAGGCGCTCGACGGCGATGACGCCCGGCGTCGCCCGCAGGATCGCGTCGATGCGCGGAACGATCTCCTGCGGCGCCGCGTCGAGCAGAGAGGCGACGGTGCGCCGGCCGAGGCGCCAGCCCGCGACGGCGATAAAGGCCGCGACGCCGAAGGCGGCGAGCGCGTCGCCCTGCGGAAAGCCGGCGCGCGTCGCCAGAAGGCCGACGACGACCAGGGCGGAAGAGACGAGGTCGCTGGCGAAATGCAGCGCGTCGGCAGCCAGCGCGTCGCTCTGCGTCTCTCTGGCGACGGCGTCGAGCTGGCGCGAGCGAAAGAAATCGACGACGATCGATGCGCCGAGCGCCGCGAAGGCCGGCCAGCCGGCGTCGATGGCGACCTCGCCGCCCTGAAGGCGCTGCGCGGCCTGGACGGCGACGATCAGCGCCAGGCCGAACAACAGGCCGGTCTCGATCAGCGCCGCGAGCGACTCCACCTTGGCATGGCCGTAGTGATGCTTTTCGTCCGCCGGCTTCTCGGCCTGGCGCACGGCGTAATAAGTGAGGATGGTGGCGGCGACGTCGGCGGCCGAATGGCCGGCCTCGGAGATCAGCGCCAGCGAGCCCGACCAGATTCCGGCGGCGAGCTTGGCGATGGTGAGCGCCGCGCTGGCGGCGATCGACGCCTTGGCGGCGGCGGCCTTGCGCGCGGCGACATCATGTCGAGGGAGGGCAGTGTCCGGCATGAATCTCTGCTCCGCAAGAAGCGTGCGCGAGCTCGAACGATTTAGCAAGCCGGCGCGCATTCGGCAACGTGATATCCCGGCTCTGACCGATTTGCAGCATGCGCCGGCGCGGCGACGGAAGAAGCGCGCCGAGTTCGGACGCGCCGACACGCGAGGTCGCGGCTCGACTTTTCACGTCGACGCCCTATGCTCCCCCCTCGAAAAAATGCTCGGCGAGGCGTTTTCAGTGCTTTTTACCTTCTGGACCGGACACGAGACGCATCAGCCGGAATCCGTGCCGGCCTGGCGCCGGTCATATCCGAGCTTCGCCTGCTTCGGCGACGCCGATGTCCTGCCGCTGTTCGACAGCGACGCGCAGCGCGAGATTTATGAGAAAATTCGTATTCCCGCGTGCAAATCCGATGTCGCGCGACTGGCCTTGCTTCGCCATTACGGCGGATTATACGTCGATGCGCATACCGGGCCGTCCTCCAGCGAGCGGCTGGCCGAAACTCTGGCCGATCTCGCTCGCTACGATCTGATCTTGTTCCGCAAGGGCTGGAGCCCCGGATTCAATTTCATGAATGGCGTCCTGGCGGCGCGCCGCCGGCTTCCAATTTTCGATCGAATGCTGGAAAGGGCGTTCGACAATCTCGTCGCGCACAAGCGTCGGGAGGAGGCGACGAAGGAACATGTCGCCTACAACATATTCGATTTGACGGGAACGCGCGTGATGGTCGAACTCATGTTCGACAAAGTGCATGGGAAATGGGAGATGAAGGCCGAGTTCCGCGAAAGCGTCGGCTTTCACGTCATGGATACGGACGCGAGCCCTGGCTTTCACATCTATAAATTTCTCTATCGCGGGCCGGGATCGCATTGGAGCGAACGCCAGCAGAGCGAGCGTCTGTTCGAAGCTTGACCGACCCGGACGCCGTCGGAACGAGCGCGGGCCGGCGAGAGCCGCCGGCCCTTCGACGATTTTGAAAAGCCGACGCCTTACGCCTGCGGCGCGCCGAGAGATCCGATTTCCACCTTGACGCCCGGCCCCTGGGTGGAGCTCAGCGCCACGCGCTGAATATAGGTGCCCTTGGCGCCGGCGGGCTTCGCCTTGGCGACGGCGTCGACGAAGGCGCGGATGTTCTCGACGAGCTTGCCCTCTTCGAAGGAGGCCTTGCCCACTGTGCCCTGCACGATGCCGGCCTTCTCGACGCGGAACTCCACGGCGCCGCCCTTGGAGGCCTTCACTGCGCCGGCGACGTCCATCGTCACCGTGCCGACCTTCGGGTTCGGCATCAGGCCGCGCGGGCCGAGCACCTTGCCGAGACGGCCGACCAGCGGCATCAGCTCCGGAGTGGCGATGCAGCGATCGAACTCGATCGTGCCGCCCTGGACGATGGTGACGAGATCCTCGGCGCCGACGATGTCCGCGCCCGCGGCCTTGGCCTCGTCGGCCTTGAGACCGCGCGCGAAGACAGCGACGCGCAGCGTGCGGCCGGTGCCGTTCGGCAGATTGACGACGCCGCGAACCATCTGGTCCGCATGCTTGGGGTCGACGCCGAGATTCATGGCGATCTCGACCGATTCGTCGAATTTGGCGCTCGCATTGGCGCGAACGAGCTTGATGGCCTCGTCGACGGCGTAGAGCTTGGTGCGCTCGACGGCCTGGCGGGCCTTGGCGATGCGTTTTCCGATATGCGCCATGATCTCACTCCACCACTTCGAGGCCGATGGAACGGGCGGAGCCCTCGATCATCGCCGCGGCCGAATCGACCGACGTCGTGTTGAGGTCGGCCATCTTCTTCTGGGCGATCTCGCGGATCTGCGCGCGTGTCACCTTGCCGACGAAGTTGCGGCCCGTCGTCTTGGAGCCCGATTTGACGCCCGCCGCCTGCTTGAGGAAGTAGGACACCGGCGGCTGCTTCAGCTCGAAGGTGAAGGAGCGATCCTGATAGGCGGTGATGATGACGGGGATCGGCGTCCCCTTCTCCATCTGGCCCGTCTTGGCGTTGAACGCCTTGCAGAATTCCATGATGTTGAGGCCGCGCTGACCGAGCGCGGGACCGATCGGCGGCGACGGATTCGCCGCGCCGGCCGGCACCTGCAGCTTGATGTAGCCGGCGATTTTCTTCGCCATGTCTCATCTCCAACGTTGAGCGAGCCCGATGACGCTCGCGCGTCCGGGCCGCCGATTGCAGCTCGTGGTCCGACGCGATCTCCCTTTGGCGAAAGGGCGCGCCCGCCACGTTCTCTCCTCCCCGCAGCGGGGGAGTTCTTCCCTCTCCCGCAAGCGGGAGAGGGATATCTCAAACCTTCTCCACCCGCGCGAACTCCAGCTCCACCGGAGTCGGGCGGCCGAAGATCGACACGGCCACCTTGAGGCGGGAGCGGGCGTCGTCGACCTCCTCCACCACGCCGTTGAAAGAGGCGAAGGGGCCGTCGGCGACGCGCACAGTCTCGCCGACCTCGAAGGTGACAGTGGGCTTCGGGCGCTCGACGCCCTCGGCCACCTGGCCCTTGATGCGCAGCGCCTCGGCGTCGCTGATCGGCATCGGCTTATTGTCCGCGCCGAGGAAGCCCGTGACCTTGGGCGTGTTCTTGATGAGCGAGAACACCGAATCGGTGAGGTCGCATTTCACCAGCACATAGCCCGGGAAGAACTTGCGCTCCGAGCTGACCTTGCGGCCGCGGCGCACCTCGACGACCTGCTCGGTCGGCACGAGGATCTCCTCGAACTTGTCCGAGAGACTGCGCTGCGCGGCGCCTTCCCGAATGGATTCGGCGACCTTCTTCTCGAAGTTCGAATAGGCGTGGACGATGTACCAGCGCATGCTCATGACGGCGCGACGGCTCCGAATCTTGTCTGGCCCTGCCGATCAGGGCGCGCGGGCGCGCAGCGCTCCGCGAAAAGCAGCGATTACTGACCCACCCGCAGCAAGAGCCCGACGGCGACGTGCAGCGTCTTGTCGACGAGCACGAAGAACAGGCTCGCAAACAGCACCATCAGGACCACCAGCCCGGTGGTGATCAGGGTCTCGCGGCGCGTCGGCCACACGACCTTGCTCGCTTCCGAACGCACATCCTGCAGGAATTGAAACGGATTGGCCATTTGCTCACCGAGTTGGTTCGCGAAGCTCGAGGCGTCGCGACCGCATCTTACGCGAGGAGCGCCGCGGCGGAGCGAAGCGCGCCACAAAACGATCGCGGCGCGGGACCGACAGGCCACGCGCCACGCGACCGCAGCTTATATTCCACCCGAGGCCGCGCGCCAAGTAAAATTTCGACAGCGAAATTTCGACGGCGAAATGTCCGCGTGAAAATCGTCAGATCGCCGGCGAGCCGGCGTGCTTGGCGAACCAGGCGCGGGCCTCCTCGCGCGTGCGCTCCAATTCGCCGAGCGCGGAGTCGAGCTTGGCCTCATACTCCTCGAAGCTGCCGCTCGGATCGAACACATCCGCCGCGAGCGAATAGGGCGTCGCGATCTTGAGCTCGGCGCGCGGGCCCTCTTCCGTCTCGACCGCCGCGAAATAGAATTTCGTCATTGCCGCCCCTCCTCGTCGAAGTCGCCGCCCATTCGAGATAGGACGGCCAGAGCCTGCGCCAATGCGACGAATTCGCCGATGTCGATCTCCTCGGCCCGCCGCGTCTCCTCTATGCCGGCGTCGGCGAGCAGGCGCGCGACGTCGAGCCCCGGAAAGGGGAGCGCTTTCAGGCTCTGGCGCAGCATCTTGCGGCGCTGGCCGAAGGCGGCCTTGGTCACCTGCGACAAAAGGCGCGCCGCGCAGGGCGCCGGCGAGGCGTTGGGAACGAGCTCCACCACCGAGGAGACGACCTTGGGCGGCGGCGTGAAGGCCGAAGGCGAGAGGTCGAACAGGATGCGGGCGCGCGTGCGCCAGCCGCACAGCACGGCGAGCCGTCCGTAATCGGCGCGCTGCGCCGGCGTCGCCACGATGCGCAACGCCACCTCGCGCTGGAACATCAGCACATAGCGGTCGAAGGCCGAGGGCCAGGGCTCGGCCTCGATCCAGCGGGCGAGCAGCTCGGTCGCTATATTATAGGGAAGATTGGCGCAGATGCGCGCCGGCCCGCCGAGGCCGTGCTCGCGCATGAGCGCCGCGGGGTCGGCGGCGAGCGCGTCGCCCTCGACGACGACGAGCCGGCCCGGATAGCGCGCCTCGATCTCGCGCAGCGCCGGAATGCAGCGCGCATCGCGCTCCACCGCGATCACCCGGCCGGCGCCCTCCGCCAGCAGCGCGCGGGTGAGGCCGCCCGGCCCCGGGCCGATCTCGATAATGGTCGCGCCGTCGAGCGGGCCGGCGGCGCGGGCGATGCGGGCGGTGAGATTGAGATCGAACAGGAAATTCTGGCCGAGCGCCTTGCTGGCCATGAGGCCATGTTTGGCGACGACCTCCCGCAGCGGCGGCAGATCGTCGATCATCGCGCCGTCATGCGGTCGGCGAGGCGGATCGCCTCGATGAGGCTCGCCGCGTCGGCGATCCCCTTGCCGGCGATGTCGAAGGCCGTGCCGTGATCGGGCGAGGTGCGCACAAACGGCAGGCCCAGCGTGACATTCACGCCGCGATCGAAGGCGAGCGTCTTGATCGGAATCAGCGCCTGATCATGCGTCGGGCAGATGGCGACGTCATAGCGGGCGCGGGCGGCGGCGTGGAACATCGTATCGGCCGGATGCGGCCCGCTGGCGTCGATCCCGCGCGCGCGCAGCTCGGCGACAGCCGGGGCGATGACCTCGATCTCCTCCCGCCCCATGCTGCCGCTCTCGCCGGCGTGCGGATTGAGTCCGGCGAAGGCGAGGCGCGGCGACGCTACGCCGAAGCGCGCCTCGAGATCGGCGGCGACGATCGCGCCGGTCTCGACCAGCAGCTCGCGCGTCAGCAGGCGCGGAACATCGGCGAGCGCCACATGAATGGTCGCGGGAACCACGGCCAGCTCCTCCGCCCACAGCATCATCACCGGGCGGAAGGGACGGCCGAAGCGCCGTTCGGCCAGTGCCGCCAGAAATTCGGTATGTCCGGGATGAGCGAAGCCGGCGGCGTAGAGCACATTTTTGGCGATCGGATTGGTGACGAGCGCGCGCGCCTCGCCCTTCGTCACCAAGTCCACGGCGCGCTCGATCGACGCAATGGTCGAAGCCGCGTCCTCCGGCGCCGGCGCGCCGGGGACGCCGCGAACCGCGCGCCCGAGCGGCGCCACCGGCAGCGCCTGCGGAAAGATCGCAGCGGCCTCGGACGGCGCCGCCTCGCGCAGCGGAACCTCGAGGCCGAGCGCGGCTGCGGCGCCGGCGAGGTGATCCGGATCGGCGAGGACGAAGAAGGGCGGAAGCCCGCGCTCGTCGCGCGCGCGCCACGCCTTCAGCGCCAGCTCCGGGCCGATGCCGGAGGGATCGCCCTGGGTGAGGGCGAGAGGGGGCCGGGCGGCCAGAGCGTCCTCCATGGCGTCAGCGGGCGAGCGCGATCAAGGATGCATGAATTTCGACAGCGCCAGCACGGCGCCGAGAACGACGAGCGTCTGGAAGCCGACTGTTCCGAACATCCATTTGACGAGTTCCGCCTTGCTCGCTTCGATTTTCGCCTCGAGGCCCAGCTTGTTCTCTCTCGACTCGGAACGAACCTCTGCGATTTTGGTCTCGAGCTCCGAGCGCACGGCGGTGATTTCGGAACGCAGGGCCGTGAATTCGGCTTTGAGGTCCGAACGAAGAGCGGCGAACTCGGCCTTGAGCTCCGTCTTGGTGGCCAGCTCCTGGCTCGTCGCTTCCGCAAAAGCTTCGGCCGCGGCGGACGCCTGAGACTGAGTGAAGCCGCCAGCCTCGAGCCTCTTGACGAATTTCAATGTGTCGAAGGCGACGGCCGCGCTCATTTTCGATCCTTATCGGGAACCTCTTCGAATATGGCCCGGCTTCGCCGTCCCGTCCAGAGACGTTCCGCTCGGGCCGCGCCGACATGAGCGGCTCGGCGGTCCCTGCGCGCTCTCTATCGAATTCCCGAAGAATTTCCATCTCCCTTTCCTCTTTTGCGGATTCCCTCTAAACAGCCGGGCCATGATCTGGCTCGTCTTCGCTCTTCTGACCGGCGCCGCAGTGATGAGCGTGCTGTGGCCGCTCGCGCGCCGCGGCGAGGCCGCCGATCCGGCGGCGACCGACATCGCCTTCTTCGAGGAGCAGATCGCCGAGATCGATCGCGAGAGCGCCGAAGGACGCCTCTCGCGGGAGGATGGCGAAATCGCCCGCGCCGAAGCCGCGCGCCGCCTGCTGCGCGCCCGCGCGGCGCGCGCCGGCGAAGCGAAGCCGTCGCGGCGCAACGCCGTCGCCGCCGCCGCCTTCGCCATTCTCGTCGTTCCGGCGCTGGCCCTGCTCGTCTATTCGCGCCTCGGCCATTCCAACCTGCCGGATCTGCCATTGCAGGCGCGGCTCGAAGCCGCGCCTGCCCACAGCGATCTCGCCAGCGCCGTCGCGCGCATCGAGGCGCATCTCGCCGAGCACCCGGAGGATGGGCGCGGCTATGAGGTGGTGGCGCCCTTCTATCTGCGCAACGGCCGCGCCGCCGACGCCGTCGACGCCTATCAGAAGGCGCTGCGCCTGCTGGGGCCGACGCCGCAGCGCCACGCCTCGCTCGGCGAGGCGCGCGTGATGGCCGAGAAGGGCCGCGTGAGCGAGGAGGCGCAGCGCGATTTCGAGGCGGCGCTGGCGCTCGATCCGAAATCCGCCATCTCCCGCTATTACATCGGCCTCGCCGCGGCGCAGAACGGCGAGCGCGACAAGGCCATCGACCTCTGGTCGAAGCTGCTCGGCGACTCGGCCCCGGACGCGCCCTGGCGCGAGCGCGTCACCGCTCTGCTCGCGCAATTGCGCGGGGCGCCGGCGAGCGAAGACGGCGCGAAGATCGCCGCCATGCCGCAAGGCGCGCAGCTGCAGGCGATCCGCTCGATGGTCGAGCGGCTGCGGGGCCGGCTGGAGCAGAATGGCGAGGATGTCGAGGGCTGGCTGAAGCTCATTCGCGCCTATAGCGTGCTCGACGAGGCGGCGCAGGCGAAGACGGCGCTCGACGGCGCGCGCAAGGCGCTGGCGAACGACAGGGACGGCCTCGCTCGCGTCGACGCGCTGGCGCGCGAGCTGGGCGTCGGAGGATGACGAGATGACGCGCAAGGGCAAGAGGCTGGTTCTGATCGGCGGCGCGCTCGCCGCGCTCGCGCTCGCCGTCGGCCTCGTGCTGTTCGCGCTGCGCGACAATATCGTGTTCTTCTATACGCCCTCCGAGCTCGCGCAAAAGCAGCTCGCGCCGGGCGCGCGGCTGCGCATCGGCGGTCTGGTGAAAGAAGGCGCCGTCACGCGCGGCGACGGCCGCAATGTCGCATTCGTCGTCACCGACAGGACGAGCGACCTTCGCGTCGCCTACACGGGTCTGTTGCCCGACCTCTTCCGCGAAGGACAAGGCGTCGTCGTCGACGGGACGCTCGCGCCGGACGGCGTGTTCCGCGCCGACAGCGTGCTCGCCAAGCACGACGAGCGCTACATGCCGCGCGACGTGGCCGACGCGCTGAAGAAGCAGGGCGTGTGGAAGGGCGACGGGACGGAGGCGAAGCAATGATCGTCGAGACCGGACATTTCGCGCTCGTCCTCGCTCTCGCTCTGGCGATCGCGCAGGCGATCCTTCCCTTCGCCGGCGCGCGCCTGCGCGACGCCTCCTTGATGAGCGTCGCGCGTCCGACGGCGCTCGCGCAGTTCGGCCTCGTCGCCCTTGCTTACGGCGCGCTGACTTACGCGCATGTCGTCTCGGATTTCTCGCTCGTCAATGTGATCGAGAATTCGCATTCCTTAAAGCCGATGGTCTACAAGGTCTCGGGCGTCTGGGGGAATCACGAGGGCTCCATGCTCCTCTGGGTCCTCGTGCTCTCCTTCTTCGGCGCGCTGACCGCCGTATTCTCCGGCGCCATGCCGGACCGCCTGCGCGCCGACACGCTCGCCGTGCAGGGACTCATCGGCGCGGCTTTCGTCGCCTTCATTCTCTTCACCTCCAATCCTTTCGCGCGCGTCGCCGATCCGCCCTGGCAGGGGCGCGACCTCAACCCGATTCTGCAGGACCCCGGCCTCGCGATCCATCCGCCGCTGCTCTATCTCGGCTATGTCGGCTTCTCGATCGTGTTCTCCTTTGCCGCCGCGGCGCTGATCGGCGGACGCATCGACGCCGCCTGGGCGCGCTTCGTGCGGCCGTGGACGCTCGCCGCCTGGATCTTCCTGACGCTCGGCATCGCAATGGGCTCGTACTGGGCCTATTACACCCTCGGCTGGGGCGGCTTCTGGTTCTGGGACCCGGTCGAGAACGCCTCGCTGATGCCCTGGCTCGCCGGCACGGCGCTGCTGCACAGCGCGGCGGTGATGGAGAAGCGCGAGGCGCTGAAGGTCTGGACCATCTTCCTCTCCATTCTCGCCTTCTCGCTGTCGCTGCTCGGCACCTTCCTGGTGCGCTCGGGCGTGCTCACCTCGGTGCACGCCTTCGCCAGCGATCCCGCGCGCGGCGTCTTCATTCTCGCCATTCTCACCGTCTTCATCGGCGGCGCTCTGGCCTTGTTCGCGCTGCGCGCGAGCGCTCTGCCGACCGGCGGCCTGTTCGCGCCGATTTCGCGCGAAGGCGCGCTCGTCGTCAACAATCTGCTGCTGACGGTCTGCTGCGCGACGGTCGTCATCGGCACGCTCTATCCGCTCGCGCTCGAAGCGCTGACCGGCGAGAAGATTTCGGTCGGCGCGCCCTTTTTCGACACGGTGCTGATTCCGATCGCTCTGCCGCTGATTTTCTCGATGCCGATCGGCCAATTGCTCGCGTGGAAGCGCGGCGATCTCCTCGGCGCCTTGCAGCGGCTGCGCGCCGCCTTTGCCGCCGGCGTCGTCGCGATCGCGATTTTCGCCGCGCTGCATGGCGCGCCTTTCCTCTCGGTGATCTGCGCCGGCCTCGCCATCTATCTCGTCGTCGGCGCCTTCAGCGACATTGCGATGCGCGCCGCGCCGCGTGGCGCGCCGCTCCGCTCCATTGTCTCGCGTGCGCGCGGCCTGCCGCTCTCGGCCTGGGGAGCCTCCATCGCACATGCCGGCGTCGGCCTCACGCTGCTCGGCCTCGCGGCGACCGGCTGGGGCGTCGAGCAGATCGTGGCGATGAAGCCGGGCGTCGCCTATGACGTCGGCCCATATCGAATCGCGATCGAGGATGTCGCCTCACGCGCCGGCCCCAATTACGCCGAGACCTATGCCGTGATGGCGGTGCGCGAGGGCGACGCCACGCTCGCCCGCATGGAGCCCGCGAAGCGCTTCTATCAGGCGCGGCGCATGGCGCGCACCGAGGCCGGCATCGTCACGCTCGGCCTCGGCCAGGTCTATGCGGCGCTCGGCGAGCAGCACGAAGATGGAACCATCGACGCGCGGCTCTATTACAAGCCGCTGGTGCTGCTGATCTGGCTCGGCGCGGTCGTCATGGCCTTGGGCGGCGCCTGCTCGCTCGCCGACCGCCGCTTGCGCATCGGCGTCGCCGCGCGCGCGCGCGTCACGACGCACGCACAGGCGGCGGAATGATGGGGCTTTTTCCGAACCTCGCCGCTCTCCCCTTCTCCCACTTGTGGGAGAAGGTGGCCCTCGCGAAGCGAGGGTCGGATGAGGGCGGCTCTGACCCTCACCCGTCTCGACTTCGTCGAGCCACCCTCTCCCGCAAGCGGGAGAGGGGAGCGGCGCTCATTATTTCCGCTCTTCTGTCGAGCTTGGCGCTCTCCCCCGCCCTCGCCGTCGAGCCCGGCGAAAAGCTCGCCGATCCCGCGCTCGAGGCGCGCGCCCGCGCCATCGCCGGCGAATTGCGCTGCCTTGTCTGCCAGAATCAGTCGATCGACGATTCCGACGCGCCGCTCGCCAAGGATCTGCGCCTCATCGTGCGCGAGAAGCTGAAGGGCGGCGCGAGCGACGCCGAGGTGCGCGAGTTCGTCGTCGCCCGCTATGGCGATTTCGTTCTTCTGCGTCCGCCGGTAAAGCCTGAGACTTGGCTGTTGTGGGCCGCTCCGCTCCTCGCCCTCGGCGGCGGCGCCGCGGTGATCTATTTCACCGCGCGGCGTGGGCGCCGCGCGAGCGCCGGCGCGCTGACCGAGGCGGAGCGCGCCCAACTGAACGCCTTGGGCGTTTCCATCGATCCGCAGAAGACAACGGACGATCATTGATCCGCTCGCGAAGGCGCGTAAGCAATATTGCGCATCGCCGCTTCGCTGCGGCGTCGATACATTTCCGCACTCCCCGAAAACCACGAAACTGCTCTCATTGACCGGGCGTAAAAGGCCTCGGTATCATTGATCCGATCGATTTCCTTCTCGCTTGTTCTCGACGCCGGTCGCCGGAAGCGCGCCGTCCTTCCTCTTTGATCGAGGGTCCTTGCCGATGAAAGCCTTTCCCTTCGCAGCGGCGCTCGGTGTCGCTGCGATCGGCGGCCGAGCCGCCGCCGCCGACCTCGCCGCCATCGCGCCGCCGCCGCCGCCTTTCTCCTGGACCGGCGTCTATCTCGGCGCCAACGCCGGCTATATCTGGGGAGCGCGCAACGGAATCGATTCTCGCGGCTTCGCCATGCTCGACAACGCCCCCTTGTTCGGCGCGACCTCCGCGCTCGGCGCGCGCGGCGTCTCCACGCCGAGCTTCAACGGCGCCTTCGGCGGCGGGCAGATCGGCTACAATTACCAACTCGCGCCCCGCTTCGTCGTCGGCGTCGAGGCCGACGCGCAGGGGACCGCAGTCCAAGGCTCCGAGAGTCGCTACGCTGTGCTGACCGTGCCAAATCTCACCCGTTATTCGATCTCGACGGAAACGCAGGTGACGCGCAATCTCGATTATCTCGCCACCGTTCGCGGCCGCTTCGGCTTCGCCGTGCATCCCGAGGCGCTGCTCTATCTGACGGGCGGCCTCGCGTTCGGTCGCGCCTCGCAGACCGTGACGCAGACGCAATACGCCTATTGGACCGGCTCGCCGCTGGTTCCGGCGGGTTCCAATGTCTTCGGCTTCGCTCGCAGCCAGTATGACGACACGCGCGTCGGCTGGGCCGCGGGCGCCGGCGTCGAATGGGCGTTCCGCGGCAATTGGAGCGCCAAGATCGAATATCTCTATTACGATCTCGGCCGCGTGCGCTCCTCGGGTTATCTCTCTTTCAACACCAACGCCATTCCCGGCCCGGGTTCGGGCGGGACCGGGCTCGTCACCATCGATTCCGGCTCGCGCTTCAACGGGCATGTTCTGCGCGCCGGCCTCAACTACCGGCTCGACCTCTTCCATTCGCCGGCCGCTCCGCCGGTCGTCGCGACCTATTGAAGCGGGAGCAATCCGATGGACAGCGACGGCCTGCTCGAGTCTCGCGCTTATTACGAGGCCGATTTCGCGGTGGCGACCTTCTCCGTCGACTGCGGCCTCTACGCCATAGAGAAGGATTGGATCGCGCGCTATTTTCCCGCGCCTCCCGCGCGCGTGCTGGACATCGCCTGCGGCTCCGGCCGCACGACGCGACCGCTCGCCGACGGCGGCTATGATGTCCATGGGCTCGACATCTCCTTCCCCCTGCTCGCCGAGGCGCGCCGCCGGAGTCCGGGCGCCCCTGTCGCGCAGATGAATGCGCAGGCTCTGGGCTTCGCCGATGCGGTCTTCGACGCGGCGCTGTTCAGCGTGCAGGGCCTCGATCATTTGTTTCCGCTCGCGGCGCGCCTCGAAGGTCTGGCCGAGATCTTCCGCGTTCTACGGCCGGGCGGCGTGCTGATCATGAGCACGCATAATCTGATCGGCGAGGCGCTGGCGCCCGTGCTCTGCGAGCGGCCGCGCTTGCGCCATCCGCTGCGGCTTCTCGGCTGGCAGCTCGGCAATCGCCATCTGTCGCAATGGTATGCGCGCTATGTCGACGAGGGCGGCGCCATGCTCGGCTATGCCGCGCCGCCGTCCCACACCAAAGCGCAGCTCGAGCAGACAGGCTTTACAGTGCGCGCCGTCACGGGCGCGAACTGGACCGCGGACTGGGACACGGTCGAAACCCGCAACTCGTTCCTGCGCAGCACTTTCGTCTATTTCGCCGCGCAAAAGCCCGCCGCCGCCTCTTCCTGAAAGCGCGTCGGCTCCCCGACAGGGCTCAGGTCGCGGCCTCCTCCGCCTCCCGCTCCCCCTGGTCGGCGCGACGCAGCGCGCGCTCGGCGGCGTCGGCTTCGCGCTGGCGGCTCCACATCGCCGCATAGGCGCCGCCGCGCGCCAGCAATTGCCGATGCGGGCCGCGCTCGACGATGCGGCCCTGATCGAGGAACAGAATTTCGTCCGCATCCACCACGGTCGACAAGCGATGGGCGATGACGATCGTGGTGCGGCCGCGCGAGACGCGCGTGAGCGCCTCCTGAATCTCGTGCTCGGTGAAGCTGTCCAGCGCCGACGTCGCCTCGTCCAGGATGAGGATCGGCGGTCCCTTCAAAATCGTGCGGGCGATGGCGACGCGCTGCTTCTCGCCGCCCGAGAGCTTCAGCCCGCGCTCGCCGACCTGCGCCTCATAGCCGCCCGGCGCGCGGCGGATGAAATCGTCGATCTGCGCGAGCCGCGCCGCCTCGCGCACCTCCCGCATGCTCGCGTCCCAGCGGCCATAGCGAATATTATAGGCGATGGTGTCGTTGAACAGCACCGTATCCTGCGGCACCATGCCGATGGCGTCGCGCAGGCTGCGCTGCGTGACGGCGGAAATATCCTGCCCATCGATGAGAATGCGGCCCGATTGCGGCTCGTAGAAGCGGAACAAAAGACGCGAGATCGTCGATTTGCCGGCGCCCGAGGGGCCGACGATGGCGATGGTCGCGCCGGGCGGCGCCTCGAAGGAGACGCCGCGCAGGATCGGCCGCTGCGGATCATAGGCGAAAGCGACATTGTCGAAGACGACGCGCCCCGCGCCGACGGACAGATCGCGCGCGTCCGGACGATCGGCGATCTCCGGCTGCTCGGAGAGAATGGCGAACATCGTCTCGATATCGACGATCGCCTGCCGCGTCTCGCGATAGAGCGTCCCCATGAAATTGAGCGGCTGATAGAGCTGGATCATCATCGCGTTGACCAGCACGAAATCGCCGACGCTGTTGCGTCCCGATTTCACGCCATAGGCGCACATGACCATGATGATGGTGAGGCCCGCCGTGTAGATGAGCGCCTGGCCGGCGTTGAGCACGGCGAGCGAGATATAGGATTTGACGCTTGCGCCCTCGTAGAGCGCCATGGATTTGTCATAACGTTCCGCCTCGCGCCGCTCGGCGCCGAAATATTTCACCGTCTCGTAATTGAGCAGGCTGTCGATCGCCTTCACATTGGCGTCGACGTCGCTCTCGTTCATCGCGCGGCGAATGGCGATCCGCCAATTGGTGGCGACGAGCGTGTAGGCGAGAAAGGCGATGATCGTCAGCGTCGCGACGAGAGCATAAGCGAGATCGAACTGCGCGACGAGCACGCCGAGCACCAGAACGAATTCGATGACGGTGGGAACCGCGGTCGACATCACCAGTCGCGTCAGCGTCTCGATCGCGTTGCGGCCACGCTCGAGCACGCGCGTCAACCCCCCGGTCTTGCGCGAGATGTGGAAGCGCAGCGAGAGTTGATGCATATGCACGAAGACGTGGTCGGCGAGCCTGCGCACCGCATGCATCGCCACCGCCGCGAACAGAGCGTCGCGCGCCTGCGTCAGAAACGCATAGAGCGTGCGCAGCACGCCGTAGAGCAGAGTGAAGGCCATGGCGCCGAGCAGCACGGGCGCGGCGTCGTCCAGCGTCAATGAATCGGCCGCCCATTTGAAGGCGAAGGGAACGGCCATGTTCACCAATTTGCCGACGATCAGCAGAATCAGCGCGTAGAAAATGCGCCGCTCCAGATCGCGCCGCCCCTTCGGCCAGATATAGGGCCACAGACCGCGGATCGTCGCGAGCGCGGAAACGTCGCCGAAAGGCTTTTCGATCGCCTCGACCGCCCCATGTACCGAAGCTTCCGCGTCGTCTTGCTCGACCTGTCGCATCACTCGTTCCCGTCCCCTCATGCAGGAGCCGCCTCCATGACGTCCAATGTTCATATAAGAGCTTTGCGGGGAGAACGCACGGTCGCTCCAATAGCGCCGCGCGCAGCGGCGCGCGGCCGGGAGGCGCGCGCGGGCCTTGACGCGAGCGCGCCCGCACGCCATCAACATCATATGAACGATAGTCGGAAGATCGAGCGCATTTGCGTTTATTGCGGCTCATCCGCGGGCGATGATCCGATTTTCACGCAGGCGGCCGAAGCGCTCGGCGCGGCGATCGCGCGCGAGAGAATGGAGCTCGTCTTCGGCGGCGGCTCTTGCGGGCTGATGGGCGTCGTCGCCGGCGCGGCGCTCGCCAATGGGGCGCGCGTCACCGGAATTATTCCCGGCTTTCTCGATGAGCGCGAGATCGCGCTGCCGACCGTCACCGAGCTGCAGGTCGTTCCCGACATGCATACGCGCAAGCGGCTGATGTTCGAGAAATCCGACGCTTTCGTGGCGCTGCCGGGCGGCATCGGCACGCTCGAGGAGCTGACCGAGCAATTGACCTGGATCCAGCTCGGTCGCCACAGCAAGCCGCTCGTCATCGCCGACATCGGCGGCTTCTGGAAGCCGCTCCTGTTGCTGTTCGCGCATATGCACAACGCCGGCTTCATTCGTCCGGGCTATGAGGTGCGCTATCTGGTGGCCGAGCGCATCGAGGATGTGATTCCGATGCTGCGCGCCGTTCACACGCCGCCGCAGGAAGGCGAAGCGCAAGACATCGAGCAGCATTTTTGAAAGAAGGGCGTTCCCTTCTCCCACTCGTGGGAGAAGGGACGCAGCTTCTATGTCGCGCCCGATGTCACGAGCTTATAAATGATGGCGTCGACCAGCGCCTCGAAGGAGGCGTCGACGACATTGGGCGAGACGCCGACCGTCGACCAGATCTCGCCCTTGGCGTCGGCGCATTCGACCAGCACGCGCGTCACCGCATCCGTGCCGCCCTGAAACACGCGCACGCGATAATCGACGAGCTTCACATCCTCGATGAAGGTTTGATATTTGCCGAGATCCTTGCGCAGCGCGACGTCGAGCGCATTGATCGGGCCATTGCCCTCGGCTGCCGAGATCGTCGAACGTCCGTCGATGCGCAGCTTCACGATCGCCTCGGCGCCGGCGTCGTCGGAGGCGCCGATCGCGCCGAAGCGGCGATCGACCGCGACGCTGTAGCGCTCGATGTCGAAATAATGCGGCAGCTCGCCGAGCACGCGCTTGGCCAGCAGAAAGAACGACGCGTCGGCGCCCTCATAGGCGTATCCTTGCGCCTCCTTCTCCTTTACTTCCTCGAGCAGCCGCGAAAGACGAGGATCATCCTTGCGCATCGGGACGCCGAGACGCTCGAGCTCGGCGACGATGTTGGATTTTCCCGCCTGATCGGACACCAGCACGCGGCGCTGATTGCCGACGCTCGAAGGCGGCACATGCTCGTAAGTGCGCGGATCGGTCAGCACGGCGGAGGCGTGAATGCCGGCCTTGGTGGCGAAGGCGCCGGCGCCGACATAGGGCGCGTGACGGTTCGGCGCGCGGTTCAGCAATTCATCGAGCGCATGGCTCGCGCGCGTCAGGCCCGTGAGGCTCTCGCGCGTCACGCCGATCTCGAAGCGCTCGGAAAACTCCTCCTTCAGCAGCAGAGTGGCGATGATGGTCGTCAGATTGGCGTTGCCGCAGCGCTCGCCCAATCCATTCAGCGCGCCCTGCACCTGGCGCACGCCGCCGCGCACCGCGGCGAGCGAGACGGCGACCGCCTGTCCGGTGTCGTCATGCGCATGAATGCCGAGCCGATCGCCCGGAATGACGCGCGCCACTTCCGCGACGATGCGCTCCACTTCGTGCGGCAGCGAGCCGCCATTGGTGTCGCAGAGAACGATCCATCTCGCGCCCGCCTCATGCGCGGCGATGGCGCAGCGAATAGCATAGTCGCGATTGTCCTTGTAGCCGTCGAAGAAATGCTCGCAGTCGACGAGCGCTTCCTTGCCGCGCGCCACAGCGGCGGCGACCGATTGGCGAATACCGTCGAGATTATCGTCGAGCGTCGAGCGCAGCGCGACGCGCACTTGATAATCCCAGGCCTTGGCGACGAAGGTGACGCAATCGCAATCGGCGTCGAGCAGCGCGGCGACTCCGGGGTCATTGCCGGCCGAGCGGCCCTGGCGGCGCGTCATGCCGAAGGCGGCGAAGCGCGCTTTGAGCTGCGGACGCTTCGCGAAAAATTCCGTGTCGAGCGGATTGGCGCCGGGATAGCCGCCTTCGATATAATCGACGCCGAGATCGTCGAGCAGAGCGGCGATCTGACGCTTGTCGGCGAGCGAGAAATCGACGCCTGTCGTCTGCGCGCCGTCACGCAAGGTCGTATCGAAGATCGTCAGCCGTTCCCGCGTCATCGCTGCTGCGCCTTTTCGTCCAGCGTCTTCTTCATCGTCGTGGCGCCGAGCCATTCGCCGCGCAGCTCGCGCAGGTTTCGTTGGTGGGGAATATATCCGCGCGCGGCAAAGAAATCGCGCGCGGCGTCGGAGGCGTCGACGCTGATCTCGCGCGCGCCGCGGCCGCGCGCGAGCTTCTCGAGCGCATCTATGAGCGCGGAGCCGACGCCGCGCCGCGCCGCGCGCGGATGCACATACAGCATGTCGAGCAGCGTCCCGTCACGCAGCGAGGCGAAGCCCGCGATCTCGCCGTCGAGCGAGGCGATGATGGTCAGCGCGCCGGCGAGCTTTTGGGCGAAGGCCGCTTCGTCATCCGCCGCGGCGGCCCAGGCGGCGCGCTGATCCTCGTCATAATCGTCGGCGGCGAGCGTCTCGACGCTCTCGCGAAAAATAGTCGCCAGCGCCGGCGCGTCGGCCGGCAGAAAAGGACGCAGGCCCGCAGGGGGCGCGGCGCGGGCCATCAGATCACCTCGAGCGCGCTCAGCACATGCCAGGCGAAGGCCGCGGCCAAAGCGAGGATGACGAGCTTGAACAGGAGGTACGACGCCCAATGCCCAGGGAAGGGGAGGTATTTGCGCCAGTCGATTTCAGGCATGGACGTCTCCTCGCGGTTGCGACGCTTGATTGTTATGCGATCCGGCAGGAAGCTCGCGTTGATGTCCAAGCTCACGCCATTTGCGCGGCGATTGCGCGCCACGAGCACGCCTGCAGAAGCGCTGTTGTGGCGTGAGCTGCGGGCCACGGGTTTTTGGAGTTGCGTTTCACCAATGACGAGGTGAAGGAGCGGCTCGACTGGGTGCTGCAGGAAATCCGCCGCGCCGCGGACATCGCCCGCTGCCGCGCGCCGAGGCGCCCTTTTCCGCGCCTGAACTAGATTCCGAGTGGTGGAGCGCGACTCCTTCTCCCCTGAGGAGAAGGTGGCCCCGCGAAGCGGGGTCGGATGAGGGGAACCCCGCTCTCCGCCAAAGCTCCCGGCGCCGTAGCCCCTCACCCGGCCGCTTCGCGGCCACCCTCTCCCTATGGGAGAGGGTTTGCGCGCGCTGGAGCAGGGGGCGGCGCTCACCGCTTCACCTCCCATGTCGTCGTGCCGTCCTTATTGTCCTTCAGCGCGACGCCCATCGCGGCGAGTTCGTCGCGGATACGGTCGGACTCGGCCCAGTTTTTCGCCGCGCGGGCGGCGAGGCGGCTCTCGATCAATGCTGAGACTTTCGCCACATCGACGGCCTCCCGCGTCTGCGCCTCCACCCAGCGCACATAAGCGCGAAGATCGACGCCGAGCAGCTTCAACGCGCCGCTCAGAGCGGCGCCATCCAGTTCGTGCAGCGTGGCGAGCGCCAGCGGCGTGTTGAGATCGTCGGCGAGCGCGTTCAGCACATCGCCGGAGACGCCCGGCTCGGCGGACGCCTCGCCCGCTTGCGCGCTCCATCTGCGCAGGCTCGCCTCCGCCTCCTCCAGCGCCTTCACGGTAAAATCGATCGGCTGGCGATAATGCGTCCGCAGCATCGCCAGGCGCAGCGCCTCGCCCGGCCATTTGCGTCCGCCGAAATTCTCCGTGTGCAGCAATTCGTGAATGGTCACGAAATTCCCCAGGCTCTTGGACATTTTTTCGCCCTCGACCTGCAGGAAGCCATTGTGCATCCAGTAATTCGCCATCGCCTCATGGCCGAAGGCGCAGCGCGTCTGCGCGATCTCGTTCTCGTGATGCGGGAAGACGAGGTCGATTCCGCCGCCGTGAATGTCAAAAGTCTCGCCGAGATGCTTCCACGACATCGCCGAGCATTCGAGGTGCCAGCCCGGCCGCCCGCGCCCCCAGGGCGACTCCCAGCCGGGCTCGCTGTCCTTGGACGGCTTCCACAGCACGAAATCCATGTCGCCGCGCTTATAGGGCGCGACGTCGACGCGCGCGCCGGCGATCATCTCGTCGAGCGGGCGGCGGGACAGCCGGCCGTAATCGGCCATGGACGGCACGTCGAACAGCACATGGCCGTCGGCGGCATAGGCATGGCCGGAGGCGATCAGCCGCTCGACGATGGCGATCATCTCGGCGATATGTTCTGTCGCGCGCGGCTGCACGCTGGGCGGCAGGCAGCCGAGCGCGGCCACATCGGCCTGGAAGACGGCGTTGGTGCCCTCGGTCAGCTCGCGGATCGAAATGCCGCGCTCGGCGGCGCGGGCGTTGATCTTGTCGTCGACGTCGGTGATGTTGCGGACATAGGTCACATGCTCCGCGCCATAGAGATGGCGCAGCAGCCGGAACAGCACGTCGAAGACGATCAGCGGCCTTGCGTTGCCGATATGGGCGTAGTCATAGACGGTCGGCCCGCAGACATACATGCGCACATGGGCCGGATCGAGCGGCCGGAACTCTTCCCTGACGCGCGTCAGCGTGTTGTAGAGCTTCAAAACGGGAGCGTCGGACGACATGATTTCCCCTCGGCCTGCCGGCCCGGGGCGTCATTTGTGTCGAAGAGAGACGTGACGGCTCCGGCCAGCGATTTCGCTAGCTGATAATGATCCGACAAAGGCGGGAGCGGAGCGTGCGTAGCATGGCGTTAACATGCGCGCTCCCGTGGCTTCCGTCAAGGCGCCGCGGCGCCGCAGAGCGAGGCGGAACGGATGACTGAGAGCTGGGAGGAGCTGGCCAGAGCCCGCACGGCGGCGGGCGACGAGCTGATCCTGCGCCGCCGCGCAGGAATCTTCGAGATCCGCTGCAACGGCTATGATCTCATGTCCAATCGCGCGCATCGCTCGGAGGAAGCGCTGGCGCAGCTGGCGCTCGAGGAGCTGCGCGCGCCGGCGCCGCGCATCCTCGTCGGCGGCCTCGGCCTCGGCTTCACCCTGCGCGCCGCGCTGCACGCCGCCCCGCCGGAGTCGCGCGTGACGGTCTGCGAGCTGCTGCCCGAGATCGTCGCCTGGAACCGCGGCCCGCTGGCCCTGCTCGCCGGCCGCCCCCTCGACGATCCGCGCGTCACTCTGCGCATCGGCGACATCGCCGCGCTGATCGCCTCCGCCGACCGCCGCTTCGACGCCGTGCTTCTCGACGTCGACAATGGACCGGACGCGCTCTGCTGCGCGGCCAATGGCGGGCTCTATTCGCCCGAGGGGCTCGCGCGGCTGCGATCCGCGCTCACGACGGAAGGCGTGCTGGCCGTATGGTCCGCCGATCCCTCGCCCAATTTCGAAGCGGCGCTCGACGCGGCCGGATGGGCGTGGCGCGCGCAGGAAATCGCTGCGCGCGGCGTCGCAGGCGATCCGTTGCATGTGGTCTACACGGCCCGCCGGTTCTGAGCGCCGAATTCCACGAGGCGGTCGCTTTTCGCGCTAATATGCGCGCGGCGAATCTACCCCGAGAGGATCGGCGAATGCGACTTTTCTGGCGTCAACTCATTGCGGCGGCTTTCGTTTGCGCGCTCGGCTCGGCGGCGCTGGCGCAGCAGCCGCGCGTCATTCCCCAGTCGCATGCGGACGCGGTGCTCTCCTTCTCGCCGATCGTCAAAAAGGCGACGCCGGCGGTCGTCAATGTGTTTGCGACGCGCATCGAGCAGCGGCCGGCCAATCCTTTCTTCGATGATCCGATCTTCCGCCGCTTCTTCGGCGAGGGCGGCGGCGGGCCGCGCGGCCCGACCGCGCAATCGCTCGGCTCCGGCGTCATCGTCGATCCGAGCGGAATCGTCGTCACCAATAATCACGTCATCGAGGGGATGACCGATGTGAAGGTGTCGCTCGCCGACAAGCGCGAGATTCCGGCCAAGATCCTGCTGCGCGACCCCCGCACCGATCTCGCCGTGCTGAAGCTGACCGAAGGCTCCGCCTTCCCGACCATGGAGCTCGGCGATTCGGACGCGCTCGAGGTCGGCGACCTGACCCTCGCCATCGGCAATCCCTTCGGCGTCGGCCAGACGGTGACGCAGGGCATCGTCTCGGCGCTCGCCCGCACCCAGGTCGGCATCTCGGACTATGGCTTCTTCATCCAGACCGACGCCTCCATCAATCCCGGCAATTCAGGCGGTCCGCTCGTCGATCTGAACGGGCGCGTCGTCGGCATTAATTCGGCGATCTTCTCCAAATCGGGCGGCTCGGTCGGCATCGGCTTCGCCATTCCGGTCAATATGGTCAAGATCGTCGTGGCGGCCGCCAAGGGCGGCGGCCATCAGGTGAAGCGCCCGTGGCTCGGCGCCACGCTGCAGAATCTCTCCAAGGAGATTTCCGACGGGCTCGGCCTCGAGCGGCCGGCCGGCGCGCTGATCGCCGACCTCTTCGCCAAGGGGCCGGCGTCGGACGCGGGGCTGAAGCGCGGCGACGTCATCGTCTCGGTGGACGGCCAGTCGGCGGACGATCCGGAGGCGGTCGGCTATCGCCTCGCGACCAAGCCCCTCGGCGGCCAGGCGACGCTCGGCGTGCTGCGCGGCGGCAAGACCGTGTTCCTGCCGCTGCGCCTCTCCCCGGCGCCGGAAACGCCGCCGCGCGATCCGGTGAAGGTGAAGGGCTCCTCGCCCTTCGCGGGCGCGACAGTGGTCAATCTGTCGCCGGCGGTCATCGAGGAGCTGTCGGTGCAGGGAGTCGCGGCCGGCGTGGTCGTGACCGAGATCGACCAGAATTCGGTCGCCGCACGCCTCAATCTGCAGAAGGGCGATGTCATCCTCGCCATCAATGACGAGAAGATCGGCTCGAGCCGCGAGCTGGAGCAGGCGACCGGCGGGCGCCGCTATTACTGGAAGATCACGCTGGCCCGTGGCGGCCAGGTGTTCACGACCGTGGTGGGGGGATAGGAGCCATGCGCCGTCGGGCGGCTTCGTGACGGCCTGCGGCGCGCTTCGCTCACGCCTCTCTCGGCGCGAGACGCTCGACCTTTATCGACGCCGAGCGGGCTCGGATCCGAGCGAGATCGTAATTGACTTGCATATGCATCCAAGCGTCCGATCATCGAGCCGAACTGTAAAATCAAACTTTACGTCGGTCAAATTGCGTCTTGAAGGCGCAACGCTTCGCCCGTCAGCCTTCAGTGGAGGCTGACGGTCTGCAGCTGGTGCTCCCAGGCGTTGGCCCGCGCGCCCTCTTCCGTATCGGCGAGCACGATCGGGCTGCCGTCAGCGCCGAGCAGGGCGAACAGGGTGATGCCCGGCTGGATCGGAGGCGCCTGCGGATAGAGCCGCGTCACATCTTCCGACCGCATGGTCCGCACATAGGCGATGGCTCCGTCGCCGAGATGGGCGAATTGCTCGGGGGTCAGAAGGGGGAGCTTTCTCTCGGTTGCGGTCTTGCCTTCCATGACACTCTCCTCGGCGGTCGATACGACCCGCCTCACGGGCGCCTACCTTCGTAGCACAGGAGATATTTGTACATCGTAGCCCCGGATTGTTAGGGGCGGCGCCGCGGATTCTCGCTTCGGCAACGCTAGAGCCGTTTGGAGCGAATTCTGATCGCTCGAACGATTCCGTTCGAGCGGAAAGCGCTCTAGAGGTCGATAACCAGCCGCGCCGGGTCCTCGAGCTGCTCTTTGACCCTCACCAGAAAGGTCACCGCCTCCTTCCCATCGACGATGCGATGGTCGTAGGAGAGGGCGAGATACATCATTGGCCGGATCTCGATCTTGCCGGCGACGACCACCGGCCGCTCCTCGATCTTGTGCATGCCGAGAATGCCCGATTGCGGGGCGTTGAGGATCGGCGTCGACATCAGCGAGCCATAGACGCCGCCATTGGAAATGGTGAAGGTGCCGCCGGTCAGATCCTCGAGGTCGAGCCGGCCTTCGCGGGCCCGGCGGCCGAACTCGCCGATCGCCTTCTCGATCTCGGCGACGCTGAGCCGGTCGGCGTCGCGCACCACCGGCACCACGAGGCCCTTCTCCGTGCCCACCGCCACACCGATGTGGCAGTAATGCTTGTAGATGACGTCGGCGCCGTCGATCTCGGCGTTGACGGCCGGGATTTCCTCCAGCGCCTTACAGCAGGCCTTCACGAAGAAGCCCATGAAGCCGAGCTTCACATGATGCTTCTTCTCGAACAAATCCTTGTAGCGGTTGCGCAGCGCCATCACCGCCGACATGTCGACCTCGTTGAAGGTGGTCAGCATGGCGGCGCTGGCCTGCGCCTCCTTGAGGCGCTTGGCGATGGTCTGGCGCAAGCGCGTCATGCGGACGCGCTCCTCCCGCTCGGCGTCGCCGGGGGCGGAGGCGGGGCGCGGCGCCGGCGGCGCGATAACCGGGGCGGGCGGCGGCGCGACGGGAGCCGGCGCCGGCCTGGTGGCGAGCGCCAGCACATCCTCTTTCAACACCTGCCCCTGCTTGCCCGAGCCGATGACGCCCGAGAGGTCGAGGCCCTGCTCGCGGGCGATCTTGGCGGCGGAAGGCGCCGGCGGACGACTCGGCGCCTCGGCGACAGCCACGCCGGCGGCGGCCGCGACGGGCTCGGGCGCCGGCGCCGCGACCGCCGCCGCACGCGGCGCGACAGCGGCGGCGGCGCCGTCGGAAATCTGGCCGAGCAGAGCGCCCGGCGTCACCGTCTCGCCTTCCTTGGCCAGCGTCTCGGCGAGCACGCCGGCGGCCGGGGCGTTCACCTCGAGGGTCACCTTGTCGGTCTCGAGCTCGACCAGCGGCTCATCGGCGGCGACGGCGTCGCCCGCCTTCTTGAACCAGCGGCCGATCGTCGCCTCGGTGACCGATTCGCCGAGGGTGGGAACGCGGATTTCCGTCATGTTCACTCCGCCGCCAGGGAAGACACGCGCGCCGAGAAGGCTTCATCCAGAAAGGCCCGAAGCTGCGCCTGATGTTTGGACATGGTGCCGGCCGCCGTCGCCGCCGAGGCGGGCCGGCCGATATAGCGAGCGCGCTTCGACTTGCCGCCGGCCTGGGTCAGCACCCATTCGAGATAAGGCTCGACGAAGAACCAAGCGCCCATGTTCTTGGGCTCCTCCTGACACCAGAACACATCGGCCTGCTTGAAGCGCGACAGCATGGTGACGAGGCCCTTCAGCGGGAAGGGATAGAGCTGCTCCACGCGCAGCAGATAGACATCGTTCGCGCCGCGCGACTCGCGCTCCTCCAGAAGGTCGTAATAGACCTTGCCCGAGCACATGATCACGCGAGCGATGCGATCGTCCGGCGCCAAGCGGAAAGACTCATTGGGATGCAGCTCGGCGTCGTCGGAGATGAAGCGATGGAACATCGTTCCCTCGCCCATGTCGTCGAGGCGCGAGACGCAGCGCTTATGGCGCAGCAGCGATTTCGGCGTCATCAGCACCAGCGGCTTGCGAATGTCGCGATGCAGCTGCCGGCGCAGGATATGGAAGTAGTTCGCCGGCGTCGAGCAATTGGCGACCTGCATATTGTCCTCGGCGCAGAGCTGCAGATAGCGCTCGAGCCGCGCCGAGGAATGCTCCGGCCCCTGGCCCTCATAGCCATGCGGCAGCAGGCAGACGAGGCCGGACATGCGCAGCCATTTGCGCTCGCCCGCCGACAGGAACTGGTCGAAAATCACCTGCGCGCCATTGGCGAAATCGCCGAATTGCGCCTCCCACAGCACCAGCGAGCGCGGCTCGGCGAGCGAATAGCCATATTCGAAGCCGAGCACCGCCTCTTCCGAGAGCATCGAATTGATGACCTCGAAACGCCCCTGCCCCTGGCCGAGATGCTCCAGCGGCAGATAGCGGGATTCATCCTCCTGATCGACCAGCACCGAATGGCGCTGCGAGAAGGTTCCGCGCTCGCTGTCCTGCCCGGAGAGGCGGACATTATAACCCTCCGCCAGCAGCGAGCCGAAGGCCAGCGCTTCCGCCGTCGCCCAGTCGATTCCGGCGCCGCTCACGATCGCCGCGCGTCGCGAATCGAGGAAGCGCTGAATCGTGCGATGGATGTGGAAGGTCTCGGGAACTTTGGTGAGCTCGTCGCCGATGCGGCGCAGCGTCTCGACCGGAACGCCGGTCTTGCCGCGGCGCTCGTCCTCGGAAGATTGATAGCCGGGCTTCACGCCCGCCCAGCGACCGTCGAGCCAATCGGCCTTATTGGGCCGATAGGATTGCGCCGCCTCCATCTCCTGCTCGAGGCGCTGGCGCCATTCGGTCTTGATCGCCTCGACGTCCTCGCGCGTCAGCAAGCCTTCCCCGATCAGCTTTTCCGCATAGAGATCGAACGTCGTCTTATGCGCCCTGATCTTCTTGTACATCAGCGGCTGGGTGAAGGCCGGCTCGTCGCCCTCGTTATGGCCGAAGCGGCGATAGCACCACATGTCGATGACGACGGGCTTCTGGAATTGCTGGCGGAACTCCGTCGCGATGCGCGCGGCGTAGACCACAGCCTCCGGATCGTCGCCATTCACATGGAAGATCGGCGCCTCGACCATCTTCGCCACATCCGAAGGGTAGGGCGACGAGCGCGAATAGCGCGGATAGGTGGTGAAGCCGATCTGATTATTGATGATGAAATGCACCGAGCCGCCGGTGCGATGGCCCTTCAGCCCCGAGAGACCGAAGCATTCCGCGACGACGCCCTGGCCGGCGAAGGCCGCGTCGCCATGGATCAGCAACGGCATCACGCAGCGGCGCTCATTGTCGGGGCAATGATATTGATCCTGCTTGGCGCGCACCTTTCCGAGCACGACGGGATCGACGATCTCGAGATGCGACGGATTGGCGGTGAGCGACAGATGCACCTTATTGCCGTCGAATTCGCGGTCCGACGAGGCCCCGAGGTGATATTTCACATCGCCCGAGCCCTCGACCTCGTCCGGCAGAAAGGAACCGCCCTTGAACTCGTGGAACAATGCGCGATGCGGCTTGCCCATCACCTGGCACAGCACGTTGAGACGCCCGCGATGCGCCATGCCGAGCACGATCTCCTTCGCGCCCAGCGCGCCGCCGCGCTTGATGATCTGCTCCAGCGCCGGCACGATGGATTCCGAGCCGTCGAGGCCGAAGCGCTTGGTGCCGGTGTATTTCACATCGAGGAATTTCTCGAAGCCTTCCGCCTCGACCAGCTTGCGCAAAATGGCCTTCTTGCCTTCGGCGGTGAAGGCGATCTCCTTCTTGGGGCCCTCGATGCGGGACTGGATCCAGGCCTTCTCCTCGGGATTGGAGATATGCATGAACTCATAGCCGATCGGCCCGCAATAGGTGCGGCGCAGGATCGCCACCATCTCGAAGACGCTGGCGTATTTCATGCCCATCACGCCGTCGATGAAGATCTTGCGGTCGTAATCGTCGTCGGAGAAGCCATAGGTGCCGGGATGCAGCTCGCCATGGTCGTGGCGCTCGCTATCCTGGCGCTGCTCGAGGCCGAGCGGATCGAGATTGGCGTGCAGATGGCCGCGCATGCGATAGGCGCGAATCATCATCAGGGCGCGCACGCTGTCCCGCGCCGCGCGCTGGATCTCCTCGGCCGAGGGCGGCGCCGCCGGCTTTTCGGCGCCTTTGCTCGGCGCGGGCTTGGCCGGCTCTCCGCCGGCCAGCGCCGCGGCGAGCTCGTCGGTCGGCAGGATCGGCCAACCCGGCCGCGCCCAGGACGGGCCCGCCGGCCCCGCCGGCTCGCCGATCGCGCCGAGGCTCGCAAAATACTCCCTCCAAGCCGGGCCGACAGAGGATGGATCGGCCTCATAGGCTGCGAGCAGATGTTCGACATAAGCGGCGTCGACGCCCTGCAGAGCCCGGCTCTGCGCAGTCGCGCTCCTGCGCGGCTGCGGAGCGTTTCCCGCCGAACCGCCATTCGTCTCGAGACGCGCCATTTGTTTTATCTCCCGAGCGTCGAGCTCGTATAAAGTAGAGCGAAATCCTTTTTACGCTTCATTACGATTTCGCTTCGTCGCCGGAGACGACGAGAGGCCGGCGCCTCGCGGCGTCGGCTCCGTTCATTCGCCGGGCTCCGGCTTTCGATCGCGTGCATGAGCAAAAGCGCGGGGCTCCCGAAGCCCCCTCCCCAGCCCTCCCCCGCTTCGCGGGAGAGGGAGCACACACCGCGCGTCATCGAAGGTTCACGAATCGCCGGTCGCCTCCCTCGCCCGCGAAGCGGGGGAGGGTGAGGGAGCGGGCCGCGCCGCCTTCGATCCGCGTTCCACTCAGCCGTTCAGCACCTCGACGAGAGTCCTGCCGAGGCGCGCAGGCGAAGGCGATACCTTGATCCCGGCCGCTTCCATCGCCGCGATCTTGCTCTCGGCGTCGCCCTTGCCGCCGGAGACGATGGCTCCGGCATGACCCATGCGCCGCCCGGGCGGAGCCGTGCGGCCGGCGATGAAGCCGACCATCGGCTTCTTGCGGCCGCGCTTGGCCTCGTCGATGAGGAACTGAGCCGCATCCTCCTCCGCCGAGCCGCCGATTTCGCCGATCATGATGATGGATTTGGTGGCGTCGTCGGCCAGAAACAACTCCAGCACCTCGATGAAGTCGGTTCCCTTGACCGGATCGCCGCCGATGCCGACCGCGCTGGTCTGGCCGAGACCCTCGCGGGTCGTCTGGAACACGGCCTCATAGGTCAGCGTGCCGGAGCGGGAGACGACGCCGACCGAGCCTTTGCTGAAGATATTGCCCGGCATGATGCCGATCTTGCTCTCGCCCGCGGTGACGACGCCCGGGCAGTTCGGCCCGATGAGCCGCGACCGGGAGCCGGACAGAGCGCGCTTGACGCGGATCATGTCGTGCACCGGCACGCCTTCGGTGATGGCGACGATGAGCGGAACCTCGGCGTCGATCGCCTCGCAAATGGCGTCGGCCGCGCCCGGCGGCGGCACATAGATGACGCTGGCCTCGGCGCCGGTCCTCTCCCGCGCCTCGGCGACCGTGTCGAAGACGGGAAGGTCGAGATGCGTCGAGCCGCCCTTGCCCGGCGAGACGCCGCCGACCATGCGCGTGCCGTAGAGGATGGCCTGCTCCGAATGGAACGTGCCGTTCTTGCCGGTGAATCCTTGACAGATAACCTTGGTGTTCGTGTCGATGAGGACGGACATTTGGGTCCCTGGGGCGTCGCGGCGCAGCCTCGCCGCCGGAATCGGACCGCCGACCTCCCGCCACGAGTTTCCTGTGGGAGGGGTCGCAGCGGATTTTTCAGGCCGGGAGGCGCGTCTTGGCTGCGCTTCGGCCCGCACCCTCGCAAAATATCGAGACGCGTCGCTCGCATCAAGACGCCGAGCAGTCGAAGCGGCTTCAGCCGCTGCGCGAAATTATGGCAGCATGCCCGTCTTTTCCCATGGCAGGAGAATTTCTAGGCGCCGGCCCACGCATCACGCACGAAAAAGCCGGGCGCGCCGCGCACTGCGAGCCTATATCTTATCGGAACCCGACCGAAACAGAGAGGGCGCATGGATCGGCAGGCCGTGCGGCGCGAGAGCCGCTTCGTTTCCGCCGCGGACGGTCTGCGTCTGCATTATGTCGACTACCTGCCCGCGCAGAGCGGCGCCGCCACGCCCGTCGTCTGCCTGCCCGGCCTCACGCGCTCGGCGGAGGACTTCGAGCGACTGGCGGAAGCGCTGGCGCAACGAGGACGCCGCGTGCTGGCGCTCGACTATCGTGGGCGCGGCCTGTCCGATTGGGACACCGACTGGCGCCGCTACAGCCTCGATGTCGAGGACGCCGATATTCTGGCGACGCTCGAAGCGGCGGGCGTCACTCGGGCGATTTTCGTCGGCACGTCGCGCGGCGGCATTCATATCATGCGCTTTGCGGCGCGGCGGCCGGAGATTCTGCGAGCGGCGGTCGTCAACGACATCGGCCCGATCATCGACGCGGGCGGCCTGCGCCGCATCAAGAGCTATGTCGGCCGCATGCCGACAGTGCCGTCGCTCTCCATCGCGCTCGCCTCGCTGAAGCTCGTCGCCGGCCCGCAATTTCCCGCTCTGAGCCAGGACGAATGGGAGGCCTTCGCCCGCGCGACTTTCACCGAAGCGAACGGAAAGCTGGCGCTGCGCTACGACCCTGAGCTCGCCCATGTGCTGGACGAGATCGGCCCCGACAGCGGCCCGCTGCTGTTTGCGGAGGAGTGGCAGGCGATGGCGCCGATCCCGACGCTCGTCATCCGCGGCGGCAATTCCGACCTGCTGTCGAAGGAGACTTTCGAGGCGATGGCCGAGGGCCATCCGCTGCTCGAGCGGCTGACGGTCGAAGGCCAGGGCCATGCGCCGCTGCTCTTGGACGCGCCGACGATCGAGGCGGTCGCGGATTTTGTGGAGAGGCGGGGGTAGCGACGCTCAATCCCCCAGCGGATGCAGGTCCCTCACCATGGCGCGGATGCGCTCGTCGAGCACATGCGTATAGATCTGCGTGGTCGAAATATCAGCGTGGCCGAGCAATTCCTGCACGACGCGCAGATCCGCGCCGTTCTGCAGGAGATGGCTGGCGAAGGCGTGGCGCAACGCATGCGGGCTGATGTCGCGCGCGGAAAGTCCCGCGGCGGCGGCGGCCGTCTTCAGGTCGCGAGCGAAAGCTTGGCGCGTCAAATGCCCCTCGGCGGCGTCCGACGGAAACAGGAAAGGCGAATCGGCGAGCCCCGGCGCGTGCTTGGCCAAAAGCGCGCGAAACACCGTGAGCGCGGCCTTGGCGCGCGGCGTCATCGGCGCGAGCCGCTCCTTGGAGCCCTTGCCGCGCACGGTGAAGAAATCATCGCGGCTGCGCGCCGCGCCCGCCGGCAGCGAGACCAGCTCCGACACGCGCAGGCCGGTGGCGTAGAGCGTCTCCAGCAGCGCGTAGAGCCGCGCCGCGCGCAGGCGCTCGCCGGCCGGACGGCTCTCATCTTCGAGCCCCTCCCGCGCCATGTCGAGCAGGCGCTCGACCTCATCGACGGAGAGAATGTCCGGCGCGCTGCGCTGGCGGCGCGGACCTTCGAGCGGGGCGGAGGGGTCGTCGGCGCGATAGCGGTCCACATAGAGGAATTTGTGGAACTGGCGCAGCGCCGAGAGCCGCCGCGCGCTGGTCGCGGCGGTCATGCCGCGCGTCTCCAACGCGGCGAGATAGGCGCGCAGCCCCTCGGTCGAGACCGAGAGCGGCTCGGCGCCGGCGCGCGCGAGATGGGCGAGATAATCCTCGAGGTCGCGCCGATAGGCGTCGAGCGTGTTGCGCGCCGCGCCGCGCTCGGCGGCGAGCATGTCGAGATAGGCGCCGATCAGCGGATGGCGCTTCGCCTCGCCCATGGGTCGCTCACTTGTTGAGACGCTGCGGATTGATCGTCTGCGTCATCTCGCGCGGCTGCGGCGTGACCGTGCCGACGACCGCCAGCATGCCCGCATAGGCGAGGCCGGCGAGAACGGCGACGATGACCAGAAAGCGGATCAGGCTGGGCACGACTGCGCCTCACGAAGAACATCGGCTCGGCCGGGTATCGCGCGAAGCCGAGGCGATTGCAACGGCGCCGGCACCTCTAAAATATCGGAGTCGCCGCGTCCGTCCATGCCCGACGCAGCGACAGAGTCAACGAACCACCACCCGAGTGCCGACATGGACGCGGTCGTAGAGGTCGACCACATCCTCGTTCATCATGCGGATGCAGCCGGAGGAGACGTTCTGGCCGATGGTGGTGGGCTCATTGGTGCCGTGGATGCGGTAGAGCGAGCCGCCGAGATAGAGCGCGCGCGCCCCGAGCGGATTGGCCGGGCCGCCAGCCATGTGACGCGGCAGATCGGGGCGGCGCGCGAGCATTTCGGCCGGCGGGGTCCAGTCGGGCCATTGCGCCTTGCGCGTGATCGGCTTGACCCCGGTCCAGGTGAAGCCGGGACGGCCGACGCCGATACCGTAGCGCATCGCGCGGCCATGGGCGAGCACGTAGTAGAGCAGCTTATTGTCCGAATCGACGACGATCGTCCCCGGCCGCTCGCCGCCGCCATAGTCGACCTCGGCGCGCTGGAAGACCGGCTCGATCTCCCGCTGCACATTGGCCTGCTGCGGCGGCGCATAGGCCGCGAGCTGCATGTGCGCCGGCGCTTGCGCCTGCGGCGCGCGGCGCGCATGGCTCGGCGTGGAGCCGGTCACCAGCAGCTCGATGAAGCCCCCGCCATAGGCGCCGGGAGAGACGGCGGCGACCGCTGCCGGCGCCGGCTCGGGCGCGGCGATAGGCGCCGGCGGGGCCGCGAACAGGCGCGCGGCCTCGCGCTCGCCGATGCCGGGCACGACGCGCGGCTCGGCAAAGGCGCCGGATGCGAGGGCCAGACAGAAGGCGGTCGTGAGAGCGCGGAGGGGCGCGGCTTGGGCAAAGGCTCTTCGACGCATGGAACGCGTAAACCCTCTTCGCGCCGATCAGAACATCGGCGCCATCTATTGTGAATGCTGACAAAGACAAGGATAAGCTCACGAATTCGAATGTAAATATGAAGCATTCATTATGGTTATCGTTTACGAAACAGCCGATGCGGCGTGGTGAATATTTCGCTAATGCTCGAGAGCCCTTTCCGATCGAACGGCATCGTTCGATCGATCGGAATGCGCTCCAAATCAAATGAACTGGAGCCGTTTCCGATCCACTCGGATCGGAAACGGCTCGAGAGCGCGTCGCCGCTTCACCCGTCGTCTTCGTCCTCGAGCTCCTGAATCGGCAAGGCCACCGAGATCCGCGCTCCACCGAGCCGCCCATTCTCGATCGCCATCCGCCCGCCGAGCGCCTGCACGCGCTCGCGCATTCCCGACAGGCCATGGCCGAAGCGATGCCGGTCCGGCAACCCGACGCCGTCGTCCTCGACGGTGATCTGCAGGCCTGGCGCGCATTCCTGTTCCGACTCGCCGTCGGCAAAAAGCGGCAGCGAGGCGAACTCGATCCGGATCTCGGCGAATTTCGCCCGCGCGTGCCGATAAATATTCGTCGTGGCCTCCTGCACGACGCGATAGGCGGTCGAGGCGGTCGGCTCATCCAAGGACGAGAGATCGTGAGGAGAAACCAGCTCGCAGACGACATCGGGACGGCTCGCCCGCCAGGACGCGATCAAATCCTCGACGGCGGCGCCGAGCCCGAACTCGGCCAGGCCGCGCGGCCGCAATCGATCGAGCAGGCTTCGGACCAGAGTCTGGATCGCCTCGCTCGCCTTGTCGACGTCGAAGCAGGCGCGGCGCAGGCGCGCTATATCCGGCGCGGGGCTGGCGGCGATGTCGAGCAGCGTCACGGCGCCGGCGCGGATCGAGAACAGGCACGGGCCCGCCTCGTCGTGGAGATCGCGCGCGATTTCCTTTCGCTCCTTGTCCTGGACGCGAATGAGCTCATTCAGGAGACGCCGGTTCTCGGCCTTGACGTGATCGAGCGTCGCGGCGAGCGAGTTCAGCGCGTCGGCAATGCTCCTGAACTCCTCGGCTCCATGCGGCGCGACGCGAACATTGGTCTTGCCCGCCTCGAGATCGGCGAGCGCGCGTCGCATTCCCTCGAAGGGCTTCAGCGACGAACGAACGAAGACGAGAACGACGCCGAAAAAGGTCACGGTGACGGAGAGGCTGATGAAAGCGAGCCAGGACACATCCGCCCAGATCTCGGCGAGCTCGTCGATCGGATTGGAGACAATGGCGATGCGGCCGTCGTCGGCGCCGCGCATGAGAGCGCTCGGCAACATGCCGAGCCGCAGGATCGAGACTCTGGTGGGCGCATCGACCAGAGCGACGAACCAGTCCGGCACGCCGCTCTCCGCTCGCGCCTTCGGCCGCAAGCGGGCGAGCGAAGCCGCATCCTCGTTCTTGACGATCTTGATGTCGACGTGGCGGAGCGCGCCGAGGCTCTCGTAGAAACGCCGCAGGGCGGGCGCCGGATCGGCGGTTTCCTGCAGGCTCGCCAGCGCCGTCGCCAGCAGCTCATGCGTGAGCCGCACCGTCGTCTCGTCCTCCGCGCGGATGCGCGGCCCCGCATGCAAGACCAGCACAGCGACATTGACGAGAAAGGTCATGACCAGGACGACGCCGACGAGCCGGCTCAGTCCAGATTTGAGAGATCGCGCGCGCATGGCTTCACCCCGTCGCCCTCGACGACGCGATGTCGATGGCGGTTCATCCCGACGATGACACGGTGTTTCGCCTGCGGGCTACGGAAAATCTCCCGATCCGCCTGTTGCGATTGCCGAATATTCCTGATTTTATCGGGAAAAGCAGGGGCGCGCCCGGGACCGGTGGCGTGATTCAGTCGATTCGATGGGCTGAAATAGCGAGCCTGAAGGCTCGCGCTCCGAGCGCGGCCCCTGGACCGCGAGCCTTCGGGCTCGCCCTCGAGGCCCATCAGTTTCGATGAAGCGGACCACGAGCCGAGCGGGACGAGATCAGATGTCGATGTCGGCCCAAATCGCCGCATGGTCGGAGGCGGCCTCGACGGCTCTCGTGATCTCCGGATAATGCGGGAACAGCGTTCCATTGCGGCCGCCCCACACCCCGAGTCGAAAGATGCCGCCCGCGCGCGCGGCGTCGAAGAGCGCCGGCGAGAGCAGAATATAGTCGATCTTATTGGCGGCGGTCCCATTGGCGAACGTGCCGGGCCGGCCGCCGTCGTCGAAGCTCGCGTGCTCGCTGATGTCCTTCAGATCGGTCTGGCGCAGCAGCGGCACGAGCGGCGCGCTGTCGGGCGTGTCGTTGAGATCGCCGATCACGGCGACATAGGTCTCGCTTTCGCGAAGACGCGCGTAGATCTGCTTCACCCGCGCCGCCTGCCGCTGCCGCCGTAGATTGGACGTCGTCTGCGAGCCGAATCCCTTGCTCTTGAAATGATTGACCAGCACATGCAGCGCATTGCCTTGCGGCGTGCGGACCTCATAATGCGCGCAGTCGCGGCTGAAGATGCGCCCCTGCGCGTCGCTATCGTCCACATGGGTGCGAATCGCCTCGACCTCATAGGCTTCGCGCGCATAGAGGCCGACATCGATGCCGCGGTCGTCATTGCCGTCGATCAGCAGCGCATGGGCGTAGGGAACGCCGCCCATCGCGCCGATGAGATTTTCGTTGAAGCGAACCAGCGCCGGCCGGCTCTCGGCCTCGATGACGCCGAGCACATCGGCGCCGACGTCATTGATGACGCGCGCCGTGTTGCGCGTCGCCTCCTCATTCACTTCCTCGCGCTTCAGCTCGACCCAGCCGATCCAGTCCGCGCGCCCCTCCGCCACGATCTCGACGCCGTCGCGCGAGCGCTTCAGGAGACGCCCGCGATTCTGGCGCAGAACGGCGAAGCCGTTGGGACCGGGATCGTCGGCTTTGTCGAGCCGCAAGGTCTCGAGCAGGCGGATGATCTTGGCCTTGTCGGCGCCGGTATAGGTCGGCTTGGCGAGGATGACGCCGAGCTCGGCATGCGCCTCGAGCGCCTTCTTGCCATCCGTATAGGCCTCGCCATTCATGGCGCGGGCGCGCAGGAAAAGATTTTCGAGATTATAGGATGCGAGCTTCATTCCTTGCTCCCATCGAAATGCGCGTCGAAAAATGTCGATGCGTCGGCGCGCGATTATACCGGGTTTCTCGCAATTTTCGAGCCTGCGCGGAGCGGCGCCCTCGCCCGCTCCGCGGCCCCTTTCGGCGCGGCCGACATTGGTCGGGCTTCGACCGGCTCACTGCCAATTTCGATTGATGAACTCGTCTGCTTCGCTCCGCAATTTCATCGCCAGAGGATGGTCGGGCTCGATCACGTGAAACGCCGCGCCGGCCGGCGCGACGAAGCTCGCATTCGCCGGATCATTGCACGTGTTCGTCCTCTTGCTGTAGCGCGAGCACTCGCCAGTGAAGATATCGAAACGCTGCTTGCCCTTTATCGCCGAGCCGACGTCGCCGACGACGAAGCAGCCATCGACGGTCTTTGCCGACTGTGGGCAAACCTTGTCTCGCATATCTGGAATGAAGATCACCGTGCCGCTCGGATAATGCCTCGGATCAGCGGCGAGCGTGCGACAGGGATCCAACGCATTCGTCATATTATGCGGACCTCTGCCGCTTCCTTTGCCGAATTTGTAGGTGATCGCATCGCGCCGAACGCCGCTCGTGCTCGGATAATTGTACAAGTAATTTCCGACCAGGCATGACCCTTCTATGTTGAGACAAGCGCGGCGATCTTCCGGCTTCAGCCTGCCATCGGGACCAGGGGCAAACAGCGGCGTAAAGTATTGTGTCGCACGCTGAACGCCATATTTGGGAAACTCATCCGCATGGGAGGCGATCTCGGCGCATGTCGGAGCCAGGAACTGGCTGATCGCTCGCTTTTCGGGCAGGGCTTCCTGCGCGGCGGCCAGAGACGGAAGGACGGCTATGGCCAAAGAGAGCTTCGGCGCGATTTTGGGCGTGAGCGCCGGCGCATCGAGAGAAGAGCGAAATCTAAGGATAAAACTCATTGCTTTTCTCCTGCTTTTCGGGTCGTCGGCAGGACGGCCCTGAAATTGAACTGAGTGAAAAACGAAATGATCTGCGTCGACGGTTTTGAAGCCGCACGACAGCGAGCCTGAAGGCTCGCTCAAAGCGGCGGGAGATGCTCTCCCTTCGCCGCTTCAGCGTCCGGCGCCGACGCGCGCTGTCGGTCGGGCGCTCTGCTCGGCAGCGCCGACAATCTCATAGGCGCCGGGCGTCGCCAGCAGCGTCTCCAGAAGCGCGAGATTGAGGCGGTGGCCGCCGCGATAGGAGCGGAAGGCGCCGATGATCGGCGCGCCGGCGAGGGCGAGGTCGCCGAGGACGTCCAGCATCTTGTGGCGCACGAATTCGTCGGCGAAGCGCAATCCCTCGGGATTGAGAATGCGCTCCTCGGCGATGACCACCGTGTTGTCGAGAGAGGCGCCGAGCGCGAGGCCGGAGCGCCAAAGCCGCTCGGCGTCGCCGAGGAAGCCGAAGGTGCGGGCGCGGGCGAGCTCGGCGCGGAACCGCGCCGGCGTGAGGGAGAGCCGGCGGCGCATGCGGCCGATCGGCGCGCCGGGAAATGAGATTTCCACATCCATGTGGAAGCCGCCGGCGGGCGCGGGCGCGAGCTCCGCCCAGGCGGCGCCGTCGCAGACGCGCACCGGCGCGCGCAGGAGAATCGCCCGCCGCGGCGCCGGCAGCGGAACGACGCCGGCCTCGTCGATCGCGGCGACGAAGGCCGCCGCCGAGCCGTCCATCGCGGGGACTTCCGGCCCGTCGATGTCGACGACGGCATTGTCGACGCCGAGGCCGTTCAAGGCCGCCATCAGATGCTCGATCGTGGCGACGCTTCCCTCGCCGGCGCCGATGCGCACGCTGAGATCGGTCGAGGAGACGTTGCGAGCAAGGGCGGCGATGGACGCGTCGACCGCCGAAGCGCGGCCGCCGCGCGAGAAGACGACGCCGGAGCCGGCGTCGCCGGGCGACAGCACGATCCGCGCGGGACGTCCGCTATGCGCGCCGACGCCTTCGAGCGTCACGGCGGCCGCCAACGTCGTCTGCAGATTTGTCGATGGGCGCGATCTCATGAGCTCATGCCGACCCGAGCAAGGAACACCACTGGTCATTCGGGGCGCCGGATCGCGAGCGCCCGAGGCCCCGCGCCTCTGAAGACGCACCATAGCCGCGGCCGCGGCGCTTCGCCAGTCACGCTTTCTTACAGATTGTTACCGGCTCCGCAGCGTCGCGGCGGCAAATAAATAGACCCGCCGTGGCGGGTCTAGAGCGCTTTCCGATCGAACGGAACCGTTCGATCGATCAGAATTCGCTCGAAAGAAAGAAGGCTAGAGCATCATCCGATCCGATCGGATGACGCTCTAGCGCCGTCGACGCCGGCGCGCGGTCAGGAATTCACCTGCCGGCGCAGGAAGGCCGGGATCTCGAGCTGCTCCTCCTCGAGCGAGCGGACAGGCGCGCGGCGGCCGTGCGGGTCGAGACCGGCGTGGCCTGTTGGCGCAGGAGCCGGAGCGGCCGGCCGCTTGGCGTAATCCGCATGGGACGGCGCGGGCGCCGCGGCGGTCCGCTGCGGCGGGCGCGGCGCGGCGGACGGCGCCGTCGGCATCGCGTCTTCCTGCCGGCTGGCGCCGAAGGAGGCGAGACGCTCGAGCAGCGTGCGCCGGCGCGCCTCAGGCGCGGTCCCGGCGCCCGCGGGCGGCTGCAGATATTCGCCGCGCGCCTGGCGATATTGCTCCTGGATCGGCCGCGGAAAATCCTCGATCTGCGGCAGGCGCGTGCGCGGCAGCTCGGGAGCCGGGGGAATATAGGGCCCCTCCGACTCGGGCGCGGGGGCGCGCGCCGGCTCCATCATCGGCTCGGGCGCCGCATAGGTCGGCCGGACAGTCTGGACCGGCTCGATATAGACGCCATGCGACGACATCGGCGCCCCATGCGCGGGCTCCGCATAATAGGACGGAGCGGGCCGCTCCGGAGCCGGCGCCGGCCGCGGCTCGGCATAGGCGTGCGGAGCCGGCTGCGGCGCGGTCTCGACGACGATCGGCTGGGCGGTCGGCGCGGGCTGCGACCGGTGAGACGCCGCCTGCGCGCGCAGGCGCTCGGCGGCTTCGGCGAGGCGCGCCTCGGCGGCCGCGCTGTCCTCCATGGCGGCGCTCGGCAGATCGATGCCGGTCGCCACCACCGACACGCGCACGACGCCCTCGAGCGAGGAGTCGAAGGTCGCGCCGAGGATGATGTTGGCGTCCTCATCCACCTCCTGGCGGATGCGGCTCGCCGCCTCGTCCACTTCATACAGCGTCAGGTCGTTGCCGCCGGTGATGGAGATCAGCAGGCCGCGCGCGCCCTTCATCGACACTTCGTCGAGCAGCGGATTGGCGATCGCCGCCTCCGCCGCGAGGCTGGCGCGGCGCTCGCCGGTCGCCTCGCCGGTGCCCATCATCGCCTTGCCCATGCCGCGCATGATCGAGCGCACGTCGGCAAAATCGAGATTGATGAGGCCTTCCTTCACCATGAGGTCGGTGACCGAGGCGACGCCCGAATAGAGCACCTGGTCGGCCATGGCGAAGGCGTCGGCGAAGGTGGTCTTCTCTGTGGCGATGCGGAACAGATTCTGGTTCGGAATGATGATCAGCGTGTCGACCGACTTCTGCAGCTCGGCGATGCCCGATTCGGCGATGCGCAGGCGGCGCGAGCCTTCGAAATGGAAGGGCTTGGTGACGACGCCGACGGTGAGAATGCCCATCTCCCGCGCGATGGAGGCGATGACCGGCGCGGCGCCCGTGCCGGTGCCGCCGCCCATGCCGGCGGTGACGAACACCATATGCGAGCCGGAGAGATGGTCGCGGATTTCCTCGCGCGCTTCTTCCGCGGCGGCGCGGCCGACTTCCGGCTGGGCGCCGGCGCCGAGGCCTTCGGTCACCTGCAGGCCCATCTGAATGATGCGCTCGGCGCGCGAGGAGGCGAGCGCCTGCGCGTCGGTGTTGGCGATCAGAAAGTCCACCCCGGAGAGGCCCGACATGATCATGTTGTTGACGGCGTTGCCCCCGCCGCCGCCGACGCCGCACACCAGAATGCGGGGCTTCAATTCCCGGAGCTCGGGCGCTTTGAGATTGATCGTCATTTTGTGAGGCCTCTCGACTTATTCAACCACGGCGTCGGCTTCGATTCCCCCGGAGCGCTTCGCCGACGCGCGCGTCGCTCTCTCGTTCGAACGCTAGAAACTCTCTTTCAACCACTGACCGACGCGGGCCATGTAACCGCCCGTTCCCGTCCCCCGCGCCTCCTGCTCGCGCCGCGGCTCGAAATATTCGCGGCCGGCGAATTGCGGATAGACGATAAGGCCGACAGCCGCGGCGAAGGCGGGGCTCCTGGCCGATTCCGGCAGACCGTCGATGCCCGCCGGACGGCCGACGCGCACCTGGCCGCCGAGAATGCGCCGCGCCGCCTCCGGAAGCCCGGTGAGCAAGCAGGCGCCGCCGGTCAGCACGATGCGGCGGCCCGCATGAGCCGGATAGCCGGCGGCGGCGAGCCGATCGCGCAGGAATTCGAGCGTCTCCTCGACGCGCGGAAGGATGATGCGCACGAGATGCGACTTCGACGCATGCGCCGAATGCTCGCCGCTCTCTCCCACATGATCGAAAGCGACCGTCTCGCGCTCGTCGGAGGGCGAGGCGATGGCGGCGCCATAGAGCGTCTTCAAGCGCTCGGCGTCGGCGAGCCGGCAGTCGAGCCCGCGGGCGATGTCCATGGTGACATGGTTGCCGCCGAGCGTGACCGCATCGGTGTGGACCAGCACGCCGCCGGAGAACACCGCAACGGAGGCGCCGCCGGCGCCCATGTCGATGACGATGGCGCCGAGCTCGGCCTCGTCAGCCTCGAGCACGGCGAGGCCGGCGACATAAGGCGCGGCCGCCGCCGCCTCTATGGAAAGATGTGCGCGCTCGATCGCGACCAGCAGATTGCGCATCGCCGCCTGATCGACGCTCGCCACATGCAGATCGACGCCGAGCTCGGCGCCGACCATTCCCGCGGGCTCGCGAATGCCGCAGGCGCCGTCGAGCGAGAAGCCGATCGGCAGCGAATGCAGGACCACGCGGCCGCGCTCCGTCACATGGGTGGCGGAGGCCTCGAGCACGCGATGCACGTCGCTCGCCGCGACGGCGGCGCCGTCGATGCGCGTCTTGGCCGCGAAATGCTGCGAGGCCAGCCGGCCGCCGGAGGCGGTGACGATGACGCTGTCGACCTGAGTCCGCGCCATGCGCTCGGCGGCGTCCACCGTGCGGCGGATGGCGGCTTCGACCTCCTCCATGTCGACGATCTGTCCGGCCTTCACGCCGCGCGAGCGCTGATGGCCGATGCCGAGCACGCGCGCGCGATGCGTGCGGCCGCGCGCGCTCGGGCCGTCGCCGCCGACCGGCGAGAGCCGGGCGATGAGGCAGGCGATCTTCGAGGTGCCGACGTCGAGAGCGGCGATCGTCGCGCTGCGGCGCGCCGGGAGCTGCTTCATGCGGGGCGGAAACAAGCGCGTTTTCATGTCTGGCGGCCCTTGCGTCCGTTTCGCGCCTGCGCCGCCGCCCGCGCCGCCGCGCCCTCCTCGGAGAGGCGGGCCACGACGCGCCCGGGAGCGCGCAGATCGACCGAAAGAATGTCCTTGTCGAGAATCCGCGCCTCGCGCTGCAGCTTGCGCAGCAGCGTCAGCGCCGTCTCGGGCTCGCTCTCGGGGAGCTTCACCTCGACGCCATTGGTCATGGTCAAGGTCCAGCGCCGGCCGGAGACCAGCACGCCGGCGCGAATGCGCGATTTCAATTCGCCGGCCGCCTCGAGCAGCCGCGCATAGTCTCCGACGCGCTTCTCGGCGCCCTCGCCGACGACGAAGGGCAGATCGAGGAAGCGCTCGTCCCTGACCTCGTCGATGACCATGCCGTCGGCCGCGATCACGGAGAGCGCGCCATTGCGCTGCCACAGCGCGAAAGGGCGGCGGCCCTCGAGCGCGATCACCAAGCGATCCGGATAGAGCTTGAGCACGCGCACGCTCTCGACCAGCGGCAGCTCGGCGAGGCGCCCGCGCACGGCTTCGGCGTTGAGGAACAGCAGCGATTGGGTCGGCTGCACGCCGGAGGCGGCGAGCACATCGCCTTCCGTCATCTCGCCGAGGCCCGAGATGGTGACGACCTCTATCGGGAAGCCGATATTGCGGGCGACGACGTCCCGGAGCGCGCCGTTCTCGGCGATGAAGCGGTCGTAATCGCCGTTCTGCGTCGCCGCAGTGAGGCCGACGACGCCGAACAGAGCGGCGGCCGAGACGGGCCCGACGCCGGGAAGGGACAGCAAGGCCGCGAGGCGCGACCAGCGGCCGGACGGCGCGCGCGCCGCCGGGGAGGCCGCCGGAGCGGCCGGAGGGCGCGGGCGAGGAGCGGCGGCCGGCGCCGGAAAGGGAGCGGCGAAAGCGGGGCTCTGGACGGGTTGGGCAGGCGCGAGCGGAAAGAGAGCCGAAAGCGGCTCCCTCAGCGATCGCAGGACGCGTCTTCCACCATCCATCTCACAAGCCCGCCAAACGAATAGCCCGCGTGAGCGGCCATTTCCGGAACGAGTGAGGTCTCGGTCATTCCCGGCTGGGTGTTGACCTCCAGAACGACGAGATCGCCCGTGCCGCCGGGGGAATCGTCGTAGCGAAAGTCCGCGCGGCTGACGCCGCGACAGCCGAGAGCCCGATGAGCCTCGAGCGCCAACTGTTGGACCTCTTGGTAAATATTTTGTTTAAGATTTGCAGGAAGCACGTGTTTGGAGCCGCCTTTGGCGTATTTGGCGTGATAATCGTACCAGCCGCCGTCGGGCACCAGAATCTCGATGACGTCGAGGGCGCGCTCGCCCATCACGGCGCAGGTCAGTTCCCGTCCGTCGATGAACTGCTCGGCGAGCATCATGTCGCCATGCGCCCAATCGGTCGCGGCCATTTCTTGCGGCGGATGAGAGCGTCCGTCCTTGACGATGAAGACGCCGAAAGAAGAGCCTTCGCTCACCGGCTTCAACACATAGGGCGGCTTTAGGACATGCTCCTTGGCCGCCTCCAGCCGATGCACGACACACCCCTCGGGGACCGGCACGCCGGCCGCCGCCATGACGGCTTTGGCGATGTCCTTCTTCCCGGCGAGCGCAGACGCGAGCAGGCCGGAATGCGTATAAGGAATGCGCAAAATCTCCAGAACGCCCTGAATGCAGCCGTCTTCGCCGAAACGGCCGTGCAGCGCGTTGAAGGCGACGTCCGGCCTCAGGGCCTCGAGCACCTGCGCCACGTCGCGGCCGACATCGACCCGCGTGACGCGGTAACCCTCGGCTTCGAGCGCTTTGGCGCTCGCCTCTCCCGAGCGCAGGGAGATCGGGCGCTCGGACGAGAGCCCGCCCATGAGAACGGCGACGTGAGCAGTCATGACGAGGCCTTCGCGGTTGTGGCGCCTCTGCGCCCGATGAAAGTGCGAATGATATCGAACACGGCTTCGGTCTGCTCCAGCCGCAGGCTCCCGGCGCGACGGAGGATGCGAGACGGCTCGACATTTGCGATTTTCATCGGCCGAACGATCGAGGGCCTGGAGAGCCCGGCTCGGGCGAGGTCGTCGATCGCAATGTCGTGCGCCATCCCGGAGTTCTGAGCGGTCGTGATCATGACCACCCATATGAAGCCGGCGGCCTGGAGCTCTTCGTTCGAGACGACGAGCGCCGGCCGCCGCTTTTCCGCGAAGCGGTCCGCATAGGGGAAGGGCACGACGACCACATCCCCGGCAAGGTAGCGGAGCGGCTCAGAGATCGGCATAGGCTTCGTCGTCGGCGTCGCTCGCCCATTCGGAGAAGGTCGCGAACGGATCGTCCTCCTGTCCCGGAGCGCTTCGCTCGATCCGCACTCCGGTATCGTCGATGATGTATCGGAGCCGGTCGCCCGGCTTGATGCGCAGGCGCTCGCGCACCTCGGCCGGAACCACGGTTTGGCTCTTGACGGAAACCTTAGAATAGACCGTTTTGCGCGGGGCCGAGGTCATGGCCCTACCTCCTCATCTTACCGTCTTACAGTCTTACCACAATTTCTCGCGATCTGAAATTGCGCCCCTCACTCGGCCGCTCGCCGCCAGATTTCGATCTCTCCGGCGCGCGCGGCGAGGCGATAGCCGTCGAGCGCCGCCGCGGTCTCGGGGCGGGCCAGCGCGAAGCGGCGGGTCGCCTCGTCCTCGACCACGACGATATCGGGCCGCCCCCTGCGCAAATCCTCGGCGAAGTCGGAAAGATCGGTGCGGCGCCGGGACTCGAGCCGCGCCTGTCGCTCGGGGTCGGCGGAAGGGAGCAGGCGGCCGACGAGCGCCGTCACCCAGAGCGCGTTCTGCCGTCCGATCCATTGGCCCTCCAGCCGACGCACGAGCGGATGGCCGAAGTCGAGCTGGCGTGCGATCGTCGCGACGCGCGGATGCGGCGGAGAGACCGAGGCGACTGCCTCGGTGAGCCCCGGATGCTCCTCTGCGTCGGCGAGGAGCTCGGCGAGGCCGAAGCAGGCCGGCGCGGCCACGAGCGCGGGGACGAACAGAAACTTGGTGAGCGTCGATGGCGCGGCGCCCGGCGCGTGGCGGCGCAGCGCCAGCAGCGCAAAGGCGGCCAGGATCAGCGCGAGCGCGGGATAGGCGTGATTGATCCAGCCCTTGCCCTGCACCAGAAAGGCCACGAAATAGCCGATCGACGCGCAGAGAAAGACCAGCGTCGCGCGATCGAGCCCGCCGCGCGACGCGAAAAGGAGGCCGGCGAGCAGCGCCAGATAGGCGGGCGCGAGCGAGAAGATCATCAGATGCGCGAGACCGTCGCGCGCCGGCCCATAGACCTCGAGCGCCAGCGGCAGCGCTCGCTCGACATAGGCCGGGAACAGCAGGACGACTGCGACCGCATAAGCGCCCGCGGCGAGAGCGGCCGCGACGAGCTCCTCCCGCCACAGAGCGCGCAGGCGGCGCTCGCGCCAGGCGCTCGCCAGCGCCGGCAGCGCAATGGCGAGCGCGAAATGCGGCTTGAGGGCGATGGCGAGGCCGCCGCCGAGGCCGGCGACGAGGCGCGCCGCTCGGGATGGAGCCGGGCGCCGCTGCTCGATGGCGAGCGCGGCGAGCAGCGGCAGGCTCGCGAGCAGGGCAATGTGCTCGCGCTCCGCGAACACCAGCGCCGGCGCGAACAACAGCAGGAACACGATGACGTTGAGCAGCAGCAGCGAGGAGCGTCGGCTGCGCACGGCGCCGAGCCGCAGCAGGTGAAAGGCGAGGCCGATCACCCCTGCGGCGAAGACGAAGACCAGCGCCGCGACGCTCGCCTCCGGCGCGACATGCAGCGCGCGGGCGAGCAGCACGGCGGGGACGAGCGACAGAAACGAGGCCGGCGGATTGGGATCGGTCACATCGATGTAAGGCGTCGCGCCGTCGACGGTTTTTTCCGCGAAGGTCAGGAACCAGGAGACGTCGCAATCGATATGGCCGGCGAGCTGCGCGGCGATCGCCGCGACCGCGAGCCCCGCGCCGAGCCAGGGGCTGCCGAGCGCGCGCTCGAGCGGGTCCGGAGCGGCCGAGCCGCTCCTCTCGACCGTGCCGCTCTTCTCCAGCGCGGTCATGGGACGCCGATCCGCTTGATCTCCCATTGCAGGAGAACGCCGCTCGCCGCTTGCACCCGCCGCCGCACCTCCTCGCCCAGCCCCTCGATCTCGGCGGCGGCAGCCCTGCCGCGGTTGATGAGGAAATTGCAGTGCATCTCGCTGACCTGCGCGTCGCCGAGCGTGAGGCCGCGGCAGCCGGCGGCGTCGATCAGCTGCCAGGCCTTGTGTCCGGGCGGGTTCTGGAAGGTCGAGCCGCCGGTCTTCTCGCGGATCGGCTGCGAGGCCTCGCGCGCCTGCGTGATCCGCTCCATTTCGGCGAGAATGGCTTGCGGATCGCCCTTGCGGCCCTGGAACAGCGCCTGCGTGAAGATCACATCCTCGGGCGCCTCGCTGTGGCGATAGGAGAAGCCCATATCGGCGTTGGAGAAGACGCGGACGGCGCCGGAGCGGTCGACGCCGCGCGCCTCGATCAGCGCATCCTTGGTCTCGCCGCCATGGGCGCCGGCGTTCATGCGCAGCGCGCCGCCTATGCCGCCGGGAATGCCGCGATAGAAAGCGAGCCCGTCTAGGCCGGCGTCGGCGGCGGCGCGCGCGGCCTTCACATCCGGAACCGCGGCGCCGACGCGCAGCCGCTCCCCCGCTTCGACCGCGATCTCGCCGAAGCCTTTGGCGCCGAGGCGGATGACGACGCCCGGAATTCCGCCGTCGCGGATGATGAGATTGGAGCCGAGGCCGATGATCGTGACCGGAATGTCGCGCGGCAGGCGCGAAAGGAAATAGGAAAGATCGGCTTCGTCGGCCGGCGAGAAGAAGAACTGCGCCGGCCCGCCGACGCGAAACCAGGTGAAGGGCGCGAGCGGCTCGTCGGCGGAGAGGCGGCCGCGAAGATCGGGGAGGAGGGCGGAGAGACCGGATAAATTCATCCACAATCTCCGTGCTCTCTTTCTTCTCCCACTTGCGGGAGAAGGTGGCCCGACGCAGTCGGGTCGGATGAGGGCGGCTGCGGTTGGTGATGTCTTGGAAGCGCTTCGAAATCGTCGTGACGGCGAGGACCCTCATCCGACCCCGCTACGCGGGGCCACCTTCTCCCACGAGTGGGAGAAGGAAGCGCGCGCGTCTCGAGAGCGCGCGCGCGCGTCATCGGGACAGCTCCTCGAGCTGAGCAGGCAGCGCATAGGCCCATTTCGTGATGTCCCCGGCGCCGAGAAACACGACATAATCGCCAGGCGCCGCGATCTCGGCCACGATCTTCGGCAGCTCGCTCGGCGACGCGAGCGCCGACGTTCGCGCATGTCCCTGCTCTCGCGCAGCGCGCGCGAGCGCGGCGCCGTCGACGCCCTCGATCTTCGTCTCGCCGGCGGGATACACATCGGCGATCAGCGCCACATCGGCGTCGGCGAAGCAGGCGGCGAATTGATCGAACAGGGATTGCAGCCGCGTGTAGCGATGCGGCTGCATGATCGCGATCACTCTGCCCTTGGTCGACGCGCGCGCGGCGCGCAGCACCGCGGCGATCTCGACCGGGTGATGGCCGTAATCGTCGAAGATCGCGACGCCGTTCCACTCGCCGGTCTTGGTGAAGCGCCGCTTCACGCCGGAGAAGCTCGCGAGCCCCGCGCGAATCTGATCGGCCGATACGCCGAGACGATGCGCGACCGCAATCGCCGCCGTCGCATTGAGCGCATTGTGCCGCCCCGCCGCCGGCAGCACGAGATCGTCTATGCGCGTCACAGCGCCCGTGTCGCGGTCGCGGATCACGACGGAAAAGCGTCCGACGCCCCCCGCCAGCTCGAGGCCGACCAGACGCGCCTCGGCGCGCTCGTCCTCGCCATAGGCGATGATGCGGCGGTCCTCGATCGCCTCGATGATCTCGCGCGCGGTCGGATGATCCATGCACACCGCCGCGAAGCCATAGAAGGGCAGGTTCTCGATGAAGCTGCGAAAGCCCTGCTTCACCGCTTCGAATGTGCCGAAATGATCGAGGTGCTCGGGATCGACATTGGTGACGATCGCCACCTCGGCCGGCAGCTTCAAGAAGGTGCCGTCGCTCTCGTCGGCTTCGACCACCATCCACTCGCCGGCGCCGGGACGCGCATTGGTTCCATAGGCGTTGATGATGCCGCCATTGACCACCGTCGGATCGCATCCGCCAGCGTCGAGCAAGGTCGCGACGAGCGAGGTGGTCGTCGTCTTGCCATGCGTGCCGGCGACGGCGACGCAGCGCTTGTCGCGCATCAGCTCCGCCAGCATCTCCGCGCGCTTCACGACGGGGAGGCGACGACGGCGCGCCTCCACGAGCTCGGGATTGTCGCGCTTGATCGCGCTCGAGATCACGACGACGGCGGCTTCGCCCAGCCATTGCGCGCCATGGCCGACATGCACGCGCGCGCCCTTGCCGGCGAGCCGCTGCAGATTGGCGCCGTCGGCGGCGTCCGTGCCCTGCACCTCATAGCCGCGCGCGAGCAATATTTCGGCGACGCCGGACATGCCGATGCCGCCGAGGCCGATGAAATGAATGGGGCCGAGCCGGGCGGGAAGTCTCATGAGACGCTCCTTCGCTCGGACAGGGCGAGCACGAGATCGGCGAGGCGCTCGGCCGCGTCGGCGACGCCGACCGCTTTCGCCGCGCGCGCGCGTTCGGTCAGCAGATCGGGACGCGCGGCGAGATCGGCGATGCGCTCCGCGAGCCATTGCGGCGTGAAATCCGCTTGGCGCACGACCTCCGCCGCGCCCGCCTGCGCGAGAACGGCGGCGTTGGCCGCCTGATCCTGATCGAGCGCATGCGGCAGCGGCACGAGAATGGACGGCCGGCCGATGACGGAAAGCTCGGTGACGGTCGACGCGCCGGCGCGGGCGATGACGAGATGCGCCCGCGCGATGCGCTCGGGAAGATCGGCGAAGAAGGGCGCGATCTGCGCAACGATCCCTGCGCGCGCGTGAGATGTGGCGACGCGCGCGAGATCTTCCTCGCGCGTCTGCTGCGTCAGCTCGATGCGCTCGCGCAGCTCTTGTCGCAGCGATTCGAGCGCGGGCGGCGCGATGTCCGCCATGATGCGCGCGCCCTGCGAGCCGCCGGTGACGAGTAGGCGCAATTTGCCGTCGGCGAAATCCGGATAGGGGCGCTGTGCGGCCGCCAGCGCGGCCGGCCGCAGCGGATTGCCGGTGACGGTGATCTTGCGCGCGAGCGCATCGGGGACGCCGGCGAGTGGAAAGCCCGCCGCGATGCTGTCGACGCGCCGCGCGAGAAAGGCGTTGGCGCGGCCCATCACCGCATTGGCTTCGTGCAGCACGGTCGGAACGCGCAGCAAGGTCGCGGCGAACAGCGGCGGCACGCTCGGATAGCCGCCGAAGCCGACCACGGCGCGCGGGCGCAGGCGGCGCAGATGACGCAGCGCCTGCAAGGTTCCGAAGCCGAGCAGCGCGATGGCGCGCGCCTTGTCGAGCGCCGAGCCGCCGCGCGGCGTCGCCGCGGCGATGGTATGCATGGCGCGCGCGGGAAATTCGCCGCCGTAGCGCAGCGCGCGCTCGTCGGTGACGAGCTCGACCTCGACGCCGCGCGCGCGCAGCGCATGGGCCAGCGCCTCGGCGGGGAACAAATGGCCGCCGGTGCCGCCGGCGGCGAGGAGCACGGGCCTCGTCTTCACGCCGCCGCTCCCGCCGGGAAGCCGGCCGCCGCTTCGATGTTCGGGCGCTTGCGCGTGACCGCGAGCAGAAAGCCCATGCCGAGCGCGAGCGAGATGAGCGAGGAGCCGCCATAGGAGACGAAAGGCAGCGTCATGCCCTTGGCCGGCATCAATTGCAGATTGACGGCCATGTTGATGCAGCTCTGCAGGCCGAACAGCATGACGAGCCCGGCCGTCGCAAAGCCGCAGAACGCATCTTCGTTGCGCGCGGCGGACGACAGCCCGCGCAGGACGATGAAGGCGAACACCGAGGCGAGCGCCATGCAGACGATGACGCCGAACTCCTCGCCGACGACGGCGAAAATGAAATCCGTATGCGCGTCGGGCAGGATGCGCTTCATCGTCCCTTCGCCCGGCCCCTTGCCGAGCCAGGAGCCGCCGATGAAGCTGTCGAGCGCGGTGTCGGCCTGGAACGTGTCGGCGACCCCCTGCCCCGTCGCCTGCGGCTCCAGAAAGCGGGTGATGCGCGCATGAACATGCGGCAGGAATTTATAGGCCGCGACCACCCCCATCGCTCCGGCGCCGCCGACGCCGACGACCCAGAACCAATGAATGCCGGCCATGAACAGCAGTCCCGCCCAGACGAGCGAGACCAGTATGGTCTGGCCGATATCGGGCTGCAGCGCCAGCGGCGCGATGGTGACGGGCAGAAGGATGATGGCGAGCACGCTGCCCGGAACATCCTTGCGCTTCGCGCCTTCGGAAAAAGCCCAGGCGGCGACGATGACGAAGGCCGGCTTCAGAAATTCGGAGGGCTGCACGCCGAAAATCCAGCGGCGCGCGCCCTTCACCTCCTGGCCGAAGAACAAGGTGGCCACGACGAGGGCGAGCGCGACGAGCCACAGCACGAGCGCCGCGCGGCGCACATGGCGCGGCGAGAGGAAGGAGACGCCGATCATCACGACGAGCGCCGGCGCGAGATACATCACCTGGCGATTGACGAAGTGAAAGGTGGAAAGATGCAGCCGCTCCGCGACCGCGGGACTGCCGGCCATCGAGAACACGAGACCGCTGACGATCAGCAGCGCGATGCTCGCCAGCAGCCAATGGTCGATCGTCCAGGCCCAATCGGAAAAGGTCGTACGCTCCGCGCGCGAGATCATGAGGCTTCTCCGGAGTCGCGAGATTGCGCATGCATATCCTGCGCGAGGCGCCGAAAGGCGTCGCCGCGCGCTTCGAAATTGGCGAATTGGTCATAGGAGGCGCAGGCCGGCGACAGCAGCACGACCGGCTCGCGCGCATCGCTCAGCGCCGCATCCTCGGCCGCGCGGCGAAGCGCGCGGTCGAGCGTTCCACATTGCTCGAGCTCGACGGCGCCGTGCAGCGTGCGCTCGAAATCCTGCGCGGCGGCGCCGATCAGATAGGCCTTGCGGATGCGCGGAAACAGCGGACGCAGCGGCTCGACGCCGCCTTCCTTGGCCTTGCCGCCGGCGATCCAGAAGATGTCGTCGAAGGAGAGCAGCGCCTTCTCGGCGGCGTCGGCGTTGGTCGCCTTGGAGTCGTTGACGAACAGCACGCGGCCGCGGCGGCCGACCTCCTCCATCCGATGCGGCAGGCCCGGATAATCGGCGAGGCCGCCCGCGATCTCCTCGCAGCAGAGGCCGCAATGCCAGACGGCGGCGGCGGCGAAAGCGGCGTTCTGCGCATTATGCGCGCCGCGCAGCGCCCGCGCATCGGCGAGGTCGCCGAGCGTCTCCGCCTCCTCCGGCCCATGTCCGGCCTCGCGATAGATCACCTTGCCGTTCTCGACGTAAAAGCCCCAATCGAGCGCGCGCGTCGCCGAGACCGGAATGACGCGCTGGCCTTCGCAATGCGCCTGCATGAGCCTCGCGCCGATCGCATGAGAGTAAGCGTCGTCGACGCCGACGAGCGCGATGTCGGCGCCCTCGACGAGCCGCTCCTTCACCGCCGCATAATTCTCCATCGTCCCATGACGGTCGATGTGATCGGGCGTCAGATTGATGAGAGTGCCGATCGTCGGCGCCAGCGAGGGCGCGAGATCGATCTGGAAGGAGGAGCATTCGACGACGTGAATGCGCTCCTCCGACGGCGGCTCGAGATCGAGGATCGGCGTGCCGATATTGCCGCCGAGCTGCACATCCTTGCCGGCGCGGCGCAGAATATGGGCGATCAGCGCCGTCGTCGTCGATTTGCCATTGGTGCCGGTGATGGCGATGAAGATCGCGCCCGGCGCATGGCGCTCGCGCTCGCGACAAAACAGCTCGATATCGCCGATGATCTCGATCCCCGCCGCGCGCGCGCGCTCCACGGTCCAATGCGGCGTCGGATGCGTGAGCGGCACGCCGGGCGACAGCACCAGCGCGTCGAAGCCGCTCCAATCGGCGCTCGACAAATCGACGAGCTCGATCCCCTGCGCCGCCGCCTTGGCGCGGCCCGCCTCGCCATCGTCCCAGGCGGCGACCGTCGCGCCGCCGGCGATCAGCGCGCGCGCGGTCGAGAGGCCGGAGCCGCCGAGGCCGAACAGGGCGACGCTGCGATGCGCGAATGTCGTGACCGGCGTCATTGCTCACCTCAGCTTCAGAGTCGAGAGGCCGATGAGGGCCAGCACGAAGGCGATGATCCAGAAGCGGATAACGATCTGCGGCTCGGTCCAGCCCATCTGCTCGAAATGATGATGGATCGGCGCCATGCGGAACACACGCTTGCCGGTGAGCTTGAACGATGCGACCTGCACGATCACCGAGGCGCCCTCGAGCACGAACAGGCCGCCGATGATGACGAGCACGAACTCCTGCTTGATGGCCACCGCAATGGCGCCGAGCAGCCCGCCGAGCGCCAGCGAGCCGGTGTCGCCCATGAAGATCTGCGCCGGCGGCGCGTTGAACCACAGGAAGCCGAGCCCGGCGCCGATCACTGCGGCGCAGACGATGGTGAGCTCGCCGGTGCCGGCGATGTGATTGATGCCGAGGTAATCCGAGAAGATCGAATTGCCGGCGAGATAGGCGATGATCGCAAAGGCGCCGGCGGCGATCATCGAGGGCACGATGGCGAGCCCGTCGAGCCCATCGGTGAGATTGACGCAATTGCCCGCCGCGACGACGACGAAGGCGCCGAAGGCGAGGAAGAACCAGCCGAGCGAGAAGGCGAAGCCCTTGACCATCGGCAGAGCGAGCTTCGACATGTTCTCGCCGCCGATGCGCGTCAGCGCATAGCAGGCGAGCGCCGCGACGAGAAATTCGAGCGCGAGCCGCGCCTTTCCGGAGAAGCCCTTGTGCGACTGTTTCGTCACCTTCAGATAATCGTCGTAGAAGCCGATCGCGCCGAAGCAGGCGGTGACGAGGATGACGATCCAGACATAAGGATTCTTCAGATTGGCCCACAGCAATGTGGCGACGAGCAGGCCCGAGAGGATCATCAGCCCGCCCATGGTCGGCGTGCCCTTCTTGGTGAGCAGATGGCTCGCCGGTCCGTCCTCGCGGATCGGCTGCCCCTTGCCCTGCTTGATGCGCAACGCCGCGATGATTCCGGGGCCGAAGAAGAAGACGAAGGCGAGCGCCGTCGCCGCCGCGCCGGCGGCGCGGAAGGTGATGTAGCGGAAGAGATTGAGCGGACTGAACAGATTGGAGAAGTCCGCGAGCAGCGTCAGCATCGGATTTTCCTCTACTCCGCCGCGCCCTCCGGCGCGGGAGCGAATCTCGCCCTTATCGACTCGACGATCCGCGTCATGCGCGAGCCATTCGAGCCTTTGACCATCACGACGTCGCCGGAGCCGATCGCATCGAGCACGGCCTCCTCCAGCTCGCGCGCCGTGGCGCGATGCGCGCCGCGCATTCGCTCGGGCGCGGCGTAGAAGAGCCGCGCCATCAGCGGGCCAGCGGTGAACAGAAGATCCACGCCCGCCGCCTCGAGATCCCGCGCCAGCTCGGCGTGCAGCTCGCCGGCGGTCGGTCCGAGCTCCAGCATATCGCCGAGCACGGCGATGCGCCGCCCGAGCGGCCGTTCCGCGCCGAGCAATTCGATCGCCGCGCGCATGGAGGTCGGATTGGCGTTGTAGCTCTCGTCGATCAACGTCATCGGCGCCGCGCCGGCCGGCAGCAGCTCGCGGCGCCCGCGCCCCTTGGGCGGCGCGAAATCGGCGAGCGCCGCCGCGGCCAGCGCGAGATCGAGATCGAGCACATGGACGACGCTCAGCACGGCGAGCGAATTGAGCGCGAAATGGCGCCCCGGCGCGCCGATGCGATAGCGCAGCCGCCGCCCGAAAATATCCGCCTCGACGACATTTTCGCGCGGATCATAGGAGAGCAGCCGCGCCTGTGCGCCTTCCGAGACGCCGAAGCCGAACACATGGGCGGCCCTCGAGGCGGTCGCGGCTTCGAGCAGCCGCTCGAAGGTCTCGTCGTCGCGGTTGAGAATGGCGACGCCGCCGTCGACGACGCCGGAGAAAATCTCCGCCTTGGCGTCGGCGATAGCCTCGAGCGAGGCGAAATGCTCGAGATGCACCGGCGCGACGCGCGTCACCAACGCCACATGCGGCTCGACGAGCGGCGCGAGCGAAGCGATCTCGCCGGCATGATTCATGCCGATCTCGAACACGCCGAAGCGCGTCGCGGCCGGCATGCGCGAGAGCGACAGCGGCACGCCCCATTGATTATTGTAGGACGCCGCCGAGGCATGCGTCGCGCCGAAGCGCGACAGCACGGCGGCGGCCATCTCCTTCGTCGAGGTCTTGCCGACGGAGCCGGTGACGCCGACGACATAAGCATTGGAGCGTTCACGCGCGCGCGCGCCGAGCCGCTCCAGCGCCTCCTGCACATCCTTGACGACATAGAGCGGCGCGAGGCCGGCGAGCGCGCCAGCATGCGCCTCGTCGACGACGGCGCCGGCGGCGCCGCGCTCGAAGGCGCCGGCGACAAACTCATGTCCGTCGCGCGCTTCGCCCTTGATCGCAAAGAAGAGATCGCCCGGCGCGAGCGTGCGCGTGTCGATCGAGATTCCAGAGACGTCGCGCGGCAGGCCGCCGCTGACGCGCGCGCGCAGCGCTCCGACCAGTCCGAGCCCCGACCATAGCGGTTCTGCTTTCATCCGGCCCTGCCTCGCAACGCCGCCTCGACGACGGCCCGATCCGAAAAGGGGAGGACCTGATCGCCGATGATCTGGCCCGATTCATGGCCCTTGCCGGCGACGATCAAGGCGTCGCCGTCGCGCAGCCAGGAGATCGCCGTCTCGATCGCCGCGCGGCGATCGCCGATCTCGTGAATTTCGGCGCCGCCGCCGGCGCGCGCGGCGTCGAGAATGGCGGCGCGGATCGAAGACGGCTCCTCGCTGCGCGGATTGTCGTCGGTGACGACGACGACATCGGCCGTGCGCGCGGCGATCTCGCCCATCAAGGGACGCTTGCCCTTGTCGCGGTCGCCGCCGGCGCCGAAGACGACGACGAGCCGGCCCTTCGCCAGCTCGCGCACAGTGGCGAGCACCTTGTCGAGCGCGTCGGGCTTATGCGCATAATCGACGAACACCGGCGCGCCGTCGCGCGCGCCGATCAATTCGAGCCGCCCCGGCGCGCCGCGCAAATTCTCGAGCGCGGCGAAGACGCGGGCGGGCGCTTCGCCGCTCGCGATCGCCATGCCGGCCGCGACGAGCGCGTTGGAGACTTGAAAGCCGCCGGCGAGCGGCAGCGCGACGTCATAGGTTTCGCCCGCGTGACGCAGACTCATGCGCGTCGCGAGCGCGCTCGGCGCGACCGAAAGCAGCTCGATCGCGCGGCCCTTCGCGCCGACGTCGAAGAGAACGAGGCCGCGCGCGGCGCAAACCGCCGCGACTCGCGCGGCGACAGCGCTGTCGGCGTCGATCACCGCGGTCTGTCCCTTTTGCAGCAGCGTGTCGAAGAGGCGCATCTTCGCGGAAAAATACTCCTCGAGGTCGTGATGATGATCGAGATGGTCGCGCGAGAAATTGGTGAAGGCGCCGACCGAGAGCCGCATGCCGTCGAGCCGGCGCTGGTCGACGCCGAGCGAGGACGCCTCCATGGCGAGATGCGAGACGCCGCGCGCGCAAAGATCGTCGAGGGTCTGGTGCAGCGCGACGGGTCCCGGCGTCGTCAGCGCGCCGTAATGCGCGCCAGTCTTGTCGATGACGCCGATGGTGCCGAGCGACGCCGCCTCACGGCCGAGCGCAATCCAGATCTGGCGCAGGAAATCGACGACCGAGCTCTTGCCGCTGGTGCCGGTGACGGCGGCGACGATCTGCGGCTGGCGCGGATAGAATTTCGCCGCCGCATGGGCGAGCGCGGCGCGCACGTCGGGAACGACGACCAGCGGCAGGCCGATCTCCGCCGCGCGCGGCGCGACGACGACGCTCGCGCCGCGCGCCCGCGCGTCTTCGGCGAAAGCGAGGCCGTCGCCGGCGTGTCCCGGCACGGCGAAGAAGGCGTAGCCGTCACGGGCCTCGCGGCTGTCGGCCGTGACGCCGGCGATGTCGAGATCGCCGAGCCCGGCGGCGGCGGCCGCGCCGAGAAGCTGCGAGAGCTTCATCAATGTCCTCCTCCGCCCGCCGTCACATTGGCCTGGGGGTAGAGCTTGGAAAGCAGCGGGAACGGCAGCTGCGGCCGTTCGAAGCGCGGCGGCAGGCCGAGGATCGGCCCCGCGCGCTCGATGATCTGCGCGGTCACCGCGCCGGCGTTATAGGCGGCGGTGGCGTAGCCATGCGTCTCGGGCAGCCCCTGCGGCTCGTCCATGATGGTGAGGAACAGATATTTCGGCTTGTCGGACGGGGCCACGGCCATGAATGTGGTGAACAGACGATTCTTGGAATAATGCTTACCGACGACTTTTTCCGCCGTGCCGGTCTTGCCGCCGACATAATAGCCCTCGACGTCGACCTTCTTGGCCGTGCCGATCTCGGCGTTGAGCCGCATCAGATAGCGCATGGCCTCGCTGGTCTCGGCCTTCACCACTTGCGGCGCGTCCTTCTTGGCTTCGGCTTCGCTGCGCTTCAGGAATGTCGGCGTGATGAGATAGCCGCCGTTCATGAGCGCGCCGACCGCCATCATCGCCTGCAGCGGCGCGACGGCGAGACCATGGCCGAATGCGATGGTCATGGTGTTGAGCTCGCCCCAGCTCCTCGGCACGATCGGCTCGGCGCTCTCGGGCAGCTCGGTGCGCATGCGCGTGAGCTGGCCCATCTTGCGCAGAAAAGTCTTGTGCCGCTCGACGCCCTGGCCGAGCGCCATGCGCGCGGTGCCGATGTTGGAAGAATAGGTGAACACCTCCGGCACGGTCAGCGCGCGGTTCTGCGCGTGATAATCGTGAATGCGGAAGCGGCCGAAGCTCAAGGCGCCGCGCGCGTCGAGCCGCGAGTTGAGATTGACCTTGCCGGAATCGAGCGCCATGGCGATGGTCAACGCCTTGAAGGTCGAGCCCATCTCATAGACGCCGACATTCATGCGGTTGATATAGGTCTGGTCGCGCATGTCCGGCGGCTTGTTCGGATCATAGTCGGGGAGCGAGGCGAGCGCGACCACCTCCCCGGTGTTGACGTCGAGAATCGCCGCGGCGCCGGCCTTGGCCTTGAAATGCTCGACGCCGCGCTCCAGCTCGTCGCGCAGCGCATGAGTCGCCCTGATGTCGACGGAGAGCGAGATCGGCCGCAGATCCTCGGGCGTCACGCTGAAGCCGAAGCCATGCAGGTCGGCGAGGCCCTGGCCGTCGATATATTTCTCGATTCCGGCGATGCCGGCATTGTCGATGTTCACATAGCCGAGCACATGCGCCGCGATCGGCCCGGCGGGATAGACGCGCCGGTTCTCCGGCAGCAGCCCGACGCCCGGCAGGCCGAGATGGAACACCTCGTCGCGCTGATGCGGCGTCACCTCGCGCTTCACCCACACGAAGCCCTTGCGCGACCCTAAGCGCTCGCGCAGCTCGCGCGGGTCGACATTGGGCAGCACGGCGGTGAGAAGCTCGGTCGCCTCGTCCTTGTCGATGATGCGGCGCGGCTCGGCGAACACCGACATGGTCTTCACATCGGTCGCGAGAATCTCGCCATTGCGGTCGAGCACGTCGGGACGCGCGGCGGCGACGGCGTCGGCTGCGGCGCGGCGCACGGTCGGCGGCTCCGGCTTGAAGCCGAGATAGGCGAGACGCGCGCCAATGCCGAGATAGAGGCAGAGAAAGCAGCCCGCGACGAAGCGCATGCGCGCGCCGCTCTTGTCGAGCGAGATGGAAAAGAGCGCCGCGAGAAAGCGCCCGAGCGGCTTCGGCGCAGGGGGGTGCGGCGTCGTCATCGCGCTTTTCCTTTCGGGGTGGTCGGCGCCGGCTCGCTGGCGGCGGGCGTGGTCGCCGCGCCGCCGAGCCCGAGCGCATCGAGCTTGCGGCCGATCGAATCGATCCGCTCCGGCTTTTCGGGCAAGGACTGAGCCGTCACGATCTTGCCGACGCCGAGCGCCTCGAGCTCGAGATATTTGTCGGCGAGCTCCTGCACGCGCTCGGGGCGCGTCAGAAACGACCATTCGGCGCGCAGCACGGCGATGGCGTCCTGCTCGGCCTTCACCTTGTGCTTCAGCTTGGTGATCTGCTCGGCGCGCAGGATCGTCTGATATTTGATCGAATAGGCGTAGACCGCCGAGCCGATCAGCGCGAGAATGACGACGATATTGAGAAAGCGCAGCATCAGCGTCTCCTCGGAACGCGTTCGGGAAGACGCGACAGGCGCGCGAGCGCCTCGCCCATCGGCCGCGGCGGCGCGTCGGTCCGTGTCGCGACGCGCAGCCTTGCCGAGCGTGAGCGCGGATTTGCGGCGATCTCCCGGTCGGACGGCGCCACAGGCTTGAAATCCTCGACGATAAAGGTCGGCGGCGGCGGGACCGGCTCGCCCGGCAGGCGGCGCGAGCGCGTCTCGCCGCGCCCCGAGCGCTCGGCGAGGAACTGCTTCACGATGCGGTCCTCGAGCGAATGGAACGAGACAATGACGAGCTTGCCGCCCGGCTTCAGCACGCGCTCTGCGCCGACGAGCGCGGCGACCAGCTCGCCGAGCTCGTCATTGACGGCGATGCGCAACGCCTGAAAGCTCTTCGTCGCCGGATGGATGTCGCCCGGCCGCCCCGGCGCGGCGCGCTGGATGAGCGCGGCCAGCGCGTGGGTCGTGACGATGGGCGCCTCGTTGCGCGCATGGACGATGGCGCGGGCGATGCGCCGCGACGCGCGCTCCTCGCCATAGTGATAGAAAATATCGGCGAGCGTCTCCTCGTCCGCCTCGGCGACGATGTCGGCGGCGCTGCGGCCGCGACCCTCCATGCGCATGTCGAGCGGGCCGTCATTGCGGATGGAGAAGCCGCGCTCGGCCTCGTCGAACTGCATGGACGAGACGCCGATGTCGGCGACGATTCCGTCGAGCGGCGCCAGACCGGCTCGCTCGGCGATCAGCGCCAGCTCGGAGAAGCGCGCTTCGACCAGCATGAGCCGCCCGCCGGCGGCGTCGACCAGGGCCGCGCCGTCGCGGATCGCGCGCGGGTCGCGATCGAGAGCGAGCACGCGCGTGTTTTCGCACGCGAGAAGCGCGCGCGTGTAGCCGCCAGCGCCGAAGGTGGCGTCGAGATAGACGGCGCCAGCATGCGGCGCAAGCGCTGCGATCGCTTCCTCGAGCAGAACGGGAATGTGGCGCGCGGGCTCGTCCGGGCGCGTCCGGCCGCTCGACGTCATGACGGCGCTCCGCCCCGGGCGCCGGCGCGCGAAGGACCGTCCCGCCGAGCATCCGGAAGCATCATCGTATCGAACACATACGGAGAGCATGGAGAACCGAGAGGCGTCGAAATCGGCGCGGCGAGCGAAAAAGCGGCAAAGCGCCGATGCTCCATTAAGACAACCTCAGGGTTAAGGGAGCGTTGACGAGAGAGCGTCGACGAGGAGGGCGGGGAGGCGGGGGGCGGCCGGCGATGGGCGGGTCGCTCGCCATGCCGGCCCCGACTGCCCATTGCCGACCGCCCACTGCCCCGACAGGGCCAGCCGGCCTGTAAGCCGGGTTCTGTATGGCGCGGTCTCCCGCGCGCGATGGCCATTCCTCTGGGACGGCGGTTGCCTGCCGCCTCTAGCGACCAACCCGGGCGACGGCCCGGAGACGGGCCGTGGAAACATCGCTGCTTCCGAATTCGCCCCTATTCGGTCTTGCTCCCGGCGGGGCTTGCCATGCCTCGGACGTCGCCGCCCGAGCGGTGCGCTCTTACCGCACCCTTTCACCCTTGCCGCGGGCCCGAAGGACCGTGGCGGTTTGCTTTCTGTGGCGCTTTCCCTGGGGTCGCCCCCGCCGGACCTTATCCGGCGCCGTGTCTCCGTGGAGCCCGGACTTTCCTCTGCTCGAGAGCAGCGGCCATCCAGCCGGCTGGCCCCTTGAGCGATAGGCGTCGCGATCGGGAAGGTCAAGAGAATTGGCCCGCAGGACGAGGGCGATCGGGTGAGGCGCCATTGGCCCGCCGGGGGAGAAACGATCGGCCGACCGAGAGTTGGGAAATGCTCAGGAAATTCTGTCCGTGCTAAGGGTCTTTCGCTCGCGGAACCCCGCAGGAGGCGCGATATTCGCGGCTCTATTCAAATGCGGGCGCTTTGCCCGGCTCTGCGACGCGTCCTTTTCCAAGATGCTTTTTTGAGCCGGGGGGCAACAGGGGATTCCGCGTCATCGCGCGCATTCTCGATGCTGTTCGGCGCCAAGCGGCTTGGCGCAGGGGCGGTTCCCAGCGTTTTTCAAGCCACGGGGGCGAGGCGATGCCGCTAGCGGCGCGTCTCGCCCCCGCTCGGGCCGAGCCGGGAACTCATTCCGCTTCTTCAAATCCGAGGCGCGCCAGAGCGGCGGCCAAAGGCGGCGCCGGGCGCGCGCCGCTCGTGAAGATCGCGCGGCGCGGCGCCGGCGCGGCGACGCGATCGGGGCCGAAGCGCTGGTCCAGCAGGCGGTCCGCCTGGCGGGCGATGGCGGGCGCCGGATCGATCCACTCGACCGGCCAGGGCGCGAGGCGCCGGAATATTTCCAGCAGCAGCGGATAATGCGTGCAGGCGAGCACGATCGCATCCGTCCACGCGCCATCGGCGCGCCGGACGAAGCAAGGCGCGATCTCGCCGGCGATCTCCGCCTCCGAGACCTCGACGCCGCGCAAAAAATCCTCGGCGATGGGGGCGAGGCGCATCGAGCCGACCAATGTCACCTCGCAGCCCTCGGCGAAGCTCGCGATGAGCGTGCGCGTGTAATCGCGCGCCACCGTGCCGGGCGTCGCCAGCACGGAGATGAGGCGCGAGCGGGAGCGCTCGGCGGCGGGCTTTATCGCCGGCACGGTGCCGACGAATGGAATTTGCGGCCAGCGGGCGCGCAGATGCGGCAGAGCGAGCGTAGAGGCCGTGTTGCAGGCGATGACCACGAGATCTGGCGAATGCTCGGCAACGAGCCGCTCCATGACGAGCATGACGCGCGCGACCAGCGCCTCGTTCGAAAGCGGCCCGTAGGGGAAGCCCGCGTCGTCGGCGCAATAGACGAGGGTCGCATGAGGTCGCAGCTTCGCGACCTCCACAAAGACAGTGAGGCCACCGAGGCCGGAGTCGAAAACGAGGATTTTTGGCGCGGGAAACATGGGCAGTGAGCTATCTGTCGGCATTGGGCAGTCGGCAATAGGCAGTCGGCCCCGATGCTACTTCCGACCGCCCCAACGCCGACGTCCCCACAATAGAAAGCGGTTCGCCGACCGATTGCAATTCAAAACGGCAGGTTGAACACGCGCGAAGGCTCGAGCGCGCCTTCCACCACCGGCCCGAAAGCGACCGGCACGCCGCCGCAGGCCGCATAGACGATGCCGCCGGCCGGTGCGTCGCGCCCGCGCAGGATCAGCGAGCCGCCGCGCCGCAGCCGCGCCGCCGCATCGCGATCGACGATCACGCAGGGCAGTTCGGTGAGGCCGGCCTCGACGGAGAGCAGCGCATTGCCGGCCTCGCCGCCCTCGATCTCGTCGAGCGTGTAGGAGTCTTCCTCATAGAATGGCCCGACGCGCGTGCGGCGCAACGCGCTCACATGGCCGAAGCAGCCGAGCAGCCGGCCGAGATCGCGCGCGATCGAGCGCACATAGGCGCCCTTGCCGCATTCCATGACCAGCCTGGTCTCCTCTTCCGTCGCATCGACGATGGAGAGGCGATGAATGGTGACGGGACGCGGCTTCAGCTCCACCGTCTCACCGTCGCGGGCGAGATCATAGGCGCGCTCGCCAGCGATCTTGATCGCGGAATATTGCGGCGGCACCTGCAATATGTCGCCGGTGAAGCGCGGCAGCAGCGCCTCTATGTCGCCGATCGTCGGACGCGCCTCGCTCTCGCGCGTCGCCTTGCCGTCGGCGTCGTCGGTGTCGGTCTCGACGCCCCAGCGCACGGTGAAGCTATAGGCCTTCTCGCCGTCCTGCACGAAGGGCACGGTCTTGGTGGCCTCGCCGAAAGCGATCGGCAATATGCCGGAGGCGAGTGGATCGAGCGTGCCGGCGTGGCCGGCCTTCTTGCCATTGTAGATGCGCTTCAAGCGCGAGACCGCATGCGTCGAGGTCATGCCGACGGGCTTGTCGAGCACCACCCAGCCGTCGACGACGGTGCGGGTCGATCTTCTCTCATTCATTGGCGGGCGCCGTTCTCGTCTTTGTCTTGATCCGAGGGCTGCTCCAAATCGCGGCGCACGCGCTCGGAATTCAGCAGCGCGTCGATACGCGCGACATTGTCGAAGCTGTCGTCGATGCGGAAGCGCACTTCGGGCGCGAATTTGAGATTGACGTGATGCGCGATCTCGCCGCGCAGGAATTTCTTGTGCCGCTCGAAGGCGCGCACCACCTCCTCGCCGTCCTTGCCGCCGAGCGGCATCACATAGACGGTGGCGAGCTTCAGATCGGGACTCATCGTCACCCGCGAGACGGTGACGACATGCGTCTCCAGCACGGGATCGACGATCTCGCCGCGCGAGAGCATCTGGGCGATGGAGTGGCGGACGAGCTCGGCGACGCGCAACATGCGCTGCGACGGCTCCGCCCCGTGGGCGTGATGGGTTCTGGACATGGGCTTTTTTCTTTATCGAATGTTATTCGATTTCGCGCGTCGATCCGCGCACCATGGAGAGCAGTCGCTCGAAGGCGCGGACTTCCGCTTTCTCGACCTTCGCGTCGATCTTGTCATCCATAGCATTGCCGACGAACCTGGATAGGCTTTCACTTCCCCGCTCAACTCATCGAGCTGGCGTTGGGTGTCGCGTAGCTCTCTACGGAGATCCTTGTTCTCGGCCTTCAACGCCGAGACGGAGTGCTCGAGTTCGAGAATATTCTTGCCGAACTCGAAGAATCGGCTCCATGTCAGTTTCCATCCGCCACGGTCGGACGTCTGGCCGGATGGCTTCGGCCCTCCAGCCTCGCGCTCATCCGTCATCGCGATTCCCCGATAAGCTCTTCGAGAATTTCGCGAGTTCGCGCTTGCGTCCGATCGATCTGCTTTCGTCGAATCTCGATCTCGATGAGGTCGCGGCGCGTTTCATCGACGATTTCCGCCATCATGTCAGCCGAACGCTTCAGCGAAGCGAGAGCAAGATCGAATGCCAGAGGAGGATCGGAAGCGCAAAATTCTTCAAGCATTTCCTGCGCAGTCACGAGTGAGCCTTCCGATTCCGCAGGGGCCTTGCTCGAGAATCCCACGCGGCCCAGCATTGCGAGGATAGCGCCGTCGATGTCGCCACGCGTCAGCGCGGACTCCATAGCGTCGCTATCCATGCGCCCAGACGCTGCGGCGAGTCTCCTCCCCAGCGTGCTCCAAAGCTCATCATTGCCATCGAAGGCGGCAGACCCGCCCTGCTTACGAACGTCGATCGCGACTTGCTGCGACGCAAGCTTCCGTTCCTGCGTATCGCCCATCGGAACTCTCCTGGTCGGCAACGCCCTCACAGCGTCCGCTTGATCTCCTCGATGCGATAGCACTCGATGACGTCGCCGACGCGCATGTCCTGATAGTTCTCGAAGGCCATGCCGCATTCCTGTCCGGCCTGGACCTCCTTGACCTCGTCCTTGAAGCGCTTGAGCGTCGACAGCTTGCCCTCGTGGACGACGACATTGTCGCGGATGAGACGCACATTGGCGCCGCGCTCCACCGAGCCGTCGGTCACGCGGCAGCCCGCCACCTTGCCGACCTTGGTGATGTCGAACACTTCGAGAATCTGCGCATTGCCGAGCATGGTCTCGCGCAGCGTCGGCGCCAGCAGGCCGGACATCGCCGCCTTCACATCATCGACGAGATTGTAGATGATGTTGTAGTAGCGGATTTCAATGCCGCCGCGCTCGGACGCCTCGCGCGCTTCCTTATGGGCGCGCACGTTGAAGCCGATGACCACGGCATTCGACGCTTCCGCGAGGGCGATGTCGGACTCGGAGATGCCGCCGACGCCCGCATGCACGATGCGCGCGCCGACCTCGTCGGTGCCGAGCTTGTCGAGCGCCGCGATGATCGCCTCCACCGAGCCTTGCACGTCGCCCTTGATGACCAGCGGGAACTCCTTGCGCCCCGCCATCTTCAACTGGCTCATCATGTCGGTGAGCGAGGTCCGGGCCCCGCCGCCGCGCGCCACCAGCTTCTCGCGGCGCTGACGCTCGCGATATTCGGTGATCTCTCGCGCGCGCGCTTCGGATTCGACCACGGCGACGCGGTCGCCCGCCTCCGGCGTGCCGGAGAAGCCGAGGATCTCGACCGGGAAGGACGGGCCGGCGCTCTGCACGGCCGCGCCCTTGTCGTCGAGCAGAGCACGCACGCGGCCCCATTGCGAGCCGGCGACGATGATGTCGCCGATCTCCAGCGTGCCGCGCTGCACCAGCACGGTGGCGACCGGACCGCGACCCTTGTCGAGCCGCGCCTCGATCACCGTGCCCTCGGCCGAGCGCTCGGGATTGGCCCTGAGGTCGAGCACTTCCGACTGCAGGATGATGGCGTCGAGCAGCTTGTCGAGATTGAGCTTCTCCTTGGCGGAGACCTCCACCTCCAGCGTCTCGCCGCCGAAGGTCTCGGTCTGCACCTCGTGCTGCAGCAGCTCGGTGCGCACGCGCTCCGGCTTGGCGTCGGGCTTGTCGATCTTGTTGATCGCGACGATCAGCGGGACCTCCGCCGCCTTGGCGTGATGGATCGCCTCGATCGTCTGCGGCATGACGCCGTCGTCGGCCGCGACCACCAGGATCACGATGTCGGTCACCTTGGCGCCGCGCGCGCGCATCGCCGTGAAGGCGGCGTGGCCGGGCGTGTCGATGAAGGTGATCGGCGCGCCGCTCGGCGCAGTCACCTGATAGGCGCCGATATGCTGCGTGATGCCGCCCGCCTCGCCCGCGACCACATTGGCCTGGCGGATCGCGTCGAGCAGCGAGGTCTTGCCGTGGTCGACATGGCCCATGATGGTGACGACCGGCGGACGCGGCGCGAGCTCGCCTTCCGCGTCGGGCGTGTCGAACAGGCCTTCCTCCACATCGGACTCGGCGACGCGCTTGACGGTGTGCCCCATCTCCTCGGCGACGAGCTGCGCCGTGTCGGCGTCGATCACATCGGTGATCTTGTGCAGCGCGCCCTGCTTCATCAGCAGGCGGATCACATCGACGCCGCGCTCCGACATGCGGTTGGCGAGCTCCTGGATGGTGATGGTCTCGGGCAGGATCACCTCGCGCGTGATCTTTTCCTTCTGCTCGGCCTGGCCGAAGGATTTGAGGCGCTGCGTGCGACGGCGGAAGGCGGCGACCGAGCGCGTGCGCTCCTCCTCCTCCGAGGTCGCGGTGGAGACGGTGAGGCGGCCGCGGTCCTTCTGCGCGCCGCCGCGGGACGGCGTCGGACGCGGCGGCGTCGGCGCCTTGACGGCGATGACGCCGGCGGGACGACGCGCCACGACGCGCTTGGCGTCGGCGCTCTCGCCGGCCGGCTGCGCCGCGGCTCCCCCGGCGGGGCGCGGGGCGCCTTCGCGCGGGGCCGTCGTCGTCGAACGCGGAGCGGCGGCGGGACGCGCAGCCGCGCTCGCGGGCTGCGGCTCGGGCGCGCCGCCGCCGGCCAGACGCCGACGCGCCTCCTCCTCCGACTTGCGCTTCGTCTCGGCTTCGCGCGCGAGACGGGATTCTTCCTCGCGCTTGCGCGCTTCGGCGGCGGCGCGTTCGGCGCGCTCGCGCTCCTCACGCTCGGCGCGCGCCTTGGCCTCGGCCTCGGCGCGGCGGCGGTCCTCCTCCTCGCGCGTGCGCGCATCGACCAGGGCGCGGGCGCGGGCTTCGCGCTCCTCGTCGGTCAGAGCGCGCAGAACGACGCCGGCTCCTCGCTTGGGCGCGGGCGCATGCGACCTCTCGGCGCGTGGGGGCGGGGGCGGCGGCGGCGGCGATGGAGCCGGCGCGGACGGAGCCGCTGCGGACGGGGCCGCCGCGGCTGGCGCAGGCTTGGTCGGCTCGACATGCCCCGGGGCCCGGCGCTTCACCTTCTCGACCACGACCACCTTCGAGCGGCCGTGGGGGAAGCTCTGCCGCACCATGCCGCCATGTTCCGTCGGACGCTGCTTCAGATGCAGCGTCTTCGACGGGGCGGTCCCCTTCTCGCCGGTGTTCTCGGTCTCACTCATCCAGTTTCCGATCCTCGGGCTGCGCCGGTTCGTTGGCGTCGGCCGTCGGGCCGACGGTGTTCGCGTCGTCGCCGCCGCTCTCTTCCGCTTGATTCCGAGCGTTTTCGCCTCGATAGGCGGAGAGACGGCGGCAGCGCGTCAAAAAGGCCTGCGTCGGTCCGCCCGGCGCGAGGGCTGCATGTATCACATTTGTGCGGCCCAAAGCCAAATCCAATTGCGACGAATCGAAGAGAGCAATCGTCGCGGGCGGCTCGGCGTCTCGTTCCGTCGCCGCCGCCGCGCGCCGCGCCGCCTGCGCGAGCTTGCGCCGGCCTTCCGCAGAGCCGTCGCGCGCCTCGAGCAGCGCGGCGACCGCGCGCTTCTCGAGCGCGTCGCAGACCTTGCCGAAGCCGGTCGTCACCGCGCCGGCCTTGTTGGCGAGAGCGAGCGACTGCAGGCAGTCGGCCTCGAGCAGGCGATCCACATCCTGAGGCAGCGTCGGCGAGGCGGAGACCTCGGCCTTCAATTGACGGGCGAAAGCGCGCTTCTTCAAGGCCTCGGCGACGAGATCGGCGCGCGCCGTCACCCAGGCTCCGCGGCCGGGCAGGCGCTCCCTGATGTCCGGCGTCAGGACGCCGTCCGGCGCGCGCACGAAGCGGATCATCGCCTCCGGCGCGTCGCGCCGTCGCGTCACGATGCACATCCGCTCGCTGGCCTCCACGTCTCTCACCCGGCTCTCTGCTCCTTACTCCGCGGCCCCATCCGCCGATTGCGCCTGCGTCTCCTCGTCGCCCTCGGCCTCTTCCTCGGCAGGCTGCGGCGCCTCGATCCAGCCGGCGCGCACGCGCGCGGCCATGATCAGCGCCTCGGCCTCCTCGCGCGAAAGATCGACGCCTTCGAGGAAGCCGGCCTGCTTGACCGTCTCGCCGCCCTTCTTCTCGGTCCAGCCGACGAGATCGTCGGGGACGCAGCCTGCGAGATCCTCGATCGACTTCACATCGTTCTCGCCGAGCTTGACCATCATGGCGGTGGTGATCCCGTCGATCTCCTTCAGCTCGTCGAGCACGCCGAGCTCCTTGCGGCGAGCCTCGTTCTCGGCTTCCACCCTTTCCAGATAGTTGCGCGCGCGCATCTGGATCTCGCCCGCCGTATCCTCGTCGAAGCCCTCGATCGTCGCCAGCTCGGCGAGGTCGACAAAAGCGAGATCCTCGACCGATGTGAAGCCTTCCGACGCCAGCAGGCGGCCGACCACCTCGTCGACGTCGATGGCGTTCATGAACACCTTGGTGCGCTCGATGAACTCCCTCTGCCGGCGCTCCGATTCCTCGGCCTCGGTCAGAATGTCGATGTCCCAGCCGGTGAGCTGCGAGGCGAGCCGCACATTCTGGCCGCGCCGGCCGATGGCGAGCGACAATTGATCGTCCGGCACCACCACCTCGATGCGCGCCGTATCCTCGTCGAGCACCACCTTGACCACCTCAGCCGGCTGCAGCGCATTGACGATGAAGGTCGCCGCGTCCGCAGACCAGGGAATGATGTCGATGCGCTCGCCCTGCAATTCGCCGACGACGGCCTGCACGCGCGAGCCGCGCATGCCGACGCAGGCGCCCACCGGATCGATCGAGGAATCGCGCGAGATGACGGCGATCTTGGCGCGCGAGCCGGGGTCGCGGGCGACCGACTTCACCTCGATGACATTGTCGTAGATCTCCGGCACCTCCTGGCGGAACAGCTTGGCCATGAATTGCGGATGCGTCCGGGAGAGAAAGATCTGCGGCCCGCGCTGCTCGCGGCGCACGTCATAGACATAGGCGCGCACGCGGTCGCCGGGGCGAAAGGTCTCGCGCGGGATCATCTCGTCGCGGCGGATGATCGCCTCGCCGCGGCCGAGATCGATGATCACATTGCCATATTCGACGCGCTTGACGACGCCGTTGACGATCTCGCCGATGCGGTCCTTGAATTCCTCATATTGGCGATCGCGTTCGGCCTCGCGCACTTTCTGCACGATGATCTGCTTGGCCGATTGCGCGGCGATGCGGCCGAAGTCGAAGGGCGGCAGCGTCTCGGAGATCCAGTCGCCGACCTGCGCCGCCGGATTGCGCTTGCGCGCGTCCTCGATGGAAATCTGCGTCGCGTCGTTGTCGACCAGATCGACGACGAGCAGCAGGCGCGAGAAGCGCACCTCGCCGCTCTTCGGATTGATCTCGGCGCGCACCTCGGTCTCCTGCCCATAGCGCGAGCGCGCCGCCTTTTGCAGCGCGTCCTCCATGGAGGCGATCACGATCGAGCGGTCGATCGATTTCTCGCGCGCGACCGCATCGGCGATCTGCAGGATTTCCAACCTGTTGGCGCTGACGGCCATCTGTCGCTCCTCAATAAGAGCCGGCTCCGGAGCGGCGCGTCAGACGCGCGTGCGACCGGGCCCGCCTCCTTTTTTCAACCCCGCCTGAATTCCGGCTGGAACCAGCGGCTTGGCCTTTTGCTTCGCCGCGGCGGCGAAACGGCCCGGACCGCGGCGCGGACGCTCCTGCGCCGCGCCGGCCTCCTCTTGTTCTTGGTCTTGGTCTTGCTCGGCGTCGGCCTTGCCGGCGCGCAGCGATTCACGGATCAGCGCCTCGGTCAACATCAGCTTGGCCTCGTCGAGGTCGCGCAGAGGCAGGCGCACAGTCTTCTCTTCGTCCGGCGGCGCATCCTTGCGCTCGAGCGTCGCCACCGCCTCGCGTCCTTCGCCCTCGACGGCGATGATATCGCCTCGAAATCGCTTGCGGCCAGACGCCAGCGGCAGCGTCAGCTCGATTTTCGCCTCCTGGCCGATGGCTCGGCGAAAATCCGAGACGCGCACCAGCGGCCGGTCGATGCCGGGCGAGGACAGCTCGAGCCGATAGGCCTCGGCGATCACATCCTCGACATCGAGCTCGGGCGAGAGCGCCTGGCTCGCGGCCTCGCAATCCTCGATGGCCAGGGTCCCGTCGGGCCGCTCGATCATGATCTGCAGAATGACGCCATTCTGCGAGAGGATGCGCACGCGCACCAGGCGATAGCCGAGCTGCGCCAGCACCGGCTCGGCGATATGCGCGACGCGCGCCGCGACACCCGTTTCGCCGCTGAGACGCGGCTCGTCGAGCGGAGTGGGCGCGCTGTCGGCGCCGGCGGCGGGCGTTTCTGCCAAGCGGCTCATCCTCGGGTTTCGAAGCCTCACGGGCCGGCGCAAACAAAAAAGAGCGGGTCCCGGCCGGGCCCCACTCTCAAGCAGCGATCACGACGGCGTGACCGTTATGAGATGGAAACTGGGCGCGCTTATACACCACGGCTGGCCCCGGAGGCAAGTAAAAGCCAGGAGCGTCGGCTCGGCCGGTCGGACGCCGCCGCCGGATTGATTGACAAGGGCTCGAGCGGCTCTTATCTCTCGCGCGTCATCGCAGCGCCGGCCTTTCTGAGGCGCGGCCGCGCTGTCGCGCCCCGCCGCCTTTCGAAAATAGATTTCCAAATCGAAAGGAAGTTGTGCGAAAAGGCGGCCAGCTCCGGCCTCCGCCGGCAGCTCATCTGGAAGGGTCCCCGCAATGCTCGGCGCCATCGCCAAGAAGATTTTCGGCTCGGCCAACGACCGCCGTCTCAAGACCTATCAGCCGAAGGTCAAGGCGATCAACGGCTTGGAGGATGAGCTCGCCGCTCTTTCGGATGACGACCTGCGCGCCCGCACGCAGCAGTTCCGCGAACAGCTGGAGAACGGCCGCAAGCTCGACGATCTGCTCGTCCCCGCCTTCGCCACTGTGCGCGAGGCGGCCAAGCGCGTGCTCGGCCAGAGGCATTTCGACGTGCAGCTGATCGGCGGCATGGTGCTGCACGAGGGCGCCATCGCCGAGATGCGCACCGGCGAGGGCAAGACGCTGGTGGCGACGCTCGCCGTCTATCTCAACGCGCTCGCCGGGCGCGGCGTCCATGTCGTCACCGTCAACGACTATCTCGCCCGCCGCGACGCCGAATGGATGGGCCGCGTCTATCGCTTCCTCGGCATGAGCGTCGGCGTCATCGTCCACGATATTTCCGACGAGGACCGCGCCGCGGCCTACGCCAGCGACATCACCTATGGCACCAACAACGAATTCGGCTTCGACTATCTGCGCGACAATATGAAATATGAGCTGGCGCAGATGGTGCAGCGCGCGCATGTCTTCGCCATCGTCGACGAGGTCGACTCCATTTTGGTGGACGAAGCGCGCACGCCGCTCATCATCTCCGGCCATTCGGACGACAAGTCCGACCTCTACAACGCCATCGACAAGCTCATTCCGAAGCTCGACAAGGACGATTTCGAGCTCGACGAGAAACAGCGCACCGTCAATCTGACCGAGGCCGGCAACGAGCATATGGAGGAGCTGCTGGCCGAGTCCGGCGTGCTCGTCGAGGGCGCGCTCTACGAGGCGCAGAACGTCACGCTCGTCCACCATGTCAATCAGGCGCTGCGTGCGCACAAGCTGTTTCAGCGCGACAAGGATTACATCGTCCGCAAGGGCGAGGTGGTGATCATCGACGAGTTCACCGGCCGCATGATGCCGGGCCGCCGCTACTCGGAAGGGCTGCATCAGGCGCTAGAGGCCAAGGAGCGCGTGACCGTCCAGCCGGAGAATGTGACGCTCGCCTCGATCACCTTCCAGAACTATTTCCGCCTCTACGAGAAGCTCGCCGGCATGACCGGCACGGCCTCGACGGAATCGGAGGAGTTCGCCGAGATCTACCGGCTCGACGTCGTCGAGATTCCAACCAATCGTCCGGTGCAGCGCATCGACGAGGACGACGAGGTCTATCGCACCGGCAAGGAGAAGCTCGACGCCATCGCCGCCGAGATCGAGGAGGCGAGCGCCAAGATGCAGCCGCTGCTGGTCGGCACGACCTCGATCGAGAAATCCGAGCAGCTCGCCGAGTTCCTGGCCTCCAAGGGCTATAAGCAAATCGACTTCTCCGACCCGACCAAGGCGCTCGGCAAGCTCTATGAGGCGGCGCATTCCGGCAAGCCGTCGCGGCTGTTCGCCGTTCTCAACGCACGCTTCCACGAGCAGGAGGCCTATATCGTCGCCGAGGCGGGCGTGCCCGGCGCGATCACCATCGCCACCAATATGGCCGGCCGCGGCACCGACATTCAGCTCGGCGGCAATGTCGAGATGCGCGTCGCGCAGGAATGCGCCGCGCTGGAGGGCGCCGCGCGCGAAGCCAAGGAAGCCGCGATCCGCGCCGAGGTCGCCGAGTTCAAGGAGAAGGCGATCGCCGCCGGCGGCCTCTTCATCATCGGCACGGAGCGTCACGAGAGCCGCCGCATCGACAATCAGCTGCGCGGCCGCTCCGGCCGCCAGGGCGACCCCGGCCGCTCGAAATTCTTCCTGTCGCTGCAGGACGATCTGATGCGCATCTTCGGTTCCGAGCGCATGGACAAGATGCTGGTCAGCCTCGGCCTGCAGGAGGGCGAGGCGATCGTCCATCCCTGGATCAACAAGGCGCTCGAGAAGGCGCAGCACAAGGTCGAGGCGCGCAATTTCGACATCCGCAAGAACATCCTCAAGTTCGACAACGTCATGAACGACCAGCGCAAGGTGATCTTCGAGCGCCGGCGCGAGATCATGGCGGAGGAGAGCGTCGAGGAGACGGTGAACGAGATGCGCGAGGACGTCGTCGCGCAGCTCGTCGCGGAGCATATTCCGCATGACGCCTATGCCGAGTCCTGGGATGTCGAGGTCCTCGCCGACGAAGCGCGCGCCAAGCTCAATCTCGATCTGCCGATCGAGGATTGGGCGAAGGAGGAGGGCATCGCCGACGAGGAGATCAAGGAGCGTCTGCTCAATGCGGCCAATGAGTCCTACGCCGCGCGCGTCGAGCGCAATACGGCGCAGCTCTCGCGCATGATCGAGAAGCAGGTGGTGCTGCAGGCGCTCGATCAGCTGTGGCGCGATCATCTCGTGGTGCTCGACCATCTGCGTCAGGTGATCGGCTGGCGCGGCATGGCGCAGCGCGACCCGCTCAACGAATACAAGTCCGAGGCGCTGGAGCTGTTCCGCAGCCTGATGACGCATTGGGACGAGGCCGTCACCTCGCAGCTGATGCGCGTCGAGGTCTCCTTCGAGGCGCCGCCGGCGCCCACCGAGCTGCCGCCGATGGAATATGTGCATCCGGACCCGAATGCGGCGGGCGGCGGAGAGAGCGCGCTCGCTGAACTCAACGCGCGGCTCGCCGCGGCCGATTTCTCGCCGCAGGCGATGGGCGCCGTCGCCGAAGCGCAGGCTCGCGATCCGGACAATCCGGCGGGCTGGGGCAAGGTCGGCCGCAACGAGCCCTGCCCTTGCGGCTCGGGCAAGAAATTCAAGCACTGCCACGGCGCGCTCGTGTGAGCGAGTAGCGAATAGCGAATAGCGAATAGCGAATAGCGAGCGTGACTGAACCACTCGCTATTCGCTACTCGCTATTCGCCTTTGAAACGCCGCTGCTACTGGAGCCTATCCGTGTCCGACATCGACTTCTCCAAAGTCCTCATCGCGCAAGGGGGCGGGCCGACCGCCGTCATCAATCAATCGCTCGTCGGCGCCATTCTCGAGTCGCGCAAGTTCCGCTGCGTGGAGCGCGTCTATGGCGCGCTGCACGGCGTGCGCGGCATCGTCAATGAGGACTTCGTCGATCTGACGCAGGAGACGACGCATAATCTCGAGATGGTCGCCGGCACGCCGTCCTCGGCGCTGGGCTCCACGCGCGACAAGCCGGACCTCAAATATTGTCACGAGATCTTCGAGGTGCTGCGCGCGCATGGCGTCGGCTGCTTCTTTTACGTCGGCGGCAACGACAGCTCCGACACGGTGCGCATCGTCTCCGACGAAGCCGCCAGAGCCGGCTATCCGCTGCGCGTGGTGCATATCCCCAAGACCATCGACAATGATCTGATGGTCAACGACCACACCCCCGGCTTTCCCTCCGCGGCGCGCTGGGTCGCGCAGGCCTTCGCCGGCGCCAATCTCGACAATTGGGCGCTGCCCGGCGTCTATATCGGCGTGGTCATGGGCCGCCATGCGGGCTTCCTGACTGCGGCCTCGGCGCTCGGCAAGAAGTTCCCGGATGATGGCCCGCATCTCATCTATGTGCCCGAGCGCGCGTTCGACACCGAGCGCTTCCTCGCCGATGTGATGGCGACGATGGACAAATACGGCCGCTGCGTCATCGCCGTGTCGGAAGGAATCGCCGATGAGAATCACACGCCGATCGCCGCCAAGCTCGCCGAGCAGGTGGAGAAGGACGCGCATGGCAATGTGCATCTCGGCGGCGGCGCGCTCGCCGACATGCTGACGGAGCTCATCAAGAAGAGGCTCGGCTATAAGCGCGTGCGCGCCGACACCTTCGGCTATGTGCAGCGGAGCTTCGTCGGCTGCGTCTCCGATGTGGATCAGCGCGAGGCGCGCGAGGTGGGCGAGAAGGCGGTGCAGTTCGCGCTGTGGGGCGACAAGAACGGCTCCGTGACAATTCACCGCACGGGCTTCTACTCGGTCGACTATCAGCTCACGCCGCTCGAGGCGGTCGCCGGCAAGACCAAGGTGATGCCCGACGCATTCATCAGCGAGAGCGGGACCGATGTGACCGACGCCTTCCGGCTCTATCTGCGTCCCCTGCTCGGCAGCGGGATGCCCGACGCCTATCGTTTGCGACACAATCATGTCGCTAAAATCTTGAAAAAGTGACAGACGCACAGCCGGCGGGCGCGGGCGCCGCCGGCTGCCCAACACGAGCTCAACCTGCTGATTTAGAAATTCTTTCCATGTCGGAAATGGTTTGTTGACCGGAAATTTCCATTCGCCTCTACCCAAGGCTCGATTCTTGCTTGATTTATAGCCGGGCGTCGTGGTTGCATAGCGCGTCGAGACTTATAGACTGAGGTCCGAGCACGACGCCGAAGCGTCGCGGATCCCGGGAAGCGACGGGCGGGCGCCGCCTGCACGTTTTGTTAGGTCGACGCTGATATCGAGTGAGGTTGGTTCGATTCGCATCTGCGGGCCGATCCGTCAGGAGACTGAGACATGAGCAAGGTCGGCAGCAGCGATTCGAAGAACACGCTCTACTGCTCCTTTTGCGGCAAGAGCCAGCACGAGGTGCGCAAGCTCATCGCTGGGCCGACGGTGTTCATCTGCGACGAATGCGTCGAGCTGTGCATGGACATCATCCGCGAGGAGAACAAGTCCATCGTCAAGCAGCGCGACGGCATTCCGACGCCGCGCGAAATCTGCAAGGTGCTGGACGATTATGTGATCGGCCAGGCGCAGGCGAAACGCGTGCTGTCGGTCGCGGTGCACAATCACTACAAGCGGCTCAATCACGCGACCAAGCACGGCGACGTCGAGCTCGCCAAATCGAACATTCTGCTCATCGGCCCGACCGGCGTCGGCAAGACCATGCTGGCGCAGACGCTCGCGCGCATTCTCGACGTGCCCTTCACCATGGCGGACGCGACGACGCTGACCGAGGCGGGCTATGTCGGCGAGGATGTCGAGAACATCATTCTGAAGCTGCTGCAGGCCTCCGACTATAATGTCGAGCGCGCGCAGCGCGGCATCGTCTATGTCGACGAGATCGACAAGATCTCCCGCAAGTCGGACAATCCTTCGATCACCCGCGACGTGTCGGGCGAAGGCGTGCAGCAGGCGCTGCTGAAGATCATGGAAGGCACGATCGCCTCCGTGCCGCCGCAGGGCGGGCGCAAGCATCCGCAGCAGGAATTCCTGCAGGTCGACACGACCAATATTCTCTTCATCTGCGGCGGCGCCTTCGCCGGCCTCGAGAAGATCATCTCCTCGCGCGGACGGGGCACCTCCATCGGCTTCGGCGCCACCGTGCAGGCGCCGGACGAGCGCCGCACCGGCGACATCTTCCGCCATGTGCAGCCGGAGGATCTGCTGAAGTTCGGCCTCATCCCCGAATTCGTCGGCCGCCTGCCGGTGATCGCGACGCTCGAGGATCTCGACGAGGAGGCGCTGAAGCGCATCCTCACCGAGCCGAAGAATGCGCTGGTCAAGCAGTATCAGCGCCTGTTCGAGATGGAGAGCACCGAGCTCACCTTCCAGGACGAGGCGCTCTCCTCCGTCGCACGCAAGGCGATCGAGCGCCACACCGGCGCGCGCGGCCTGCGCTCGATCATGGAAGGCATATTGCTCGACACGATGTTCGAGCTGCCGGGCCTCGAAGGCGTCGAGCAGGTCGTCATCGGTCCCGAGGTCGTCGAAGGCAAAGCGCGGCCGCTCTATATCTATGCCGAGCGCAGCGAGAAGAGCGGAGCCAGCGCGTGACGCGAATTTCGGCAGGAGCGGCCTCTAGATAGCGCCGCCCCCGCTCGCGAATTGGTCGCAGATGGTTGTTTTTCAAGAGTTCTTGAATAGCGCGGCCGTCAGGCCCATTTGTTGCGTAACGCCTTCAAAGCATATGTGCGAAGAAGGCGGCTCTTTCAATCGACGGCGTCTAGCCCAGAACTTGCTTGCCTCCAAGCGTCATAGCCCCGCCTCGACCCGCCCGGGGCGAAGGGCGAAACGGAACAGGAAACACGAAATGACGAACGAAAAGCGGAATTCCATCGCGCCCGGCGCGGTCGAGAGTTACCCGGTTCTGCCGCTGCGCGACATCGTGGTCTTTCCCCATATGATCGTTCCGCTGTTCGTCGCGCGCGACAAATCGATCCGCGCGCTCGAGGAGGTGACGAAATCCGATCGCCTCATTCTGCTGGCGACGCAGAAGAACGCCGGCGACGACGATCCGGCGGCGGACTCCATCTATCAGATCGGCACGCTCGCCTCGGTGCTGCAGCTGCTGAAGCTCCCCGACGGCACGGTGAAAGTGCTGGTCGAGGGCGTGGCGCGCGCCAAGGTGCGCTCCTATACGCGCACCGACGACTATTACGAGGCGGACGCCGAGGCTCTCGGCGACGAGACCGACACGCCTGTCGAGATCGAGGCGCTCGGCCGCTCGGTGATCGCCGAGTTCGACTCCTATGTGAAGCTCAACAAGAAGGTCTCGCCCGAGATCGCCAGCGCGGTCACGCAGATCGAGGATTTTTCCAAGCTCGCCGACACCGTCGCCTCGCATCTCTCGGTGAAGATCGCCGAGAAGCAGGACGTGTTGGAGACGATTTCCGTCGCCAAGCGGCTGGAGAAGTGCCTCGCCTTGATGGAGAGCGAAATCTCCGTGCTGCAGGTGGAGAAGCGCATCCGCACACGCGTCAAGCGCCAGATGGAGAAGACGCAGCGCGAGTACTATCTCAACGAGCAGATGAAGGCGATCCAGAAGGAGCTCGGCGACGAGGACGGCAAGGACGATCTCGCCGAGCTCGAGGAGCGCATCAAGAACACCAAGCTCTCGAAGGAGGCGCGCGACAAGGCCGTCGCCGAATTCAAGAAGCTGCGTCAGATGTCGCCGATGTCGGCGGAAGCAACGGTCGTGCGCAATTATCTCGACTGGCTGCTGGCGCTGCCCTGGGGCAAGAAGTCGAAGATCAAGCGCGATCTCGAGGCGGCGCAGGACGTGCTCGACACCGATCATTTCGGCCTCGACAAGGTCAAGGAGCGCATCCTCGAATATCTCGCCGTGCAGACCCGGGCCAACAAGCTGACCGGCCCGATCCTGTGCCTCGTCGGCCCGCCCGGCGTCGGCAAGACCTCGCTCGGCAAGTCGATCGCCAAGGCCACGGGCCGCGAGTTCGTGCGCATGTCGCTCGGCGGCGTGCGCGACGAGGCGGAGATCCGCGGCCATAGGCGCACCTATATCGGCTCGATGCCCGGCAAGATCGTCCAGTCGATGCGCAAGGCCAAGACGTCCAATCCGCTGTTCCTGCTCGACGAGATCGACAAGATGGGCATGGACTTCCGCGGCGATCCGTCCTCGGCGCTGCTCGAGGTGCTCGATCCGGAGCAGAACTCCTCCTTCGCCGATCACTATCTCGAGGTCGACTACGATCTGTCGAACGTCATGTTCGTGACGACGGCGAACACGTTGAACATTCCCGCGCCGCTGATGGACCGCATGGAGATCATCCGCATCGCCGGCTACACCGAGGACGAGAAGGCGGAGATCGCGCGCAAGCATCTCATTCCCAGCGCGGTCAAGAAGCATGGCCTCGCGGTCGACGAATGGGCGATCGACGACGATGCGCTGCAGACGCTGATCCGCCGCTACACGCGCGAGGCCGGCGTGCGCAATCTCGAGCGCGAAATCTCCAATCTCGCCCGCAAGGCGGTGAAGGAGATCCTGCTGTCGAAGGAGAAGGGCAGGAAGGTCCACGTCACCAACGACAATATCTCCGACTATCTCGGCGTCCACAAATACCGCTATGGCGAGGCGGAGCTCGAGGATCAGGTGGGCGTCGTCACCGGACTCGCCGTGACCGGCGCCGGCGGCGAGCTGCTGACGATCGAAGGCGTGATGATGCCGGGCAAGGGCAAGATGACCGTCACCGGCAATCTGCAGGACGTGATGAAGGAGTCGATCTCCGCGGCCGCCTCTTATGTGCGCTCCCGCGCCGTCGATTTCGGCATCGAGCCGCCTTTGTTCGACCGCCGCGACATCCACGTCCATGTGCCGGAAGGCGCGACGCCCAAGGACGGCCCCTCGGCCGGAACCGCGATGGCGACGACGATCGTCTCGATCCTCACCGGCATTCCGGTGCGCCGCGATATCGCCATGACCGGCGAGATCACGCTGCGCGGCCGCGTGCTGCCGATCGGCGGCCTGAAGGAGAAGCTGCTCGCGGCGCTGCGCGGCGGCCTCAAGAAGGTGCTGATCCCCGAGGAGAACGCCAAGGACTTGGCCGACATCCCGGAGGCGGTGAAGAACGCGCTCGAGATCGTGCCGGTCTCGCGCATGGACGAGGTGCTCGCTCACGCGCTCGTGCGCCAGCCGACCCCGATCGTCTGGGAGGAGCCCGCGACGATCGCCCATAATGTCGTCGAGGACGATTCGGCGGGCGTGCGCGCGCACTGACCGCCCGAGCTCGAGGCCCGCGCCGCGCAGAGCGGCGCGGGTCTTCCCCGCCCCCGCCCGGAATTTCGGGCCTTTGCGCGTCGATCTGCGTCCGCCGTCCCCGTTTCCCAGGGATTGCGGCGGTCCTTGACGTTCCAACCCTTGCTTTTACTGAGATTCCGGCACATCACTCTCGGACGCCGGGTTCGACGATTCGTGGCCGCTCGCCCTTTCGACGCCCGGCTCCCCGGCGGAGAAGAGAAGGGATTGGACCATGGTCAATAAACTGGAGCTGGTCGAGCACGTCGCGGAAGCCACCGACACGTCGAAAGCCGCCGCTGCCGCCGCTATCGACGCCGTGCTGGAAGGCATCACCATGGCCCTGAAAAAGGGCGACGAAGTCCGGCTCGTCGGCTTCGGCACATTTTCCGTCAAGAAGCGCGCCGCCGGCGTGGGCCGCAATCCGGCCACGGGCGAAGAGATCAAGATTCCCGCGTCCAACAGCGCCCGTTTCAAGCCCGGCGCAACGCTGAAGGCCGCGCTCAACAAGGCGAAGTGAGGAAAACGCCGCGCGCTCGCGCGCCGCTCGTTCGAAGAGCGGAGCAAGCGTCCGCTCGCCGTCGGGGCGCGACCCTCGCCGGCGGCTGCATGCGCCCGGCGCCATCTTGCGCCGAAGGGCCCCTGTCCCGTAAATCTATGCCGCGTCTTTCGGCTGCGCCGGACGCACGGGGCGGTTAGCTCAGTTGGTAGAGCGTCTCGTTTACACCGAGAGGGTCGGCGGTTCGAGTCCGTCACCGCCCACCAGTCCAGCGCAATCGACGCAGCGGAGCGCCGAGCGGCATCGAATGAACATCCTTTATGCGTCTCTCGTCGCCTCCGTGGCGATCGCCGCGGCCCCGGCGGCCCGCGCGGACGAAATGTCGTTTCGTCTGGTGACGCTGGCGGATTCCCATTGCGGCGGCAGCTGCCCGCAGGTGGTCGCCGCGGAAGGCGAGATCGTCGAGCAGACGCCCGACGCCTTTCTGCGCTTTCTGCGCATGCGCGCGAGCCGCGAGCCGCTGCGCGGCATTCTGCTGATCGATTCGCCCGGCGGCAAAGTGGTCGCCTCGATGGAGCTCGGCCAAGAACTGCGCAAGCTCGGCATGGCGGTCGTCGTCGCCCGCATCGCCGCCGAGGGCGGCCCACTGGTGTCCGGCCGCTGCTATTCCGCCTGCGTCTATGCGCTGATGGGCGGGCTGAAGCGCGTCATCCCGCGCCAGAGCCGGGTCGGCGTCCACCGCATGTTCAATTATGTCGACGGCGTCGATCCGATGAGCGGCGAGACGCTGCGCGAGCGCCGCTACGCCGATGGCGGGATGCGCAAAGCGCTCTCCCGCTACAGCGCCTCCATGGGGGTGAGCCGCGACCTCATCGCGCTCGCCGAGCGCACCTCGCCCGATCGCGTGCATCTGCTCACATCGGCCGAAATCTCCCGCTGGCGTCTCGGCACGCCCAACCTGTAAAAGAAGAACGAACGGCCTCGCAGCCGCTCCAACAAAGGTCAGCGTTCCATGAAGCATATCATCGATGGTCTCGAACAGCGCCGCGACTCGGCGCGTCTCGGCGGCGGCGCCCGGCGCATCGACGCGCAGCATGCGCGCGGCAAGCTCACGGCGCGCGAGCGCATCGACCTTCTGCTCGATCACGGCTCCTTCGAAGAATTCGACATGTTCGTCGCGCATCGCTGCGCCGACTTCGGCATGGACAAGGGCGAGAAGATCTCGGGCGACGGCGTCGTCACCGGTTGGGGCACGGTGAACGGCCGCGCCGTCTTCGTCTTCGCCAAGGACTTCACCGTGTTCGGCGGCTCGCTGTCGGAGACGCATGCGCAGAAAATCACCAAGCTGCAGGACATGGCGCTGAAGAACCGGGCGCCGATCATCGGCCTGTTCGACGCCGGCGGCGCGCGCATTCAGGAGGGTGTCGCGGCGCTCGGGGGCTATGGCGAGGTGTTCCAGCGCAATGTGCTGGCCTCCGGCGTCATTCCACAGATTTCCGTGATCATGGGTCCCTGCGCCGGCGGCGACGTCTATTCGCCGGCGATGACCGACTTCATCTTCATGGTGCGCGACACGAGCTATATGTTCGTCACCGGCCCGGATGTGGTGAAGACCGTCACCAATGAAACGGTGACGGCCGAGGAGCTCGGCGGCGCCTCGGTGCACACCACCAAGAGCTCGATCGCCGACCGCGCCTATGACAATGATGTCGAGGCGCTGCTGCAGATGCGCCGGCTCATCGACTTCCTGCCCTCCTCCAACAAGGAGGACCCGCCGGAATGGCCGAGCTTCGACGAGACCGAGCGGCTCGACGCCTCGCTCGACACCCTCGTCCCCGACAATCCGAACAAGCCCTATGACATCAAGGAGCTGATCACGAAGATCGCCGACGAGGGCGATTTCTTCGAGATTCAGGAGACGCACGCCAAGAACATGGTGGTCGGCTTCGGCCGCATCGAGGGGCGCACGGTCGGCTTCGTCGCCAATCAGCCGATGGTGCTGGCGGGCGTGCTGGACATCGACGCCTCGAAGAAGGCGGCGCGCTTCGTGCGCTTCTGCGACTGCTTCAACATTCCGATCGTCACCTTCGTCGACGTGCCGGGCTTCCTTCCTGGAACGGCGCAGGAATATGGCGGCCTCATCAAGCATGGCGCCAAGCTGCTGTTCGCCTATGCCGAGGCCACCGTGCCGAAGGTGACGCTGATCACGCGAAAAGCCTTCGGCGGGGCTTATGACGTGATGGCCTCCAAGCATTTGCGCGGCGACGTCAATTACGCCTGGCCCTCGGCGCAGATCGCCGTGATGGGCGCCAAGGGCGCGGTGGAGATCATCTTCCGCGCCGATCTCGGCGACGCCGAGAAGATCGCTCAGCGCACCAAGGAATACGAGGACCGCTTCCTCTCGCCCTTCGTCGCGGCCGAGCGCGGCTACATCGACGAGGTCATCATGCCGAGCGCGACGCGCAAGCGCATCGCCCGCGCGCTCGCCCTGCTCCGCCACAAGGAGCTGGAGAATCCCTGGAAGAAGCACGACAACATCCCGCTCTGACCTATCCGACCGGGCGGGGCTCTGCGCCGCCCGGTCTCGACGAGCGCGGCGGCGCAGCAAAAAATGCCGTCAGCGAAGGCGCCCGCCGCACAATTTCTTTTCATCCTGCGCCCTTTTCAGATGACAAACACCTCGGCCTGTCATAATGTCCTCCACGCCGAGCTGGCAGGAAAAAACATAAGAGCGCCAAAGGCGTTCGACGAGTCGCTGGCTGAGGTCCAAGTCGGGGAGGACGCCGGAAGCTATTTCGATCCGCGAGACGCTCCACACCAATGTCCGCGCAGCGGCCCGCCGAGGCCGCATCGAATCTTCCGGTCAAAGGACGGGTACCAAAGAGTGGGGAAAGGCACGGGCCGTCCCCGCTCTTTGTGTATGTAGAGCCGCGATAGAGTTTTCCTTTCGATCGATAGGACGCGCCGCAGAACGGGACGTTCCTGTTGCTCGTCTCGCCGCCTCGGCCTATGCCTCGCCGCATCGAGATAAGGGAGCGACAATGTCCATCAAGCGGATCGGCGCCGGCGCGCGCATGAGCAAGGCCGTCGTCCATGGCGGCGTGATCTACACCGCCGGCCAGGTGGCCGAGGCGACCAAGGGCGGCTCGGTCGCCGAACAGACGCGCGAGATTCTCGGTCTCATCGACACGATCCTCGACGAGGCGGGCAGCGAGAAGGCCAAGATTCTGTCGGCGACCATCTATCTCGCCGACATCGCCACCTTCGCCGAAATGAATTCCGTTTGGGACGTCTGGGTGGACAAGAACGACCCGCCGGCGCGCGCCACGGTCGAAGCGAAGCTCGTCGCCCCGGCCTACAAGGTCGAGATCGCCGTCATCGCGGCGCTGTGACGCCCGATAGCGGATTGTCGGGATCATAGGCGTAGCGCAGGGTCTCGAAGCGCATGGCGCGCGCGTCGAACAGCACGAGCCGCCCGACCAGCCCCTCGCCGAATCCGACGATCTCGCGGATCACCTCGAGCGCCATCATCGCGCCGACGATTCCGGTGAGGGCGCCGAGCACGCCCGCTTCCTCGCAGCTCGGCACGGCGCCGGGCGGCGGCGGCGCGGGGAAGAGGCAGCGATAGGTCGGGTTGGGCGTTCCGTCCGGCCCGGTCTCGAAAGGCCGCAGCGTCGTCAGCGAGGCGTCGAAGCCGCCGACCGCGGCGGTGACGAGCGGCTTCTTTTCGTAAAAGCAGGCGTCGGACACGATGTAGCGCGTCGCGAAATTATCGGAGCCGTCGGCGACGATGTCGTAGTCGGCGACGAGCGCGCGTGCGTCCTGCCTGGTGACGCGCAGCGCATGCGCCTCGACATGGACATGCGGATTGAGCCGCTGCAGCGCGTCCTGCGCGCTCTCGACCTTCAGCCGGCCGACATCCATCGATCCATGGATCACCTGCCGCTGCAGATTGGACAGCGAGACCTCGTCGTCGTCGGCGACGCCGAGCGCGCCGACGCCGGCGGCGGCGAGATATTGCAGCAGCGGCGCGCCGAGCCCGCCGGCGCCGATGACGAGCACGCGCGCCGCCTTCAGCCGCTGCTGACCGGGCCCGCCCACATCGCGCAGCACGATATGCCGCGCATAGCGCTCGATCTCTTCCGCCGAAAAGGTCATTGCTCCGCTCCTTTTCCTCCGACGGCGGCACGGTCCCGCCTCCATTCCGTCAATAAGACTTGCATAAGACGCGAACCGCGCTTTTGCTGGGCATGCGCCGATTCGCGGCGCCGGCTTCGCGAGGACTGGTTCATGAATTTACCGGCTCCGCCCACCGGGCTCTACCCGGAAGATTATGACAGAATCGAAGCCGCGGTGATGGAAACCGTGCGCGGCCGCTGGTTCCTGCTCGAATATGCACGCCGTCAGCGCGCCGCCGAGACCGAGCGGCTGGTGCAGGCGGTCGACCGGCTGGAGCGCTATGTGGCCACGCGCGTCGAAGACCAGCGAGAGACGCCCGAGGCGGAGCCCGCCCGCGACTGGCGGCTGCCGCAGCGCCTCGCCGAGCGGGCGCGCGAATTCGCGCACACCCTGCGCGCCAGCGGACTCGATGAAAGTTTCTGCGCCCAGGCCGACGCCCTCGCGGAGCAATTCGCCGCTTACGCCGCGGCCGCTGCGCGCGAAGCCGCGCCGTCGCCCGTCGAGCCGGAGAGCGGGATCATTGTCGAGATCGTGGGCGCGCCGGAAGTCTTCGCCACGGACCTCGCCCATGACGAGGCGGAATGGTCCGAGGACATCGCCGCGGAAGCGCAGGCGGTCGAACACGCCGAGCCGCCGGAGCCGGCAAAGGCGAAGCCGATCGTCGTCGACCCGCGTCTCGCCGCGCTGTCACGGCTTGATCATCTCTCCCTGCACGAAAAGCTTCGGCTGTTCGGCTGAGGCGGCCTTGCCGGAGGCGGCCGACTCGCCGGCCTGATGGGCGGCGGCCACATTGTCGAGGAACTGCCGCGCGCTCGCCTCCCAGGTGAAGGTCAGCGCATGGTCGCGCGGAACGGCGCGGGGGACCTCGGTCGCCGCGAGGCAGGCAGCTTGCAGATCCTCGCTCAGAACGCCGGCGCCGCTGCCGCCGACGACATCGAGCGGGCCGGCGACCGGAAACGCCGCAACCGGCAGGCCGCAAGCCATCGCCTCGAGCAGCACCATGCCGAATGTGTCGGTGCGGCTCGGAAAGACGAACACGTCGGAGCTCGCATAGAGCGTCGCCAGCTCCGCGCTGGTCTTGACGCCGACGAAACGCGCCTGCGGAAAGCGCGCCTCCAGCGCGGAGCGCGCCGGCCCGTCGCCGACGACCAGCTTCGTCCCCGGCAGATCGAGCGAGAGGAAAGCCTCGACATTCTTCTCGACGGCGAGGCGCCCTGCATAGAGGAAGATCGGCCGCGGCAGGCCGAGATCGATCGCGGCGCCGGGCTGGAACAGGCCATGGTCGACGCCGCGCGACCAGCGCATCAGCCGGCGGAAGCCGCGCCCCGCGAGCTCCTGCGCCAAGGTCTGCGTCGAAACCATCGTGCCGCAGCCGCTATTGTGGAAGCGCCGCAGCAGCGCATAGGTCACGCTGACCGGCAGGCGCGAGCGGGCGTGAATATATTCGGGGAAGCGCGTGTGATAGCTCGTCGTGAAGCGACGGCCCTGGCGCCGGCAGCAGGCGCGCGTCGCGAGCCCGACGGGTCCCTCGGTCGCGATGTGGACATGCTCATAGCCTTGCGCGAGCCGGCGCGACACCGCCCCGGGCCACGCCAGAGCGAGCTGGATTTCCGGATAGGTCGGCATCGGAAAGGAGGCGAAGTCCTGCGGCGTCAGGAATTCGATGGTCGCTCCGAGCGCGCTCGCCGCGCCCGCCATCGACTCGAGGGAACGCACGACGCCATTGACTTGCGGACGCCAGGCGTCCGTCGCGATCAGTATTCGCATCAGGCGGCGGCCCTCGCCGGCGCGGCCGCGCCCGTGTCTTCCTGCGCTGCGGCCACGCGCTCCTGCGCCGTCGTCCGCCAATGCAGGATCTCGAAGCGGCCGTCGGAATGCTCGGCGACAGCGGTGCAGCTCTCGACGAAATCGCCCGTGTTCACATAGAGCATGTCGCCGATCCTGCGAATGGTCGCATGATGGATATGGCCGCAGACGACGCCATCCACGCCGCGACGCGCCGCCTCGGCGGCCAGAGTCTCCTCGAAATCGCCGATGAAATTCACCGCTTTCTTCACCTTCAGCTTCGCCCAGGCGGAGAAGGACCAATAGCCGACGCCGAACAAGCGGCGGATGCGATTGTTCCAGATGTTGAGGAACAGCGCCAGCTCATAGGCCCAATCGCCGAGGAAGGCGAGCCAGCGGGCGTGGCGCACGACGATGTCGAATTGATCGCCATGAATGACGAGCATCTTCTTGCCGTCGGCGGTCTCATGGACGTCGGTCTCGGTCACCTCGACGCCGCCGAACACCATGCCGGCATAGTCGCGAGCGAATTCGTCATGATTTCCCGGCACATAGATCACGCGCGCGCCCTTGCGCGCCTTGCGCAGCAGCTTCTGCACCACGTCATTGTGCGATTGCGGCCAATACCAGCCGTTCTTCAGCCGCCAGCCGTCGACGATATCGCCGACGAGATAGATCGTCTCGGCGTCGTGATGCCTGAGGAAATCGAGCAGGAGCTCGGCCTGCAGCCCGCGCGTGCCGAGGTGAAGGTCCGACAGGAACAAGGTCCGGAAGCGCCGGGCCTCTTGGGAGTCGGCCGATGGATCCGTTGCGGTCATTTCGACGCGTCGCCTCTTCTAGTGCCGCCCTTTGCCGCCACGACTTCCCACCAGATTCATATTGCGCGACGATGACAATCGCCTCGGTCGCGTCGTCGGGCGCCGCGAAGGCTGAATTTCTCGTTCGATATTTCGAACGCCTTCGAATATCTTTCCGATCGAAATTCGCCGGGGAGAGCGCATGGGCGTCGAGGGTCGCGACAGGCAGAAAATCTTGGAAGCCGGAGCTCTGGCGTTGACGGGCCAGCTCGGCGCGACTGTCCAGCGGCTGCGCAAGGCCTATAATCTCTCGCTGTCCGAACTCTCGCAGCAGTCGGGAGTGGCCAAATCGATCATCAGCCAGATCGAGCGCAACGAGACCAATCCGACGCTCGCGACCATTTGGCGCCTCGCCCAGGCGCTCGACGTCTCGATCGAAGGCGTCCTGCAAATGACGGAGGACGAGCCCTTTTTGGAAAAGACGAGCAAATCGGACACGCCGATCCTCGTCTCCGACGACGGAAAATGTCGCCTGGCCATCATCGGCTGGATAAAAACCGTAGAATGGCTGCAATGTTATGAGTTCTCCGCCGATCCCGGCGGCGTGCTGGAATCGGAGGCGCATCAGCGCGGCTCGGTCGAGAGCCTGTCCTCGCGCGAGGGCGAGCTCGAGGTCGAGGTGGCGGGCGCGCGAGCCATTGTGCGCGCGGGCGAAACCTTGCGCTATCGCTGCGACCGTCCGCATGTGATTCGCAACATCGGCGCGACCATGGCCCAGGCGACCATGGTCGTCATCCTCAAAGCAGCGGCAATGGAGTGAGTTTTGTCGGGAATGCCACGCCGCGAGGCCGCGGCGACGATCGAGCGTGTGGACGATCGCCATGCGGAGCTGCGTCTCTCCTTGTTGTTCGCGGCGATTTACGCCATCGTCGGCGTGCAGCTGCCGTTCTTCTCGATCTGGCTGTCGGGGCGCGGGCTCGACGCTCTGCAGATCGCCGCCATTCTCGCCGTGCAGCCGGTGATCCGCATCGGCTCGACCTTGCTCGCCTCGCGCCGGGCGGATCGCCACGGCGATCACGGCCCGCTGCTCGTCGCCTGCGCGGCGGCGATCGCGGCCGGCTACGCCGTCACCGGCCTCTCGCACGGCTTTGCCGCCATACTCTGCGCGGTCGCCATGGTCGCGCTCGCGCAAGGGCCGATCGCGCCGCTCGCCGACGGCATCAGCTTCGAGCAAGCGCGTCGGCGCCGCGATCTCGGCCTGCCGCAAATGCATTATTCCTGGGTGCGCGGCTGGGGCTCGGTGTCGATCCTCGTCTTTCTCGCCGCCAGCGGGCCGATCGCCGGCGCGCTTCCGTCCGAGGACATCATCTGGCTGCTCGCCGGCGTCGGCGCGCTCTCCTGCCTTTGGAGCCTCGGCGCGCTGATCGGGCTCGGCCATGCGGCGCCGAGCTGCGCCTTGCGCCGCGGCGCGCCGGTCGAGCGGCCGGGCCTCGTCATTCTGCTGATCGCCGCAGCGACGCTCATCCAGAGCTCGCATTCGATGGTCAACGCCTTCGGCGCGCTGCATTGGAAGCAAATGGGCCACAGCGACACTTTTGTCGCCTTCGCCTGGGTCGTCGCGCTCGCGACCGAGGTCGCGGCCTTTCTGATGGCCGGACGCTGGTTCGGCGGCGAAGCGCGCGCCGCGACCTTCCTCGTGGTCGGCGGAGTCGCGGCGGTGATCCGCTGGATGCTGATGTCGTTCGACCTCGAGCCTGTGGGAATTTTCTTCGCCCAGGCGCTGCACGGCGCCTCATGCGCGGCGGTGCAGATCGGGCCGGCCTATCTGCTGGCCGCGCTCGGCGGCAGGGAGCGCCAGGCGCAGGCCCAGGCGTGGCTCGCCGCGGCGATCGCCGGCGGCAATGGCCTGTTCACACTGCTGTCGGGACCGCTCTACACGGTGATGGGTGAGCACGCCTATCTGGCGATGGCGGGTTTTGCCCTCGCGGGAACGGCGCTGTCCTTCGGCGTGGCCAAGCTCGCGGACCAGTGGCGCGCCGCGACGCATCTCGTCCCGCCGGAGCCGCAGCACAGCGGCGCGACCTGACATAAGCGAGCCCGCCCCCAGAACTCCAAAATAGGGCGCTCCCTTTCTCCCGCTTGGCGGGAGAAGGTGGCCCGGCGAAGCCGGGCCGGATGAGGGTCCCGGCCGAAAACCCTCTTCAGGTCAAATCTGCCGCCGCCATCCGGAGGCGCCCTCATCCGACCCTCGCTGACGCGAGGGTCGCTTCTCCCACGAGTGGGAGAAGGATCGCGCCTCGAGAGTCGGCTAATGGAGGACATAGCCGATCGGGTCCGCTCAGGACAGATCGCCGATGTGCTTTTGCGAATAGAGCTGGACGCCGAGCTGCTTGATGAGCTCGAGCTGCGTCTCCAGGAAATCGATGTGACGCTCCTCGCTCTTCACCACATCCTCGAACAGGTTCTGGCTGATGCGATCATTGATCGAGAGCGCATAGGCGGCCGCCTCGAGATAGAGGGCGCGAGCGTCGACCTCGGTGGCGAGATCGAGACGGATGATCTCCTCGACCGACTGGCCGATGCGCAGCGGATCGAGGCTCTGCATGTTCGGAAAGCCCTCGAGGAAGAGGATGCGATGCACGAACTGGTCGGCGTGCTCCATCTCCTCGATGGATTCGGCGCGCCACTTCTTGCCGAGCTCCTTGAAGCCCCAATTGTCGAGAATGCGATAATGCAGCCAGTACTGATTGATCGCGGTCAACTCGGCCCGAACGCCGCGATTGAGATATTCGATCAGTTTTGCGTCGCCGCGCATAAGCGCCCCTTTCCCATCGTCGCGGCGCTTTCAGGTCACGCCGCTAATTCGTCCGCGCGACAATTATCGCACTCGCCGGCGCCGCTGCAATGATCCGACGGCGACGACGCGTGCTGATCGACGAGCGCGCTGATGTTGCGCGCGCATCGGCCGCAGCGCGGCTCGCATCCCATATGGCGAAAGACCGCTCCGACGCTGGGCCGATCCGATCTTCTTCCGAGGAGCTCGCGGACTTGCCCATCCGAGAGCACGTTGCAAGAGCAGACGATCATCTTCCGCACCTAGTTTGGAAAGGTTGTAAACTAGCTGTGATTTCAGTAGCTTACCTGACCAGATCCAATTTTTCCAGCGCCTCGTTGTCGGCTTGCCGACACCAGGCGCCGTTGCGCGGAGACGACGCAAATCACGCGCCACCACCTCTCCATTTTGCCTCTTAAATACTGTGGAAAGTTTCCAAAACAAGCCCCCCGGCGCACCGAGAGCGCCCGCGCTCCCGCCGCCGCGCCGGATCGCGCCAGGCAGAATCGCGCCAGGCCGGATCGCGCCACGTCGGAGATTGCGCTCGCCCGAAGATTATTGTTCATCCTCTCTCATGGAACAAAAGACGGGAAACGCTTTCGGCTTCAGCGTCGCGGTGGCGCTCGGCGGCGGCGGCGCGCGCGGTCTCGCCCATATTGCGGTGCTGGAGGCGCTGGACGAATTGGGCGTGCGCCCTTGCGCCATCGCGGGCACGTCGATCGGGGCCATTGTCGGCGCGGCCTATGCCGCGGGCTTTTCCGGCGCCGAGATGCGCGCCCATGCCGAAGAGCTGTTCCGCAACCGCATGCGGCTCGCGCGCCGTCTGCTGCGTTCGCGCGCGCGGCGGCGCGCGCGCACCTTCTCGGATTTCGCCCATCCGGCGCTGGTGGACGCAGAGCGGTTTCTCGACGCCTTCTGGCCACAGGGCGTTCCGGCGAGCTTCGAGGAGCTGACGATCCCCTTTTTCGCCGTCGCGACGGATTTCCGCCTGCGGCGTGAAGTCGTTCTCTCGTCCGGCCCGCTGCGGCCGGCGGTCGCCGGCTCCATGGCGATTCCGGGCCTCGTGCGGCCGGTGGCGCATGGCGACAGCTATCTCCTCGACGGCGGCCTCGTGAATCCGCTTCCCTATAATCATCTCGTCGGGCGCGCCGACATCATCGTCGCCGTCGACGTCTCGGGCTCGAGCAATGGACGCGCGCGCGGGCGGCCGCCCTCGCCGTTCGAAACCATCATCGTCGCGAGCCAGATCATGATGAACGCCATCAGCGCGCGCATGCTCGCCGAGCAGCCGCCCGACGTGCTGGTCTCGCCCGCCGTCACCCAATATCTCGCGCTCGATCTGTTCAAGGCCAAGCAGATTTTCGCCGCCGGCGACGACTGCCGCGTGCAGGTCGCGGACGGGCTGCGGCGCGCGTCGGCGCGGCTTTCTCTTCAGCGCCTCGCCTGAAAGAAGGCGCGCAGCAGCTCCGCCGCCTCGCGCTCGCGCAAGCCGCCATAGACCTCCGGAGCGTGATGGCAGGTCTTTTGTGAAAAGAATCTCGCGCCGTGCTCGACGCCGCCGCCTTTGGGATCCTCGGCGGAAAAATAGAGCCGGCGGATGCGCGCGAAGGAGATCGCCGCCGCGCACATGGCGCAGGGCTCGAGCGTGACATAGAGATCGCAATCGGCGAGCCGCTCGGTTGCGAGCGTCGCGCAGGCGGCGCGGATGGCGAGCATTTCGGCGTGGGCGGTGGGATCGCAGTCGCGCAGCGTGCGATTGCCGGCGACGGCGACGATCGCGCCATTGCGGACGACCGCCGCGCCGACCGGCACCTCGTCGGCCGCGAAGGCGGCGCGGGCGGCGTCGAAGGCGGCGGTGAGCGGATCGGTCACGAGAGTCGCCTGCGGTGTTTCGAGAAAGCGAGCCTGAAGGCTCGCTCTATCGTCAGCTCATCGGCGAGCCGTCGAGCGGCGCGTTCAAGATCCATCGGTGGCCGAACGGATCGCGCAGCGCGGCGTAGCGCGTGCCCCAGAAGGAGTTGGTCGGCTGCGTCTCGATCTTGGCGCCGAGCTGCCCGGCGCGCGCGACGATCTCGTCGACCTCCTTGGCCCGGTCATATTCGAGGCTGACCGAGACCGTCACCTGCTCGCCCGGCAAAGGCGGGCGGGCGTGGCCGAGCTCGGGAAAAACATCGGCGAGCATCACCGAGCCGCCATTGATGGCGAGCTCGCAATGGGCGATGCGCAACCCGTCGACCGACGGCATCAGCGCGCGCTGCTGCGCGCCGAAGGCGGCCGTGTAGAACGCGATCGCGCCGGCGGCCGGCGTGACGGTGAGATAGGGAGCGACCCTCGGACGCTGCATGGTCATGGTTTCGCTGGCGTTTCCTCGAGGGCGAGCGCATCGCCCCAGGCCTTCTTCTTTATAGGACCGAATGTCCGCTTATCGCGCTTTTCGAACGTAGCTTCCGCGATTCCCGCCCGCATGCAAAGCTTTATCCTTAATCCGTGCTTGAGGATCGCAGGCCGCGCCAGAACCCGCGCGGCGGCGGGAGCCGCGTCGAGGCTCTCGCGGGCGGCGACGAGATAGGCGAATTTCTCGTCTTCGAAGGGCGCGTCGGCGCCTTTCGCCAGCTTGTGATCGCGCGAGCGGGCGAGCCGCACGCAGAAATGGCACCAGTCGGGCGGCGCGATCGGGCAAGGCGCATGGTGCGGACAAGGCGCGAGAATGCGCGCGCCGGCCGCAATGAGCCGCGCCCGCGCGGCCATCAGCCGCCCATGATCGCGCGGCGTCCCCGGCTCGACGAAGACCAGCGCGCCGTCGCAGGCGGCCCAGGCGGCGTCCACGGCGGCGGCGAGCGAAGCCTCGGCGATCTCGGTCAAAGCATAGCTCGCGACGACGAGGTCGAAGCGCTCCGCGGGCGGAGCGAGCACATCGCCCTCGACGAGCCGCGCCCGCGCGAGCGCGCCGACGCCGCAGCCGGCGAGCCGCCGCGCCGTGTCGAGAAAGGCGCGGCTGCGGTCGAGCAGCGTGACGGCCTCGATCTCAGGCCAGGCCTCGGCCGCCGCAAGGCTCGCCGTCCCGAGTCCGGCGCCGAGATCGAGCATGCGGCGCGGACAAAACTGCGGCGCCTGCTCGGCCAGCCGGCCGAATGCGTCGATGGTCGCGGCATAGGTCGCCGGCAGCCGCGTCAGCGCATAGGCGAGCGCGTCGGCCTCGTCGGCGATCGCGTCGGCGGTGCGGCCCTGCGCCCGATAAATGGCCGAGATGCGCGCCGCGCGCTCGGCCAGCTCCCGCCGCGAGCGTTCTTCCAGCAGGCGTGCGACCGCCGCCGTGAGATCGGCCGGCGGCGTCGTGGAAAATCGCGTCACGTCGGATGAGCCTCCCGCTTCGGCGGCGCCGAGATTAGATATTCCAAGCCGCCTCTGTTGCGGGTAGAACCGGACCCGACAATAGGCAAATTTTCGCGTGAGGTCGGAACGGAGACGTCCCACCCTCCCCTCGAGGGGGAGGGTCGGCCGGCGAAGCCGGACGGGGTGGGGTGTTCCCCGAGACTCGGGGGATTCACTCCCTCCCGAGCGCCTTCTCGAGAGTCACGCGTCGTCGAGGAACAGAAAAATGTCAGCAGGCCCGCGCACCCTCTACGACAAGATCTGGGACGATCACCTCGTCCAGCAGCAGGAGGACGGGGCGTGCCTCATCTATATCGACCGCCATCTCGTCCATGAGGTGACGAGCCCGCAAGCCTTCGAGGGGCTGCGCGCCGCGGGGCGCAAGCTCCGCGCGCCCGAGCGCACGCTCGCCGTCGTCGACCATAATGTGCCGACCACCGACCGCTCCAAGCCGATCGAGGACCCCGAGAGCAAGGCGCAGGTCGAGCAGCTCGCCATCAACGCCGCCGAATTCGGCGTCGAATATTACAACGAGCATGACGCGCGTCAGGGCGTCGTCCATATCGTCGGGCCGGAGCAGGGCTTCACGCTGCCGGGCTCGACCATCGTCTGCGGCGACAGCCACACCTCGACGCATGGCGCCTTCGGCGCGCTCGCCCATGGCATCGGCACCTCGGAAGTCGAGCATGTCCTGGCGACGCAGACGCTGATCCAGAAGAAGGCCGCCAATATGCTGGTGCGCGTCGACGGCAAGCTGGCCGAGGGCGCGACCGCGAAGGACATCATCCTGGCCATCATCGGCGAGATCGGCACGGCCGGCGGCACCGGACATGTGATCGAATATGCGGGCGAGGCGATCCGCGATCTTTCGATCGAGGGCCGCATGACCGTCTGCAACATGTCGATCGAGGGCGGCGCCCGCGCCGGCCTCGTCGCTCCGGACGAGAAGACCTACGACTATCTGCGCGGCCGGCCGAAAGCCCCGAAGGAGGAGGCTTTCGAGGCCGCCTGCCGCTACTGGGACACGCTGCGCAGCGACGAGGGCGCGCATTATGATCGCGTGATCGTGCTGGATGCGGCGAGCCTGCCGCCGACGCTGACCTGGGGCACCTCGCCCGAGGACGTGATGCCGATCACCGGCCTGGTGCCGACGCCGGACAGCGTCGCCAATCCGGCCAAGCGCGCGGCCATCGCGCGGGCGCTCGACTATATGGGCCTGAAGGGCGGCGAGAAGGCCAGCGACATCGCCATCGACCGCGTCTTCATCGGCTCGTGCACCAATGGCCGCATCGAGGATCTGCGCGCCGCCGCGGCGATGATCGCCGGCAAATCCATCAACCCGCGGGTAAACGCCATTGTCGTTCCGGGCTCCGGCCTCGTGAAGGCGCAGGCCGAGGCCGAAGGGCTGGACAAGGTCTTCGTCGCCGCCGGCTTCGAATGGCGCGAGCCCGGCTGCTCCATGTGCCTCGCGATGAATCCCGATCGCCTCGCGCCCGGCGAGCGCTGCGCCTCGACCTCGAACCGCAATTTCGAGGGCCGCCAGGGCTATAAGGGCCGCACGCATCTCGTTTCGCCCGCCATGGCGGCGGCGGCGGCGATCGCCGGCCGCTTCGTGGATGTGCGCAGCTGGAGATAGCGCCATGGCCCCGCTCGACGACAGCGCTCTCGCCCAGCTGCGGGCGCCCACTCTCGAGGACCTCGAGGTGCTGGCCGACGCCGCTTTCGCTGCGCTGCCGTCGCGCTTCACGCGCCTGTGCGAAGGGCTCGTGATCCATGTCGAGGATTTTCCGGACGAGGAGATCCTCGAGGAGATGGAATGCGAGACGGAGTTCGATCTCCTGGGGCTGTTTCGCGGCCAGGGTCTCGCGCAGCGCGAGGCCGTGTCGCGCACCGGCGAGCCGCCCAACATGATCTGGCTCTACCGCCGCCCGATCCTCGACTATTGGGCGGACGGCGAGGATACGCTGCAGGAGGTCGTGACGCACGTCCTCGTGCATGAGATCGGCCATCATTTCGGCCTCTCGGACGAGGACATCGAGGAGATCGAGCAGCGGGCCGGGTGAGCTTCGTTTCACGCCGGCGCGGCAAGGCGCAGCTCGCAGCGCATTCCCTTCTCCGCGGGGGCGATGCGGAGGACGCCGCCGAGCTGCTGGGCGAGCGAGCGCACGAGCTTTTGTCCCAAGGCGACGTCCTTCGATGTCGGTCCGGTGGCGGAAAGGCCGACTCCATCGTCCTCGACGAGCAAATGCAGCATGTCCTCGTCGCGCCTCAGGCGGACGATCACCGTTCCCAGGCGGTCGTCGGGGAAGGCGTGCTTGAGCGCGTTGGTGACCAGCTCATTGACGATCAGCGCGATCGAGCGCGCCGCATCGACCGGCAGAAGCCCCCATTCGACTTCGGCCCTGAGCGCGATCGGCCGCAGGCCGACGAGCGAGACGCGCAGATCGGCGCAGAGATCGTCGATGAGCGGCTGCATGTCCACCCGAGCGCAGCCGCCGCGCTGCAGGAGCGAGTGGACGCGACCCACCACTGACATGCGGCTCGCCGCCGCGAGCAGCGAGGCCCTGCCTCTCCCCTCCTCGAGCGCGCGGCCCTCGATCTGGAGCATGGAGGACAAAAACTGCAGATCATTCTTGGTCCGGTGCGCCATTTCCTGCAGAAGCAGATCCTTCAGCCGGTCCGCTTCGGAGAGGCTGTTTAGCGCGCCTTTCGCGGCGGTGGCGTCGAGCGTCGCCCGATCGAGTTCCCGAACGAGATCCTCGACGACGAAGATCAGCAGCGACGACATGCCGATGAACAGCACCAGCGCCATGGCGTCGACCGGGCCGGCAATCGCGAAGCCGGGAGGATCCAGCAGAAAATAGCCAGTCAGGGAGGCGCTCACCGCGACCGACCAGGCCGCCGGATTGCCGCCGAACAGCGTGACGGAGAAGAGGACGGCCGGAAGCGCGAGCGCGAAGAAGAGATGCGGCGGAAAATCCTGACGGAGCAGCAGCTGGACGAGAAAAGCGAGCAACGCGAGCGCTGTGGCGCCGGCATAGCGCATCCATTTGGGCCAAGCGCGGCTTCGCTTCGCCGCGGCGAGGAGCATGGTCGTTCCTCCTCCTGCGCCTGACGCGCGGCTTTCGCGCGTCACGCGGGACTGTCGATCGGCATCGCCAGCTCGAAGGTCGCGCCCTGCTGGGGCTGCGAGCAGGCGGTCAGCGTCCAGCCGTGGCGCTCGGCGATGGTCCTGCAGATGGCGAGGCCGATGCCGGTGCCGGGATATTGCGCCTTGCTGTGCAGCCGCTTGAACGGCTCGAAAATCGCCTTCGCATATTTCGCCTCGAAGCCGACGCCCTCGTCGCAGACGCGCAGGCGCAGAACGTCCTTCTCGACGCGCGCCGAAATGGCGATGCGCGGCGTCTCGCCCGGGCGACGAAACTTGATCGCATTGCTGACGAGATTATGCATGAGCCGCGCGAATTGCGGAGGGTCGACCGAGAACTCCACATTCGGCGCGTCGAGATGAATATCCGCTTTCGATTCCTCGATCAGCTCCGAGAGATCCGTCAGGGCGGACTGGATCTCGACGCGCAGATCGCGCCGCTGCAGCTTCAGCGGCGCGTCGGTCAGCCGCGAATAGACCAGCAGATCGTCGACGAGCTCGCGCGCGCGCAGCGCCGAGCGGCGCATCACCTCGCCCGCGTGCCCGACATCCGCGTAATCCGTCGCGGCGATGGCGGCGTCGAGCATTTGCGAGAAGGCGACGATCTTGCGCAGCGGCTCCTGCAGATCATGCGAGGCGACATAAGCGAAGCGCGCGAGGCGCTCATTGGCGCGCTCGAGCTCGACGATGCGCTGTTCGAGCGCCTGCTCGGCGGCGCGCCGCGCCGCTTCCTCGAGCTTGCGCTCGGTGACGTCCTGGGCGTAGCCGTGCCAGATCATGGCCCCATCCGCCTGACGCACCGGCTGCGCCTGCGTCTCCAGCCAGATCCGCCCTTTCGTCGGATGCTCGAAGCGGAATTCCTCGCGCAGCAGCGTCATCTGCGCGGCCGAGCGCGCGAAGCTCGCGCGCATGCGCTCCGCATCCTGCGGATCGATGCGGCGGAGCATGGGCGCGGCGTCGCCCATGATGTCGTCGGGCGCGACGCCGAAGACGGTCCGCACATTCTCGGCGAGATAGGGGCAGGAGCCCCGGCCGGAAGCGTCCAGCCGGAAGGAGAAGACGACGCCGGGCGCCGCCAGCGCCACAGCGCCGAATTGCTCGACCAGCATCGCATTTTGCGCCGCGAGCCGCTCGACGGCGTGGCGAGTCTCCAGATTGTCGACATGCGTCAAGGTGCGCTGAAAGGCTTCGCCGACGAAGACGATGACGGCATTGGCGCCGAGGAAGATGAGCAGCGCCAGCGCGTCCTGCGCGCCCGCCATTGTCGTGAACCAGAGCAGCGCCGCCAAAGCGCCGAGCAGCAGCGCCAGCGAACCGGACACGGCGCCGCCGGCGAAGGAAGCAAAGAGCACCGGCAGGTAGAAGGTAACGTAAGGGTAGCGGCTGACGTCGCCGCCGACGAGCAGCCGCCACACGACGCCGACGAGCGCCGCCGCGGCGCCGAGGGCGATGCGCCAGGACAGCGGCGAATGATACAGCGTCGCCAGCCGGCCCGCGAATGCGGAGACGAGGGCGCGGACGCCGCCGGCCCCTTCCCTCAGGATCTTCGGATGCGCCGCCACGGAGCTTTCCGATCCTCGGACATGAGACATGTGAGCGGTCCGACCGCCGCAGCCTGCGCCGCGCCTTCAGCATTCCCCTTCCCCACGGCTCATTTATGACCGCGTCGGGGATTCTTGTAGTGCGCGGATTCGACGCGAAAACGCGCGCGCTCACACGGCGTGCGTTCCCGGCGTCTGGCCCTTCTCGTAAGCGGTGCCGAAGGCATAATCCCACCAGATGGCGTGAACGCCGAAGCCGCGCTCCGGATCGCGGAAATGATGCAGCATATGCAGCCGGCGCACCAGGCGCCCGAGCTCGGACTTCGGCTGGCCGTGATGCGTCCAATAGTGCACGCAGTCGTACAGCACATAGCCGGCGATGAAGCCGGCGAGCGTCGGCCAGGCGAAAGCGCCACCGAACACGAGCCGGATCAGCGTCAGCGCGATCAGCATGATCGGGGCCGACAGCAGCGGCGGCATGACCAGCCGCAGCGGATCGTTCGGATAGATGTGATGCACGCCGTGAATGAGAAATTGGAAGCGCGGTCCGAGCCCGAAGGGCAGCGAGAACACGGTGTGGAAGAGGAAGCGATGGCCGAAATATTCGGTGAGCGTCCACGCCAGATAGCCGACGACGAAGGCGAGCGTGATCTCGCCCGCGCCCGCATAGCCGCTGGCGTAGGCGAGCAGCCAGAGAATGATCGGGCCGTAGACGAGCGGCGGGGTCAGATGGTGGACGCGCGAGAGCTTGTCGAGAACATCGCTCTCGAAGAGGCGCGGCGAGGCCGCGAGCGCATCGTGTTCGGTCGCTGTCATCGTTTCCACTATTCTGCGGGGACGGGAATCGCCTGAGAGGCGCTGGCGAGCTCCACATTGGCCGAGCGCGTCCGCAGCGAGTAGCGCGGATCGAACACGAAAGTCACGAGCAGAGCGAACCAGGAGCGGTGACAAGCGAGCGGCTCGTAGAACTCGGGCGCCATTTTGGTGAGCTCGGGCAGGCGCCGCCACGGGATCTCGTGAAAATCATGATGCTCGTTGTGATAGCCGATGTTGAGCGCGAGCGTGTTGAGCGGGCCGTAATAGTCGAACGTGCCCTGGTTCGGGCCGAAGGCGAAATGCTCCTGCACCCAGCGCGCGCTCAACGGATGCAGCCCGCCGACCGAGAACCAGAAGGACAGGAACAAATAGAGCAGCGCATTGGGGCCGAAAGCCCACAGCACGAAGACGTCGAAGGCGGCGATGACGGCGATGTTCACATAGGTCCAGAGGCCCATGATCGGCACCGTGCCCTTGAGCCGCGACAGGCGCGCGAGCTGCACGGCCGGGAAGAAGAACAGCCACGCCGCCTTGCGCCATGTGCTGCTTCCGACCCAATCCGCCTCCCAGCGGCTCGGAATATCGGCGTCGTAATCATAGGCCGAGAGATGCGAATGATGCTTGATGTGATAGCAGCGAAACCCCATCGCCGTCGGAAAGGCGTTGGGGAGATCGGCGAGCAGCGCCGTAAGCTTGTTGGCGAAGGTGCTCTCGAACACGCAATTATGAATCGCGTCGTGAATGACGACGAAATTGGCGTGATTGGCGAAGGCCCCGATAGAGATCGCCAGCAGCAGGGCGAGCGGCCAATAGGCGAGGCCGAGCCATCCGAGAATGGCGGCGATCAGCAATTGCCCGGCGAAAATCGCCGCGGTGATCTTGAAGGTGACGTCGTCCTTGCCGAAGAGGCTTTTCACTTCGGGATGCGCCTCGAGGATGAGCCGCCGCCGCTCCACATGCGAGCGGTCGGCCGAGGATGTCGCGGAAATAGAGATGACATTCATGGCGTCGCCTCTTGCGTGACCGGCGCGGGCGCTCCCGCGCCGCCCGGCAAATGCTTCTCATAGATGCGGTGAATCTTGTCGATCTGGCCGCCGAACATCTCGATCGGCTTGCGCATGCCCATATTGTCCTCGAGCACCCAGCCGGCCTCGAATTGGACGATCTGCGCATTGCGTCCGCGCTGGCGCATCTCCTCGATCATCGCGAGGAGAATGGCGCCGCCGGTGGCGCTGTTCTGCAGCGTCTTGCGCGTGCCGAGCAGAGCGAGGCGCGCGGTGCGGAACTTGTGCTTGCGGAAACGCGAGATCAGCCGCGGCAGGTTGAACGGCAGCAGCCGGCCGTCGAAATCGGCGGTGATCTCGTGCAGATTGGGAAGGGTGACGGCGAAGGATTGCGGAACGCCGTCGAGCTCGACGACGATGCCGAACTCCGGCGGCATGATATATTTCAGCACATCGGCCGAGGCGTCGAACTCTTCCTTGAGGAAGGGGACGAAACCCCAATTGTCGCGCCAGCCGTCGTTGAACAGCTCCGCCATCAACGCCGTCTCGCCCTTCTTCAGCCGTTCGAGATCGAGCTGACGGATCTTCAGCCGGTTGCGCCACTCGCGCCGCTCGGCGATGCGCAGATTATCGCGGAAATCCTGCTCCGCCGTGATGTAGCGATAAGAGATGAGATCGCGCGCCTTCGTATAGCCGAGCGCCTCGACGTGGCGCGAGAGATAGCGGGGATGCCAGGGCATCAAGATCATGGGCGTCGCGTCGAACCCCTCGACCAGCATGCCCAGTTCCGCATTGATCGACGGCGAGAAGGGGCCGTTGATCCGCTCGGCCCCGCGCGCGCCGAGCCAGGCTTCCGCCGCCTCGGTCAGCGCGCGCACCACCTCGAGATCGTCGATCGCGTCGAGCGTGCCCCATTGCGCGCGCGAGGCGCCGACCGGCTCTATCGGCGGCTTGTAGATCTGTGCCGCGATGCGGCCGACCCATTGTCCGTTGCGCCGCGCCAGAAACTCCTGCGCCTCGACCAGCTTGAAATGCGGATTGAGCTTATGGCCGTAGACCGTCCAGCGCTCGGCGTCGAGCGGAGGCGCGAAACCCTTCTCGCCCTTGTAGAGAAGGCGCGGCAGCTTGCAGAAGGTCAGAAACCTCGAGAGGCTATCGACGGGAAGAATCTCGATGCCGGCCATGTGAAACACCTATCGAGCCTGTGAGGCGGGCGAAAGCGGGCAAAACGACGCGGAGAAAGGCGAGTAGCGAAATAGCGAATAGCGAGTAGGGGCTATTCGCTATTCGCTACTCTCTATTCGCTTTCACCCTGCGGCCCCCGCCATCGCCTTTCTCACCAATTCATGCGCTTCCGCGGCGACCGGCGGCAGATCGCGCAGCGCCTCCACGACGCCGCGAATCTCCTCCTCCGAATGACTGGCGGAAAGGAAGAAGCGCAGCCGCGGCTGGTCCTTGGGCACGCCGATCTGCACGATCGGCGGCACGTAGAATCCCTTCTCCAAAAGATGCTGCGAGGCCCACATGGTCTCGACGCTGTCCTGGAACAGGATCGGCACCACGCCGCGCCCGATCGCGGGGCCGGTGCTCAGCCCATTGGCGTGCGCGTGATCGCGGAAGAATTCGGCGTTGCGCGCGAGCTTGCCGACGCGCCAATTCTCCTCCTGCATCAGCCGCAGCGCCGTGCGCGCCGAGGCGAGGATCACCGGCGAGAGGCCGACGGAGTAGACGAAGCCAGGCAGCGTGTAGCGGAACCAGTCGATGACCGGCTTCTTCGCGCAGACGAAGCCGCCGCAGGAGGCGAGCGTCTTCGACATGGTGCCGACGACGAGATCCAATCGATTGGGATCGACGCCCTGCAATTCGGCGAGGCCGCGCCCGGTCTCGCCCAGCACGCCGAGCGAATGCGCCTCGTCGACCATCAGCCAGGCGTCATGCCTCTCCTTGATCTCGACGAGCCGCGGCAGGTCGGCGGTGTCGCCGTCCATGCTGTAGATGCCCTCGACGACGATCAGCGCATGGCGGAACTCCTCGCGCCGCTCGCGCAGCAGCTGCTCCAAATGATCGAAGTCGTTGTGGCGGAACTTGATCGTCTCGGCCGGCGAGCCCTCGCAGCCGGCGACGATGCTGTTATGGGCGAGCTCGTCGATGAACAGCGCGTCGCGCTTGCCGAGCAGCCAGGAGATGGTGGTGACATTGGCGAGATAGCCGGAGACCAGCGTCAGCGCGCTCTCCATGCCCAGAAACTCGGCGATCTCGGCCTCGAACGGCTTGTGCGTCGAGCGCTCGCCGCCGACGAGGCGCGACGCGAGCGCGCCGACGCCGAGCCGATGCAGCTCGCGATCGGCCTCCTCGACGATCTTGGGATGATTGGCGAGGCCGAGATAATCATAATTGGCGAAGCTGACGAAATGCGTTCCCCTCGCCTCGAACTCGCTCCTCATCCGATCGATCTCGGCGAAGAAGGGATCGTGGAATTGCAGGAGCGCATTGCCGGCGAACCGAAATCGTCTCGATGCGTAATCCGAAAGGCTGTTGTGCTTCGCCACCTTGATGCGCCGTCCCGATTGTGTCGCCGCGCGCGCCTTCGGGCGAGCGGCCGCCTCACGATGAGCGGGCGCCCGATTGCTCGACGGCGCCCGCACAGACCCGCAGGCTTAGCATTCTTCGGCCTCGGAGCGCCAGCGATCCGTCGCCGCCCCGCAGGGCGATCGGGTGAAGGGAGAATGACTCAGAGTCCTCGTCCTGAGGAGCCCGCGAAGCGGGCGTCTCGAAGGGCGGCAATCGGGAGAAGCCTTTGAATTCGCGCTGCGGCCGTCCTTCGAGACGCCGCCTGCGGCGGCTCCTCAGGACGAGGGTTCCGGGATTTTTGTCCTTCACCCGATCGCCCTGCGCCGCCCCGAGCCTCGCAAGCCCCTCCCCCTTCCTCTGCGCGGGCGAGGCGTCGGCACTCGCCCCATTGCCCCGCCGGCTGGACGCGGAAGCGCGCCTCGGGCTATCACGCGACGAGCGCTTAGCCTCCGAGGAATGAGCCGTCTCTTGATCCCCTGGACCCTCATCGATACGGCTCCCGTGCCCGGCGGCGACGGAGAATTGCGGCTCAAGCGGCGAGGCGCGGAATTTTCCATCATGCTCGGGGCCAACGAGCTGATGAACAGCCGCCTCAGCGGCTCGGAGGAGGCGCTGGCCACGCTCTCCTGCACGAAAATCGCGGAGCGGGCGCAGCCCCGCGTGCTCATCGGCGGGCTCGGCATGGGATTCACCCTGCGCGCCGCGCTCGGCGCTCTCGGCCCGCGGGCGTGGATCATCGTCGCCGAGCTCGCGCCCGCCGTCGTGGCCTGGGCGCGGGGGCCGATGGCGGAGGTTTTCGGCGATAGCCTCGGCGATCCGCGCGTCCGCATAGAGGTGGAGGATGTCGGACGGCTGATCCGCGCCGGCCGCGGCGGCTATGACGCCATTCTCCTCGATGTCGACAATGGCCCCGAGGGCCTGACGCGCGACGCCAATGACGGGCTTTATGGCCTCGACGGATTGCGGGCGGCGCGCGCCGCGCTGCGCCCGGGCGGCGTGCTGTCCGTGTGGTCCTGCGCGCCGGATCGGGCGTTTTCCGCGCGGTTGCGCAAGGCCGGCTTTGGCGTGGAGGAGGTCGGAGCGCGCGCCAATGGACGCGGCGGCGGCGCGCGGCATGTGATCTGGCTCGGAACGCGCGCCGATTCGCCGCCGCGGACGCGGCCGAGCCGATCCGTGACGCGCAAATCGGCGGAGGACGGGCCGTTTTTCTGGTGGGACGGCGAGACGCTGGTGGTCAATATTCTGGGCCGCCCGGCCGCCAGCCGCGACGCCATCGGCAAGCCCCGGGGCCATCAGCTTGAGGTCAGCGTGACCACGGCGCCGCGCCGAGGCCGGGCGACCGATCATATGGTGCGCTTTCTCGCTGGCGAATTCGGCGTCCCGCCATCGGCGATCGAGGTGGTGTTCGGCCGCATGAACGTCAACAAGCAATTGCGGATCGCGGCGCCGCAGAAGCTTCCGGGCCCGTTTCGCCGGACTTGAGCCGCCCGGCCCCGGAAGCTGCTGGTCTGCGTCATCTGAATGAAGGCTCGAGGGGGGCTCTTTCCATCACGACGCGATTTGGCCTATTGCCTTGCCCATGAGCGCCGACCCGTCCCCCGATTCACAGCCGCTGCGCTTGCGGGTCACGGATCTCTGCGTCGAGCGCGGCGGCCGGCCGGTCATCGACGGCCTCGGCTTCTCGCTCACGAGCGGCGAGGCGCTCGTCGTCACCGGGCGCAACGGCGCCGGCAAATCGACGCTTTTGCGCGCCATCGCCGGCTTGCTGCCGATACGCCGCGGGCGCATCGAGGTCGTCGGGACGCGCGAGGACGAGCCGGCCGCCCATCTTCACTACCTGGCCCATGCCGACGGCCTGAAAGCGCCGCTTACCGCGCTGGAAAATCTCGCGTTCTGGGGGCGCTTTCTCGGCGGCGGCGACGGCCGCCGCGGCCTCGCGCCGGCGCAGGCGCTGGAACGGGTCGGGCTCGCCCATCTCGGCGCCGCGCCCGTCGCCATTCTGTCGGCGGGCCAGAAGCGACGCATCGCGCTCGCGCGCCTGCTCGTCGCCTTCCGCCCGCTGTGGCTGCTCGACGAGCCGACCAGCGCGCTCGATCGCGCCTCCCGCGAGCGGCTCGCCGAGGCGATGCGCGCGCATCTCGCCGAGGGCGGAATGATCGTCGCCGCCACCCATGAGCCGCTCGGCCTTGCCGGGGCGAACGAGCTGGCGCTGGGAGGCAAGCCGTGAATTCTCCTCTGCCGGCGCTGTTCCTGCGCGATCTCGCCGTCGCCCGTCGCATCGGCGGCTCTACGACCATGGGGGTCGTGTTCTTCCTGGTGATGGTGACCATCGTCCCTTTCGCCATCGGCCCGGACCCCAATCTGCTGGCGCGCATCGGCCCGGCGATTCTGTGGATCGCCGCTCTGCTCGCCAGCCTGCTCTGCCTCGACCGTCTGTTCCAGGCCGATATGGAGGATGGGTCGCTCGACCTCTTCCCGCTCGCGGCGACGCCGCTCGAGCTGGTGGTTCTGGTCAAATGCGCGGCTCATTGGGTGACGACCGGACTGCCGCTGACGCTGGCCGCGCCGGCGCTCGGCCTGATGCTGCAGCAGGACGAGACGGCGCTGGCCGCGGTGACGGCGACGCTGCTCGCCGGCACGCCGGCGCTGACGCTGATCGGCGCGATCGGCGCGGCGGCGACGGTGACGCTGCGGCGCGGCGGCCTGCTGATGGCGCTGCTGGCGCTGCCCTTGATGATCCCGGTGCTGATTTTCGGCGTGTCTGCGGCCGGAGCGGCCTCCGGCGGAACCGTGCCCTTCGCCGCGCCCTTCGCCATTCTCTGCGCGATCACCCTGGCGTCGCTCGCCCTCTGCCCCTTCGCCGCGGCGGCGGCCTTGCGGCATTTGGGGGAGTAGAGCGGAATCTCGACGCGCGCTCCCTTCTCCCGCTCGCGGGAGAAGGTGGCCCGACGAAGTCGGGTCGGATGAGGGTCCGCGGAAACGCGCAGAATTTTCAAAAGTGCATACGAAAGAAAGTCGGCCGCTTCAGAAGAAGGCGCAGACCCGAGGCGCCCTCATCCCGACCCGGCTGCGCCGGACCACCTTCCTCCCACAAAGTGGGAGGAAGGAAGAGCGCGATCTGCGCCGTGGCGCTTTTCCCCTTATCCCCTCCCGCCCCCGCTCAATACAGTCCGCCGGTCCCGCTGCCGCCGAGCTGCGTGTCGACATCCTGCGCGCCGCCGGAGCGCAGCCCGCCGTCGGAGCCGGCCGCCGAATAGGAATCGGGCGGGGCCGTTCCCGGCTTGAACGCCTCCAGGATCGAGCCCTGGCCCTTGCTGCGCAGGCCCGAATGCGCATCGACCGAGATCAGCTTGATGCCCGGGGGCACGCGGAACGGCACGTCGGGCTTGTCCTTCAGCGCCACCGTCATGAAGTCGCGGAAGATCGGCGCCGCATAGGTCGCCGCCTGCGCGCTCTTGCCCTCGCCGACCGGACGCGGCCGGTCGTAGCCGATATAGACGCCGACCGCGAGATCGGGCGAGAAGCCCACGAACCACAGGTCCTTGGCGTCGTTGGTGGTGCCGGTCTTGCCGGCGAGATGCTTGCCGACCGCCTTGATCGACTGGCCGGTGCCGCGCTCGATCACCCCCTCCATGATCGAGGTGATCTGATAAGCGGTGAGCGGATCGAGCACCTGCTCGCGCTTGTCGATCAGCTTCGGCTCGTTCTGGTTTTCCCATTTGGGCGCGTCGCAGCCGAGGCACTGGCGCTCGTCGTGCTTGTAGAGCGTGTGGCCCCAGCGGTCCTGAATGCGGTCGATCAGCGTCGCCTTGATGCGCTTGCCGCCGTTGCACAGCATCGAATAGGCGGTGACCATGCGCAACACCGTGGTCTCGCCGGCGCCGAGCGCCATCGGCAGATAGAGCGGCATGTCGTCATAGATGCCGAAGCGCTTCGCGTATTCGGCGATGAGCGGCATGCCGACGTCCTTGGCGAGGCGCACCGTCATCATGTTCTTCGAATGCTCGACGCCATAGCGCAGCGGGTGCGCGCCCGTGCCGTGGCCGCCCTCGAAATTCTCCGGCGTCCAGCTCTCGCCATTGGCCTGAACGATGGTGATCGGCTCGTCGAGGATCGACGACGACGGCGTGTAGCCATTGTCGAGCGCCGTGGCGTAGACGAAGGGCTTGAACGAGGAGCCCGGCTGGCGCAGCGCCTGCGTCGCGCGATTGAACTCCGACTGGTCGTAGGAGAAGCCGCCGACCATGGAGAAGACGCGGCCCGTATAGGGGTCCATCGCCACCATGGCGCCGGAGATTTCCGGAATCTGCCGCAGGCGGAACTGCCCCGGCTTGCCGGCCAGCGGCTCGACATAGACCACATCGCCCGGCGTGAGCGCCGCGCGGACGCTGCGGCCGGCCCAGCGCATGCCTTCCTGCGTCAGCTGGCCGGTCTCGCGCTCGCGCGCCACCTCGCCGGACTTCTCGCGTCCCGGCTGCAGGCCGACGCGCGCATAGGCGTCATAGGTTTCGAGCACCACGGCGAGACGCCACGGCTTCACATCGCCGAGCGCGGGAATCTCGGCGAGCGGCAGCCCCCAATCATAGGAGATGTCGATATGGCGCATCGGCCCGCGGAAGCCATGCGCCTCGTCGAAGCGAACGAGGCCGTCCGCGAGCGCCTTGCGGGTGATCGCCTGCATCTTCGGGTCGAGCGTCGAGCGCACCGACAGCCCGCCCTCATAGAGCTTCTTGTCCCCGTATTTTTCCAAGAGCTCGCGGCGCACTTCCTCGGCGAAAAATCCGGCGACATAAGTGTTGGGCGACGTGACGCGCGGATTGACGCCGAGCGGCTCGGTCTTCGCCTTGTCGCCGTCCGCCTGCGCGATGACGCCGTCGGCGACCATGCGGTCGATGACATAGTTGCGCCGCTCGATCGCCCGCTCGCGATGCAGGAAGGGGTGATAGTTGTTCGGCGCCTTGGGGAGCGCGGCGAGATAGGCCGCCTCGGCGACGGTCAGCTCATAGACCGACTTGTTGAAATAGTTGAGCGCCGCCGCCGCGACCCCGTAATTGCCGAGGCCGAGATAGATCTCGTTGAGATAGAGCTCGAGGATGCGGTCCTTGGAATAGGCCGCCTCGATGCGGAAGGAGATCAGCGCCTCGCGGATCTTGCGCTCCATCGAGCGCTCATTGCCGACGAGGAAGTTCTTGGCCACCTGCTGGGTGATGGTCGAGGCGCCCTGCATATGGCGTCCGCCCTGGGCGAGGATCGACACGGCGCGGGCGATGCCCTCGAAGTCGACGCCATTATGCGTGTAGAAATTCTTGTCCTCGGCCGAGATGAAGGCCTGCTTGACCAGCGGCGGAATCGAGGCGCTCGGCAGGAACAGGCGGCGCTCGTGCGAATATTCGGCGAGGATCGACCCGTCATTGGCGTGGACGCGGGTCGTCACCGGCGGCTCGTAATTGCGCAATTGCGCCGTGTCCGGCAGGTCCTTGGAGAAGATGTAGACTATGCCCGCAGCCGCCGTCACGCCGATCAGGAAGACGATGGCGCCGGTCGCGAAGAGGAATCCGAGAAACCGGGCGAACAGCCGCATGAATGTTCATCCTTGAGGGACACGCCGCAACATTATCTGGCGCGCGCCGCGCCGCCGGCGTCCCGTGTAGAGCATATTTCGCCGCCGCGGCAAGCCGTTCGGCGAATCGTTCGCTTTGGCCGCCGCCGCGGCTTATCGGCGCGTTTTATGTTTTATTGTGGGCGCGCGCTGGCGGCGACCGCCTTGGCCGGCTCCGTCTTCGGCTCGTCTCGTTCGGCGAAATAGCTGTCGATCGCCTGCGCGGTCGAATCCGCGGCGCGCTCCCGCCATTCGGCCGAGGTCAGCCGCGCGAGATCGCTCGCGCTCGACAGATAGCCGAGCTCGAGCAGAGCCGAAGGCACGTCGAAGGCCTTGAGCACGACAAATCCGGCGGAGCGGTCGGGATTCTTGTTGAGATGGCCGAACGTCCGCCAATAGGCGACCAGCGTGCGGGCGAAGACGCGGCTGTACGCCCGCGTTTCGCGGCGCGCGAGATCGTAGAGAATGTCGCCGACGCCGGCCGCGTCCTCCTCCGCCGCGGCGTCGAGGCCCGCGGCGCGGTCGGCGAGATTCTCCTTCTCCGCCGTCTTGGCGGCCGCGGCGTCCGAGGCGCGCCCCGACGCGGTATAGACGGTCGCGCCCTCGACGTTGGTCTCGGCCAGAGTGTCCGCATGGATCGAGAGAAACAGCTCTGCGCCCGCGCGACGCGCGACGCGAACGCGCTCGTCCAGAGCGACGAAGACGTCCTCCTCGCGCGTCAGCACCACGCGCAGCCTGCCCGTCGCCTCGAGCCTGGCTTTCAGCGTGCGGGCGAAATCGAGGACGATAGCCTTCTCCTGCTCGCCATGGGCGCCGGTCGCGCCGACGTCGACGCCGCCATGTCCCGGATCGATGACGAGCACCGGCTTGTCGCCCGGCTGCGGCGGGGCCGCCGCCTCGGCCGTCGGCGCGACGGGCCGAGCATGGGCGGCGGCGGCGGCCGCGAAGCTCGCCGCGTCGGTCCGCTCGAGCTCGACGACGAGGCGCGGCTCTTTCTGATCGGCTTCGCTCTCCGCGCGCAGGATTTTCGCCGGCCCGGCGAGATCGAGGACGATGCGCGAGCGGCCGGGCGCGAAAAGCCCGAAGCGGAAGGACCGCACCAATCCGTCCGGCTCCGCCGCTGACGCGCCGCGACGCGGGGCGGGCTGGCCGGCGCCGGGATCGATACGAAAGGCGACCTCGGGCAGATCGACGACGATGCGGGGCGGGTCGGCGACCGGAAAGGCCGTGGCGGCGACCGCAGCTGTCGTCTCGAAGACGAGCCGAGCGCGCCCCTTTTTCTGCTCGAGCCGGGCCGCTATGGCCTCGACCGCGGGGGATTTCGTCGCTGCTGTCGAATGATCCGGCGCCGTGTCGCGGCTGGGACTCGCCGGCGCGGCCAGGACCGAAAGGTCGAGCGACAGCAGGGAGGCGAGGGCAAAGACGAAACCGCGCCCTCGCCGTGCGCCGTCGCGCTCGACGACGGTCCCCGTCGGTCTCGTCCAGCCCATGTTTTCCGCCCCGTTCGCTCCCGAGCCAGTATGGCGCGGCCCGCCTCGGCGGGCGAGAGCAAATCCTACTTGCTGCGTTTTGGTTAACAGCTCGTTAGCCGGGGTACTGACCAGTGCCCCCTCGCCGGCGCTGCGGCGGTGGCGATGATGCCTCTGCGATTCGATTCCCG
>NZ_JAINDZ010000069.1 GCF_019802345.1 Methylosinus sp. Sm6 | reverse complement strand
TCGATGTCGAGGCGCTGCACGCCAGCATGGAGGCGTCGCTCGCGCGCGCGGCCGCGGTCGCCGGCGCGCTCGAGCAGACGCGCTACACGGTCAAATGCGAGGGCCTCATCTATGTCGTCGACCAGGGCGTCGTCGTCACCGTCGTCGGCGACCACCGCCGGATCGGATTCACGGCCGAGGAGCGGGAGCGGTGAGCGAGCCCTGGCCCTTCGGCGCTCTGCCGCCGAAATCCTACGATCTCATCCTCGCGGACCCGCCGTGGGAATATGAGATTTATTCGAGCGCCGGGAAGGCGAAGACGCCGCTGGCGCAATATCGCTGCATGCCGCTAACCGAAATCGCCGCGCTCGATGTCGGGCGGCTCGCGCGTCGACATGCGTGGCTGCTGCTGTGGAGCACGGCGCCGCATCTGGCGGACGCGCTCTATGTGATGCGTTCTTGGGGCTTCGGCTATCGGTCGCGGGTCAACTGGCGCAAGGTCTTTGCGAGCGGCGCGCCCGCGATAGGCCTCGGATATCTGGTGCGCTCGCAAGACGAGACGCTGCTCATCGGTGCGATCGGCAAGCCGAGCAGCGGCCAGTCTTTCGTCTCGCCCTTCGATGGCGTGCGCCGGGAGCATTCGCGCAAGCCCGAGGAGCTGTATCCGCTCATCGACGCCTTCGCGCCAGGCGCGCGGCGCTGCGAGCTGTTCGCGCGCACGCGTCGGCCGGGATGGGATTATGCGCTCTCCGACGAGCTCGACAAATTCGAGGCTGGCGCATGAGCCGCGGCGTCGGCCCTTACTCCTCGCTGCCGCTGATCCTGCGGCAGATCGCCGAGGCATCGTCGCTGGATGCGGCGATGAGCCTCGCCGCGGCGAAGGGCGGCACGCGCATTTATGTTCCGCGCCGATTGACCGATGATCACTGGCTGATCGCCTGCATGGGCCGTGACGGCGCCCGTGCGCTGGCGCAGCTCTATGGCGGGGAGGACATCGTCCTGCCCGCCGATCCGCGTCGCGGCCAGCATGCGCGCGTCAGGGCCATCCGGCGCGGAATCGCGAAAGGCGAGGCGGCCGATGAGATCGCGCAGGCCTGCAATGTGACGCGGCGGCAGATATTCTGGCACAAGGCCAGAATGCGCGACCGGCGCGATCGTCGCCAGAAAGACCTGTTCGACGAATAGGTCCGGTGAAAGCTTTCACCGCGCAAATCGGGCGCGACTTCCGGCAATTTCGGGATCATTCGCGACGCTGCGTCGCTCGGCCCATCGCCGATGGAGCGTGCCATGAATCCGATCAATCGCAAATATTTCTTCGGTCGCATCCGTCACTCGTTGTTTGGCGGCACGCTCTCAAAAGGACAGGTGGACGGGATTGGACGCGTCCTGGATTACCGGGATGAGAAGTGGGAGCACATGCTCGATGATGAGCTGGCGTATGTCTTGGCGACGATCAAGCACGAGACTGGCCACACGATGCAGCCGGTTAAGGAGAAGGACAACTTCTTGCGGACCTATTTGCGCAGGAAGCCGTATTACCCATGGTTCGGTCGCGGCCTGATCCAGATTACCTGGGAGGCCAATTACAAAAAGTTCGGAATCAAGAATCCCGACGACGCTCTGTCCTGGCCGATCGCGCTCAATGTCGCGTTCAATGGAATGGTTTTCGGCACCTTCACGGGGCGCAAGCTCATCGACTACATCAACACCCGCCGCCGCGATTACATCGGCGCGCGTCGCATCATCAATGGAACCGACAAAGCAAAGCTCGTCGCGGGCTATGCGGATGCGTTTTTGGACGCTCTGACGCAAAGCCGCGAGGCGCCGCCCGAGATCGGCGAGGCCGCGTGATGGAGGGCGCCGCGCTACTCCTCGTCGGTCTGCTCGCCGGGCTCGTCATCGGCTTCTTTCTCGGATTCGCGGTCGGCTTTTATTCGCTGGCGCGCGATCTCACCTTTCGCCGCCGATAGGCGCTCACTCGGAGATCTCAAATGTCGGAATCGATCAAGGCCGTGCTGATCATCGTCGGCGCCAGCGCCGTCGCGCTCGGGCTGGTCTCGTTTCTGGCGCCGTGGCTGGCGGCGCTGTCTTTCGCCATTCGCTGATCCGCGCCGGGCGGAACCCGGCAAGCTGTAGATTGGGAAATCGCATCATGTCTTTCGACGACACGTCCGTCTCGCCGCCTCTGAAAGGCTATCGCACTCTGCTGATCAACGGCGCTCTCGTGGTGCTGCCGGCTCTGCTGTCCTGGATCGTCGGCGTGAACTGGGCCGACTTTGTCTCGCCGCAGGCGGCCGTGGCGATCGTCAGCGCCGCCAACATCGGCCTGCGCATCATCACGAGCACGCCGATCGGCAAGCCCGCCTGACGGCGTGCGTCGCCTCTCCGACAATGCCCGCGACGCGATCGGCCTCGTCGCGGGCCTCTCCCTCGGCGCCGCGTCGGCGCTGATCCTGATGGCCGGCCACGCATTTTTATGGGGCATTGGCGATGGATTGGGGAACCGCGGCGCAATGGGCTGGCACCGCCACTGCGATGGGCCTCGGCGTCTGGGCCGCCTTCGCGCGCAAGAACGACAAGGCGCTCGACGATGTCGAGCAGGATTTGAAAGGCGTGCAAGCGGACCTGCGCCGTGTCTTCGAGCGCGTCGACGGGGTCGAGAGCCGCGTCGCCAAGGTCGAGGTGGAGCTGAAGCACATCCCGACAAAAGACGAGCTGCACGAGCTGGATTCGAAGATCATGCGCCTCGACGCCAAATTCGACGCGATGCTCGACAAGATCGAGACGCTGATCTCTCAGTATGAGCGCGCGGAGGACCGCGCCGTGCAAGCCGAGGCCCGCAAATGAGCGCGACCGACGTCATCCGCGAGCATGCGCGGCTCATCATCCTGCGAGACATCTCCGAGCAGCCCGATCGGCGATGGAATAGCGAGGCCCTCCGAGAGGACCTCGAATCGCGCTGGGCCATCACCCGGACGCGGGACTGGGTGCATGAAGAGCTTCGCTGGCTCGAGGACATCGGCGCGGTGACGCTCGTCAGGCAGTCGAGCGTGCAGATCGCCACTCTCACGCAAAAGGGGCTCGATCATGTCGAGCGCCGCATCGTCGTGACGGGCGTGAAACGTCCCTCGCCGGAGGCGTGACGCGATGGCGCGCGATGGACGCGGGCGGCTCGACTCCTTCGACCTCATGCCCGATGAGGGGCAAGAGGATATCGCCTGGGCGATGGCGGAACTCAACGCCCGCAAGCGAACGCAAACCGAAATCCTCGAGGAGCTGAACGGACGGCTGGCCGACAAAGGCTTGCCGCTGATCAGCAAGAGCGCATTCAATCGCAAGGCCGTCCGTGTCGCGATGGCGGCGAAGCGCGTCGCCGAGAGCCGCGCGATTTTCGCGGGCCTCGCGGATCAGTTCTCGCCCGAGCATGTCGACGAGGCGAATGTCGTCATCGGCGAAATGATCAAGATGCTGATCATGGAGCATTTGGACTCCGGGCCGGAGGCGATCGACACCAAGGGCGCGAAGGAGCTGGCGCAAGGCTATCTCGCCGTGATCCAAGGCCAGAAGCTCTCGGCGGCGCGGCGCGCGCAGCTCGAGGAACAGTTTAAGGAAAAAACGGACAAGGCGATCGGCGCCGTCGCGCGCGAGGCCGGGCTGTCGGCCGAGCGCGTGGCGCAGATTCGGCGCGATGTGCTGGGGGTGAGGACGTGAGGACGCTCTCCGAGATCCTGGCCGATATCGACACCCTGGAGACCGCATGGGCGGCGGCCGTGGGAGCGGATGACGCGCAGGCATGCGCCGACTGCGAGCGTCGCCACCAAGCGCTCTGCGATGAGCTGGCGCGCGTGGATGGCTGCGAATGACCGGAGAGCAGCCCGTCCTCTCCCGCGATCCCGCCGCTCTGCCGGCGGAGCTGCCGCGCGGCTCGGAGCTGCCGGAAGATCACGATCCGCTCGCCGCCGGCGTGCTGATGAAGCACCAGGTGGAATGGATCGAGGACGAGAGCGATCTGAAGGGCGCCGAAAAGGGGCGACGCACAGGGATCACCTATGCCGAGGCTCTCGACGACACTCTTCTCGCCGCCAAGAAGCGATCCGAAGGCGGACAGAACGTTTTTTATATCGGCGACACTAAGGACAAGGGTCGGGAATTTATCGGCTATGTCGCGCATTTCGCAAAGATCGTGGCGGGCGAGCTCGCGGAGGTCGAGGAGTTCTTGTTCGAGGATCAGCGCGAGGACGGCTCGTCGAAATTCATTTCGGCCTTCCGCGTGCGCTTTGCGAGTGGCTGCCGCGTGGAGGCGCTGTCATCGCGGCCGGAGAATATCCGCGGCCTGCAGGGCGCGGTCGTCATCGACGAGGCCGCCTATCATCAGAACGTGCGCGCGGTGCTGGACTCGGTCGGCGCTCTGCTGATCTGGGGCGGCAAGGTGCGGATCATCAGCACGCATAACGGCGTGCTCAATCCGTTCAACGAGCTGATCCGAGAGTCGAAGGCGCGCAAGGCGGCGGGCGAGGTCACATTCAACTGGCATTTCATTCCGTTCTCGACCGCGGTCGAGAACGGGCTCTATGAGCGCGTCTGTCTCATTGCCGGCAAGACGCCGACGCCGGAAGGCAAGGTCGCGTGGGAGGCGAAGATCCGCGCTCCCTATGGCTCACGCACGGCGGCCATGCGCCAGGAGCTGGACGCGATCCCCGCCGAGGCCGAGGGCGCGGCGCTCACCCGTGTGCAGATCGAGGCCTGCATGGAGACGGGCGCGCCGATCGTGCGCTGGTCGTTGCGCGATGAGTTCAAGAATCTCCCCGAGCATGTGCGCAAGGCCGAGGCGGAAACCTTCTGCAGAGAGAAGCTGCGGCCGATCCTCGACAGCCTCGATCCGAAGCGGCCGCATTATCTCGGCCAGGATTTCGCGCGGTCGGGCGACGGGTCCGTCGTCGTCGTCGGCGAGACGGACGCTATTTTGACCAGGCGCGTGCGGCTCATTCTCGAAATGCATAATGTGCCGTTCGATACGCAGCGCGACGTGCTGTATTTCATCGGCGATCATTTGCCTCGCTTCTCGGGCGCCGCGCTCGATGCGACTGGAAACGGCGCCTATCTCGCCGAGAAAGCCGTGCAGCGTTGGGGGGAGCGCGCGCTCGAGGTCAAATTCTCGAGCGAATGGTATCGCGTCAACATGCCTCCCTATATCGAGGCATTCACCGACCAGACGATCGTGCTGCCGCGCGACGAGGATGTGTTGAAGGACCATCAATCGCTCGCCTATGTGGGCGGCGTGATCAAGGTGCCGGACGACATGCGTTTCAAAGGGCTCGACGGCTTGGAGCGCCACGGCGACACGGCGATCGCCGGCGCGCTGATGTGGCATGCGAGCCAGCTCGGCCCGGTCGAATATGGCTATCAGCCGGCGAGCGAGGCGACGGACGGCGGCGCCGCGGACTGGCTCTGTCCCGAGGCGGCCGGCGAGGAGCGCGGACTGTGGTAGAGACCAAGCGATCGAAGCTCCTCGGCCCCGACGGAAATCCGATCGACCCTGCGCTCCTCACACAGGAGATCGCGGCGCCGGAGCAATATGGCCCGCGGGCGATCATGCTCGATGTGGAGGCAACGGGCCTCACGCCCGGCAAGCTGGCTGGGATCATGCGGCAGGCGAACCATGGGCTCGCGCGCGCCTATCTAACGCTCGCCTTCGACATGGAGGAGCGATATCTCCACTACGCCTCGCAGCTGCAGACGCGGCGGCTCGCCATCGACGGCGTGACGCTGTCCGTCTCCGCGCCAAAGGGCGTCGACGCCAAGGTGGTCGACTATGTGCAGTCGCTGACCGAGCATCCGATGTTCCGGGACATGATCCAGGACATGCAGGATGGACTCGGCAAGGGCTATTCCGTCATCGAGCCGCTGTGGGATTATTCTGCGGGAGCGCTGCGGCCGACCGCCTACAAATATCGGGACCCGCGCTATTTCCGCTACGACGACACCGGGCTGACGAAGCTCCATATGCTCGACGAGGCCGGCGCGCTCGGCCTCGAGGTGACGACTCCCTATTTCATCCGGCACGAGCCGAATATTCGCGCGGGCCTGCCGATCCGCGCAGGGCTCGCGCGCTCGGCCGCCTGGGCGTTCATGGCGCAGAGCTACGCGCTGCAGGATTGGTCCGCCTTCGCGGAGATCTACGGCATTCCGTTCCGCATCGGCAAATATCACCCGGCGGCGACCGCTGCGGACAAGGCGACCCTGCTGCGGGCCGTGCGCTCCATCGCCAATGACGCGGCGGCGATCCTCCCGGCCGGCATGGAGATCGACTTCCAGGAGGTCAACGGCAATCGCGGCGAGGCCGTCTTCGGCCATTTGATCAAATATCTCGACGACAAGGTGTCGCTCGTCGTGATCGGCCAGACGATGACGGCCGAGAACGGCAGCTCGCTCGGACAGGCCAAGGTGCACAATGAGGTGCGCCACGATATCCAGCGCAGCGACGCGCGGCAGACGGCGGCGACACTCCAACGCGATCTTATCGAGCCCGCCGTCGCGATGAACTTCGGCCCGCAGGCGGTGTATCCCGTCATCCAGCTCGAGATCGCGCAGGCAGAGGACCTCAAAGCCTTCGCGGACTTTCTCGGCGTCGCTGTGCCGCTCGGCCTCGAGGTCGGCCAAACCTACGCGCGCAAGAAGGCGTCTATCCCGGAACCGGATGACGGCGAGAAGCTGCTCGCGCCGCAGGCGGGCGAGACGCCGCGCACGATACCCGACCCGACGCCGCCGTCGCAGCAGCTCGCGGCGGCGCTCGTCGCGCACAACATGAACATGATGCGGGGCGCACGGCTCGGCGCAGGCTGCGGCTGCCCGATGTGCGGCGCCGCGCCGCGTTCATCCGCACGGCTCGCCGCCGACGATCCCAACGCCGTCACGGCGATCGACGAGACGGACGAGCTCGTCGACGAGGCGCTCTCCGATTATCAGGAGATCGTCGATCCTCTGCTCGCCGGACTGCTCGCGGCCGTCGGCGAGGCGACGACATTCGAGGAGGCGCTCGCCAATCTCGAGACGGCGAAGATCGACACGGGCCCGCTGCTCGACCGGCTCGCCAGGGCGACGGCGATCTCGCGCGGCCTCGGCGATCTGAAGGACTGAGATGAAGCCGGTCAGCCGCGGCTTCCAGACCCCGCCAGAGGTCACCCGCTATTTCAGCGACAAGGGGCGGCAGCCCGCCTTTTCCTGGCTCGATGTGTGGGGCCAGGAGCACGCCTATGCGTTCACCGTCGCCAAGGCGGTGGACACCGAGCTGCTCCGGCTGTTCAAGGAAAGCATTCAAAAGGCGATCGAGAGCGGCCAGGGCTTCGAGACATGGCGGCAGGGTCTGCTCCCCGAGCTGCAGAAGCTCGGCTGGCTCGGGCCTCGCAAGGTCGACGATCCGAGCGGCAAATGGGATTCGAAGCTCGTCGACTTCTCGCGGCCGCGGCGGCTCGAGACGATCTTCTGGAGCAATGTGCGCACGGCGCGCGCGGCGGGCCAATGGGAGCGCATCCAGCGCACCAAGAAGGGCCTGCCCTTTCTGCTCTATGTGCGCACGACGAGCGCCGAGCCGCGCATTCAGCATCTCGCCTGGGCCGGCGTCATCCTGCCAGTCGACCATGCCTTCTGGTCGACGCATTTTCCGCCGAACGGCTGGCACTGCAAATGCGCCGTGCGGCAAATCACGCGCTACGAATATGAGCAGCTGAAGGGCAAGGAGGGCTATTCGCTCGATCCACCGACGATCGAGACGAAGCCCTTCCTCAATCGCCGCACCGGCGAGATCGTGCATGTGCCGGTGGGAATCGACCCGGGGTGGGGGACAAATCCGGGGCTCTCGCGCGCAAAGACATTGGTCGAGAATGTCGCGAAGCAGCTCGAGGTCGCCGGTGAGACGGCAGCGCGCGCGCGAATAAACGACATCCTCTCGTCTCCGTCGACCGAGGTGCTCCTCGGGCTCGAAGAGAGATTCTCGATTCCTGTCGCGATATCAGGCCGGTCGTCCGAGACATTGGGCGCTCGATCGCCGATCATCTGGGCTTCGAACGACGTCATCCGCTTGAAGACGGGAAAAGATAAAGTGCCCATCACCTTCGAGGATTTCAAGCGGCTCCAAGAGTTCATCGATGACGCGGAGATGATCGACGAAGGGCAAGCCGGCAAACGGTCGTTCTTCATCGAGAATGCCGCCCGGCTGCTGAAAATTGTCGTGCAAATGTCGGAGCGGAAAATCATGCGGATCGCATCGATCCATATCTTTTCGCGCGCCAAACTTGAAAAGGTGAGAGCAAGAAGCGCGGCGGGGAGGACGAGCAACACTCCGTAGGCTTAGGCGCCACCACTACCGATTTCGGGCCGCCGCGCACTTTTAATATGCCGCGCCTGCCGAGCAATTTCAAGCCGGACCCAGAAACGGCCGAGGACGTGCGTTTTGCCCGCGCTGGGCCCATTCCCTAGGTCGCGCTCGAAAGACGCGCTCAAAGGCTTTTAATGCCGTTCAAAATCGATCCTGAAAGGAGGGGGCCGGGCCGGCTGCGCCGTGCTGCGAAGGCGTGGCGGAGGTGAAAGGTTTCACCGTGCAATCGCTTCGGCCGATGCGTGATTTTGCACATCATGAAGACCGCTCCGCAAGCCCCGGATTTCTGTTTCCACGCGCTCGCCTTCGCCCTTCCCGGCGAAGCGCCGGAGTGGATCACCATCTTTCCGTCGCTCGGCGATATCGAAACGCGCGATCGTCGAAAGTTCAGCATCGACGCGAGCGTTTTGATGGCTCGCTTCGAGAAGGATGGCGTCGTGCTCCCGATCGACGTCAATCATGCGACGGCCATCGCCGCTAGGGACGGCAAGGCCGCGCCGGCCGTCGGCTGGATCACGCAGATGCGCGTCGAGGGCGGCGCGCTGCAGGGCAAGGTCGACTGGCTCGACGAGGGCAAGGCGCTGCTCTCCGCGAAATCCTACCGCTTCGTCTCGCCGGATTTCTTCCACACCGCCGATGGCGCGGCGACCTGGATCAGGTCCGTCGCGCTCGTCACCGCGCCCGCGCTCGGCAATCAGCCGGCGCTCGCCTCTGCTCACTCACAGGATCGACAGGAGCCGTCCATGAAAGACATCGCCGCCGCGCTCGGCCTTTCCGCCGACGCGAGCGAGGCCTCGTGCCTCGCCGCGCTCAGAGACGGATATGTGCCGAAGAAGGTGCATGACGAGACCGTCTCGCAGCTCTCCATCGCGACCACCAGGCTCGCGACGATCGAGACGGAAGCGCGCAAGGCGAAGGTCGACGCGCTGATCGAGAGCGCGCTGAGGGACAAGAAAATTCTGCCGGCCGAGAAGGATCATTACGTTTCGCTCTGCGCGAGCGACGCGGGCTTCGAGTCCGTGTCCAAGCTGCTCGCCGCCAAAGTCGTGACGCTGCCCGCATCCGGCCTCGACAGGAAGGCTCCGCCGGAAGGCGGCGCCGACGAGAGGCCGACGCCGGCGCAGCTCTCCGCCAAGGCGACCAAGATGGTGAAGGACGGCGAGGCGCCGGACTTCCTCACCGCAGTGGGCATCCTGCAAGACAAGCATTTCGCGGACGCCTGACGCGGCGCGATCGACGAGGAGGCGTCCATGGGCGCGGCAAATGCAACGCATATGAGCTTCACGGCTTCGGCCGCGATCACCGCCAAGCGGTTGGTGAAGTTCACGGGCAACGCCGGCGAGGTGGCGCCGGCGACGGCGGCGACAGACAAGATCGCCGGCGCGGCCGATCTCGGCGCGACGGCGGCCGGGCAGATGGTCGATGTCGCGATCTCCGGCCAGAGCGAGGCGATCGCCGGCGGCAATATCGCGGCGGGCGACAAGCTCACCAGCGACGCCAATGGGAAGGCCGTCGCCGCGACGCTCTCCGCCGCCGCGACAAAGCATGTCTTCGGCGTCGCGCTCGCGCCCGGCGTCGACGGCGACATCATCCCCTA
>NZ_JAINDZ010000068.1 GCF_019802345.1 Methylosinus sp. Sm6 | reverse complement strand
ACGGCGTGGATGCCCGCGACAAGCGCGGGCATGACGCGGTTGCACGGAAGTTGTTAACCTGGATTCGAAGCCCTGCGCGCGAGCGCACGGCCTCTCGTGCCGGCATGACGTTCGCGAGACGACAGCCACGCTCGCGATCCTCGAAACCGACGCATTTTTCGTATCTCGTCGAAATCTCCCGAGAGCGAGCTGCTGGCGTTCGCCGACATCCAAGGCAGAGGACGGATGAAAGAAGCGCGCGATCGTTTCCAGCATCTCGACATGCTGCGTGGCCTCTGCGCGCTCGGCGTGGTCGTCAGCCATGTGCGATCGCTGCTGATCGTGCCTTACGCCGAGGCGCAAGGGCGCGGGCTCGGCGAGCTGCTTCTCTTCACCATCGGCGGCCTCGGCCATGAATGCGTGATCGTCTTCTTCTCCGCGAGCGGCTATTTCGTCGGCGGCTCGGCTTTCGCCGCCATGCGCGACGGCCGCTTCTCCTGGGGCGCTTATGGCGCGGCGCGGCTGTCGCGCTTGTGGACCGTGCTCGTTCCGGCCCTGATCCTCACCGCATTGCTCGATGCGGCGGGCGCCGCTTTCGGCCCGCCGGGCGCCTATGACGGCGCCTTGGCCGCGATCATCCCGAGCGGTCCGACGCCGGCCGAACCGGCAAATCATTCGATTTCGACCTTCTTCGGCAATCTGTTCTTTCTGCAGACCGTGGCGACGCCGGTGTTCGGCTCCAACCGCGCGCTGTGGAGCCTTTCCAACGAAGCCTGCTATTATCTGGCCTTTCCGCTCATCGCCTTCGGCCTTCTGCGCGGCTTCGGCAAGGCGCGCCTTGCTTTTGCGGCCGCGGGCGTCTTCGTGCTCGCGTCGGCGCCAACGGAAATGGCCCTGCTCGGCATTCCCTGGATCGCGGGCGCTTTCGCCGCGGCTCGTCCGACGACGCGCGCGCCGCTACGCGCCATTCTCGTCGGCGCTGCGAGCGTCGCGGCGATCGCATTCGCCCATGCGTCGCGCACACTCGCGAGCGATATCGTCCTCGGCTGCGTCGTCTCCTTCGGGCTGCGCGAGCTTGCGACCTTCGCGCCGATCGGCGGCCTCTATGCACGCGCGGCGACGGGGCTCTCGAATATTTCCTACACGCTCTACGCCGTGCATTACCCTTTGGCGCTGGCGCTGTGGTTCGTGCTGCTCGCGCCTGTGCAGAGCCAGCCCGGGCCGGCGGCGCTCGCGCAAATGGCCGCCTTCATCGCCGCGGCCCTCGCCTATGCGTCCGTCATATGGTTCCTGTTCGAGCGCCGCACGGAAGCGGTGCGACGCGCCATGAAGCGCCTGCCGTTCCTGGCGGGCGCTCGCGCGACGAACGCGAGCGCGGAGGCGCGTCAGCCGAATTGACGCGGATTACTCGTCGACCGCGGTCAGCGGCGGGCAGACCTCCTCGAGCGATTTGCGCTCGGCGGCGACCCCCCAGCGCCATTCGACGAGAGCCGCGGCGATCATCAGAACGGCGCCGACGGCATAGCCTGCGAAGACGTCCCAACGCCGCCCCGTATCGATCAGCGTCGCGAACAGGAAGGGGCTGGCGACGCCGCCGAGCGCGGTGCCGAACGCATAGAAGATCGCGATGACGATCGCGCGAATCTCGAGCGGAAATGTCTCGCTCACGGTGAGATAGGCGGAGCTGGCGGCGGCCGATGCGAAGAAGAAGACGATCATCCATCCGGCCGTCTGCTGCGCGACGTTCAACACCTCCTGCGCGAAGAGATAGCCGACGATGAGCAAAGCGACGCCGGACACGGCGTAGGTCGCACTGATCATCACCTTGCGCCCGAGGCTATCGAAAAAATGCCCGAGCAGCACGGGGCCGAGAAAATTGCCCGCGGCGAGCGGAAGCAGATAAAGGCCCACCCCCTCGGCGGGGACGCCATAGAAATCGGTGAGCGCCAGGGCGTAGGTGAAGAAAATCGCGTTATAGAGAAAAGCCTGCGACGCCATCAGGCTCAGCGCCACCAGCGTGCGCCGGGGATACAGCCGAAACATCGCGCGCGCGATGTCCCCGACCGGCGTATGCCAGCGCACGCGAAGCCGGACGACCGGCCGGCTCGGCGCGGCGTGGATCGAGTCGCCGAGGGTCCTCTGCTCGATCGCGGCGACGATTTTCTCCGCCTCCGCTTCGAAGCCGTGGAGCATGAGCCAGCGCGGACTCTCGGGGATCCATCGCCGCATCAGCAGGATCAGCAATCCGAGCACGGCCCCGATCAGGAAGGCCGCCCGCCAGCCGAGAGCGGGGTCCATCCAGTCGAGAAGCACGAGCGTTCCCGCCGCGCCCGCCGCGGCGCCGACCCAAAAGCTGCCATTGATCACGAGATCGGTCCAGCCGCGCACGCGGGCCGGAACGAGCTCCTGAATCGTCGAGCTGACCGCCGCATATTCGCCGCCGATTCCGGCGCCGACGAAAAAGCGGCACAGGATGAAGCTCGCGGCGTCGAAGGACGCGGCTGTCGCCGCCGTCGCGACGAGATAGATGGCCAAGGTGATGAAGAACAGCTTGCGGCGGCCGAGCCGGTCCGTCATCCATCCGAACAGCAGCGCGCCGAGCACGGCGCCGAGAAGATAGGCGCTGCTCGCGAGGCCGACCTCGGCGCTGGACAGGCCGAGCCCCGCCTCTTCCCGCAGCACGCCGGCGACCGCGCCCGCCAGCGAGACCTCGATGCCGTCGAGAATCCAGGTGACCCCGAGCGCGACGACGACGAGCGTGTGGAACCGGCCCCACGGCAGCGCGTCGAGCCGCGCGGGAATGGTGGATTCGATAACGGCTCCGGCCGCATTGTCGCGCATGTCTCTCTCGCCTCTCGATCCGCGGCGTGGCCGGGCGGCCGCGCCGCGCGAAGGATAGAGAAACGATCGGCGCGCAAAAACGGCGAAACAGGGGGCTTTTTCGCGGCCCAAGGACGAGGTTGACTCGGGCGCGCGCTTGGGTTCAATCTCGCCGCGGTCACGTGGTTCTTTGAGCCGGCCGGCTTGCCGCCACGTAAAACAACGCGCTAAAAGGCCGGGTTTCCTCGCGAAATCCGCTTTTTTACGCCACGGCGCCGGTGCGCCGCATGGGGGACGAGGATTTATGAGCAGAGAGCGCAAACCACTGCGGCCCGCGACGCAGCTCGTTCACGGCGGCGCGACGAGGTCGCAGTTCGGCGAATTGTCGGAAGGCTTGTTCCTCACGCAGAGCTTCGCCTATCCGACGATGGAGGCGGCCGAGGCGCGCTTCAAGGGCGAAGATCCCGGCTTCATCTATTCGCGCTTCTCCAATCCGACCGTCGCCATGTTCGAGAAGCGCATGACGCTGCTCGAGGGCGCGGAAGCCGCGCGCGCGACGGCGAGCGGCATGGCCGCCGTCACCGCCGCCCTGCTCGCACAATTGCGCGCCGGCGATCATATCGTGTCGGCGCGCGCGCTGTTCGGCTCCTGCCTCTATGTGGTGGAGGATCTGCTGCCGCGCTTCGGAGTCTCCTCGACCTTGGTCGACGGCGCCGATCTCGCACAATGGAAGGCGGCCGTCCGCGAGGAAACCAAGCTGTTCTTCCTCGAGAGCCCGACCAATCCCGGCCTCGAGGTCTATGACATTCGCGCCATCGCCGAGATCGCGCATGGGGCGGGCGCGCGGCTCGTCGTCGACAATGTGTTCGCGACGCCGTTGCTGCAGAAGCCCTTCGAGCTCGGCGCCGATGTCGTCGTCTATTCGGCGACCAAGCATATCGACGGCCAGGGGCGCTGCCTCGGCGGCGTGATCCTCGCCTCGCAGGCGCTGATCGAGGAGAGCATCCATAATTTCCTGCGCCAGACCGGGCCGGCGCTATCGCCCTTCAACGCCTGGACCATGCTGAAGGCGCTGGAGACGCTGCCTCTGCGCGTCGCGCAGCAGACAGCGAGCGCCACGCGGATCGCCGATTTTCTCGCCGGGCAGAAGGGAATCGCCCGCGTGCTCTATCCCTTCCGCCCCGATCATCCGCAGGCGGAGCTGGCGCGCCGGCAGATGTCGGGCGGCGGCACGCTCGTCAGCTTCGATGTCGAAGGCGGCAAGGAGGCCGCGTTCCGCTTTGCCAATGCGCTGGAGGTCGTGAAAATCTCCAATAATCTCGGCGACGCCAAGAGCCTGATCACCCATCCGGCGACGACGACGCATCAGCGGCTCACGCCGGAGGCGCGGGCGCGCATCGGCGTCGGCGATGGAATGTTGCGCCTGTCCGTCGGCCTCGAGGACGCCGAAGATCTGATCACTGACCTCGAATATGGACTATACGCGGCGTCTCGACACGGCTGAGGCAGTGCGACAGGCCGCGCGGGCGCAATGCCTCCGCGCGGCGTCGCGAGCCCGCTCTGGCGACAACCAGCTCCTCCTCGAGCGCGACCATCGGCCGTCCGTCGGGCCTCGCCGACGCCGCGCCGAGAACGCGCCACATCCTGGCCCTTTCGGCCAGCGCATAGGACGAGGCGAGCAGCAGCGCGAGCGCTTCGAGGCTCGCCCCGCCCAGTAATTCGGAATGCAGCATTTGCGTTTCTCCCTTTGCCTAAAGCTGTTTGCGATCCGATCGGATCAAAAGCAGCTCTCGTTTTTGCTTGAAGCGAATTCTGATCGCTGGGAACGCGCGCCTCTCGGGCGCCGCGCGTCAGCGGGTCGCGTCGAACCGGGCGAATTTGGCCCGCCGCTCGAGATCGATCAGCCGCCCGCCGCGGCGCGGCAAATCGGGCTGCGGCTCGGCGACCGGCGGCTCGACATGAGCGGCCGCGGGCGTTTCGCGCGGCTTCTCCGTGACGAAAGCGCGTTCGTCGCCCGCGGCGCCGGAAACGGACCGGACGAAGTCTCGAATGAAGGCGCCCACTCCGGCGCGGTCGACGGCGTAGAGCTGAAACACGGCTTCTCCTCCCCTGTCGCGGCGGCGCGCGACTCGTCGTTTGAACGACAGCCGTGCGCGCCGCGAAGGCGCGCCGACCATGGGCGTCGTCCTGCGAAGACGAATCAGGAGAAAGCGGGAGGCGCTCGCGCCCTTATGGCGTGGTGACGGCGCAATGGGACCGTCGGCGCGTCGGCGACCGCCCAGGAGACGACGACGCCCGGGACCAACGCGCCGCCGACGGCGCAGCGCGGTCCATCGACAAGCGATGCGCCCGCCGCGCAGCACAAGGCGCAGAGATCGCAGATCTCGGGCGCGGGATGCGGCCGGCCGGCCGGCTGCGTCTCGTCGACGGACGCGCCGGCGGCGCTCGCCGTCAGGCACATTGGCGAAGCGGAGCCTGCGCCCATCGCCATGCGCGCTGCCGCCGGCGTGACGGCCTGAACCGCCAGCGCCAGGACAAACAGCAGAGCGCAGAGAGAATTGCGACGCATTCCGCCTCGACGAGCTCGGCCGCGCCGAACGCGGCGCGGCCGCAACTCTGACGCAGACCGCGCGTCGCGGCAAGCAATTAGGCTTTGTGCGGCGCAGCTGGATGTGATGCGCCGCAACATCCGGCCGGCGCGGTCAGAACTTGAATTTCACGCCTCCCAGAAAGGCGCGCGGCGTGCCGGCGTAGATCGAGCCGGTTCCCGTCCGCGCCAGAACGACGCCGGGATTTTGCCGGCCGCTCGCGTCCAGAGAGTCCGAGATATTGTTGGCCGATGCGATCCAAGTGCGGTCGAACAGATTCTGCACCTGGAAATAGATGGTCATCCCTTTCAGAAAGAAAGGATTGCCGGGAAGATCGCTCTCGTAATGCGCGTTGAGATTGACGAGGCCGTAGCTCGGCAGCGTCAGCTGATTGCCATTGTCGATGAAATAGGAACTCTTGTACACATATTCGACAAAGGCCCCGAGGCCCTTCAGCTCGCCTCCGGCGACGTCATAGCCGAGCCGCGCGCTCGCCTCGTGCGGCGCGACGCCGGGCGTCTGGCGTCCGGCGCGGTCGAAATAGGCGTTCGGCCCCAGCTGCTCGACGAAATTGGTGAAAATCTGATTGTTGTAGGTGTAGTTGCCCATCAGCCGCCAGCCGTCGAGGAAGCGCCAGTCGACGCTCAGCTCGGCGCCGCGATGGACGGAGCCCGGGGCGTTGAAGGTGTAGGATTGCAGGCCGGCGCCCGGCGTCTGGGTCAGCAGCTCGTTCTGGTACCACTCATAGAACCCGGTCAGGCCGACCCGCACATTCGGCAATGGCGTCCAGGTGAAGCCGGCGTCGACGCCAGTGTTGCGCTGCGGCTGCAGGCCGGTGTTGGCGCCCGGAACGCCCTGCTGCGTCACGGTGAGCTGGCCGGTCTGCGGCGTGCCGAAACCGGAGGAGGCGCGTGCGTAAACCTGCCATTCGCTATCCGGCCGCCAAGTGACCGAAGCCTCCGGCGCGATGTTCCACCAGGCGCGATTGGCCTCGACCGCACGCCAGGTTCCGGCGCTGTAGTTGATGCTGGTCAGATGCACCGCGGTGCGGTTGAACTCGCCGGCGAGGCCGAAGGCCGCCGTCACCGTCGGCGAGAGAGCGATCTCCTCGCGCCCGCGCAGGCCGATGTTCTGGACCATGGATTCGGTCTTGGCCGTCAGCGCGCCGGTCGCGCCATTGCTGTAGGGCAGGACATTCAGCGTATAGCTCGTCGACCGCGCGCGGTTGAAATAGAAGCCGAGGAAATGCCGCGCCTCCATCCCGAACAGAGAGCCGTTCTGCGTGATGTCGGTGCTGGCGTTGACAGAGGGCACGTCGTTGAGCGCGGCGGTCGAGCCGGTCGGCTGATTAATGTCCTTGTCGTCATAGACGAACTGGGTGCGCCAGGTCGTTTTGGCGTCGAGATCGTGCTCCCAGCGCAGGCCGAAGACGTCGCGCCGGTCGTTGCGATGCGCCCCGGTCTGATCGGCGCTCTGGGCGATGTTCGGCGCCTTCACGCCGTTTTGCGGAACAAAGATCAGGCCGCAAGCCGAGGAGAGCGCCGAATTTCCGACGGCGCAGCCCCGCTGATAGGGGTTGTTGTAATATTGGTTCAGCGACAGGCGCGTCGACAGATTGCCGTAGAGCTCGTTGTGCAGCCCTTTGAAGATGAAGCGGTCGGTCGGCGAGAGCGTGTAGGTCGCCTTCACATTGATGGTCTGCGTGTCATATTGATTGTGCTGCGTGAAGCCGTCGCCGCGCACGTCGCTCGCGAACACATAGAGATCGAGCGGCCCGACCTCCTTGCCGATCAGCGTGTAATTATTGACGTAGCCGAAGCTGCCGAACTCATGTCCGGTCTGGAACCCGTCGATGTCGCGGCCCATCGGCGTGCGGAAATTGATCGCGCCGCCATTGGCGTAATTGCCGAACAGCGCCGATGACGGGCCGCGATAGACGTCGACCCCGGAATAGGCGTGCGGATCGAGCTGGTCGGTGCGCGACAGGCCGTCGGGCTGGGTGATCGGGAAGCCGTCCTCGAGCATCACGATGTTGCGCACGCCGAAGCCGTTGCGCGCCGAGGAGCCGCGGATGGAGATGACCACGTCGCGCGGGCCATTGCCCCATTTGAACGAGAGGCCGGGGCTGTAGCGCAAGAGATCGACCATGGAGAACAGCGGCGTCGTCTCGAATGATTTCGCGTCGATCGAGGTGAAGGTCTGTCCCGTCGGGTCGCGATAGACCGGCAGCTCTTTCTTGGCCGCATCGAAACCCGGGGCGCCGCCGCCGGCGCCTGGACGCCTCGCCTCGGCGTCGATGTCGATCGTGGGCAGCGCTTCCTGCGCCGCGGCGCCGCCGAGGCCGACGGCGAGGCTCATCGCGCAGGCCGAGACGCCGCGCATCCAGGGTGTACGAAACCGCATGAGATTTCTCCTTCGCCCGCGCTACGGGCGCGACGACTCGTTTCGCGGCCGACAGCGGCGTCGCCGCGGTCCCGCGCAGGTCGTGAACGTAAAAAGCCGGAGGTTTGACGCTCGTCCGCGAGGACGCGAAGCGTGACGCCCACGACGGCGAAAGCCGCCCGGGCCGCACTCTCAGGCCGGCAGAGGAGGCGCGCGCGCTCGATGCGATCGCGCGATGGCCGAGCGCAATGACGCCTGCGCGAAGCGAGGCCAGACGACCACGCTGGCGTCGCCGAGATCGGCGAAATGGCTCGCCTGATGGGTCGGGATCGGCGAATAGCCGCCGAGACATGCCTGGCAGGAGGCGCAGGCGGCCGCATCCGTGTCTCGAGGCGCGTCCGGCAGACGCCGCTCGAAATGGCGGCGCTGCAGATCGCAGATCGGCGACGCGCCGTCCCGAGCGGCGGCGACGCCAAGGAACGCGCCGCCTTGCAGCGCGATCAGCGCCTGCGCGGCCAGCGCCAGGGCGACGATCAGCCTTCCGATAGAAACAAGACGCATGAGGCCACCGCCGAAGTCGCGTCGGGAAAGCTACGCATCAGCGGCCGACGAAACAATCCGGCTTCTGCGGCGATCGAGCAATTCCCTCCGCCCTGTGGCGAGAATGTCACAGATTTTGCTAGGGGATTTTCCGGGACGGGAGGACGCGCCGCGGCGGCCCCGCGACCGCTCAGAATCCCATTCCCCTCGAACGCCACGCGCTCTAGAGTAAGACCCATGTATATAGCCGTCACCCGCGACATTCAGGTCACCGCGCTGCCCGACTTTTTGCCGGAGCGCTCCGACCCCGCTCAGGACCGCTTCGTCTGGTCCTATACGATCGAGATCGCCAATCTCGGCAAGGAGAGAGTCCAGCTGCTGGCCCGGCACTGGATCATCATCGACGCCTATGGCCGGCGCGAGGAGGTGAAAGGTCCCGGCGTCGTCGGCGAGCAGCCGGTCCTCGAGCCCGGCGAGACCTTCCGCTACGCCTCCGGCTGTCCGCTGTCGACGCCATCGGGGATGATGCAGGGCGCCTATACGATGATCACCGAGGATGGCGAGACCTTCGACATCGAGGTGCCCGCCTTCTCGCTCGACAGCCCGATGTCGAAGCCGACGCTGAACTAGTGGCGTACGTCATGCGGACTGAAGCGAGCAGGAGAGCGAGCCTGAAGGCTCGCGGTCCGAGCGCGGCCCTGGACCCAGGCTCGCTCTCGAGGGACATCCATTTCGTCGACGCAAGGCAGTAGAGGCGCACCGCATGTCGACTCTGGAGCGCGCGATCGAGCTGACCGGACGCCTCGTCGCTTTCGACACCGAGAGCTCGAAGACCAATCTGCCGCTCATCGACTTCGTCGCCGATTATTTGCGCGAGCAGGGCGTTTCCTTCGTCGTCGCGCCCAATGCGGCCGGCGACAAGGCGGCGCTGTTCGCGACGATCGGCCCGAATGTCGATGGCGGAATCGTCCTCTCCGGCCACACCGACGTCGTGCCTGTCGCCGGCCAGAGCTGGACCGGCGACCCTTTCACGCTGCGCCGGCAGGGCGAGCGCCTGATCGGCCGCGGCGCCGTCGATATGAAGGGCTTCGCCGCCGTCTGCCTCGCCATGACGCCCGAGTTCAAAGCGGCGGCGCTGAAGCGCCCCGTTCACATTTTCCTGAGCTATGACGAGGAGACCACCTGCCTCGGCCCGCTCGACCTCATCGCCCGATTCGGCGGCGCCCTGCCGCGGCCCGGGGCGGCGGTGATCGGCGAGCCGACCTCGATGCGCGTCGCCGACGCGCATAAGAGCGTCACCACTTATGTGACGAAAGTGGTGGGCCACGAAATCCATTCGGCCAATCTGCATCGCGGCGCGAGCGCCGTGCACGCGGCCCTGCTGCTCGCCGGCGAGCTGCTGCGCCTCGGCGAGGAGCTCGTCGCAAAAGGCGATCCGACCGGGCGATTCGATCCGCCCTACTCCAGCCTGCATATCGGCGCGATCCACGGCGGCACGGCGCGCAACATCGTCGCCAGGGACTGCGCCTTCCATTGGGAGGTGCGCGGCGTGCCGGGAACCGACGCCGCCGCTTTCGTCGAGGAAAGGCTGGCGGCCTTCGCGCGGCGGCTGAACGAGCGCTATTTCGCTCCCTTTCCGGGAACAGGGATCACGACGGAGATCGAGGTGGCGGTTCCCGGCCTCGCGCCGCAGCCCGGCTCGCCGGCGGAGACTCTGGCGCTGCGGCTCGCGCGCGCCAATCACACGGTCGCCGTGCCCTACGCCTCCGAGGCCGGCCAGTTCCAACAGGCGGGAATCGCCAGCGTCATCTGCGGGCCGGGGCGCATCGACGAAGCGCACCAGCCCGACGAATATATCGAGGTGGCGCAGCTCGCCGCCTGCGTGGAGTTCATGCGCTCCCTAGCGAAGGAGCTCGACGCCTGAGCGCCGAGCGCCGCCGCCTCGGCTCAATAGCAGGTCCATACCCACTGACCGACCCAGCGCCAGCAGGGTCCGACTCCATGGCCCCACCACCGCCCGCGCCAGTAACGACCGCGGCCGCCGTGATGCCAACCACCGCCATGCCACCCGCCATGGCCGCCATGCCACCCGCCATGGCCGCCATGCCAGCCGCCGCCATGGCCGCCGTGCCAGCCGCCAGGGCCGCCGCCGCCATGCCAGCCGCCATGACCGCCGCCGCCGTGCCAGCCGCCATGACCGCCGCCGCCGTG
>NZ_JAINDZ010000067.1 GCF_019802345.1 Methylosinus sp. Sm6 | reverse complement strand
CAATGTCATGCGCTTGTACAACCAATTTTTGTGCCGGACAGCCGTGGGACGAGCCCGGCCATGACGGCCTCCTGGAATGTGTGACTCCCTTAGCCTGTGAGGGGTGGCGCTACGGGCTTCCTCAAACGGAGACATCGACATGCCGATCGACTACGAAATTCTGCGGCTCGTCTGGTGGGCCCTGCTCGGAACCCTTCTCGCCGGCTTCGCCATTTTCGACGGATTCGATCTCGGCGTCGCCATTCTCCATCCCTTCGTCGCCCGCGCCGACACGCAGCGGCGGGTGACGCTCAATGCGATCGGCCCGGTGTGGGAGGGCAATCAGATCTGGCTGATCCTCGGCGGCGGCGCGATCTTCGCGGCGTTTCCGCAGCTCTACGCCGTGTCCTTCTCCGGCTTCTATCTCGCGATGTTCCTGGTGCTGCTCGGCCTGGTGCTGCGGCCGGCGGCGATCGTCTATCGCAGCAAGCGCGAATCGGCCGGCTGGCGGCGCGCCTGGGATTGGATCTTCTTCGTCTCCGGCCTCGTGCCGGCGCTGCTGTTCGGCGTCGCCGTCGGCAATGTTCTGCTCGGCGCGCCCTTCCGTTTCGACGAGCAGCTGCGCGTCGTCTACGAGGGCGATCTCCTCGGCCTGCTCAGCCCTTTCGCTCTGCTCTGCGGCCTCGTCTCGCTGGCGATGATCACGCTGCAGGGCGCGGCCTGGCTGGCGTTGAAGACCGACGGGCCGGTGGCCTTTCGCGCCAAGATCGCGGGGGTGATCGCGGCGCTCGCGCTGCTCGCGGCCTTCACCTTCGCCGGTTTTTGGGGCCTGCAGAATGTCGAGGGCTATGTGGTGACGAGCGCCATCGATCCGAGCGGCCCCTCCAATCCGCTGACCAAGACGGTGGCGCGCGAGGCGGGCGCCTGGCGCGCCGCCTATGAGGCGCGGCCCTGGACGATGGCGGCGCCCGCCGCCGGCCTGTTCGGCGCGACGGTCGCGCTGGTGACGATCTTTTTCGCCCCGCTCGTCGCCTTCATCGGCTCGAGCCTCGCCATCGCCGGGGTCGTCGCGACGGCCGGCTTCACCCTGTTCCCGTTCCTGCTGCCCTCGTCGATCGAGCCGAACCACGGGCTCACGCTGTGGGACGCCTCGTCGAGCCAACGCACGCTCGGCCTTATGCTCGGCGCGGTGATCGTCTTCCTGCCGATCGTGCTCGCCTATACCGCCTGGATCTACAGAGTCGTTCGCGGCAAGGTGAGCGAGGCCGCCGTGGGCGGCGCCGAGGACGACTTGCCCTACTGACGACCTGCCCTACTGACCCTTCGAGGAGCGCGCTATGTGGTATTTCTCTTGGATTCTCGGCCTCGGCCTCGCCTGCGCCTTCGGCGTCATCAACGCCATGTGGCTGGAGCTCGAGGATTACAGCGACGAGAAATGAGGGCGCCGGCGCAGGCGGCGGATTAACCCGGCCTTTACCGCAAAAGCGTAAGTTTCTCCGCGCGCGGCGAGGCGAATGAGCGCCCGCGCGAGAGGCCTTCGGTCATGCTCCCGCTCGACTTTCACCGATCCATTCTGCCGCGGATCGCCGCGCCGCTGCTCGCCGGCCTGCTGATCGCGGCCTCCCACGGCCCGCGCGCGGAGGAGCGCCTCTCGCGCGTAATCGGCTCCTCGCCGATGCGGGACACGCACGGCGTCTATATTCTGCCCGGCCATGACGGCTACGCCCTCGTCGAATGCCTCACCCTGAAGAAGGGCTGCGGCAAGGCCGTCGCCGATTCCTGGTGCGAGGCGCATGGCCATGGACCGGCGCAGGCGTTCGGCCGCGCCGACGACATCACCGGCTCGGTCGGCGCCGCCTCGGCCAGTATCGACGCCGACGCCGCCATTGTCACCTGCGGCGAGTGAGCGACGCGGGCGCGACGCGCCCGCCCGCGCTCATCTGAGGAACTCGCCGCAGCGGACCGTCTCCACCGCCCCGCCCCAGGGCTGGATCGGGACGCTGGAGGTCGAGTTCTCCGGCGAGCCTTCGATCAGCCGGTCGGAATAGGCCATATAGACGAGCGCATTGCGCTTGGCGTCGCAGCCGCGCACGATGTGCAGGCGCTTCCACAGCGCCGAGCGGCGCTCGCTGAACACCTCGTCGCCCTGGCCGAACTTCGTCTTGATGGCGACCGGACCGAACTGCCGGCAGGCCAGCGACACGTCGGAGGTCTGCTCCGCCACGCCGAACATTCCGGCGACGCCGCCCTTCTCATGGACCGTGTAATAGCAGGCGACCCCGTCGATGTCGGGGTCGTCCAGCACATAGGTCGCGAGCTTGTCGTTCGGGGTCAGCAGCTTGAAATCCGTCGACTTGCGAAAGATGAGATCCGGCCCGTCGGCGAGGGCGGGCGCCGCCCCGACGCCGGCGCAGAGGCCGATGGCGAGGACGGCTGACGACAGAAATTGAGACGGCTTCATTATGCGCGCTCCTTCGGGACGCTCGGGACATTCCCTCGCCAATGTCGTGACGCGCCTTGTTCGCGACAAGAAGCGCGCGTCAATTCCTCGTGGGAATTGATTGGTCGGACGATATGTTCGATATAGTCGCGCTCGCGACGATTTCGGCCTCGCCCCGATGCCTCTTCGTTTCTGTTCGAAAGCGCGAAATAGACCTGATGTCGCGGAAAGACACGACCGCCGGCGAGCCCGCCGCGACGAGATCGGCAGGCGACGCCGCGCCGCGCCGCCGTTCGGCCGCCGGCGCTCTGGCGCTGGCCGTCATCCTCGCCGGCCCGGCCCATGCGCAGAACCCCTATTGCGACAATCTTCGCGCGCAGATCGCCAGCGCCGAAGCGGCGCCGGGCGCCGCGCGCTATCGCGCCGCCGCCGCCAAGCAGCAGCAGGAGATCGAGCGCACGCTCGCCTACAGCCGCTCGATCGGCTGCGATCGCCAGCAGTTCCTGTTCTTCGGCGAGCCGCCGCCGCCCCAATGCGGCGCCATCCAGCGGCGCGTCGCGCAGATGCAGGCCAATCTCGGCCAACTGATGCGCGCAGGCGGCGACGGCCAGCGGCAGGCGCTCCTGGCGCGCTACGACCAGCAGTGCCGCCAGCGCGCCGCCGCCCGCCCGCGCACCTTCCTCGACGATCTGTTCGGCGGCCCCCAGGAGGAGGAGGTCCAGCCGATGCGGGAGGCGCCCTACGACCGCGAGGAGGGCGAAGCGCCGCACGGCCTCGGCGGCTCGATGGCGATATGTGTGCGCGCCTGCGACGGCGGCTTCTTCCCGATCAGCTATTCGGCCCGCAGAGCCAATCTCGAGGCGCTGTCCGATCTGTGCAAGGCGCAGTGCCCGAACGCCGAGGTCGAGCTCTATACGCGCTCGCCCTGGCGCGACATGGAGACGGCGCTGTCGATGGACGGCAAGCCCTATGGCGAGCACCCCAACGCGCTGAAATTCGCCAAGAGCTACGACCCGACTTGCAGCTGCAAGGCGCCCGGAAAGAGCTGGGCGGAGACGCTCGAAGAGGCCGAGCGCCTGCTCGCCGAGCGGCACAAGGACGAGGTGGTCACGGAAGAAAGGGCCGAGCAGCTGTCGCGCCCGGTCGCCGCGACGGCTCGCCCCGCGCCGGCCGCCCCGGCCAGCGCTCAGGCCGGCGAGCCGGCGCCGACCTCGAATCGCGCTCGCGACACTTATCGCGAGGTCGTGGGCGCCGATGGCGTGAAGCGGCGCGTGCGGGTGGTGGCGCCGACATTATGACACGCAGAAAAGGGCGAGCCCTTCTCCCGCTTGCGGGAGAAGGAGAACTCGACCTCACATCTCCGCCTTCAGCGGCCGCATCAGCAGCGTCTCGATCGCCTGATCGACATCGATCCGCCCCGCGAGAATGGCGTCGACCGCCTCCGCGATCGGAATCTCGACGCGGCGCTCTTTCGCCATCTCCACCAATGCCGCGGCGGTGAAGGCGCCTTCGGCCAGCTTGCCGCGGGCCGCGGCGAGCGGCGCCTCGCCGCTCGCCAGCGCCGCGCCGAGCGCGAAATTGCGTGATTGCGCCGAGCCGCAGGTGAGCACGAGATCGCCGAGGCCCGAAAGGCCCATCAGCGTCTCCTGCCGCACGCCGAAGCTCTTGCCGAGCCGCATCAGCTCGGCGAAGCCGCGCGCGATCAGCGCGGCGCGGGCGCTCGCGCCGAGCGCGCGGCCCTCCGCCATGCCGGCGGCGATCGCGAGCACATTCTTGGCCGCCCCGCCGAGCTCGACTCCGCGCACATCCGTGGCGCGATAGAGCCGGAAGCTGCGCGTCGACAGCAGCTCGCAGAGCCGCCGCGCCAGCTCCTCGTCCTCGGCCGCGAGAGTGACCGCGGTCGGCAGGCCGCGGCAGACGTCGGCGGCGAAGCTCGGGCCGGAGAGCACGGCGATCCGCGCTTGCGGAAGCTCCTCGCGCACGACCTCGCTCATGAAACGGCGCGAGCCGCGCTCGATCCCCTTGGCGCAAATGATGAAGACCGCGTCCGCGGCGAGATGCGGGCGCAGCCGCCGCGCGACCCCGCGCATCGCCTGCGCCGGGACGACGCCGAGCACGACGGAGGCCTCGGCGACGCATTCGAGATCGGCCCGCGGCGCGACGCCCCCCGCGAGCGGCACGCCCGGCAAATAGGCGCGGTTTTCGCGGTCGCGCGCGAGAGCGGCGATATGGTCCGGCTCATGGCCCCAGAGCGCGACGCCCGCGCGCCCCGCCGCGGCGACATTGGCGAGCGCCGTGCCCCAGGCGCCGGCGCCGAGCACGGCGATCTTCTCTTCTTTCATATCGCTCGGCTCATCTCGATCCGATCTTCTGATTGTCGGCGCGCGCCCACAGCCGCGCGAACGCCGCCTCGAACTGCGCGACCGCCGCCCGGCTCTCGATCAATATGAGGTCATTGTCCTGGAATTCCGCGCCGGATACGGAAAAATTGGCCGAGCCGCTGCGCAGCACGCGCCCATCGACCGAATAGGATTTGAGATGCATCAGATCGCGCGAGCGGCCCTTGCGGCGAATCTCGACATTGGGCGTCGCGGCGATGGCGTCGACCGCCGAGCGGGCGCGGCCGCTCTCCTCTCCGTCGATATAGACGCGCAGCCGCACGCCGCGCATGGCGGCGCGGCCGAGCGCGGCGACCAGCGCCCGGTCGGTGAGCACATAAGCGGCCATGTCGATCGATGTCTTCGCGCCGGCGATGAGCCGGTCGTCGATCGTGTCGAAGCCCTGGCTCGGTCCATAGAACACGCGCACGGCGGCGACCAGCGGCTCCTGCGCCAGCGGCCCGGCGGGCGGCGGGATGTAGAGCGTCGCCGCGGCCGCGAGGGCGAGCCGTCTCACGCGAGGCTCCCCGGAGCCCGGCGTCGTGGGGCGGCGCGCAAGCCTCCTGGCATCTGCGAATTTTTCGCGCGCATCCCGCTCACGCCTTGCCGTGATGGAGCTCGCTCGCCTGCGCGTCGAGCGGCCAGCGCGGGCGTGCGGCGAAATCGAGGTCGTTGGTGAGGCCGCGGGCGAAACGCTCGAGGCCGGCCCAGGCGACAATGGCGCCATTGTCGGAGCAGAGGGCCGGCGGCGGCGATACGAAGCGCAGCCCGGCCTCCGAGCAGAGCCGCGTCAACGCGCGGCGGATCGCGCCATTGGCTCCGACGCCGCCGCCGATCACGAGGCCGTTCGGCCGCGCGCCGCTCTGCGCGAACAGCCGCAGGCCCGAGCGCACCCGGTCGACGATCACATCGACGATCGCCGCCTGGAAGGAGGCGCACAGATCAGCGACGTCGCGCTCGGAGAGAGCTCCCAGCCGGGCGACCTCCTGGCGCACCGCGGTCTTCAGGCCGGACAGCGAGAAATCCGCGCCCTCGCGGCCGAACATCGGACGCGGGAAATCGAAGCGGCGCGGGTCGCCGGCCTCGGCGACGCGCTCCACCTGCGGTCCGCCGGGATAGGAAAGGCCGAGCATCTTCGCCACCTTGTCGAAAGCTTCGCCCGCCGCGTCGTCGACGGTCGAGCCGAGGCGCCGATAATCGCCGACGCCCTGCACCGCGACCAGCTGCGTGTGGCCGCCCGAGACCAGCAGAGCGAGATAGGGAAAGTCGAGGCGGTCGGTGAGGCGGCCGGTGAGCGCATGCGCCTCGAGATGATTGACGGCGATGAACGGCTTGTCGGCGGCGAGCGCCAGCGCCTTGGCGGCGGTGAGGCCGACCAGAATGCCGCCGATGAGCCCCGGCCCGGCGGAGGCCGCGACGGCGTCGACTCCGGAAATATCGAGGCCCGCGTTTGCGAGCGCCCGGGCGATGAGCCGGTCCAGCACATCGATATGGGCGCGGGCGGCGATCTCGGGCACGACGCCGCCATAGGCGGCATGCTGGGCGATCTGGCTCATCACCTCATTGGAGAGGATGTCGCCGCCGTCGCCGCCCATTCGCGAGGCGACGACGGCGACGGCCGTCTCGTCGCAAGTGGTTTCGATGCCGAGCACGCGCATGAACGGGTCCTTGGGTCGCGGGCGCCGGCCGAATCGGCGCGCCCGCCGAGGCGAAAGCGGCCCCAAACTATAGGCGCGCGCCGGCAAAGCAAATGGGGCGGCGGCGAGCCTCGCGCCGGCGGCGGATGGACGCGCCGGCGGCGGAGGCCGAGCGCGAGGCCGCCGCTTCGCGATGGAGATCAGATACGAGACAATCGCGCGGGCGCAAGGCTGCTCCCGGGAGCGTCCGAACCAGCATCGCCCACGACGACAGAGGTTTACGACGCCAACGCGATCCCACACCGTCAGAAGCGCACAGACTGTCGCGCCGAGTTTCGCCGCCGGGATCATCGGCTATTGGTCGCCGATCTCGCGCCCGACTGCGCCGCAACTTCGAAGTCCGCGCGACGCCGAGGCTTCAGTTGACATCCCGGCGCTTCGAAGATAGCGATTTTTTCTGGCTTTACACTGTCGTCGCTCCCGGAGAATAGCCATTGAGTCAGCCGTTTCGCCTTTCAACAGAGACGCTCGACCCTGCCGGGATGACGGTTGTCGAAGCCGTGACGCTGCTGCTCTACGCCCGCAAGGCGACGGCCAAAGACGTCCTCGAAAAAAGCGTGTTCAGCGACAATGAGCTGCTCGCTCGCTTCACGCGCGCGCGCGAGTTCGAGGAGCGCGTGCTCATTCCGCTGTCGACCGGAGAGCCCCTGCCCCATCTGGCGCGCGAACAAATTTCGCTCGAGCTCTTCTCGGCCTGGTACTCAGCGCATATGCCGTTCGAGCCCTGGGAGGCGGCCGATTTGGCCGCCTCCCAGGATTGGGCGAGCTTTTTCCGATCCTTGTTCGAGACCGGCCTGTTCCGTTCGGTGGTTCTGACCTGCGACGAGAACTCGTCGGCGATGGCCCGGGTGCGGATCGTCGCCGGGCTGGTCGAGAAGATCGCGACAGTCGAAGCCGACAGCGCGCTCGCAGCCTCGAGGACGCGGCTGAAAGCTGCCGCCGCGACCGCCCGGGAGCGGGTGTGGCGGCCCATCTCATCCGAGACGCAGGAGGCGTTGCAGCAGCTCTTCGGAGACGTCTCCCCCTGCGGCGAAACCACGGCGGGCGGCGTCATTCGTCAACTGTTGCGCTCTCCGAGCTTCAAAGAGCGGCTGCGGTGTCTGGGCAAGGGCGACCTCGCCGGCGACCCGTTCCGATGGAGGTTCGAGCCGCCCCGGCCCGACCAGCGGGAAGCGCTCGCCGAAATTTTCGAGACGCTGGCGCGCGACCATTCGCAAGCAAACGAGCGCGAATGGCTGCCCTTGCTGGATCTGGCGCTCGACGACATGAACGCCGTCGCGGCCTCGCTCGATCTCGGCAATGTGTCCGATCTCCTGCTGGCCGACGAGATCGCCCATCGCCGCGAGCCCACTTGGGCGGCGTGGCTCGCGGGCGACCGGATCGGCTACCGCTTACCCGGCTCCGAGCAGCTTTCGATCGAGATCGATGTCCTCGGCTCCCGCGGGGAGCGTCTGAACGAGACGCACCGCTCCGCTGCAGGCGCGAGCGAGGGGACGTTCGCGCGTCCTGCCGCTTCGGCGACGGACGCCATTCTGCTGGCCGTGAAGACCGGCGACGAAACGCTTCGGCTCGTGCGGCTCCAGCAGGCGCCCCCGGCGGCGCGACACGACGGCGATCCGCTCGCGCCGACACAGAGCGACGGCGCGGTCGCGGATCTGGAATCTTCGACATTCAAGGCGGCTTCCATCGAGCCATATGACCCGAAGGCGATCACGGTCGTGGAAGCCGTGACCCTGCTGTTCTATGCTCGGCGATGTTCGGAGCGAGACATCGTCGAGAAAAGCGCTTTCAGCGACGAGGAGCTGCTGGCTCGGTATGTTCGGGCGCGGGAGTTCGAGGAGCGGGTGCTGGTTCCGCTGTCGAGCGGCGAGCCGGCGCCGCATGTATTTCGCGACTATATTTCGCTGCCGCTGTTTTCGGCCTGGTATGCCGCGCATATGCCGTTCGAGCCCTGGGAGGCGGCGGAACTGGCGGCGGCGGCGGATTGGCCGAGCTTTTTTCGCGCTTTGTTCGAGACCGGCTTGTTTCGTTCGGTCGTTCTGACCTGCGAGGAGGGCTCCGCCGCGAGCGCCAGGGCGCAGGTCGTCGCCGGGCTGATCCAGAAAATCGAATTGGCCGAAGCGGCGGGCGTCCTCGGGCCGCTGCGCAAGCAGTGGAAGGCTTTGGCGCGCGCCGGCCGGGCGCGGGCCTGGCTGCCGGCGACCGAGCAATCGCGCGGGGCGCTGCAGCGGCTGTTCGGCGACGTCGCCTCGCCGTGCCAGGCGTCGACGGTCGGCGGCGTCATTCGGCAGCTGCTGCGCTCGGAACAATTCGGGGCGCTGCTGCGGCGGCTGCGCGCCGGCGAGTTCGCCGACGCCCCGCAATGGCGGTTCGAGCCGCCGCGCCGCGACCAGCGCGAGGCGCTCGGCGAGATTTTCACGACGCTGCCGGCCGAAGAGTCGGATGCGAGGGGGCGCAGCTGGCTGCAATTGCTGGACAAGGCGCTCGACGACCTCGAGGTCGTCGCCGGCTCGCTGGACCTCGCCGACGCCTCCGATCTGCTGCTCGCCGACGAGATCGCCCGCCGCCGCGAGCCGCGTTGGCAGGCGAGCATCGCGGGCGATGCGATCGCCTTCCGCTTTCCCGGCGCGGAGCAGGGCTCGCTCGAGATCGACCTGCTCGGCGCGCGCGAGGAGCAACTGAACGAGACGCCGCTCCGCCTCGCCGGCGTGAGCGAGGGGACGATCCCGCGTCCGGCCTCGCCGGTCCCCGCCGTCGCGGAGGGCGACATCGCCGATGGCGATGCGCCGGAAACTGCGCCGGAGACGGTCCCTCTGCTGCTCGCCGTCAGGCTCGGCGACGACGCGCTCCGGCTCGTGCGGCTCGAGCCGGGCGCGCACGCCGCCCCCGCCACAGCGCGCCACGACAGCTTCGAGCTGCTCTCGGCGCGCCTCGCGGGAAGCGTGGTCCGCGTCGAGATCGCAGGCCCGGAGCCCTTGCCGAAGGAACTCTTCTTCTCGTCGAACGACGTGCTCGTGTGGCTCGACGGCGCGCCCCTGCCCGCGCCTGCGGACGCGCAGGACGTCCCCGCGGCTCCCGCGCCGGACGGCCGCGCGACGCGCCGCTATTTCGGAGCGGGCGCCTTCGCGAGCGGTCCCGACGCCGGACCGGCTGGCTTTTGCGTGGCGACCGACCGCGCGCTCTCGATCCGCATCGAGGGCGAGGGCGTCGAGCTCGCCGTCGCCGCCGACGATGTCGCTTTTTCCGCTCCCCGCCTCGAAGCCGGGCATATCGCCGGCTGGGCCTTCGCGCCCGAATGGGCGGCGCATCCCCAGCGCGTCACCGTCACCGCCCGGGCGAGCGATCCCGAACGCGGCTTCGGCGAGCGGTCCTTCGCCCAAGCGCTCGGCCAGCCGAGCCCGGAGCCTGCCCTCGACTTCGGCCGCTTCGCCGAGAAGGCGGGCTATCGCATCGCACTGCCCGCCTATCTGCTCGACGGCGAGCCCTATCTGCTGAGCGCCGAGATCGGGTCCGCAAGTCAGAAGCGCCTTTTCGCGCAGCTCGAGTTCCGCGCCACCGATGAATTTCTCGCCGAGCAGATCGCGCAGGCGGAGAGCGGCAAGGATCTGGAGACGCTGCTCGTCGCCATCGCCGAGGCCGGCCGCGGCGCGGCGATCGCGCAATTCTACGCGCGCCCGGCAAAGCTCGCCGACAAAATGAGCGAGACGGCGCATATCAGGATCTTGGCGACGCTCGTCGTCAAGCGCCCGGCCGCCGTCGAGGACGAGGCGATCCGCCGCACGCTCGACGCCTGCTGGCGGTCGCTGCTCGCCGATCCCAAGCAGCTCGCGAGCTTCGTGACCGCGGCGATGCAGGCCTCGCTGTCGGGGACGGGCGGCAATGACGCCGCGCGCTTTCCGCTGCAGCCGATGATCGACAGCCTCGTCGATCTGCTGCTGATGAGCGAGAAGCTGTCGCCGCTCGACGCCGACACCTATAGCGCGCGCGTCGCCAATGCGCTCGCCTATCGCCGGATCGGCGTCGCCCGCGGCGTCGGCGAGCGCGCGCGGCGCAAGCATCCGACCAATCCGGCGGTGCTGGCCGAGGTCGGGCGGCTCGCCTGGGCGCTGGGCCAGACCGAGGACGCCAAGGCCTATGCGCTGGCGGCGCTGAAGGCGAAGGCCGGCTTCGGCAAGGCGCAAATGCTGCTCGCCCGCACGCTCGTCGACGAGGACCGGCCGCTCGACGCCGTCTCCATCGTCACCAATGGCGCCGGCCTCTCCGCCGCGGCGGCGGTTCCGGCGTCCTATGAGGTGTCGCAGATCGCCGCGCGCCTGGATTGGCGCGGCTTTTCGGCCGACAGCGCCGCGGCCGCCGGCAAGGAGACGGTGGCGGAGACGCTGGCGCGCTCGGCGGATATCCACGGCGGCGGCGAGGAGGCGCGGTCGTTCTCCGTGTTCTTCGTCGGCAAGACGCCGTCGGAGATGCGGGCTCACCAGGCGTTCGTGGCCTACGGCGACTCTTGCGTCACCGTCTCGCCGCTCGAGGGCGAGGACATATCGATCGCGCCAGCGGTGAGCGAGTGGGCGGCGTTCATGTTCGACGACGCCTGGGCGGCGGAGCGGCTGCAGGCGATCTTCAGGCAGTTGCGCCCGTTCGAGCTCGTCGTGCGGCTGGTGGTCGCGGGCAAGGCGGCGGCGGTAGAGACGCCGGCGTTCAAGACGCGCGGGCTGATCGTCAAATCGGACATTCTCGGCGCGTTCGGCAGCTGCACGCTCGAGCAATTCGTCGCGGCGGCGGAGCGCCGGCTGAAGGTGAAGACGATCCTGATGCGGGAGCAGCCGCTATGACCTTGCGCATGCCGATCGCGATCATGTCG
>NZ_JAINDZ010000066.1 GCF_019802345.1 Methylosinus sp. Sm6 | reverse complement strand
CGCTACGGCGCTATGAAAAGCGCGCGTCGCGAGCGGCTTGCTCCCGAACTGCTACACCACCGGTGGGGACACGACCTCGGATGTTTTGGGGCTTCACCCCTGGCCGGAGCCGCGCTCGAGGGAATGCCTCCCCCCGCCCGATCGACTTTGTCCGGCCGTCCCTGGATCACGGATCGGCCCGAGAGCCGATCCGGCGGCTGGCCAGCCCTGCCGGGACCGGGGCAGGTCCCTACATTCGGCCGCCGTCCCCCGCCCGCGCCCCTTCCCCTTGGAGCGCCCCATTCTGGACGGGAGCGGCGGATGTATAGGACTATTGTCCTTATATTGTCAAGAGGCCCTCGTCCAGAGGAGCCCGCGAAGCGGGCGTCTCGAAGGACGGCCACAGCGAGATTCCTGAGGTTTCTCCCGTGACCGTCCTTCGAGACGCCGCCTGCGGCGGCTCCTCAGGACGAGGGTTGCGGATTTTTATCCTTCACCTCATCGCCTCATCTCCGGGCGCGCGGCCCCGCGACAAGCGCGGCCATGACGCTGGAAGCAGGTCGGCTCGTCAATCCGCATTCGGAGCCCTGGGCGCTCTGGACATAGGCGCAACAATGGCGTCGAATGCCCCCCATGTCCCAATTCTCATTCCTGCAGACCGAATTTCCCGATGTCTTCGCCCACGCCGCGCGCGCCGAGGCGCTGGCCCGCAGCGATTCGCGCGGTGCCGCCTTTTATTGCCGGCTGGCGCTGGAGACCGCCGTCGAATGGCTCTATCGCCATGACGGCACGCTGCGCAGCCCCTATGAGCGCACGCTCGCCGCCCTCATAGCGGCGCCGAGCTTCCAGACGCTGCTCGGCCGCACGCTCTGCATCAAGGCGCGCTTCGTCAAGGATGTCGGCAACGCCGCCGCCCATGGCAAGCCGGTCTCGGCGGTCGAGGCGGCCAATGCGCTGCGCGAATTCTACGATCTCTCCTATTGGCTTGTCCGCACCTACGCCAAGAGCGTGACGCCGCCGGACGCGCCCTTCAGCCTCGACGCGCTGCCCAAGCTCGCGCAGGTCCAGCAGACGACGCTGGCGCAATTGCAGGAGATCGCGCGGCGCTTCAAGGCGACTGTCGAAGCGCGCGAGGCCGCCGAAGCCGCCCGCGCCGCGAGCGAGGAGGGCAACGCCGCTCTCGAGGCCGAGATCGCCGCGCTGCGCGCCGAGATCGCTCGAGTGAAGGCGGCGAATGAGGCGCGGCCGGATACGCATGACTATCGCGAGAGCGAGACCCGCGATCTCTTCATCGATCTGCTGCTGCGCGAGGCCGGCTTCGACCCCAAGGCGCCGGATGTCGCCGAGGTGGAAGTGCGCGGCATGCCGAACGCCAGCGGGATCGGCTTCGTCGATTATGTGCTGCCCGGCGCCGACGGACGGCCGCTGGCGTTAATCGAGGCCAAGCGCACGCGCAAGGACGCGCGCGAAGGCCAGCAGCAGGCCAAGCTCTATGCCGACTGCCTCGAGGCGCGATATGGCCGGCGGCCGGTGATATTTTACACCAATGGCTATGAGCATTGGATCTGGGACGATGCGCGTCATCCGCCGCGCCCGATCCAGGGCTTTCTGAAGCGTGACGAGCTGGAGCTGATGCTGCAGCGGCGCGAGACGCGCAAGACGCTCGCGCCGGAGAATATCGACAAGCAAATTGTCGATCGCGCCTATCAGCAGCGCGCCATTCGCCGCGTGACGGAGGCTTTCGAGCGCGACCATGCGCGCAAGGCGCTGCTGGTGATCGCCACCGGCGCCGGCAAGACGCGCACGGTCATCGCGCTCTGCGATCTGCTGATGCGCGCCAATTGGGTGAAGCGCGTGCTGTTCCTCGCCGATCGCACCGCGCTGGTGCGGCAGGCGGCGAACGCCTTCAAGGAACATCTGCCGGGCGCTGCGACGGTCAATCTGCTCGACGACAAGACGCAGGAAGGCCGCGTCTATGTCTCGACCTATCCGACCATGATGCGGCTGATCGACGATGCGGGCGCGGAAGGGCGGCGCTTCGGCGTCGGCCATTTCGATCTCATCGTCATCGACGAGGCGCATCGCTCCGTCTATCGCAAATACAAGGCGATCTTCGATTATTTCGACAGCCTGCTGGTGGGGCTGACGGCGACGCCGAAGGGCGAGGTCGACCGCGACACTTATCGGCTGTTCGATCTCCAGACCGGCGTGCCGACCGACGCCTATAGTCTGGACGAGGCGGTGCGCGACGGCTTTCTCGCGCCGCCGCGCGCCGTGTCGTTGACCACGGATTTTCTGGACAGCGGCATTCGCTATGATGCGCTCTCCGACGACGACAAGGAGAAATGGGACGCGCTCGAATGGGAGGAGGACGGCGCCGTTCCCGGCGTCGTGGAGGCGCCGGCGATCAACAAATGGCTGTTCAACGCCGACACTGTCGACCGCGTGCTCGAACATCTGATGCAGAACGGGCTGAAGGTCGCGGACGGCGACCGGCTCGGCAAGACGATCATTTTTGCAAAGAACCGCGATCACGCCAAATTCATCGCCGAACGCTTCGACGCGCATTATCCGCATCTCGCCGGCCAGTTCGCGCGGGTGATCGATCATTCGATCTCCTATGCGCAGACGCTGATCGACGATTTCTCGCAAGCGGAGAAGGCGCCGCATATCGCCGTGTCGATCGACATGCTCGACACCGGCATAGATGTGAAGGAGATCGTCAATCTCGTCTTCTTCAAGCCGGTGCGCTCCAAGACCAAATTCTGGCAGATGATCGGCCGCGGCACGCGCCTTTGCGAAAATCTGTTCGGCGAGAAGCAGGACAAGGAGTTCTTCTACATCTTCGATTGGTGCCGCAATTTCGAGTTCTTCGACGCGCATCCGGATGTCGCCGAGGGCAAAGCGGGGGAGTCGCTGGCCAAGCGCCTTTTCATTGCGCGCGTGGAGCTCATCGGCGAGCTGGATGGCGCCGCGCCGCAGGCGCCGGCCGGCGATTATGCGCAATTGCCGCCGGCGGTGCTGCACGCCGGCGAGAGCGGATCGGAGGCCGATCGCGACGCGGCCGTCGCGGAGCTGCGCGCGTCGCTCGTCGGCGATCTGCGGGCGGAGATCGGCGGCATGAGCCTCGATAATTTCCTCGTCCGCCCGCATCGGCGCGCGATCGAGAGATTTTCCGCGGACGCCGCCTGGGCGCGGCTCGACGCCGACGCGCGCGCGGAATTGATCGACCATGTCGCCGGCCTCCCCTCCGCCATCGGCGACGACGATCTTTCCGCCAAGCAGTTCGACCTGCTGCTGTTCCGGACCGAGCTGGCGCTGTTGCGCGTGGAGCCCTCTTTCGTTCGTCTGTCGGGGCGCATTCGCGAGCTGGCCTCGCTGCTCGAAGGTCTCGCCAATGTGCCGATGGTCGCGGCGGAGATCGCGCTGATCGAGGAGGCGCAGACCGACGCCTTCTGGCAGGATGTGACGCTGCCCATGCTCGAGAGCCTGCGCCGGCGATTGCGCGCGCTCATAAAGCTGATCGAGCGCGAGAAGCGGCCGATCGTCTATTCCGATTTCGAGGATCGCAGCGGCGGCGGCGCCGAGGTGGAGCTGCGCGGCCTGCCGGTCGGCACGGATATGGACGCCTTTCGCCGCAAGGCGCGCGTGTTCCTGCGCCCGCACGAGAACCATATCGCCGTCCTCAAGCTCAAGCGCGCGGAGCCGCTGACCGCGACCGATCTTTCCGAGCTCGAGCGCATCTTCAAAGAATCCGGAGCAGACGACGCCTCCCTCGGCCTCATCCAATCAGAGGGCGGTCTCGCGCGCTTCGTTCGCTCGCTCGTCGGCCTGGACCGCGAGGCGGCGAAGAAGCTGTTCTCGGAATTCGAGGACGGGCGGGCGCTGACGGCCGATCAGCACGAATTCCTGAACCTCGTGATCGATCATTTGACCGAGCGCGGCGCGATGGATCCCGCTCTGCTCTATGAGACGCCTTTCACGGATTTCGACAGCAATGGCGTGGAAGGCGTCTTCGAGACCGCCGACGTATTGCGCCTCGTCGACATCCTCCAGCGCATGGACGAGCGCACTGCGGCGTGAAGGGAGCTTTGGTCGACGCCGATGCGCGGCCGTCTCGAACCGAATCTGAGCACATTGGCTCATCTTCCGCTGGAATTGCGAAACATCATCGGCGGCAGGCTGTCGGGCGGTTGCGTCGCGTGTCGCGTGAAGCCGCCGCCACTCAAAAAAACTCGTTTGAAATCAATCGTAGTCACTGCGACAGGACGCGGCGGGAAAACCGCGGCTCCACCGCGGCGTCAGGGCTAGAAATCGCTGGAATTTCAATTGGCTGGGGGACCTGGATTCGAACCAAGATTAACGGAGTCAGAGTCCGCTGTTCTACCGTTGAACTATCCCCCAACGCCCCGCTCTCGCGGGAATCGCGGCGTGCGGGACGATGTAATGAGCCCTGAGGATCGTGTCAACTCGGCTTCGACAGCCGGCGCGCGCCGCGGTCCGTTTCGACGACCCTGCGCGCTCCGGGGCTTCTCCTCGCCGAGCGGCGCTCATGGCCCGCATCATCCGAATTGAAGGCCCGAGGGCTCTCCCGCGAAGCGGGGGAGGGGGCGCTATCACATTCACTTTTAGTGACGCAGGCGCCGCTGCAATTCGGCGATGTCGGCCACGAACCACACGCTCCGCCCGCGGTTGGCTTCGATCACGAAATCGCGGAACGCCTGATCTGCGCGACCGGCGCGGAGACGTCGCCGAGCAGCGCGACGCATAGCCGATAATTGACGAACTTCTGAATTGCGGCTCCGGCCAGCCCGGTTTCGAGGCGAAAAAAATCCTCTGCGAGACGCGCGACAGGAATCACGGCGATCGCGGCTTCACGCTCCAGCGCGGCGCTCACGAAGTCGGACGCGTCTCGCTCCGCCGCGAGAAGCGGTCCGCGCTCGGCGAAGACGATTGCCCTCACGCTTCCAATGTCGCACGTGCTCTCACACATGCCGCTCGCCTCCGCTCGAACGCGACGACCTCGATCCGATCACGCCGCCGCGCTCTTTTGATAATCCTTCACATCGGAGAAGACCACCGCCGGGTGGCGCTCGGCGTCATAGCGCAGCGAGAACTCGCTCGGCGACATGAACACAGGCGCGCCGTCTATATCCTCGGCCATGGACGAGCCATGCGTGTCGATGAAAATCTTCAGCGCCGTCGGATCGGCGGAGGCAATCCAGCGGCACAGCGAGAAGCGCGAGGTCTCGTATTTCGCGTCGAGGCCGTATTCGGCCTCGAGCCGCGTCGCCAGCACGTCGAGCTGCAGCGCGCCGACGACGCCGACGAGCGCGCCCGAGCCGTCATTGGGCAGGAACAGCTGCACCACGCCCTCCTCGGCGAGCTGGCGCAGCGCCTCGCGCAGCTTCTTGGCCTTCATCGCGTCGGAGATCACGATGCGGCGCAAAATTTCCGGCGCGAAGCTCGGCACGCCGCGGAAGGAGATGTCCTCGCCTTCGGTGAGCGTGTCGCCGATGCGCAAGATGCCGTGATTGGGAATGCCGACCACATCGCCGGCATAGGCCTCATCGGCGATGGAGCGGTCGCGGGCGAAGAAGAATTGCGGCGCATTGAGGCTGATGGTCTTGCCCGTGCGCACGATCTTCGCCTTCATGCCGCGCGTGAGCCTGCCCGAGCAGACGCGCATGAAGGCGATGCGGTCGCGATGGTTCGGGTCCATATTCGCTTGGATCTTGAACACGAAGCCGGTCATCTTCGGCTCGGCCGGCGCGACGGCGCGCTTGTCGGCCTCCTGGCCGCGCGGGGAGGGGGCGTATTGCGCCATCGCGTCGATGAGATCGCGCACGCCGAAATTGCGCAGCGCGCTGCCGAAGAACACCGGCGTCAGATGCCCTTCGCGAAAGGCCGAAAGCTCGAAGGGCTTGCAGCCCTCCTCGGCGAGCATCGCCTCCTCCCGCCATGCGTCAGCGTCATGCGCGGGCAGCAGAGCGGCGAGCGCCGGATCGTCGAGCCCGCTGACCGGCATGGGCTCGGCGTCGGAATCGACCTTGCGCACGCTCTTGGCGCCGAAGCGATAGGTGCCGGCGAAGCTGCGGCCGGCGCCGATCGGCCAGGTGATCGGCGCCGTGTCGAGCGCCAGCGTCTTTTCGATCTCGTCGAGCAGCGAGAACGGGTCGCGGCCCTCGCGGTCGAGCTTGTTGATGAAGGTGACGATCGGAATGTCGCGCAGCCGGCACACCTCGAACAGCTTTCGCGTGCGCGCCTCGATGCCTTTGGCGGCGTCGATCACCATCACCGCGGCGTCCACCGCCGACAGCGTGCGATACGTGTCCTCGGAGAAGTCTTCGTGGCCCGGCGTGTCGAGCAGGTTGAAGACGCAGCCGCCATATTCGAAGGTCATCACCGAGGTGACGACGGAAATGCCGCGCTCGCGCTCGATGCTCATCCAGTCGGAGCGGGTCTGCTGCGCGTTGCGCTTGGCCTTCACCGCGCCGGCGAGCTGGATCGCGCCGCCGAACAGCAGCAGCTTCTCGGTGAGCGTGGTCTTGCCGGCGTCCGGATGGGAGATGATGGCGAAGGTGCGCCGCCGCGAGATGGGATCGCTCGGCTGAGGCGTGGTCAAGGCGGAGGCTCGCAGGAGAGGGGTCGATTGTCGCAGACGCCCCCTTTAGGATCATTCGCGGCGGAGGGCCAGCGGCAAGTCGATCTCCGGCAGGTAATCGGGTGAACGCCAGAAAGGGCGTAGGGCCGGCCGGGGTGGGGTTCCGCTCGATAGACTCGGCGGGTCACCCCCTCCCGAGCGGCTTCGGCGCTCGACCTCCTCCCTCGAGGGGGAGGTGGAAACGCCTCTTCCGGCGCGGCCTCCGCGGCGAAGCGGCCGCCGCGAGGCCGGGGGCGTCACCGCCCATAGGGCGATGGCGAGCCCGGAGGAACCTCGGGGTCGTGGCCCCAGCTCGGATAATCGTCGGTCAGCGTCTTCATGAAGGCGACGAGAGCGGCTTCCTCGCGAGCGGTGAGGCGGAGGTTTCCGAGCTCATTTTTATTGACATTCTGCGGGATCTCCGGCGCCGGCCAGCCGGTGACGCCGAAGCGCGGGCTGCGATTGTCCGCGACATGCCCGAGCGTGTCGCGCGTGTTGTAGAAATGGGTGATCTGCTCCAGCGTCTTGAACACGCCATTGTGCGCATAGGGCGGCGTGACGGCGATGTTGCGCAGCGGCATCACCTTCTGCTTGCCGATCTCGCGCCCCTGCGGATCGGCGGCCGCGATGTCGGGTCGTCCGCCGAGCCCCTTGTCGGGGGCGGGATTGCCGGGGATATCGAGATTCCGCGGGACGCCGATGTTGTCATAGGTGAAATCGGTGAACAGCGCGGGCGTCCACGTCCCGTCGGCGCTCTTGGTCGGCGTGCTGATGTGGCAGCCGCCGCATCGGGCCTTGCCGTTGAAGAGTTCGAGGCCCTGGAGCTCCTGCGCCGTCAGCTTGGTGGAGCCGATCATGAAATAATCGAACTTGGAGTTGAACTTGGCGAAGGGCCGGCTGCGCTCGAAGGCGCCGATCGCCCGCGTCATCGCGCCATAGACGGCCTCGATCTCCGTCGCCGAGAGCGATCGGTCGATCTTCAGCCCGTAGACGAACCAGAACAGCTGGCGGTACGACGCATTCGCCTTCAGACGGTCGACGACGGCGGCCTTGCTCGGCATGGCCATCTCGACGGGATTGAGGAGGGGCTGGCCGGCCTGATCGGCGAGGGTCGACGAGCGTCCGTTCCAGAACTGGCCGCCCACATAGACCTCTTCTTCGGAATCCCAATGAAAAGGCGGGCTGAAGGCGGCGTAGGCGTCGCTCGGCGCCTCGAGGCTGCCGAAGCGTCCGAGAACCGATCCCTCGGACACGGGGGTCCCATGCTCGACATTATCCGCGTCGACGAAGCCCGGCGCCGCGAGCGGCTTCCCGGTCTTCGGATCGCGGGCCGGGGTCGGCTGGTGGCAGCTGGCGCAGGACTGGTTTCTCCGCAGAGACAGGTTTTTGTCGGAAAAGAGCTGCGCGCCGAGTCCGATCTCCAGCGCGCCCCTCGCATCCACGGCCGCTTCGCGGGCGCTGGCGCCGCGGCGCAGATCGGCGAGAAATGCGGCGCGAGCCGCTTCGAATTGGGCCGGGCTCGCCGGCCTGCGCTCTTGCGCCGACGCCGATCCGGGAACGACTGCGATCAGAGCGGCCGCCGCCAGTGGCGCAAATCGCCATGCGCCGTACTTATTCTGCATCATCGAAGACCCCCATTTTTCCGTCGCAGGACCAGCATCGGGGGCGAACATGACACATTTTTTCAAATGCGTGTATTTTCGATCTTATACACGTATTGCGTGCTGCGCCATGCTGTCGCATGGCGCAGGCGTCGGCCTCGGATTAGTTCCGACGGCCATCGGCGTTCTTTATCCGCGGGGCTCGATATGTCGATCTCGACGTCGTTTCTGCAGGCGGCCGGTGTCGGCGTGGCGATCGCCGCGCCGGTCGGCCCGATGAGTCTTTTGTGCATGCGGCGCACGCTCGCCGGCGGCTGGCGGGATGGTCTCGCGGTGGGAGGCGGCGTCGCGCTCGGCGATGCGACCTATGCGCTCGTCGCGGCGCTCGGCCTCTCCGGCGTTTCCGGCTTCGCGCTCTCCTACGAAAAGCCGTTGCATGCAGCCGCGGGCCTGTTCCTCGTCTATCTCGGTCTCACGACGTTCCGGACCCATCACGCCGGCGACGACGCGCGTGAGGTCGGCGCAGCCCGGGGCGGGATGCGTATTTTATGGACGTCGACTCTGCTCACCCTCGCCAATCCTCCGACGATCGTCATGTTCGCGGCCGTTTTCACCGCTCTCGCGCCGACCGGCGGCTTCGAATGGACGGGCGCGCTGGCGACGGTCGCGGGCGTCTTCACCGGCTCGTTTCTGTGGTGGTGCGGCTTGGTGACGGTCGCCGGCGCATTTCGTCACGCGATCGGCCGAAAGCTGCGGATTTGGATCGATCGCGTCGCCGGAGCGGCGCTCGCGGCCTTCGGCATTGTGGAACTGCGCCGCGCGATGTGAGCCGCGATCGGGGCGGCGGGCGTTTCGCCCTCTCGTCAAGGCGGGTCGGACCGCGAAGCGGTCCCGGCGCCGGCCGCGGCGATCAGCTCCGCCAGGGTGAAGTCCGTTCGGCCCCCGACACATCGGAGGATCGCCTCGATCCGCGGCAGATCGCCCGGGCTCTCGACGTCGAGCCGAAGCTCCGGGCGCGCCGCCTCCGGCGGGGCCTTCAGGCTGAGCGGGCGATAAATGCGGCTGTTCTCGCGCAGAAACGCCGGTCCGCGTCGGCGCTGCTCCGGCGCGCCGCAGCGCGCCTCGGCTTCGGCGAGCGCCGCCAGAGTGAAGCCGTCGATCTCCATGCCGCGCGGATAGGTCGGCGCGAGCGTGTTGCCGATCCAGTCGAGCATTCCATCGGTCATCTGCAACAGATCGGCGACTTGGGTAATCAGCGCCGGATCGATCAGCGGATTGCGCGCGTCGATCAGCACGCCGCCCTTGGCGCCGGCGGCGCGCAGCGCCGCGAGCAGGCGGCCGATGAGATCGTCGGCGTCCCCTGTCTGACAGGTCACGCCGCGCGCGGCGCAAAAGGCGCGGATCGGCTCGTCCTCCGGCGCGTCGCTGGTGGCGACCGCTATTGCCGCGAGCTTGTCGGCGCGCGCGACGCGCTGCAGCAGGAAGCCGAGCAGCGGCTCCCCGCCCAGCGGCGCCAGAGCGCCGGTCTCGCGGCCGTCGCGGATCATGACGGCGGAGATGATGGCGAGGACGTTCATCGGCGCGGCCTCAATCGCGGATTTCGGTCTGAATGGTGAAAATGTCGTAGGGCGGAGCGTCCTCGCCATTGGCGTAGCCCATGGGCTCGCCGGCCTCGCCGTTCGGCGCGACGGAGCGGCGGACGAGGCGGCCGATCTCCCCGCCATAGACATGTACGGCGATGGCGGCCTCCGCGCCGGCGAGGCGGATGACGGCGTCTCCCGCCGAGCGAAAGGCTTCGACGGCCCCTCGCGGCAGCTCGCGCGGCGTCCCGCCGACGAGGCTGCGCGCTGGCGCTCCGCGCAGCGCGCCGACGATCTCCCAGACGCCCGGCTGCTCGATGGCGAGCGCCGCGCCGGCCGGGATCACCGAGGCGACGACGGAAAAGCGCTCCATGCCGTCGCTATAGAGCTGATATTGCCGCGCCTCGCCGGGGGGCGCGGCGACGAAGGCGTCGGGGAGCCAATCGTGGCCGGCGACGAGCCGCGTCATCAGATCGCGGCCGATGAGCAGGATTTCGCGCTCGCTGTCGGCGAGCTCGACCATGGATTGAATGTCCCAGATGAACCGCTTCAGGGCGGGGGGAACGGGGACGCGCGTCGGCTCGGCGGGGGCGGGGGTCATGACGCGAGGGAAGCAAGCGATGCGCCATGGGGGTGGCGGCGTCCCAGACGCTTCCGACCCAGGCGGCACGAAGCCTCGATCGCTTTCTCCACGACTCAACCCGTTGGAAATTCGAATCGGATGCGGCCGCGCGGAACTCCTGACTTCCGCACGCCGCTATCATGCTTCGATGAGCGCTTTGAATGCCTTCGCGTTTATAGCGCGCTCTCCAAACTCCGCGAATAATTTGAGCAGAGGGCCGTCATCTGTTACCAATGTTGCTTGGTTCTTTATCGCAGTCTCGGCGATCAGGATGTCCCGGTGTTGGCCCAGCCCATCTCCTCCCGGCTTTTTTCCTTTTTCCTCATCGAGCTTCTGCAGTCGCGCCAGCATCTTCTCGTAATTTCCGCTCCCGTCGTTCCAAGGCGCCTCACCCCAACCGGCCCCGGCGATGTCAAACGCAAAGCTCGAGGTCGGCGTCAGCGAAGGAATGATTTCATCGAAGAGAGCGAGAAGCTGTTCACGCCGCGCTAGGTCAGGACACTTGCGAAGTTCGTCCAATTGGACTCCCGTGGCCAACAAATGAACCACTCGATTCGGCGGAATCACTACTTTTCCGTCGATCAGGCGATCAAACAAATTCGAGTCCAACATATATTTTTCCGACATACATCCTCTTTGACGGTGCGAGCATAAGGCCCGATAGGCAACCGCGCCCCTCCGCGCGGTTTTCACATAACTGCCCACGCACGACAACCGACGCCGCCGCAGCAGCGTCGAAGCGCGCTCTCTCCGCCTCGAGGCTCCAAGCGTCACACATTTCCACGCGCGCGTCACGGCCTTCCCCACGCCTCGCGGCTGCCGCCCTATCGGGCAAGCTCCTCATAGAGATCGCGCCAATCCGGATTCATGTCGAGGATCAGCCTGGCCTTCCACGCGCGACGCCAGTGCTTCATATTGCGCTCGCGTTGAATCGCGTCGCGGATATCGTCGAAACGTTCGTACCAGACGAGCCGCGTCAATCCGTAGCGCTTCGTAAAACCCTCGTAGAGGCCTTCGCGATGCTCGAAGGCACGGCGCGAGAGGTCGCTCGTCACGCCAGTGCAGAGCGTGCCGTTCGGTCGGTTGGTCATGATGTAGACCCATCCTCCACGCATGCCGCAGTCTGCGAGGCGTGGATGGCCGGGACAAGCGCACGGCTGTCCGGCACAAAAATTGGTTGTACAAGCGCATGACATTGATTCTAATCCGGTCCTGAGTTTG
>NZ_JAINDZ010000065.1 GCF_019802345.1 Methylosinus sp. Sm6 | reverse complement strand
CGCTCAGCACGTCGTCGCCCGAGCCGCTGTAGACGTTCTCGATATTACGGATCGTGTCCTCGGCGACGCCGTCGACCAAGGCGACCGTATAGGCCGACCCCTTCAGCGTCAGCACGACCGACTCGAATTTATTGCTGTAATCGAGCGTATCCACGCCCGCGCCGCCATTCAGCGTGCCGCCGCCGCCGCCGCCCCTCAGTATGTCGTTTCCGCCGCCGCCGTCCCAAAGATTCACCGAGCCATCGCCGCTCAGCACGTCGTCGCCCGAGCCGCCGTAGACGTTCTCGACGTTGCGGATCGTGTCCTCGGCGACGCCGTCGACAAGGACGACCGCAGTGCCAGACCCATTCAACGTCAGCACGACCGATGCGGTCTTGTCGCCGTAATCGGCAGCGTCGACGCCGGCGCCGCCGTCCAGAATATCGGCGCCGCCGCCGCCCTTCAAGATATCGTCTCCATCCCTTGCCGACAGTAAATTTGCGAGACTGTCACCCACCAGCGTATCCGCGTCCGAACTGCCATACACGTTTTCGATGTTGCGGATCGTGTCCTCGGCGACGCCGCCGACCGTCACGATCGCATTCATGGCGCCGTTCAGCGTCACGACCACCGACGCCGCTTTGTCGCTGTAGTCGGCCGTGTCCACGCCTGCGCCGCCATCCAGCGTATCGGCGCCGCCGCCGCCTCGAAACAAATTCGACAGCCCATCGCCTACCAGCGTGTCCGCCCCGGAGCCGCCAAGCACATTCTCGATATTGCGGATCGCGTCCTCGGAGACGCCGCCGACAGTCACAACCGCGTTCGTCGCGCCATTCAGCGTCACGACCACCGATGTCGCCTTGTCGCGATAGTCCAGCGCGTCGACGCCCGCGCCGCCATCCAGCGTGTCAGTGCCTCCATCGCCTTTCAAAATGTCGTTTCCGTCCCCTCCCGGCAATACATTTGCGAGATCGTCACCCTTCAAAATGTCATTGCCGGAGCCTCCGGTCACATTCTCGATATTGCGGATCACATCCTCGCCGGCGCCGCCGACCGTCACGCTCGCATTGGCCGCGCCGTTCAGCGTCACCGTCACCGACGCGGTCTTGTCGCTATAATCGGCTGTATCGACGCCGTCGCCGCCATCCAGAATATCCGCGCCGCCGCCGCCCTTCAGCGTGTCGTTTCCGCCGCCGCCGTTCAACACATTCGCCAGCTCGTCGCCCGTCAGCGTATCCGCTCCAGACCCTCCGGTCACATTTTCGATGTTGCGGATCGTGTCCTCGTCGACGCCGCCGACCCTCACCGTCGCATTCGTGGCGCCGTTCAGCGTCACGACCACCGACGCCGTCTTGTCGCTGTAGTCCGCCGTGTCCACGCCCGCCCTGCCATCCAGCGTGTCGGCGCCGCCGCCGCCCTTCAACGTGTCGTTTCCGTCGCCGCCGTTCAATACATTCGCCAGGTCGTCGCCGCTCAGCACATCGTCGCCCGAACCTCCGGTCACATTCTCGATATTGCGGATCATGTCCTCGGCGACGCCGCCGACCGTCACAACCGCGTTCGTCGACCCGTTCAGCGTCACGACCACCGACGCCGCCTTGTCGCTGTAGTCCGCCGTGTCCACGCCGGCGCCGCCGTCCAGCGTGTCGGCTCCATCTCCGCCCTTGAGCGTGTCGTTTCCGCCGCCGCCGCTCAACACATTCGCCAGCTCGTCGCCCGTCAGCGTATCCGCTCCAGACCCTCCGGTCACATTCTCGATATTGCGGATCGTGTCCTCGGCGACGTTGCCGACCGTCACGCCCGCATTGGTCCCGCCGTTCAGCGTCACGACCACCGACGCCGTCTTGTCGCTGTAGTCCGCCGTGTCCACGCCTGCACCGCCATCCAGCGTGTCGGCGGCGCCGCCGCCGCGCAACACATTCGACAGCCCGTCGCCTATCAGCGTGTCCGCCCCGGAGCCGCCAACCACATTTTCGAAGTTGCGGATCGTGTCCTCGGCGACGCCGCCGACCGTCACGCTCGTATTGGCCGCGCCCTTCAGCGTCGCCACGACCGACGAGGTCTTGTCGCCGTAATCGGCAGTGTCGACGCCGGCGCCGCCGTCCAGAATATCGGCGCCGCCGTCGCCCTTCAGCGTGTCGTTTCCGCCGCCGCCGTTCAACAGATTCGCCAGATCGTCGCCTGTCAGCGTATCGGCGCCCGAGCCGCCGGTCACATTCTCGACGTTGCGGATCGTGTCCTCGGCGACGCCGTCGACCGTCACAACCGCGTTTGTCGGCCCGTTCAGCGTCACGATCACCGACGCCGCCTTGTCGCTGTAGTCCGCCGTGTCCACGCCGGCGCCGCCGACCAGCGTGTCCGCGCCGGCTCCGCCGGCAAGAACATCGTCGCCCTCGTTTCCAGTCAGCGTATCGTTGCCTCGCCCGCCTTTCAAAAGATTTGACCCGGCATTGCCGGTCAATGTGTCGCGGCCGTCGCCGCCGAAGCCGTTGGCGAGATCGCCTCCGACCGTCACGGTCTTGCCATTGATCGACGCAGTCGCGCCGGCGCGAAGATCGATGATGTTGTTTCCGGTCGCCGCCGCAGCGTTGAAGCTGTCGTTCACTGTCGACGGCGAAATCGTTTTTCCGCCGGCATATTCGTCGGTGAAAATCCATTGCTGTGGGTCGGACGCGCTCGCCCCGAAGAAGCGAATGCTCCAATTGTTCGAAGGCGTCACCTCCTGGCCCGTCGACTTGCGAATGATCCGAAGAACCCACAGATCGCTGCCGGGATCCTCTCCGCGATATTTCACGGAACCGTATACGAATTGAAGATGCCGATGCCCGTCGGGCGTGGTGACATAGCTCGAAGCGGAGGGAACCGATTGCTCGCCGTCGAGCAGGACAGAAGCTTGGCTTTCGACGTAGTTGTAATTGGTAAGAGTATAGATCTTGCCGTACCAATCCAGCGTGGACACGGTCGTATGAACCGGCTCGAGGATGACCTTGATGTCGTTGAGAGGATAGGCATCGACATCAAGATCGACAGAGGCCTCGATATGCTCCACCCGCGTGTTGGACACCGGCGACGAAGACGATGTCGTAGGGACGCCCGCGCAGCTCGTAGCGCCGTCCGCACGGCGCAGATCGGCGACACGGCGTCGTTGGCGAGCAGCAGCGCGACGACGCGGTCGGCGCCTTTGGCGTGCAGTTTCGACGCGACCGCGAGCAGCCGGTCGGCGCGCGCCACGCCAGCTCGGCGGCGAGCGTCGGCGCCTCCCGCGCCTCCCGCGCCGCCAGCGCCTCCAGCCACTCCGGGCCGCCCGGCCGCGGCGGCCGGCCGAGCGACCCCATGCGCAACGCCGGGTGCAGAAACATCGTGGGCCGAGCGCGACATCGGCCGCCCACCCACGAGGAGTTCCGCCTCGCCGCGGCGTGTCGCGGGCGGCGCCCGCGCCAGCGCGGTTAGCGGCTGGGCGCGGGCCGCGTGCGCTTGTCGTTTTGTCACCTGCGCGCCGTCGTCGCATTTGCCGACGAATATCGCGATCATCGAGGCATTTGTCGGCGAGAGAATTACGACGACGGACCTTGGAAAGAGCGACTGGCGCGTTCTGATCCGATAGGAGGGTGGCGGCGCATGCGGTTGCGTCAAAACCTCCGACGCCACGCGGTGAACCCACACGAGTCGATCATCCAAATTTGGTCCGACGCGCTCCATTCATCAGATGACAGCCCACGCCCTGTATCGCCCACGCCCGGTCAACTCGCGAAGGTTCCCCTTGAACAATTCCTCGCTACGCTCCGATCGTTCAAGGTGCCCGCCTTGTAAGCACGAATCCTCGAGCATGGAGAGGTCGCCTGGTGACAGCGAAATCCTCTAAAAGGATCGCGCCAGTATCGCGATCATGAAAGCGCTTGGACGTGACTTTTCGCTCGTTTATGATTCGACCACCATGAATTTGTTGCTTCGAAGGGATTTCTCATGGCGCGTAAGACCATTGCCGAACGCATCGCCCAGCTCGACGCCGGCAAGAAAGCCCTGCAAGCTCGCCAAGGAAAACAGGAACGCGCCGAGATACGCGCCGCAAGGTTCTGCTCGGCGCTCTCGTTCTGCATCGGCTGGAGAGCGGCGGCGATCAGGAATTCTCCAAGCGCCTCGGCTACTGGTTACGCCGCGAGCTCCCTGGGTTCCTCACGCGCGATTCTGACAAGGCTCTGTTCGCCGATCTACTCTGGCATACGGAGGAGAAGGTTACGGCTCCGCCGCTGCATGAAACAGAACCAGCCGATGCCTCGGCTTAGCCTAATTGGCTGACGATAACGACCACGATGAGCGCCGCCGCTTCCGGCCAGCTCGCGTTCGAAATGAGCCACAATTTCTATTCGCGAGAGGTCGACCATGCAGACCAACATCGCTCCCACCGGAAAGCGCTCTTCTAGTTTCTCCAATGGGTTCTTGTTCATGGGCGCCATGCTCGCTCTGGCGCTCTCGTCCATCGTCTATGTGGCGGCCGATAACGCGCTCGAGGAACGACCGACCTGCGATCGAGCTTTCAAAGATTTCATGGCGGCGACCCACGATCGACAAAATAGTCGCCGCGGATCGACCGAGCTTTCGGGGCCGGCCGTCCGCGGCGGGGTCAGCGACGTTTCGAGATCACAAAGCTCACGGAACGCGGGCTGTTATCTCGCTGCATTTGCGAACTTATGGCACACCATAGCAATAGTTCAGAAGCGTGGCTACGGCGCCCGATGCAGGCGATGTCGTGTGATCGTTCAAATATGCGACGAACAGCCTCAATTCGGTTTCTTCTGCGGTTGTACGCGTCCGCGCCGTGGTGTTGGCGATGATGACGCCGTCCTGAATGATCGCATTATAATGGCCCGCGCCCGGCGATATCGACTGGTGTCGCGTCGACGCCACATTCACGGCGCCCGACGAGCAGATTTGTGATTTCGCGACATAGCCGAACGTCTCGGTTCCGGCGACCACCGCATTGTAGATGGAGGCGATATCGGCGTAGGTGGAATGGACCAATGCGTTGGTCGAGCTCACGGTATAGTGATTCCAGAGCTCTTGTGTCGCTGCGAGGCCATAAGGGGCCGATCCGGGGGCGGCGATGCCGACGCCTTTCGTGGTCCAGCCCGAGGGCAATCCCGAACTCACGTTCCATGTGCCGGTGTTGGTGTAGAGCTCGAGATATCCTTGCGCATATTGGAAGAGATAATTCGCGCTCGCGGGGCTCGCCCCGGTCGTCCAAGTGGACACCAGAGAAGGATAGGTGCTGTATAAAGTCAGCGGGCGCGAGACATCCGCTGAGAGAAACAGATCATAGTGCCCCCAGGCGTTGGGATTGGTGGTGGCGCAGGTCGGCGTTGTGGCGCAGCTGCCGGTGATTTGGCTCAGGAGATTGCCAGACGCCCCGGATGTATAGGTCACGTCGTAGTCGTAACCATAGGTCGACAGTGCATAGGTCTTGAATTTTCCGATGATTTCGTTCAGCGGATTTGCGAAGTTCGCTGCGACCGCGACATGGATCGTGGTGGTCGCCTGAGCCGGCGGCGGGGCGGCCATCAGAGCGGCGACAGCCGCCCCGGCGAGAACCAGTTCTTTTATCATGCTACTCGACATGATTACCTACCTCTTTCGGTAACGGCAGACTCGAGCCTGCACTCTCGTCGAACCAATAGGTATTATGTTTACATATCGAAATTTGCATATCGCTCCACCGGCGTCAAGAACAACATTCCATTATTTTCGTTATGACTGCCATTTTTATTCAAACGTCGCCGCAACTACAATAAAATTGTCGTGCGCCAACGCTCTTCGGATCACGCCCCCGCGAGCGCTCCGAATAGGCAAATCGAGTGCCCTTGCAACACCCCCCGAGACGTCATCCCCCGCCACGGGTGACGGCGCGCTGATCGCACCAGTCTTTCCAAAGCCCCATCAATGCCGCCGAAAGATTATTTCCGAACCTCACAGCATCATTGAGCGGCGAGGACGCGACTTGCTCGCGCAAACGAAGACGCAGCGACGCCAGCTCCTGCGGATGCTCGGCCCAATCGACGGCCAGCTCGACATAGTCGTCGACGCTATAGGTGCAGAAATGCGCGAGCCCGGCTGCGGAGAGATGCGTCGCGGAGTGGCGTCCGGCGAATGTCTCGCCGACCATCGTGACGACCGGAACGCCCATCCACATCGCCTCGAGCGTCGTGACGCCGCCCGAATAAGGAAAAGGATCGAGCGCGAGATCGACCCTTTCGACATAGGCCTGGAGGAGCTTCTGCTGATCGGATTCGCCGATGAGCTCCACGCGCTCGCGCGAAAGGCCGCCTTTCTCGAGCATCTGGTAGACCGACTCCTGCGTCGTCGACTCCTGCAAGCCGCCATAGACGAGAAGAATTCGCCCGTTCGGGACGCGCTCGAGAATTCGCGCCCATGCGCGGGCCACTTCGGCGTTGAGCTTCGCCGGACGATTGAAGCATCCGAAGGTGAATGTCCCGCTCTCGAGAAAAGGAAGCGGACCCACATCGGGCGCGCGCAAGGGCGGCTGATAGCAGACATAGCAGTCGGGAAGACGAATGATCGGCTCCACATAATATTCATCGTCGCAGGGCGGCGCCTCGACGGGATCGGCGATGAGCCCGTCATAGGTGTCGAGGCCGATCGTTCCGACATAGCCGGCCCAGCTCAATTGCACCGGCGCGGCCCGTTGGGCGAACAGGGTCAGGCGACATCCATGCGTATGGCCCGAGAGGTCGAACAGCACATCCACGCCCTGCTCGGCGATGAGGGCGGCCAATTGGCCGTCGTCGAGATCGGAGACGTCACGCCAGCTCGCGGCGACAGCCTTGTATCGATCGCTGAATTCGTCGTCCTGGCGCTTGCGATCCGTCTTGTAGCAGAAGATCTCATAGCCGAGCGCTCCCAATTGCTCGAAGGCGCGCAGCACGAGATAGGTCACCGCATGGCGATGCATGTCGGCCGAGACGAGGCCCAGCCGCGGCCGGCGGCCGGGGTCGGGATCATTGGCGAAGGCGAAGCGATCTTTAGGCTCGCGCGGGCGATAGAGCGCCGCCCATCTCTTATGCGCGTCGAGCAAGTCCTTCTTCGTCACGCCCGTTTTGTGCTGCAAGGTGAACAATAATCCGCCGGCGATGTCGGCGTTGCCCGGATCGAGCTCGCCTGCCCGGCGATAGCTCGTGACCGATTCGTCGATGCGGCCCTGCCCGAGCAGGCCGAAGGCGCGCAAAGCATGATATTCGCCCGATCGCGGCTCCAGCTCTATGGCGCGGTCCACATGTTTCAGGCCCATCTCGCAATGGTGATGGCTGATGAGGAAATGAGCGAAAAAATATTGCGGCAGAGCGATGTCCGGCGCGACCTTCGCCGCCATTTCGAACAACATGCCCGCCTCGCGCTCGCGCTCGTTCTTGCCGAGCTGCGTTCCGAGCACCAGCATCGTTTGGTAATTCTTCGAATCGAGCGCCACCGCCGCATGAAGGTCCTGCACGGATCGCTGCTGATTTCCATTGATCGCATGGGCGAGGCCGCGCAGCCGATACGCATTGATATAGGCGGGATCGAAGGCCAGCGCGCGATCGAAGGCGACGATCGCCTCCAGCGGCTTGCCCTCGGACAGAAGAGCGAGACCGAGATTGAACTGATGGTTCGGCATTCCGCCAAATAGAGTCAGCGCCTTTCGCAGATAGGGGATGCCTTCTCTTCGACGGCCGAGGCGCGCATGGCAGGCGCCGATCTCGGCGAGAGTGGGCGGATGATCGGGCGTCATCGCCAGCTCACGCTGAAACGCTTCGATCGCCTCCTCGAAGCGATCGAAGCGAGAGAGCGCGATGCCGTGACCATAATGAAAGCGCGGTTGATCGGGCGCGCAACGGACCGCCTCCTCGAATTCATGCAATGCTTTCGTCCAGCGATCGGCGCGCGAATATTCGACGCCTCTGTCGTGGTGCTTCTGACCCCGCCGAATCTGCAGCGGAGACGACGGGGAAGCCGGCGCGGACGGCCGCGGCTCGATCATCATCTCGTCCGATAGAAGGTTCTTCAGATTTGTGACCATTTTCCACGGCCCGAAACATTGTGCTGGAGCTTTGGCAGCATAGGCCGAGAGATCGACACCCGTCAAATAGTTCGGTTACATAAATACGCAGCGCTTTCCGATCGATCGATCAGAGCTCGCTCCGACCGGTCCGATTGGATCGGATTGCCTCCGGAGGCTGCTCAAAAAACTCGCATAGTGGCCGAGTCCACGTCTATTTTGCAATCAAATCGGTCGATTGCTCATCGCCGCAATTTTCGACAGCCAATTATTGGCGTTGTTTATCATATAATTAGGTGGAACAGCGCCGTCCGGGCGACGGGCCCGGCGAGATGGTCCCCGGGTTGACGTGGAAGGGGTTTGCTCTGCACTATCGAATATCAATATATAACGATGACGCTAAGAGACAGCCTGATGACGATCCCCGAAAAAATTCGCTCGCACGCCGCCGCTCCGTTCCTTCCTCGTCGCCATTCGCCTCTCTCCGATCGTGCTCGGGGATTGCAGGCGTCTTTTGCGACGATGACGGCGATCGCGGCGGTTCTCGCTCTTCCGCGTTTCGCCTCCGCCAATCCGGCCGGAGGCGTCGTGGTCGACGGCTCGGCGACGATTTCCTCCGCCGGCAGCGTCACCAATGTCGCGCAGTCGACCAATCGCGCCATCATCGATTGGCGGAGCTTCTCCGTCGCCTCGGGCGAGACCGTCAATTTCATTCAGCCGAGCACGCTCTCCGCCACGCTCAACCGCGTCGTTGGCAATGAGAGCAGCGTCATCGCCGGCGCGCTCAACGCCAATGGCAATGTGTTCATCGTCAATTCCGCCGGCGTGCTGTTCACCAGGAATGCGCAGGTCAATGTCGGCGGACTCGTCGCCTCCACGCTCGACATCTCCAACAAGGATTTCATGGCCGGAAACTATGTGTTCTCCGGCTCCTCCTCCTCCGCCGTCGTCAATCGGGGAACCATCACCGCGGCCGATGGCGGCTATGTCGTGCTGCTCGGCCGCACAGTTTCCAATGAGGGAGCGATCACAGCCAGGCTCGGCTCCATCGCGCTCGCCTCGGGCGATCAGATCACGCTCAATTTCGGCGGCGACTCGCTGCTCGACGTGACGATCGACAAAGGGGCGTATGATGCGCTGGTCGAGAACAAGGGGCTGATCAAGGCCGACGGCGGCCGCGTCGTGATGACCGCGAAGGCGGCCGATGCGGTTCTCTCGGCGCAGGTCAACAACAGCGGGCTCATCCAGGCGCGCACGCTCACCGATCTCACCGGCGGCTCGTCGTCGAGCGGCACGGTGAAGATCGGCCGGATCAAGCTCATCGCGCAGGGCGGAACGACCAAGGTCTCCGGCAAGCTCGACGCCTCCGCGCCCAATGGCGGCAAGGGCGGAACGATCGAGACCAGCGGAAACAAGGTGACGGTCGCGGACGGCGCCGAGGCGACGACGGCGTCGTCGACGGGGGAAACCGGGAGCTGGATCATCGATCCGGACGGCTTCACCATCGCGTCGAGCGGCGGCGACATCACCGGAGCGCTGCTCGGCAGCCTGCTCGCAAATAACAATATCACCTTGTGGTCCACGAGCGGCGGCGGAAAGGACGGCAACATCTATGTCAATGACGCGGTGCGCTGGTCCGGCAGCACCATCCTCACGCTGAATGCGACGAGAAACATCTATGTGAATGCGGCGATCACCGCGACGGGACGGAGCGCCGGCCTGGTGTTGAATTACGGCAATTACGCCTCGGCGGGCAAGGCGACCTCCGGGACCGATTACTATATCGACATGGACACGGGCGGGAAGGTGACGCTGAGCGGGTCGAGCGCGAGCCTCGTGATCAACGGCGCCGCCTACACGCTGCTCCACAGCATGAGCGAGATCGCCGCCTTCACCGGCCAGACGGTCACCGGCAATTATGCTCTGGCGCAGGATCTCGACGCCTCGGGAACGACCTACGCCAACTCGCTGATCGACACATTCATCGGCACATTCGCGGGCCTCGGCCATAGGATCAGCAATCTGACGATTTCCTCTGGATCGAACGGCGCGAATTTCATCGCCACAATGGGCGGGTTCTTTGTCTCCGATCCCGTGACCATCCGAGACATCGGGATGGCGAATGTGTCGATGACGGGAGGCGGCCGGTCTGCGGGGCTGATCGGCATGAATTACGGCGGGACGGTCTATAACGCTTACGCGACCGGAACCGTCGTCGGCAATGGCAGCGATGTCGGCGGCCTGGTCGGGGCGAATTTCGGCGGAACGATTTCCAATTCGCATGCCGATGTCGATGTCGCGGGCGTGACCGATGTCGGCGGCCTCGTGGGATGGAATATGGCTTTCGCGCTCCGCGGTCTCGAAGGGGTCATCGAAAATTCCTATGCCACGGGAAATGTGACGGCCTCTTCGGCCACCTCTAGCCGCTCGAACTTCGGCGGTCTCGTCGGATTGAACTATGGCGCAATCAGCAATTCCTACGCGACAGGAGCGGTCGACGTCGGCGCTGCGAATTCGAACAACGGCGATCTATCGAATGTCGGCGGTCTCGTCGGCAATAACGGCTATTTTTATCTCAATGTGTTCGGCAGCTATGTCGGCACGATCGTCAATTCCTATGCGACCGGAAATGTGACGTCGCCCGGCAGCAATATCGGCGGCCTGGTCGGAAAAAGCAACGGCAATATCAGTCGCTCCCACGCCTCCGGAAATGTGACGAGCACGGCCGCCACCCCAGGCGGCGCGGAAAATATCGGCGGCTTAGTCGGATTGTCCGGCGTCAGCGAATACACCAATTATACCGGTGTAAGTAGCGGCAATATCTCCGACAGCTATGCGACCGGCAATGTCTACGCCCCCAACGCCTACAATGTCGGCGGGTTCGTCGGCGGGGTGAGCGGTTCGTCGCTCAACAACAAGGAAACCCACGGCACGATTTCCAACAGCTGGGCGAGCGGAAATGTGACGGGCTATATGACCGTCGGCGGGTTCGTCGGGTTCAGTGTCCGCAGCGCGATTTCCGATTCGTCGGCGAGCGGCAATGTCAACGCGATATTGTTCGGCGCCGGCGGCTTCGCCGGGACCAATGCGTTCGGCACGATCAGCAATTCGACCGCGAGCGGAGACGTATCGCAGGGGGGCGCCGACGGCAGCCTCACCGGCGGTCTCGTCGGCTATAATTACGGCGTGATCGAGAACTCCTCCGCGACCGGCAGCGTCAACGGCGGCGGCGGCGGGTTGGTGGGCTATAACGACCCCGGGGGCACAATCATCAACAGCACCTATCGCGACGCGAAGGCGGAAGCGCGCGCGGAGGCCGAGGCGAAGGCGGAGGCGAAGGCGCAGGCCGCCCGGATCCAGCAGGCGGCTCTCTCGGCCGGCAATGTGATCACGAACACCGCTGCAGACGCGTCCTCGACCCCCCCGAAGCCGGCCCTGTCGACGGCGGCGGGCAAAACGGCCGTCACGGCGGCGGTCACTCCCTCCGTCGACGAAAATATGCAGGGCGCGGAGCCGGCGGAAACACCGCCTCCCGTGGTCCGCGCGCGTCCTCGCCGTGTGGCGGCGCTCGCCGCGCATAAGCCGGAAGCCCGACGCGGCGCCGGTTTTGGCGCGCGCATTCGTAGCATCGAGGTCGACGGTCAGCGATTCGAATTTAACGACGGAAAGAATAATGTTCCCGGAACCAACGCAAGGTAATGGAGTGTAAGGCGACGAGAGCGGCGTCGGTACCCGGATAGACCGTATATTGCAGACGTTTTTGATGCGCCTGTTGAGAACGACGACTGCGCCTTGCTTTCGGACTCGATCAATTCCGGCGAACGTAAAGTCGGGCATCGCTGCCAGCCAGCATCTGGCGATCGATTTGGCCTTTGGCGTCGGCTGCGAGCACGCATTCCATCAGCGGGTAGTATTGGCGGCCGTGGTAGGAGACCAGCAGCAAGTCGACGTCGGCGTTGAGCGAGTCGACGACGCCGGAGCAAATGTCGTGGCGGTAGACGGGGTTCTGTCGCAAATTTTGTCTACAGGCGCGACGGGGTGAGTGAGAATGACGTGTCTCAGGCGGCGAGGGAATAGAATTGCTGCGCGGGACGCATTTCGTTCGTCGTTCGCATCTGCCCCTTCGATCCCAGAAAGCGTCGCGGCAGCCGATCGAAATGATTTGAAACCCAGCGTCGGACGCGTCACGCGTTTCACTGCTCGATGGTCCTGCTCGACGATATTATT
>NZ_JAINDZ010000064.1 GCF_019802345.1 Methylosinus sp. Sm6 | reverse complement strand
GAAGGGCGGCTGACCAGCCAGACCGGCGTCGGCGCCAAGACGCTCGCCTGGGACGCCAAGGGGCGGGTGAAGAGCGTCGGCGCGGAAACCTATGTCTACGACCCGCTGGACTATCGCATCGGCCGCAGCGGCGGGACTCTGGGGGCGCGCGATTACTTTCTCGAAGGCGAGCATCTGGAGTCGGAATATTCGGGCGGCGCGCTGAAAGCGAAATATTTCCGCGGCTCGGGCACGGACGAACTGGTGGCGGCGTGGCTGACCGATACGGATGGAAAGCTGAAGCCTTATCTCTATCACCATGATCAGGTGAACAGCGTCACGGCGCTGTCGGGACACAATGGCAGGACCGGGCAATCGATCAAATACACGGCCTTCGGCGCCACGCAATCCACGACGGGAGCGAGTCCGAGCCGGCTGAAATATACCGGGCGGGAGGATGATGGCGCGGGGCTTTACTATTACAGAGCGCGTTACTATGATCCGGCCATTGGGCGGTTTATCTCGGAGGATCCGAAGGGGTTTGACGCGGGAGACGTCAATTTCTACGCTTATGTCGGCAACAATCCTGTCAATGCGAATGATCCGAGTGGGCAGATTGCCGAGACAGCGTGGGACTTGTTCAATATCGCACTTGGCTCATACTCCCTGACGACCAATATCCGAGAACACAATTGGGGATGGGCGGCTGTTGACGCGCTCGGCCTGAGTTACGACGCCGTCGCGACAGCGGTTCCTTTCTTGCCGGCCGGCGCGGGTGCTGCTATCACGGCGTTACGCGCCGGCAATTCGATCAAGAACTCGCTGGAAGTCGGCATGGATGTCGCCAAGGTCGCAAATGTCGCAAATGACGCCGCTCGCATGGCAAGCACGGTGGGGCGCCCAACCGATATCGGCCGCGCTATTCACAGCGAAGTGGGCACAACGCTCAAAAGCGAAAACATGTTGAGCAGTTCCGCTAACAATTATTTCAAAGGCGCAAACGGAGCCAGCGGCAGACAGCCTGACCTCAGCTGGGGTAATGCACAACGTGTTTGGGCTGATCTCACCACCACTGGTCAATGGGGCAAACATGTGAACGACTACAGTAATAAACTCGGGCTTGGCGAAGGCATTCCATTGCTCTACGAACCTGGAAAAGGTTTAGTTGACACTCTTAGGCTTACGGCCGGCGCCGGCACCGGTCTGAGCGTTTTTCAGTTTGGCATATCAAGCGCATTCGGCTCGGAGTCTGCTAATGGCGGATTCTTAATATATCCTAATAAATCAAACAACAGCACTACGCGATCGGTGTACCTGAAATAACGGGTAAAATATCATGGCCTACTATTTAACGATCCTGCGAACGCGTCAAGGAAAAGCAGATCCAATTGACAGCGAAGAGCTTAGAAAGCTGACCGAACGACTGCACGGCGTGCGAATCGAGCCCTCCAGTCTCAAGGGTGGAGAATTGGATCTTGTAGTTTCCAGAGACGAAGGGCCTCCGTATCGGTTCGTGCTTCAGCACGGAGAGCTTTGGATAAGAGATCCAGAAGACAATGAGATTCAGATGATGATCGAAATCGCCGCCGAACTCAATGCTCGAGTGCGGGGCGATGAATTCGAAACGTTTCGGACGCCAACAGAAACTTACCTCCACCCTGATGACAAATCTGATAAGGAGAAAGCTGACGTTTTAGCCATAAAGCTCAAAAAAGCCATGCGGTGTCGGCAGTGGTTTCTAAATTTCGTGATAATACTAGCCTTTGCCGCACTCGCTGCGATAACGGCCTATTTCTCTCGCTGATGAGGGAAAATTTTAGCGGCACCCGTCCGTTTTGATGACGGGTAGCCGCTACTCTCGGCTATGACGCCGCCGGCAATCGCAACGCCGTCGCCAATGGCGCGGTGAGCTACACGCTGCAATATGACACTCTGAACCGGCTGACGCGCAAGGCCGACAGCCGCGGCCGCGCGCTGAGCTTCACTTACGACCGTGTCGGCAACATCCTCACCAAGACCACCTATCAGGGCTCGAAGACGAGCTATGTCTATAATGCGGCAAACCGGCTGGTGATGCTGCAAAATCCCGACTATACGCAGGTGGATTACCAGTATGATCCTGCCGGACGACTGCTGTCGCGCGTCACCGCCAATGGCGCGCGGCTGACGCAGACATTCGACGCCAATGGCTGGGTGACGCGGCTGTCGCAATATGACGCGGCGAACGCACGCATCTCGCAGACGAGCTACACGCGCGATCGTGTCGGCAATATCACTGGACGCGCGGACGGGAGCGGCGCGACCGCCTACACGCTCGACGCGCTGTATCGGCTGACGGCGGCCGATTATCCGGGCGGCGCCGATGACGAATTGTTCACCTATGACAAGGTCGGCAATCGCAAGACCTACACCAAGGGCGCGCTGATCGCCAATGCAGACACCCGCTATTACAATTACGCGTCCGGGAGCCATCGGCTGGCGGAGATCCGCATCGGCAGCGCGTCGGGCGCGCTGGAGTCGAAATTCGCGCATGATTTCGAAGGGCGGCTGACCGGCCAGACCGGCGTCGGCGCCAAGGCGCTCGCCTGGGACGCCAAGGGACGGGTGAAGAGCGTGGGCGCGGAGACCTATGTCTACGACCCGCTGGACTATCGCATCGGCCGCAGCGGCGGCGCGCTGGGGACGCGGGATTACTTCCTCGAGGGCGAGCATCTGGAGTCGGAATATTCGGGCGGCGCGTTGAAGGCGAAATATTTCCGCGGCTCGAGCACGGACGAGCTGGTGGCGGCGTGGCTCACCGATACGGACGGAAAGCTGAAGCCTTATCTCTATCACCATGATCCGGTGAACAGCGTCACCGCGCTGTCGGGACACAATGGCAGGACGACGCAAGCGACCAAATACGCGGCCTTCGGCGGCGTGCAATCCGCGACGGGAGCGAGCCCGAGCCGGCTGAAATATACCGGGCGGGAGGATGATGGCGCGGGGCTTTACTATTACCGGGCGCGCTATTATGATCCAACTATCGGACGCTTTATTTCCGAGGACCCGCTGGGATTTGGCGCAGGAGTCAATTTCTATGCCTATGTCGGAAATAATCCGGTCAATTATAACGATCCCTCCGGCCAGATCATTCCCGCTATTGCCGCCTGTGCTGCAAACCCTGTTTGCGCAAACGTCGCCCGCGCGGGAATCTCTGGAATAGCGAACGTGACAATCGGCGGCGGGGTGGCGTTCCTAACCGGCCGAGACTATTCTTGGCAACAGGCAGGAATCGATTTCGCGATCGGCGCGGGACTGTCGGGATTGGCATCCGGATTGGCTGCGAGACAAGCTGCCAATATTCGCGCCGCCGCCAGTGTTGAGCAGTCCGGGGCAATCGTTGGGAAAGCACAAGTCACTGGAACAGCTGGCCACGCTGAGAGAGCGATGTATGAAGCGATGGAACTGAGCAAAGCTAACGGCGGCACAACATATCTGAATCGAGCGATGAGTACTACTACAGGGATCAGAACAGTGCCCAACGTGCGTCCAGATGCACTTAATATTGGTAGCGACGGAATAGTCAATATGGTCGAAGTCGCTTCGAAGACCGATGTACCAAGTATTCTGATGGGGCGCATGGGAAATGCAATGTCTCAACTCCCTTCAGAGATGCAAGGGACCATGAAAGTGGTGGAGAGTGGATTACCTTCGCTCTACAATCTAGCTATTCCGGCCGGAGGAATCATAGGGTATCAGGGAATTGGAGCAGCAACCAACGGCTACGCGGAGCCGAGCGCCTCTGGCGGATTTCTGTTGTATCCGAACAAACTCAACACAAATTTTATGCAAGCAGTCTATTCGAAGTAGGGAACCCCATGATTAACACCGAAAAGAAAGCCTCGCTCATGGCAAATCTTCTTGCATTAGGGCTTTCGCCTGATCACGTTGGATGCGTTCCACCCCTGCCATTGGTTTCATTGGAGGAGTTTTTTGAGGGGAATGACGACCAGGAATCGATAGCAGTGAATTTGTTGTCGAACGACCCCGCTCTGAACGCTCATCCGGGAATCCAGTTCCTGTTCAACTCATTAAAGTCCATTCGCTCACGGCCAGACGTAAAGGACATACGCGTTGAAATATTCGATATAGAACCTGCTCTTCAGTACGAAGATACATGGCCGTTTGCCGAGAAAGTGTTTTTCTTGACATCTGCATCCGCTTCCGATGTTGGATCTTGGGCGTCTATGCTTCATGCAAGCGGAGCGGTGCAGGGCTACGACCGTGGTTGGCACGCAAACCCTCTGATCCCTAAAGGCGATTCTGGCGTCTGGCGCATCATTTGGGACTGATTGATAGAGCGGGCGGGAAACAGCTATCGCACAGAAGACCGTCTATGACGCGAACGGCAATCCGACCTGCGTGATCGACGCTAACGCGCAAGCCGGGTTGCCACCGAAGAACGCCTATGGTTGCAGAAGACCAACCGCCTCGGCGAGGTGACGCGCTCCACCTTCGACGCCGGCGATCGGCTGACTCGCGTCGACTATCTCGCCGATGGCTCGGCCGAGACATTCGGCTATGACGCCGCCGGCAATCGCAACGCCGTCGCCAATGGCGCGGTGAGCTACACGCTGCAATATGACACTCTGAACCGGCTGACGCGCAAGGCCGACAGCCGCGGCCGCGCGCTGAGCTTCACTTACGACCGTGTCGGCAACATCCTCGCCAAGACCACCTATCAGGGCTCGAAGACGAGCTATGTCTATAATGCGGCAAACCGGCTGGTGATGCTGCAAAATCCCGACTATACGCAGGTGGATTACCAGTATGATCCTGCCGGGCGCCTGCTGTCGCGCGTCACCGCCAATGGCGCGCGGCTGACGCAGACATTCGACGCCAATGGCTGGGTGACGCGGCTGTCGCAATATGACGCGGCGAACGCACGCATCTCGCAGACGAACTACACGCGCGATCGTGTCGGCAATATCACTGGACGCGCGGACGGGAGCGGCGCGACCGCCTACACGCTCGACGCGCTGTATCGGCTGACGGCGGCCGATTATCCGGGCGGCGCCGATGACGAATTGTTCACCTATGACAAGGTCGGCAATCGCAAGACCTACACCAAGGGCGCGCTGATCGCCAATGCAGACACCCGCTATTACAATTACGCGTCCGGGAGCCATCGGCTGGCGGAGATCCGCATCGGCAGCGCGTCGGGCGCGCTGGAGTCGAAATTCGCGCATGATGTCGAAGGGCGGCTGACCAGCCAGACCGGCGTCGGCGCCAAGACGCTCGCCTGGGACGCCAAGGGGCGGGTGAAGAGCGTCGGCGCGGAGACCTATGTCTACGACCCGCTGGACTATCGCATCGGCCGCAGCGGCGGGACACTGGGGACGCGCGATTACTTCCTCGAAGGCGAGCATCTGGAGTCGGAATATTCGGGCGGCGCGTTGAAGGCCAAATATTTCCGCGGCTCGAGCACGGATGAACTGGTGGCGGCGTGGCTCACCGATACGGATGGAAAGCTGAAGCGCCATATCTCTATCACCATGATCAGGTGAACAGCGTCACGGCGCTGTCGGGACACAATGGCAGGACTGGGCAATCGATCAAATACACGGCCTTCGGCGCCACGCAATCCACGACGGGAGCGAGTCCGAGCCGGCTGAAATATACCGGGCGGGAGGATGATGGCGCGGGGCTTTACTATTACCGGGCGCGTTACTATGATCCGGCCATTGGGCGGTTTATCTCGGAGGATCCGAAGGGGTTTGCGGCGGGGGATGTTAATTTCTACGTCTACGCTACAAATAATCCGATAAATTTCAACGACCCCTCTGGCGAGATCGTTCCGGTTATTGCCGCTGCGGCAGCCGGATGCATAGCGATTCCCTCCTGTGTCGGAGCCTTCTCAAGCGTAGCAATTGGTGGCGCTATTCGAGGAATTACGGGCGGAACCGTTCTTGATCCGGCGGCTATAGGAATAGACGCCGCTTTCGGCGCAGCAGGTGTTGGACTAGCAAATAAAATAAGCGAGATTAGTGCGATAAGCAGAGCTACAACCGCGGGATATGGAAGCACAAAGGCCTTTAGAGTTGAGGGCGCAGCTAATTCTAGAATCGATATCGACAACGCAGGTAATGTAATAGCATCTGGAGTCAACACGCTGTTCTTAAATTTTGGTTCCTTTTCAAGGGCTCAGTCATTTATAAACAAGAGACTAAGCCAGGGCTTGGAGGATTCTGTAATTAAATCTTTGATGTCGCGTCGTCATTTGTAAATTATATCAACAGCGTTGCTGTGTCTGAAAATCTAGCTAGGCAATTTTCTTCGCTGCCGTTTTTGGTCGACACAACAAAGGCGGCAAATCAATTTGGATTAAGGCTTCCTCAGATAGAAGCTCTTAATTCATCTATTGTTCAAGGCACTGGCGAAATAATTGGCGAAGGCTTTGGGCGGCTGTCGAGTGGGATATCCGCTCTTCTAGGCGCAGGTTTTGGAGGTCTAGCCAACGGTGGATTTTTGCTTTATCCTAACAAATTAAATTCGAATGCTAATCGATCTGTTTATCTGAAATGAGGTTTAGAGCCCGACTCGAAATTCACGTTTCTGAGGAGGGAGCCTGACCGGCCTGCGCATGAGCAGGCGCTGCTGCCCGCGCCGCTTGGGCGCGGGCAGCAGCGGGCGGGTCCGCGGATTCCGCATCCGACATATCGCTTGAATACGCGCGCGGATCACACCATACTAGCGACGATCCGCCTCGTTCCAGGGCATCGCGAATTCCTCGGAGTTGTAGCAGACCGAAGGAATCAAAGGCCGAGAGGCCGATTAACCCTTTTTCTGGTCAGGCACGTAGCAATGATGGTTGAGGAAGAAATAGGTCGTTTGAATGACGGTAAGACGCGGGATCAAGCGCCTCCCGAATCTGTGATATTGGAGTTGATTGTAGAAACGGACGGCGACGCAAAAAATGTCTTATCAAAAGTAAAAAATACATTAATATGCGTTTTAGAAAATATACACATTCGGTCAAATATCGAATTGTGGAGTAATAAGCTGCCCGATTGGCTTATTGATGCATTCTCACCTGAAATGTCAGAAGCAGAAGCATTCTCACCTGAAATGTCAGAAGCAGAAGCATTGGAGTGGCTTGATATGTGGAGAAAACTGCCGAATGAAGAAAAGAAAATAGCGGAGTTAAAAAAGGGTTGGTCATTTAATAATTGGATAAATTGGTTTTATCCCGAACATAGATCATGGTATTGGTGGGGAGCGCATATTAAGGATAGAAACAATATTGGTGTTTTCATTTTATTGAAAGATGATAGCGGTGTTGCATATGGTGCGCTAGAGTGGCTTTTTGTTAAAGCAGGAGCTATATCTGTAGAAGCAAAGTAGCTCTCACCTATCAGTCGGGCAGCAAAGGCCTGAATGTGAGCCAGGAGCAGATCGTCGGCATGCCCTCCGGCGTGACGGTGACGAAGACCTATGCCTATGACAGCCTCGGCCGCCGGACCAGCGAGACGCTGAAGCGCCGCGCCGGCCCCGCCAGCGCCACGCAGATCGATCTCACCACGCGCTATGAATATGACGCGCTGGACCGGATCACCAAGATCACCGATCCGCTCGGCAATGAGTCCATCCAGAATTTCGACGCCAATGGCCAGCTCTGGAAGGTGACGCATCGCTACAAGAAGAGCGACGGAACATATGACGTGCGCGACGTCGTCACGCGCAGCTTCGACGCCGCCGACCGCGTGCTGACCGAGACCGACGCCGGCGGCAATGTCAAAAGCTATAGTTACGACGAGGCCGGCAATGTGATCGCCGTGCTGGACGCGGAAGGCCACACGACGCGCTTCGAATATGACGCGATGAACCGACGGACCGCGGTGATCGACGCCACCGGCTATCGCACCGAGACGGTCTATAATCTGCGCGGCGATGTTATCGGCGTCGTCAACGCCAATGGCGAGAAGACCGCCTTCGAATTCGACGCGCTCGGCCGCCGCACCGCGACGGTGGACGCCAAGGGTTTTCGCACAGAGACCCTCTATGATGCGAACGGCAATCCGACCTGCGTGATCGACGCCAATGCGCAGGCCGGGCTGCAGCCGAAGAACGCCTATGGCTGCACGCAATATCGCGTCTATGACGAGCTCGATCGGGTGACGCGGATCGTCGATGCGCTCGGCGGCGAGACCAGCTTCGCCTATGATTTTCTCGGCGGCCGGCTCAGCGTGAAGGACGCCGAGGCCAAGACCTGGCGTTTTGCCTATGACGATCTCGGCCGGCTCGTCGGCGAGACCGATCACAAGGGCAAGGCCATCGCTTACAAGCCCGACGAGGCCGGCAATGTCTATGAGAAGACCAACCGCCTCGGCGAGGTGACGCGCTCGACCTTCGACGCCGGCAATCGGCTGACGCGCGTGGATTATCTCGCCGATGGCTCCGCCGAGACTTTTGGTTATGACGCCGCCGGCAATCGCAACGCCGTCGCCAATGGCGCGGTGAGCTACACGCTGCAATATGACACTCTGAACCGGCTGACGCGCAAGGCCGACAGCCGCGGCCGCGCGCTGAGCTTCACTTACGACCGTGTCGGCAACATCCTCACCAAGACCCCCTATCAGGGCTCCAAGACGAGCTATGTCTATAATGCCGCGAACCGGCTGGTGATGCTGCAAAACCCCGACTATACGCAGGTGGATTATCAGTATGATCCTGCCGGGCGCCTGCTGTCGCGCGTCACCGCCAATGGCGCGCGGCTGACGCAGACATTCGACGCCAATGGCTGGGTGACGCGGCTGTCGCAATATGATGCGGCGAACGCGCGCATCTCGCAGACGAGCTATACGCGCGATCGTGTCGGCAATATCACCGGACGCACCGATGCGAGCGGCGCGACCAGCTACACGCTGGATGCGCTGTATCGGCTGACGTCGGCCGATTATCCGGGCGGCGCCGATGACGAATTGTTCACCTATGACAAGGTCGGCAATCGCAAGACCTACACCAAGGGCGCGCTGACCGCCAATGCCGACACGCGCTATTACAATTACGCGTCCGGGAGCCATCGGCTGGCGGAGATCCGCATCGGCTCGACCAGCGGTGTGCTGGAGTCGAAATTCGCGCATGATTTCGAAGGGCGGCTGACCAGCCAGACCGGCGTCGGCGCCAAGACGCTCGCCTGGGACGCCAAGGGGCGGGTGAAGAGCGTCGGCGCGGAGACCTATGTCTACGACCCGCTGGACTATCGCATCGGCCGCAGCGGCGGGACACTGGGGACGCGCGATTACTTCCTCGAAGGCGAGCATCTGGAGTCGGAATATTCGGGCAGCGCGTTGAAGGCGAAATATTTCCGCGGCTCGAGCACGGACGAGCTGGTGGCGGCGTGGCTGACGGATACGGACGGCAAGCTGAAGCCCTATCTCTATCACCATGATCCGGTGAACAGCGTCACGGCGCTGTCGGGGCACAATGGCAGGACCGGGCAATCGCTCAAATACACGGCCTTCGGCGGCGTGCAATCCGCGACGGGAGCGAGCCCGAGCCGGCTGAAATACACCGGGCGGGAGGATGATGGAGCGGGGCTTTACTATTACCGGGCGCGTTACTATGATCCGGCCATTGGGCGGTTCATCTCGGAGGACCCGCTGGGGTTTGACGCGGGGGATGTTGATTTTTATGCCTATGTGGGCAATAACCCTGTCAATGCGAATGATCCCGCAGGCAACTGCCCATGGTGCATTGGAGCACTAATCGGCGGCGGAATTGACCTCGGCCTTCAACTAATCTCTAACGGAGGGAATTTCTCGACTATAAACTATACAAACATCGGAGTATCCGCTGCATTGGGTGCAGTAGGAAATATCGCCGGTGGAAGAGCCGCTGGCGCATTCCTCAATAATGCAAGCAGGAGTACAAAGGAAATTATCGGCGAGCTAGGGGCTGGGATAAAAGGCTTAGGGCAAGGCCGTATTCCTGTCGGCCTGCAACAGAAAATATATCTTTCGAAGTCATTCACTCGTGTTGATCAAATCAAACAGAATGTATTGACAGGAGAAAAAGTATTAGTTGAGTCGAAATACTCGACTAGCGGTTACCCGAGATTGAGTGATCCGCAGAAACTTGCCAAGGTTGAATTGCCGGCGCGAGGAATTGACTACCGTGTAGTGATCACCACACCTGAGAGGAAGTTATCAATACAGCAGGCGTTATAGGTTCAATAGCAGGTGGTATTGCGGGAGGCGGATTTGTTCTGTATCCAAACAAATCAAACACCAACGTGGCGCAGTCGGTGTACCGCAAATGATAAGGCATGCCGATAACCACAACAAGCGAGAAGGCAATGGAAACTCAATCAAGCAAATACTCAAGTAAAAAATCGAGCAGCCATGTATCGAAAACAAAATTGCTGCGAGCTGGCATAAAGTCTGATTTTGCTGAGTATTTAGGTTCGGTTGGGTTTGCGCGTGAAAAATCAAATGATTCAAGTGGGTTGTCTTATGTTTTTCGTAGAGTCCTATCCACGCGGCACGATTTGGTGGATGTGCAGTTCGATCAGTATCACCGACCAAAATTTATCATTAACTTTGGTTCGGCCCCGCCCGAGGGTATTATAGATACCTACGGGCGGGAGGTTCCTGTAAATGATGTAAAAATATACCAGCTAGTAGTAAATGGGCGGCTTTCGCCATCGCCGTACTGTCGAATTCGGTGGTTCGGAATTTCAGCGATCAAAGCCGCTATTATTGGCTCGGAAGCGGCGGCAAAAAAAGAAATAGACCGTGTCATTCATCTCTTTCTAGAAGTAGATAACTGGTTTAACAAGGGCGTCATCGGCTCTCATTTAAGTATTTTTAATAATCCGCACTGCGAGCCTGGTGCCGCAAAGCGCACTATGATCACCGGAGGCAGCTGGCCTCCCAAAGGATGGAGCAAAGAAGATGAGGACGCTGTTAAAAAGGCGGAATCTCGATCCTCGGGATCTCTATAAGATCCACCGATAGGGAGATCATACCCCAGAAATGTGAGCCAGGAGCAGATCGTCGGCATGCCCTCCGGCGTGACGGTGACGAAGACCTATGCCTATGACAGAGCCTCGGCCGCCGGACCAGCGAGACGCTGAAGCGCCGCGCCGGCCCCGCCAGCGCTGCGCAGATCGATCTCACCACGCGCTATGAGTATGACGCGCTGGACCGGATCACCAAGATCACCGATCCGCTCGGCAATGAGTCCATCCAGAATTTCGACGCCAATGGCCAGCTCTGGAAGGTGACGCATCGCTACAAGAAGAGCGACGGAACATATGACGTGCGCGACGTCGTCACGCGCAGCTTCGACGCCGCCGACCGCGTGCTGACCGAGACCGACGCCGGCGGCAATGTCAAAAGCTACAGCTATGACGAGGCCGGCAATGTGATCGCCGTGCTGGACGCCGAAGGCCACACCACGCGCTTCGAATATGACGCGATGAACCGGCGGACCGCGGTGATCGACGCCACCTTCTATCGCACGGAGACGGTCTATAATCTGCGCGGCGATGTCGTCGGCGTCGTCAACGCCAATGGCGAGAAGACCGTCTTCGAATTCGACGCGCTCGGCCGCCGCACGGCGACGGTGGACGCCAAGGGTTTTCGCACAGAGACCCTCTATGATGCGAACGGCAATCCGACCTGCGTGATCGACGCCAATGCGCAGGCCGGGCTGCAGCCGAAGAATACCTATGGCTGCACGCAATATCGCGTCTATGACGAGCTCGATCGGGTGACGCGAATCGTCGACGCGCTCGGCGGCGAGACCAGCTTCGCCTATGATTTTCTCGGCGACCGGCTCAGCGTGAAGGACGCCGAGGCCAAGACCTGGCGCTTTGCCTATGACGATCTCGGCCGGCTCGTCGGCGAGACCGATCACAAGGGCAAGGCCATCGCCTATAGACCGGACGAGGCCAGCAATGTCTATGAGAAGACCAACCGCCTCGGCGAGGTGACGCGCTCCACCTTCGACGCCGGCAATCGGCTGACGCACATCGACTATCTCGCCGATGGCTCGGCCGAGACATTCGGCTATGACGCCGCCGGCAATCGCAACGCCGTCGCCAATGGCGCGGTGAGCTACACGGTGCAATATGACACTCTGAACCGGCTGACGCGCAAGGCCGACAGCCGCGGCCGCGCGCTGAGCTTCGCCTATGATCGCGTCGGCAATATTCTCGCCAAGACCACCTATCAGGGCTCGAAGACGAGCTATGTCTATAATGCGGCAAACCGGCTGGTGATGCTGCAAAATCCCGACTATACGCAGGTGGATTACCAGTATGATCCTGCCGGACGCCTGCTGTCGCGCGTCACCGCCAATGGCGCGCGGCTGACGCAGACATTCGACGCCAATGGCTGGGTGACGCGGCT
>NZ_JAINDZ010000063.1 GCF_019802345.1 Methylosinus sp. Sm6 | reverse complement strand
ATTCGCAGCGAGAAGCCTCGCCGCTGTCAGGCAGAAAATCCACCTAAGCTACTGTCCAAATTTTCGAGGCCGGCTCTTTAGCGAAGATCGCCTGCACGGTGCAGTCGCGCTTCTTTTTGCGGATCGCCGAGATTCGGCCAAAATGCGGCGATAGAGCGCGAGCCGCGTGACGCCCTCCTCCGCGACGATATCGCGCCAGCGCGCGCTGGCGGGGACTTTGCCTTGCCCGAGCTTACGCTCGGCCAGCATCTTCAGGAACAGCAGATAGGTCAGCTCGGTGACATATTGCTGATAGGTGATGCCGTCCTTGCGCAGGACGGCGCAGAGCCGCCAGTGACGAGGTCGGACGAGGGAGTCATTTTTTGCCTGAGAAGGTGAATGGATCGAGCAAGGCAATGTCGTAGCGAGCGAAATCCTTGGCGTTTCGGGTGACGACGGTTAGGTCGTGAATTTTTGCCGTGGCGGCGATCAACGCGCCTTCATAGCAGTGATCCGGCCGGGCGTGCATCCAGCGGGCGTGAAGGCGGAATATCTTGGCGTCGACCGGGACGACCGCGAAAGTCTGCTCGATCTGATCCGCCCAATTTTCGATTTCCTCGGCTTTTTCCCGATTGCGCGAGCGCAGCTTCTCGACGCCCGCCTGGATTTCGCCGAGCGTGAGAGCGGAGAGGCGCAAGCTGGAATCGGGGACGGACTCGAGCCAAGCGAGGACCGCGCCGTGGGGCTTGGCTCGCCGCAGCTCCGAGACGACATTGGTGTCGAGAAGATACATCGATCAGAAGTCCGGCGAAGCCCGATGTTTTCCTCCGCCCCGTTTCGGGAGCGGCAGGTCGTCGCAACGGGTTTGCGGCGCGAGCAGGAGAGTTTTGAGACTGGGCCGGGAGGCCGTCAGCCGGCGCCATTCCTCGACCGGAAGGAGCACGGCGGTTTCCTCGCCGCGCCGTGTGACGACTTGCGGCCCTTCCCGCTCGCAGGCGTTCAAGAGCTCGGAAAAACGGGCTTTGGCTTCCTGCACGGGCCAGGATTTCATGGCGGCTCTCCAAGACTGGTCAGCGGACTAGTGTGATGCGTTGTCGAAGACATTTCAACCCGCAAAACGAGCGCCCCAGATGGCTTCGTTGAGGTCCGCGAGGACATTTCGTTGTCATTCGGCTCGTTGTCATTCGGCGCGGCGCGTTGACCCCCAATCGGCGTGGAGGCCATAAGAATATACTTGAATAATCAACGGCTTGGTTTTGTGACCCCTTGCTGATTAGGGGTCAAGGCGTCGAGCCGATTCACAGGTGAAGATCTGCGTGCGGCGCGTCTTGTTCTCGATGTCGGCCTTTCCTTACGTGCACGAATTCGCCGCAGCCTGCGCGGCGCTGAGCTGAAGCCACGCCGAACCCCTCGGCCCACCGGGGACCCACACCAAAACGCGAGAGCTTCCGATCAACGCGCCGGCCCGTCCAGCCGGAGCGATGACGCGCGCCGACGCTCCGCGGTCATCGCATCCGGCCAATCCGCGCGCAGCCTTGCCGAGCGGCGACGCGGGGGTAAGAAATGCGGGCTAGGATATCTCCCGAGTGCGGGTCCAGCTCCAGCAGTCGTCGACTTCACGCATTGAATGCGAAACCAGCCGGCCCCGCCATGAAAAGGGTGAGCTGCGAGCCCGGAACAGCCGCGCCACCGTAGATTGCGCCATCGACATAAAGATTGCGATCCATAGTCGGCGAGCCGCCGTAGCCGTCGTCATTGAGGAAGTTCACGCTCACCGCGTGGGAGCCGGGAGACCAGTTTCCCCGAAGCGTTATCGTGTCGAACTGCCCAGCCGCATGAGAGGACGACGCCGTGAGAACGCCGCCGATCTGATCGCCGTCGACACTGACTGTGTATCGCGCATCGCCCAGGTAAGCGTCCTCCGAAATTTTCAGCATCAAGCTGTCGGGGCCACTGCCGATCGTAGCGGTCGTGTCGCGGACGGAAAAGCCGGCCGCCCCCGCTGTAAAAAAGGTGAGCTGCGAACCCGGAACAGCAGCTCCATCATAGATTGCGCCATCGACATAAAGATTGCGGTCCATAGTCGGCGAGCCGCCGTAGCCGTCATTGAGGAAGTTCACGCTCACCGCGTGGGAGCCGGGAGACCAGTTTCCCCGAAGCGTTATCGTGTCGAACTGCCCAGCCGCATGAGAGGACGACGCCGTGAGAACGCCGCCGATCTGATTGCCGTCGACACTGACTGTGTATCGCGCATCGCCCAGGTAAGCGTCCTCCGAAATTTTCAGCATCAAGCTGTCGGGGCCGCTGCCGATCGTAGCGGTCGTGTCGCGGACGGAAAAGCCGGCCGCCCCCGCTGTAAAAAAGGTGAGCTGCGAACCCGGAACAGCGGCTCCATCATAGATTGCGCCATCGACATAAAGATTGCGGTCCATAGTCGGCGAGCCGCCGTAGCCGTCATTGAGGAAGTTCACGCTCACCGCGTGGGAGCCGGGAGACCAGTTTCCCCGAAGCGTTATCGTGTCGAACTGTCCAGCCGCGTGAGAGGACGATACCGTGAAAACGCCGCCGAACTGGCGGCCGTCGACGCTGACTGTGTATTGCGCGTCACCCTGCCAAGCATCTTCCGAAATCTCCAGCATCAGATAGTCGGCGCCGCTGCCGACGAAATATTGTGGACCGGCGCCGGCTTTCTGAGACGTGAATTGGAACATGTTCTGATCGAGGTCGGACATGTTCACATTTTGCAGCGTGATCGTATCGCCGGCGCTCGTCGTGATCATGGTGCTGGTCCCGACCTGCTGCGCATGGCTCCATAGCGTCGCCCAATTTGCGAACATGGCGACGTCGATACGTAGGCGGTCGTCCGCGGAGAAGTCGGTAATGATGTCCTGCCCGAACGCAGGCGCAAACACGAACGTGTCCGAGCCGAAGCCGCCGGTGAGCTGATCCGCGCCGCCGGCTCCGGTCAGTATGTCGTCTCCTTCGCCGCCGGAGAGCAGATTGGCCGAGCTGTCGCCGATCAGCGTGTCGGCTCCGGAGCCTCCGTAAATGTTCTCGATGTTGCGGATCGTGTCCTCGGCGACGCCCCCGATTTTCACGCTCGCATTGGTCGCGCCGTTCAGCGTCACCGCCACCGACGACGTCTTGTCGCTGTAGTCGGCCGCGTCGACGCCTGCGCCGCCGTCCAAAATATCGGCTCCGGCGCCGCCTCGAAGAAGGTTCGATAAACCGTCGCCGATCAGCGTGTCGGCTCCGGAGCCTCCGTAAATGTTCTCGATGTTGCGGATCGTGTCCTCGGCGACGCCCCCGATTTTCACGCTCGCACTGGTCGCGCCGTTCAATGTCACCGCCACAGAGGCTTTCTTGTCCCGATAGTCGGCCGTGTCGACGCCAGCGCGGCCGTCCAACACATCGGCGCCGGCGCCGCCTCGAAGAAGGTTCGACGATCCGTCGCCGATCAGCGTGTCGGCTCCAGAGCCTCCGTAAATGTTCTCGATGTTGCGGATCGTGTCCTCGGCGACGCCCCCGATTTTCACGCTCGCACTGGTCGCGCCGTTCAATGTCACGGCCACCATTGCCGCCTTGTCGCTGTAATCCGCCGTGTCCTCGCCCGCGCCGCCGTCCAGCGTATCGGCGCCGCCGCCGCCGCGCAGCAGGTCGACGCCGGCGCCGCCCTTCAGCAGATTGGCGCCGCCGTCGCCGATCAGCTTGTCTCCCCGATCGGACGCCAGAATGTTCGTGACATGGATCTGGCCATCGAAGAAAACCGGCGTCTCCCCGAGACTGCGCGTTCCTCCGCTTTGCGCGGTAGCGAAGGAGACTGTCTCCACGCCGAGGATATTCACGCGGAGATCCAATCGAGTCGGCGCGACGCCGATCAGGACGACGGACTGATCGGCGTCATATCGGATCGTCGCATTTCCGTGGCCGTCATCGCCGATCGTCACGCTATTGCCGACATTGACGAACTCCAGAGAGTCGCCGCTGGAGCCGGCGGTGAAATTACGAATCGAAACTGGACCCGAGGACGACGTCAGCACGAAATCATCGTGTCCTGCTCCCGCGACGAATGCCTCCTCGCCCCCGGCGACGATCGCCAGGGTGCGGTCGCCGCTCGCTGTCGTCGTGACGCTGCCGCCGCCGATAAAGACTTTGGCATAATTGCCGGCTTCTCCTAGAGCCGAGAGCATGCGCTCGAGCGCGTCCTTCAAGAAGGCAAATCGCTTCAGCCCATCCTCTAGCGCGTAGAACCCGCCGCTGGCGAGGGCGGCGTCGGCAAACGAGGCGAAACGTGCGCCATTAGGGAGATGCCCTTGGAGCTGGTAATTCACGGGCGTCAGTTGCGCAAAGAGCGCAACAGTGTCCGCGATCGCATCGCCTGCTTCGGTAACCGCCGTCTCGGCGTCGAGAACAGAAGCGACGGAGTTCCCGAAGGCCGCCGCCGCCTGGCGTGCTTTGTTCTTCGCGTCGGCGACATGCTGCGCGGAAGGATCGAAATCGGCCGTCAGGGCCGAAAGCTGCGCGGCGGACATGGCGTCGGCCGCAGTGACGAGGCCATTCGCGCCCGACTGCACCGCATCCCTCGCGGCATCGATCAAGGTCAATGCCGCGAAAACATCCTGCGGCGCGTCGAGCGCCTCGGGAGACTTCCATGTTGTGTCGCCCGGCCACCCGAAGACATTGATCTTGTCCGAAGGCATTTGCTCGGGCGGCGACAGTGGAGGCCTGTAATACCGCGCCACCTTCATCCAATCGTACATGCCGGCGACGCCTGCATATTCGTGATACAGGTCGCCGTGCGGCAGTCCCGCCATCGCGGCGGCGATCGCCCGCGCCTTTCCCGCTGAGGAGGCGGGAAGCCCGCGCGCGACGATCTCGGCGAATGTGACTGCCGCGGCGTGCAACACGTCGGCTTCGGATGCGGCCGTCGCTTGTATCGCCAGTCCAATGTCGTCGATCGCGCGCCGTGTTCCATCGGCGAGAGTATAGCCGCCATTCGAGACGACCAGATTTCCGTTCACCACGCGGTCGACCGTCTGCGCAGTGAGGTCGATAGAGAGGATTCCGAGCTCGGCCAGCGAGTGCAACTCGCCGGCGTCGGTGACGCCGTCCTGGTCGCCATCGACCCACACCTGCGTTTCGTCGAAATAGCTCTTGCCCGTCGCAGCATCGACGAGGGCGGTTGCGCGCGAAAATCTCGTCGCGCCGGCCCTGGCCAGCGTCGCCAGCGCGGCGAAACCCTTCTGGTCGGCCGGCGGCGTCGCGCCGTCCTTGCTGAAGCGCTCGCCGAACCATTCCGCCGCGCTGTCGACGACGCCATTATGGTTCTTGTCGAGCACGAGAATGCCGTTGGTCGGACCCACCCAGCCGATCTGCGGACGCGAGCCGTCGGCGCGCGCGTCGAAATGCGCATGCGACGCAGTCTGCGAGACGAGCTCTATCCCCGACCCGTCGAGATCGAGGACGAGCGGAAATGCCCACCACGGTTGGAAATTCGGCCCTTCTCCATAACCTTCCACTATGGCGGTTATTATCGAATTCGGCGTGTAGAGCGTCAGCGTCAGCAGACGCGCCTGCGCCTGCGCCATTTCCGGGCTGTAGGCGGAGACGAGCGCGAGATTGACAGAGGAGGTGACGGCTCCCGGAGGCGGTCCGATCACGGCCGTGATCCAATGATCCGAAACATTGCCATTGAAGAGACGCGCCGAGAGATATCCGGTCGAGAGACCATTGTCGTGGAAGAGCTGCGAGAGCGCCGTCAGGGTGGCCGGCTCGCCGGTCAGCCCGGCGGTGACGCCATTGGCGATGTTCGCGCGGTCAGTCGACAAGGCGGCAGAGGCGGCGGAGGCGGCCGAGGACCTCTGCTGCTGATTGAAGCTGCTCTGCGCGCCGCCGAGCCAGGCGGAGAAATCGCCGCCGGAGAAGGTTCTGCCGAGCAGCCTCGCCGCGGTGACCTGCGGCGCACCCGTGGTCGAGTCGAAAGCGAAATCGAAGCTCATGCTCGCATCGGTCCGCGCGAAGCGGGCGGCGACATCCGCGCCGGTCAGCGTATAGGTCTTGTTCCAATCGCCTTGCGTGCTCTGGACGACGAGCGATTGGCCCGAGGCGGAGATTTGGCTGCCGGCCGGCGCCGTCAGAACGGCGCCGCCGCCGACGAGCACCTTGACCACGCCCGTCGCCGCATCGACGACGATCGAGCGCGAGAGGCCGATGCTCGGCGCGAGGCCGAGTTCGATGTCGCCATCCGCCTGCCGCCCTGCGGTCACGACATTACGCAAAGGCGTCGTCAATATAGTTTCGCTCGAGGCAGCAAACGAGAATGTGCCACCGAACGAAACATTGAATTTGTTTCCGTTGCCATCGGCAAAGGCAAAACCGTTCTGATCGACCGACAAGGAGCCCTGACGTCCGGGCACGCGTAACAGGTTGAAGAGATCGCTGCTGCTATTGCAGAGGTCCCGAGGCTCCCAGCCTCCGAGGCTTGCGGTCGGGACCGCTTCGAATCCGCCCGTCGGCGGCACAAAGACGGTGGTGCCGGGCGGAAAAACGACGCCGCCGACGTTGAAGTTCGCTTGTGTGCTTTGGCTTCCCGTGCTCTGCAGCCAGATCGTTCCCTTCAGTGGTCCGGAAACCGTGCAAACTCCAAAGGCTGTACCCGGCGCTATGGTGATCCCGACAGCCTCGGGATTTGGATTTGCCGGGTCGACGACGTAACTGACATTGCTCGTGGCATTTCCACGAAAAAGAAAAGACCCTAAAGTCCTTCCTGTCGCGTCTTTCACCGCGTAATCGGCACGGCCGATTTGACGATTTGCTCCGGAATTGCCGATCGCCGTCGTCCCGAAGATATTCACGCCCTGAGGATCGGTCGCCGTCGGCGCATTCAAGGTCAGATAGGGACCTGTGACAGTTCTATTCCACCCCGACACGGCGGCGGAATAGGCCAGATCGCCGGAAAGCACCCGGTGGGACAGATAGCCGGTCGTCGTCTCCGGCGCGGGAGACACTGGATTGAGCGCCGGCACGATGAAATCCTTCATGCCGCTCGGGTCTTCGGCGACGACCAACGAATTGCTGCCCACGGGGACGGCAAATCCGCTATTGGCGGTGAGCGGCTGCGCATTGCGCAAATAAGTGGCTATCGAGCGTTCGCCGGCGTGATCGCCCGTTGGGTTCGTGACGACGGTGTCATCCAATAACGTCAGGCTATTGTTGCCTTGGCTTGTGATCCATTGGATCGCGATCGGGGCGCTTCGGCTTCCACTGTTTCCAGCCTTCTGGATTTCGAGATAGACTTCTTGGGTCACGACAAGCTGCCGGCCACCATTGTTCTGCGGCAAAAGTTGATCCAAAAGCCCAGCTCTCGCGAGGCCGATGATCGTTCCGGTATCAGCGAAAAGATATGAAGACATGATCTGATCTCTTAAGTTTCAAAGACGATGGCTGCAACGAACGCCAAAGCAGAGACTACGAAGGGCGGGACTGCCGTGCTCCAAAAAGCTCTGGCTTGTAGTAGCCCTCGTAAATTTCCGGATAGCGGATTTGAAGGTCAGGTGGCAGTGTACGCAAGCCTGATCGCACTTGAACCGCAAGTCGGCCGACGACGAATGCGTTCAGATCCGCACGCAAATCTGAGAATAGAACATAGTTTTTCGCACGCAGAACATTGTCACAATAGTCATTGCCATAGACTCTTTCAATAAATCCATGAAAACTCAGGCGATCCAGTCCCATAGCGTCCAAACCGGCAAGGACCCGAGGATTGGAAAGAAAGTCCGCGATTTCATCCTCGGACCTAGCCATCCAATAATCGAGATAATCCGATTCGTCGGCCGATCTGATACTTGCATAACCTTGCTCACGAAAAGCATGTCCGAGCGCGAAAGCCCCCATTTCTCTCAGCATATGCTGGCTATGGTTGGCGCGCTCTGGTCCTACTAAGGGAAGCGTTTCGATCTTAAAAAGCTCCGGGAAATCGGATTTGGCAGACAGATAATCAATGGCAATAAACCTAGAATCCTCTTCGGCGAGCTTCCGACGATAAGAAACGACCCGCACATAGTCGAGCAGCTTTTCTTCTGTCAACGGTGGCATGACGAACTTAGCCTGCGCCCAGCAAAAAAAGCCGGCATAGCCCAATCGAATAGGGCCCGTATGATACGTATAACCAGCGATTGCAGCGAGAAACGTCGGAATCGCTGTCAAGCGTTCAAGCACAGATTCCTCGATGTCGCAGACGCGCATCATGAAATCCACAAAGTCGTATTTCGGCCTATCGGGCAGGTCTCTCCAGTTCATGATGCTATCCTTCGACGATGCTCGACGTGAACAGACGGGTGTCACGAGGAACCGCTTAGAGTATTCGATATTACCCCATCTTGCCATGTTTCTAAAATCATAGGCCAAGGCTATCTATTCATCATGTCACTCCCAAGTCCAACCAGATCTGCGCGCCGAAGCTTGATATCTCCGATTGCCGTGACGTCCCGCAAAGATCGGACAGACCGAGGTTACGAACCCGTTCGCGTTTCTCCCAAGTTCCTATTCTATAGGATGATCGAGAACGACCCAACCCGAAAAAAGATTCCTAGAAAAATTCCGCGCAACCCTATAAGATGGTCGCTTCTTCAACAACTCAAAAGCACACTTGGCATGCCATTCGTGTGGCGCGCCCGTCCTTGCTGAAGCGCTCGCCGAACCATTCCGCCGCGCTGTCGACGACGCCATTATGGTTCTTGTCGAGCACGAGAATGCCGTTGGTCGGCCCCACCCAGCCGATCTGCGGACGCGAGCCGTCGGCGCGCGCGTCGAAATGCGCATGCGACGCAGTCTGCGAGACGAGCTCTATCCCCGACCCGTCGAGATCGAGGACGAGCGGAAATGCCCACCACGGTTGGAAATTCGGCCCTTCTCCATAACCTTCCACTATGGCGGTTATTATCGAATTCGGCGTGTAGAGCGTCAGCGTCAGCAGACGCGCCTGCGCCTGCGCCATTTCCGGGCTGTAGGCGGAGACGAGCGCGAGATTGACAGAGGAGGTGACGGCTCCCGGAGGCGGGCCGATCACGGCCGTGATCCAATGATCCGAAACATTGCCATTGAAGAGACGCGCCGAGAGATATCCGGCCGAGAGACCATTGTCGTGGAAGAGCTGCGAGAGCGCCGTCAGAGTGGCCGGCTCGCCGGTCAGCCCGGCGGTGACGCCATTGGCGATGTTCGCGCGGTCAGTCGACAAGGCGGCAGAGGCGGCGGAGGCGGCCGAGGACCTCTGCTGCTGATTGAAGCTGCTCTGCGCGCCGCCGAGCCAGGCGGAGAAGTCGCCGCCGGAGAATGTCTTTCCGAGCAGTCTCGCCGCGGTGACCTGCGGCGCGCCCGTGCTCGGGTCGAACGCGACATCGAAGCTCATGCTCGCATCGGTCCGGGTGAAGCGGGCGGCGACATCCGCGCCGGTCAGCGTGTAGGTCCTGCTCCAATCGCCTTGCGTGCTCTGGACGACGAGCGATTGGCCGGAGGCGGAGATTTGGCTGCCGGCCGGCGCCGTCAGAACGGCGCCGCCGCCGACGAGTACCTTGATCACGCCCGTCGCCGCATCGACGACGAGCGAGCGCGAGAGGCCGATGCTCGACGGCGCGAGGCTCGCGTGAACCGTCGCGCTGTTCGCGTCGATAGTCAGATAGGCGGACTGATCGGCGGTGAACTGGGTCGTGGTTCCCTTCACCACGAGCGTCGAGGATTTGTCGGCGCGAACCGTGAAGCTGACGTTGCCGGCCGAAATCGTAAACGCGCCGGGACCCGAGTAATCGATCTTGTTTTTGAAGGAAGCGAAATTCGCATTGATGCTCGCCGCGCTCCCTCCGAGAGTCTGCGTCGCCAATAGCGCTTCGGCATGAGCGAAATTCGACACGCCATCGCCGATCGCCACCATGATCGCCGTGGCGTTCTCCTGCACGAGCTGGCTGCCGCCCGAGAGCAAATTCTGCAGCCCACCCTTAGAGCATCGTCCGAGCATGGCGATTCAATCGAGCATGGCGATTCAATAAAGCGGCTCGGATTCCCATATCTGAAGCGGAGCGCCGATCGGGGTTGATTGGCGTGAGCGGCTGGGAGGGGATCATGGCGCTGTCGATGGATCTTCGCGAGAAGGTGATGAAGGCGATCCGGGGCGGGATGTCATGCCGACAGGCGGCGGCGAGGTTCGACATCGGACCGGCGACCGCGGTGCGTTGGGCGAAGCGCGTCGAGATCACCGGCGAAGTCGCGCCGGGTAAGATGGGCGGCGATCGCCGCTCGCAGCGCATCGAGGCGCACGCCGATTTCATTCTCGCGCAGATAAAAGAAATGCCGAACATGACGATCATCGAGCTGCGCGATGCGCTCAAGGAGCGTCACGATTTCGCGGTCGGCTATGGGACCATGTGGCGGTTTCTCGCGCGCCATGGGATCACGCGCAAGAAGAAGACGGGCCACGCTGCGGAGCAGGAGCGGGACGATGTCGCCGCGGCGCGAGAAGAATGGTTCGAGGGCGAGCTCGATCTCGACCCGGAAAAGCTCGTTTTTATCGATGAAACCAGCGTCTCGACGAACATGGCGCGGCGCTTCGGCCGCGGGCCGTGCGGGGAGCGTTGTCGGGCTTCGGTCCCGTTCGGACATTGGAAGACGACGACGCTGATCGCGGCGTTGCGCGTCGACCGGATCGACGCGCCGATGACGATCGACGGTGCGCTCGATGGCCGCTCCTTCCTGGCCTATGTCGAGCAGGTTCTGGCGCCGACGCTCTGCGCGGGAGAGATCGTCGTGCTGGACAATGTGAGCACCCACAAGGTCGGCGGCGTGGGGAGGCGATCGAAGCGAAAGGCGCGAAGGTGCTTTATCTTCCGCCCTATTCGCCGGACTTCAATCCGATCGAGAAATCCTTCTCGAAGATCAAGTCGGTTCTGGAACGCATCGCGGCGCGGACGGTCGATGCGCTCGACGCCGCAGTCGCCCAAGCACTGCGATGCGTCACGCCGAGCGAATGCACGAATTACTTCGCCGCATCCGGCTACGATGCAGATTGATCGGATAACGTTCTAGTGGCGCCCCAGATCTGCCGGGCCAGGCTCTCGAGGTGGCCGGCCGGATCGCTCGCGAAGGCCGAGACATTGTCGGCGAGGTTCTTCACATAGGGCGCGACCACGTCCTGCGCCCATTTGTCGATCGCGGCGCCGACATCGATCGCCGCCGCTTTCGCATCGGCGAGATCGCCTTCGCTCAGCCGGCCCCCGAGTCGTTCGAGCGGGCTGCCGAGGTAATCCCATGCGCTCGACACGACAGATTTGACGACAATGGCTCCCGCGAGGACCGAGCCGCCGATCAAGGCGGCCTCGGCGACGCCCGGAACGAGGAAGAGCGCTCCGATCGCGGCCCCCTCGAGAACTTTGACCGCAGCCCTGCCGTCGGCTGAAAGAACCGATTCGCCATTCGCCCGAGCGCTCGCATATTCGCTCACGGCGTCGGCGCCGGAGAGTAGAATGGCGCTGGCGACGCCGAGCGCGCGTCCGCCGGCCGCGACGGCCGCGGCTCTGTCGACCCCGGCGACGACCTCGTCGCCGACGGCGATCACGGTCGCCGCCGGCGTCAACCCTCTCGCCGTCAGATAGCTCTCCAAGCCGGCCAGCGTCGATTTCGTTCCGAAAAGCTTGAGGTTGTTCGTCTTCGCATAGTCGAGGAGCTTCTCGACCTTTGCGGCCGTGTTGAACGCGCGCCAGCTCACGTCCCCTCCCGCCGCCTTGATCGCCTGTGTGTCGGCCCGGAAAGCCGCGAGCGAGTTGCTCGCGCTGCCCGTCGCGAATTCGGCGGAGCCGTCGGCCGCCGTGCCGAACACACGCGCGGCGTCCGCGGCCGTGACCCCGACGAGCGGCAGATCGTGGTCCAGGATCGCCTTGGCTGTGTAGTCGCGGAGATTTTCCGCGAGGGCGGTCGCCTCACGAAACACCTGCTCGCGCACGGCGCGCTGCGCTGCGGTCAAGCTCGTGGAGTTGGCTTTCATTAGATCGAGATTGGAAATTCCGAACTGCGTCGGACGATCTCCAAATTTGTCCGAAATCGCGTTCTGGACCTCGTCGATCGCGGCGTGATTGCTGGCGTGACGAGGCGTCGCGGTCGCGAGTCCCGCATCGTTGGATAATGCCAACATATTTTCGGGTGCGTTGATTTTCACGTTATTATTTGCGATCAATTTGTTCAGGACAGCATTGTCCTTGCCGACCGCCTGCTGAAGCGCATGATGCTGTTGGATAACAGAATTGTTCGCCATAACTTTATTCCGTAAATTTTTGTCAAGAGCAGATATCGCTATTTCTGAATCGGGGTGAATTTGAATCCCTGAATATTTTCTGCATTCACAGCATCGACAATCACATCGTCCACAATCAACTTTGAGGTTGCATATTTGAGCCGGAAAGCATGAGCGCTCCCCACAACAGCAGGAAGCATCTTGACGTCTGTCAGATCTTCGTAGGCTTTCACGCCGGGAACATTGTCATAATACCTCAGTCTGGAAGCTTCTTCGTCGATACAATCGAGCTCGCGCATGAAATAGCAGAACCAGAAATCCGGGCCGGGTTCAGGAAAATTGCTGTAGTCCACCTCTGCGCGCTGAAAGACAAAAGCTTCCGCATCGATCCGTTCGAAGAGAACTTTTAGCCGATCCGATACGAGCCATATCCCCAGCGTCACCGGATAGGCATCCCTTACAGGGCCGCGGCGTCCTTTGCGATCGAACTTGATTCGAGGCGGCTTGGAGAAATTGATTCCACGAAAAGGCTTGCTCGAGTCAGGAAAAAACTCGATCATCTGTTCCTGTTCGTTCACCCACTCACGGAAAGGCGTATCCTTGAGGGCGAAATCCGTCGCAAAAGTATAATATTTCCTGATCTGGGTCTGGTCCGCCATCTGGGCCTCCATCACCTCGGCGTCTGCCCGAGAGATTCTATCGCGCGCGGCGATGGGCAATTGGATAGGCGCAGCACAACTCATTTGCAAATCTCCCGCTCGACGACCACGACCTCGGATGTGGTCGAGCTTCACCCAGGCAAATATGAATTCTGATTACATTATGTCGAAGCCAACGGTCAAGCTGCAAGCGAAGTGATGTCGTCAATGATACCATTGCCATTGCGGTCGAGCGAAAGAACGCCGTCGCCGTCCGCGATCCAGGCGGTCTGCCGAGAGGAAGCGCCCATGATTGCCGAGCATGTCGAACAGGACGTCTCGTCCAGTCGTCGAGCTGCATGCCCGAGGGGGCGCGGTGAATAGCTCTTGCCGGTCGCCGCATCGACGAGGGCGGTTGGGCTCTGTCGCGAATTTTTCTCGCGGGCGGGTTGGGGCTATGATCGCCGGGCTGGGGCAGGTGGAATAGCGTGATGATCGATTTCAAGGGCCGCCATTTGAACGCGATGTGATCCTGTGGGGCGTCCGCTGGTATGTGGCGTATCCGATGAGTTATCGTCAGCTCGAGGAAATGATGGAAGAG
>NZ_JAINDZ010000062.1 GCF_019802345.1 Methylosinus sp. Sm6 | reverse complement strand
GAAATCACCCGGGCGGGATCATTCCGTTACAGGGGGGCGCGATCATCTCGTAATCGGGGGGCGCCATCATTCCGTTATGGGGGGCGCCTTCATCTCGTTTTAGGGGGGCGCCTTCCGTCGGAATCATCAAGCCATGTCGAGAACATCGAACGCTCGACAAACGGGATAGGTCTTCACGTCCTTTCCGTTCTTTTGGATTTCGTCGTATTCGATCCAGTCATACTCGTTCACCGCGAACGGCTTCTTCCCGAGAAGCTTCTTCAGCTTCGCGCGATTCGGCTTGCCGCCTGCGGAGGTGCCGCTTTCAGATTCCTCCGTCACGAAATTTTCGAGTGCTGGCAAGTCGCTATCGACCGTCGCCTCGATGACCTCTTCACAGACCATTGTCAGAAAGTCGCGCGTCTCGAAATGACGGCAGTGGGCGTGCTGACAGGTGATCAGAAACGCACCGTTCTTGTAATGTGATCCGGGATTGATCGCGACACAGCCCGCATCATTGACGTTCGGGTGATCGGAGTGCTGAGTTTCGTTCGGACACCGGATCGATACCTTACCTTCCCGAACCTCGCCGCGCGTCTCCCAATCGATCGCGTTGAGCCATCCGATTCCGTCGAAGTCGTCAGCGTGGCGGCGCATGAACTTGGTTGTATCTGGGATTCCGTCGAGCTGCTTATCACTACGACGCGCCTGACGTTCCGCCAGTGCCTTCTTTCGCTTTTCCTGATTCTTGAAGCCTGCGGCCTCGCGCATCTCATCCGTGCAAGCAGGAAGGACCAACAGCGACGACCCACCAACTACGGCCCGATAGCGGTCATAGGACTTACAGCGCGCTCCATAGAACGCGCGCCCCACCTGTCCGCTTGTGCTATCGAACCAGAAGCCCAACTTTCCAGCGAGGTGATCCACGACCGCCTTGAAGTCGTTCATTGCCGCGAATGCTTCGTCAGGTTCGTCCGGAATGACGTATTCAGTCGCAAGCGGAAGGATGATCCGACACTTGTGGATCGGAGAGTGAGCAAGCTCGACCTGAAGCGGGTCCTTCGTCGGCTTGTCGTCGAAAGCGCCGATCGTGTCGACCTTCACAATCGAAGCGCTCTCGACAATCATCGGATGAAGCTTCAGTTCATTGGCGAGATAGCGCTTCACATCGGCAAGCGACGGGTTATATGGGACGCCATTCGGCGACTTCACATATTCGCGAAGCGCCTTCAGATCGATCTTCGTGCGGGCCTTACCGTTCGAATGGCTCGTGTAATAGACGAAGTTCAATCCGGACTTCAAAAGCGGCGGGAAGATTTCCTCTTCGGGCTGTCCAGCGTCCAGATCGAGCACGACAGCGTTGAGGCGCTTTACGCTCGCCTTCTTACGCGCAATCGTGGTCTTACCGGCCGCCGGCGCAACCTCGCCGAACATGATCATATGACCGTTCTTGTTCGGCGACACGTATGGATCATCGAAATAATTGATCAGCTCACGCCATGTGACGCGTTGCGGAACCCAGCCGATATGTCCCTTGTGCGGATGCTTCCATTCGGAATCCGCGCCCCACATCGCTTGAGGTGCGCGCATGACGACTGTCTCGCGGTTGAGGAAGTCATCCGACCAATCGTCGGCGAGTTCGATCGCGTGAAACCCTGGCACCGCGATCGGGTAGCCAAAGAACGTATCTGATGCGACCGGAGCGCCTTCAGTTTCGAAGCTGTCCGCTTCGTCATCCGTCAAATTGTCGAAAAAGCTCACTGCATCGTTGAACGCTGACAGCATGTCTGAAGTAGGATGATCCTGATTTTCGCTGGCATTCAGCACATTTTCGTTGAACTCAGGCACTGACATAGGTTATAATTTCCCTGTCGGTAGAAGCCCTCTCGAGGCGTAGGTTGAAGTTTCTCGGCGAGCGAAAGATTGATGCTCTTTCGCGCGCTTTTTTTGTCAGTCGCGGTCGTCGGACAATGAACCGGGCAACCGCGTCGACAATTCCTCCATCGAAGAATGGATATCGCGAAGAATGTCTTCGATGGCCTCGCTGCTTGCGTTGATGGCCTCGGCCACCAAGAGCGCGCCCAACAGGTCCGGGTGATTCTTCGCATAGCCGACACCAAGGTGACGGTCGATTGTCTTGACACTGGACGCGAAGACATTTTCAAAATGTGGTAATGCCATCTTCTATTGCTCCTTATGCGCGCCGATCGAGTCGGCAATGATCGTCGCCGCAATCAACTTAGCGCTGGCCTCGACGATCGCCGGCAAGGCAGCATGTAACTTGCTCGCGTTACGCTGGAGGCCTACAGCGTCGAAATAGTCAGAGACTTCGAGACGCTACTTATCGAGGGGATTCATATATTACCTTTCGGATTAGGCAGCGCTCTGGCGCTTCTTTGCATTGATCCAATTCGCCACGTCGTCGACGGCGAACAATCGCTTCCCGCCGATCACGAGGTTCGGCGGCGCTTCACCGGATTCGATCATCTGGTAAAACTTGGTCCGACCGATCCCGAGAACACGGATGGTTTCCTGGACGCTCAACAGTCGCGGCAGTCCTGCGATCACCGGATCGAGGATAACCGAGCTATCGAGCAAGTTCTGGGTAGGCTGATTAGATGACATGAACGATCTCTCTGTGAGCCGTCACAGCACGCAGCAAAGCGCACGAGTGGCGGTTTCTGCATGAGCGCGCATCGTGCTCCGGCGCACATCCGCGCGCTCGCCTCTTCTCTAGAGCTTCGGTTCATCGGCGCTGCGGCGTCATCCGATCCGAGAGAGGCTCCCATGTTCGAGCGAACCCTGCGCGCCGCGCTCTGCGCCGCGCTTCCTTTCGCCTTCGTCGCTCCCGCGCTCGCGGTGTCGAAGGTCACTTTCGTCTCCGCCTCGGGGACGGATGCCGGGACCTGCGTCACGTCGGCCGAGGCCTGCCGAACCTTCTCCTATGCAATCGGCCAGACCTCCGGCGGCGGCGAGGTCAAGGCGCTCACGCCCGGCAATTACGGCCCCTTCGCCATCGGCAAGGCGATCACCATCACCGGCGTCGAGGGCGCGGGCGTCGTTCAGACGGTCAACGCCGACGCCATCACCGTCAGCGCCGGCGCCGCTGATTCCGTGCGCATCGTCGGCCTCTCGATCGACGGCTATAAGGGGGCCGCTCCCAATGGCGTGAGAGTGACCTCCGTCGGATCGCTGACCATCCAGCGCTGCATCCTGCGGGAGTTCTTCGGTTCCGGGATTCTGCTGGTTCCGACCGCCGTGACGAAATTTCTGATCGAGGACACCGTGCTGACCGATCTCGGCTGGGCCGGCGTCTCGGCGATGGCCGCGCCGGCGAACGGAGCTTCGGCCGCAAATGGGCGAATCGATCGCGTCTCGGTCAGCAATGCGAAATGGGTCGGGGTCGAGGTCGGCTGGAGCAATCACGTGTCCATCACCGAAAGCTCCGTCTCCAACAGCGAGATCGGAATTTCCGCCGCCTCGAACAGCAAGGTCGTCCTCGCCCATTCCTTCGTCACCGAGAACAAGACGGGAGTTGTTCGCTTCGGCGCCACTCCGACCCTAGAGAGCGCCGGCAACAATACGATTCGCGACAATGTCACCAATGTGCAGGGCGCCATGGCCATGGTCGGGACGCAGTGAGCGCAGGACGCGGCTGAGGACGCGGCGGCTTCAAATTGACGTCCGCCGCGCCTTTGGGCATGGTCTGCGCGCGATCGGCGGCGCCTCTCGACCGCTGTCGGAACAGCCGCCGGCCCTGCGAAAGGGGAGAGCCGCCCATGAGCAATGACCGCCCGCCGATCCCGCGCGACGGCGCGCCCGGCGCGAAGCCGCCGCAGGACGAGGCCAAGCCGGCCTCCGAGGAGAGCTGGATCGAGAAGGTCGAGCACGGGATCCAGAAGGTCGAGCATGAGATCGAGCACGAGATCGAGGAGATCGAGGAGACGGTGACGCAGCCGCCGCCGGTCCTGTTCCTGCGGGTGCTGAAGGTCGATCTGCCCTATTTCATCATGCTCGCCGCGGCCTTCGTCGGCATTGGCGCGGCGACCTTCACCGGCGAGCTGACGCCGCTCTATTGGGAGGCGCTGGCGCCGGTCTATTGCGTCACCTGCATTCATGCGGGCTGGCGCCACGCCGACACGCGCGAGGAGCGCGTGAGGCTCGTGTGGACGCAGGCGGCGCATTGGTTCGCCGTTCTGCTCACCATGTACGTGGTCTATCTGCCGCAGGTGCGGGACGTGATGAACACCAACGCCGCCGGCCTCACGCTGATGGCGATTCTGGCGCTCGCCACGGTCCTCGCCGGCATTCACGCCGAGGCCTGGCAGATCTGCGTCGTCGGCGTCATTCTGGCGGTGGCCGTTCCGCTCGTCGCCTGGATCCAGCAGTCGGCGCTGATGATGACGGTGCTGGTGATCGGGATCGTCTTCGTCGGCTTCGTCGGCGCGTCGCTGTGGTGGACCTCGCATATGGAGAAGCGGCGCGAATCGAAGCCGAGCTGAGGAGCGCGCGGCTTTAGAGCGCTTTCCGATCGAACCGAATCGTTCGATCGATCAGAATTCGCTCCAAATCAAAAGCCGGAGCCGTTTTCGATCCATTCGGATCGGAAACGGCTCTCAGGCGCCGCGCAGCCCATGCACATGCACGTCATGGCCCGAGTGCTTCGTCATAATATCGACGGCGCGCTTCTCGCGCGCGTCGTCCCATGTGCGAACCCACAGCAGCAGTCCGCCGCGGTCCAGCTGCTCCTGCAAGGTCTGTGCATGGCGGTCGCCGATCAGCTTGCCGAGCACGGCGCCGAGCAGGCCGCCGGCGCCGCCGGCCGCGCTCGCGGCGAGGATCGCCGCCGCCATCGAGCCGCCGCTCGCGAAAATCAGCCCCGCCGCGCCGATGGCGCCGATATAGAACAGCCCGCCGACCAGCGCGCCCTGCGCCTCGCCGATCGATTCGGGCGCGACATAAGAGGCGCGGGGGACATTGGCGTCATCCTCCAGCTCGGAGACCTTCTGATAGCGATGGCCGAGCTTGGCTTCGACGACATGCTCGCTGGTCATCAGGCTGATGTCGGCGCGATCGAATCCCGAGCTCTGCAGCTCGTCGATCGCGTCTTGCAGCGCGTCGGCCGAGTCGAACACCCCGACCGCCTCGCGGACATCGCCGCCATCATTGTCGGACGACATGGTCACCTCCCTGGGGCGAAACGCCTTTTCTCCCTCATCTAGGGCGTCGGGAGGCGGCGAGGGGAGGGAGGGCGTGCGAATCTACTGGCGGGGAGCCGCTTTCAGGCAGGCTTCGAGCGCCACGATGGTCGGGACGATGGCGTCCTTTTCGCGCCGGAGATGCTCGTCGAGGCTCGCGTCGTGCGTGCCCTCGAGCTGATGGATGGTCTCGAGGCGGTGTTCGAGGATATCGAGAATGACCTCGGCGTTTTTTCGCTCCAGCTCGACTCTGACCATGGCGGCCTCGGATGTTTTTCGAGACTAACGAGCGCGGAGTAGCGCCCGTTCCCGCGCTGCGTCAGGTTTGACGACAATCCGGTCCATGGTCCAAAGGTTCTGTTGAAAGTGGAACTCCCGCTTCCGCCATCCGATCTGTCGCGTCACACGTCATGTGACGCGACAGATCGGATGGCACAGGCGGGAGTTGCCGGGAATGGCCGGGATTACGTGGGATGGCCCTAGAGAAACTGGGCGAGGCCGGGCGGCGGCGTGATCATCATGGCCGATCTGTCGCGACAGATCAAATGGCACTGACCCGCGGCGCTCGGCGGCGCCGCGGGCGGAGAAAGCCAAGGAATACTGCAAGGGCGTCGGCCAGGGTCGACGGCAACTGTCCAGCGAGCCGCCGGAGGCTTCGTCATCTGGACATGGCGAAAAGCCCCGATGTTCCTAGGGCTCCGGCGCGGCGGCCGAGATCGCGGAGGCGGAGCGAACAGTCAACTGCGCGAGTTGCTCGGTGCGCCTTCGAACCGGCAGCGGGTGTCTGGCGGGTTGCCACATTTGCGGTCGAGGTCGCGGTGGCCGACGCAGTCGCCGGTGGCGAACTCGCGATAGCCGGGACCGCCCTTGCAGCCGCAGCCGCGGCATTGCTCGTGGACGACGCCGGCGCCGCCTTCCTTCTTACACTTGGTCTCGGGCGGATCACCGCAGATGTGCCGCAGTTGGGCGGCTCCGACGCAGCGTCCATCGGGGCCGCGATAGCCGGGTCCGCCGCGGCAACCGCAGCCGGAGCACGACTCGGCCGACGCTGACCAGGATAACACCCAAGCCGCTAACAGGAGGAGCACGAGCTTCGATGTCCGCGCCATGTCTTAGCAGAGCCGTCTGAGCGAGGGGTGCTCGATGCACCAAGTGTCGTAGTCGTCATCGATCATGCGTAGTAGATTATCGCGCCCGGCCTCCACGGCCTCGGCGGGAGTCTGATATCCGAACTCATTTCTTGGAAACACCAAGGAAATATCCGAGCCTTTTCTCTCGATCGAAAACAACATCGAAAATGCGTCGGCATCGGCTCTCTTCAATCCTATGAAATAATCGACAACTACCCCATCCGGTTCACCTGATGCTCCGTTGTAAACGACCTGCATTCTTCCGAATTTAAAGCTACGTGGCCGCATCTGCTCGGCGAACTTCAGTGTGTCCATGACGGTCACGCCGTCCCTCGTGCGATGGTTCGAGACTTTCTCGATCCACCTTCTCTCCTCGGAAGAAGATAAATTTTGCGCTTTCCATGCTGCTGGTGGATCGGCAAGCGCCGAAGCGCCGCAAAGCAGAGTCGCGAAAAAAGAAAGAGCGCGGCGCATGTAACCGAAACCCCTACAAACGATTGTCCCACCATATCACTCGACCACAGATTGCCAGCCGGTTCAAATCCTCCTTCAAGAGCACTTCGAGGTCATAGGCCGGATTGTCGCTGATGATTAAGACGGCGCCCTGCGCCGCGTTTCTCAGGCGCTTCACGCGCGTCTCGCCGTCGAGCAGGAATACATAGATGTCGACCGCTTCCCAGACGTGACGCCGTTTCGGCGCCCGCTGAGGCAGGCGCATATCGCCGACATTCTCGATAACCAGCATCAGCGCGCCGTCGATGATCGTCGGCTCCATGCTGTCGCCGAGCGCCCGCAAGAACGTCAGCTTGGAGCCGGACGGCGCGAGCCGTTCCAGCATCCAACGTGGGAACGCCAGATAGGTCTCGACGCTGGTCGCATGATTGACCGCGCCGCCTCCGGCCGCCGCACGCACATCCAACCTTGGTACGCGCGTGAAAGCGGAAACGTCTCCCGCTTGTCCCGAAAGCGACGGCGATGAGGGAATCGGCTCATCGGAAAGCCCCACCAGATACTCCATCGAGACGTTGAGCGCCTTCGCCAGCGAGAGCAGAGACTCCGAGGTCGGCTCATTGATTCCGCGCCGCAATCGACTGAGCGTGCTCGCCGGAATCCCCAGCGCTTTCGATGCTTTGGCGATGCTTCCATAGGGCGCGAGCAGCGTATTCACGCGCTCCGCGAAGTCGGCCAGGTCGGCGTCGGGCGCCTTTTTCATAGGGAATGGACCAACATTGGTTGACATCCGACGCCGCCGCGCTCAAGATCAACCAACATTGGTTTGCTCTCAGGGAGTCGCGGTTTGGAACCCCAGAACTCGCCCGCCTGCGGCTGGCACCGCGCGGACATTCTCGCGGAAGTGCGCAAGCGCGGCTCGACTCTGGCGGGAATCGCCAGGAGCGTCGGGCTCAGTCGGCATTCCGTGTATTGGGCGATGATCACGCCGCATCCGCGCGCAAATCTGGCGGTCGCGGAATTTCTCGGCGTTTCCGCCTCGACCCTGTGGCCGCAGTGGTTCGACGAGGACGGCAAATTGATCTCCAAAACGCCCTTGCCGCGCCCGCGGCCGCGCTTGGAACCTAGCCCGCGCCACTCCTCCGCGTCGAGCCCTCGGCAAACCGCAGCTTAACCTTTGGTTAACCCGGCGTCCGCGTGCCCCGAGTCCGTTCGAACCGATTTCAGAGGCCGAAATGACAGAGACCATCCGCCTAGACGAGATCGATGCCAGCAATCGGCTCAGGCCCATCAATCCGCCGCACGTCGAGCTGATCGCTGCGTCCATCGAGCTGCAAGGTCTTTCGCAGCCGATCGTCGTCCGTCCGCGCTCGCCCGAGGAAGGCGAAGGCCTGCCTTACATCCTGGTGGTCGGCGGCCACCGAGAAGCGGCCTTGCGATCAATTGGCTGGAAAGAACTGACGGTCGACAAGCATGTGCTGATCAGAGACCTCGACCCGCTCGAGGCGCGGCTGGTCGAGATCGACGAGAATATCGCCCGCCACGAACTGAATGCGCTCGACCGGGCGCTCTTTTTGCTCGAGCGCAAGGAGGTCTACGAGCAGAAGCGCATGTCGGCGCTCGGCCGGGGCGGAGATCGCAAAAGCACGAAATTTCGAGAGAAAATCAATTCGCAATCTTTTCGAATTGATTTTTCGGAGCGGTTCACCGAGGACGCGGCAAATCGGACCGGCTATTCCGAGCGAGCGATACAGCAGGCGATTGCCTTCGCTCGTCGTCTGGACGCCGAGGCCATCGCCGCCATCCGAGGCACTCCCCTCGAACGAAATCAAAGCGAGCTGATTCAGCTGGCGGAAGAGACGCCGGAGCAACAGCGCGCCCTCGCGACCCTCATCAAATCCGGCGAGGCCAAGACCATCGGGCAAGCGAAGATCGCCGCCGGTCTCGCCAAGCCCGTCACCGTCGACCCGCAGGCGCGTGTGCTCGCGGCGCTGCTGGATAGCTGGGAAAGGGCCAGCAAGCCGACCAAGGCGAACTTTCTCAGATCCATCGGCGCCGAAATCACCAAGAAGCGCGCCGAGGCGCTGGGCGACTGATGCGCGACTGGCTCTCCGCCCCCGAGCTCGCTGCTCTCGGCCTGCCGGGCCTGCCTGCGACCAAGCAGGGATGGCTCGACTATGCCGAGCGCGAGGGCTGGCTCTTGCGCACGGATAAGGTCCGGCTACGTAGGGGCCGGGGCGGAGGCCTCGAATATTCGATCGATCTGCTGCCGGCGGCGGCGCTCGCCGCCTATGCCGCCCGCGCCATCGGCGAGGTGGCGCTGCCGGCCGAGGACGCCGCCGCCGCGGCCGTCGAAGAGCAGAAGAAGCAGCTCACGCTCATCGCGCTCGACAATCGCGACGCGCGCCTCACGCTGCTCGCCGCCGCCGATCGCTATGCGAAGGGCGCGCAGCTCTCGCGCGTGATGGCCGATCGCACTTTCGCCGCGCTCTACAATCTCGGCCAGATCGAGGTCGAGCCGGGCGTGCGGGCCGCCGTGCCGAAGCTCTCGCGGCGCACGCTGGCGCGCTGGCGCGAGACGAAGCGCCGAGGAATATCAGGGCTCGGCGTCGACAAGGGCGCCGCGCGTCGGGGTAAGGGCGCGTTGGATCGCGGCGGAGAGGGAAAGGTGCGCGCGTTCCTCACCGCCGCGATCGCCAAGCAGCCGCATCTCTCCTCCGATCATCTGCTGAAGGCGGTCGAGAAGCGGTTCCCGGATGTGAAGGTCTCTATCCGCACCGTGCAGCGCATGCGGGCGAAGATCACGAGCGAGGATAAGGTCCTCCTCATCAAGATCACCAATCCAGACGCATATAAAAGCAAATATCGCCTCTCCGGCACGAACTCTCACGCCGTCGAGCGCCTCAACGAATTGTGGATGATCGACGCCTCGCCGGCCGATGCGCTCTGCGTCGACGGGCGCCACGCCGTCTACCTCTGCGTCGACATCTTCTCTCGCCGCCTCATCGTCTATGTGAGCCGCACGCCGCGCGCCGACGCCGTCGCGCTGCTGATGCGCCGCGCTATCATCGCTTGGGGCGTCCCGGAGCGAGTGAAGACGGATAATGGCTCGGACTTCACCGCGAAGGCGACTCAGCGCCTGTTCAAGGCGCTGGAGATCGAAGTGGAGCTGTCGGATCCGTTCAGCCCTGAGCAGAAGGGCCATATCGAGCGCGCGGTGGGCACATTCCAGCGCGATCTCTGTCCGCTGCTGCCGGGATTCATCGGTCATAGCGTGAAGGACCGAAAAGTCATCGAGGAGCGCAGGGCCTTCTCGGCGCGCCTCGGCCAGGATGACGCCGGCGCGTTCTGCGTCGAGCTGAACGCCAGGGAACTGCAGAGCTATTGCGACGATTGGGCGGCGGGACGCTATGCCCACCGCCCGCACAGCGGCATAGAAGGCGCCACGCCCTTCCAGATGGCGGCGTCCTTCGCCGGCACGGTGCGGCGCATCGAGGGCGATGATGTGCGAGCGCTCGATCTGCTGCTCGCGCCAGCCGCTGGCGGCGACGGCATTCGCACGGTGACGAAGCGCGGCGTGCGCGTCGACGGCTCTTATTACCTCACGCCCGACGTGGATCCCGAGACGCGCGTGCTGGTGCGCATGGACCCGGAGGACATGGGCCATGCGTGGCTGTTCTCGGCCGATGGCGCCGCGTTCCTGGGTGAGGCGATCTGCCCGGAGCTGGCGGGCGTCGACCCGGCCGCCGCCGTGGCGCACGCCCGCGCCGCGCGCGAACAGCACATGAAGGAGCAGGCCGCGGCGGTTCGCGCGGACATGAAGCAGTTCCACCCGCGCTATTTCGCGGATGTCGTGGTGCGCGACGCCGCCATCGCGGCCGGCAAGCTGGTCGAATTTCCGAAGCCGAGCGAGCCGCACAGCACGCCGGCGCTGCAAGCCGCGAAGGCGGCCATCGAAGCGCCCGCGCCGGCGCCGCAGAGCGAGCAGCAGCGCGCCACGCTGGCGGAGATCGAAAGCGACCTCGCCGGCGCCGCGCCGATCACGCCGGCGAGGGTCGCGCAGCTCCCCGAAACGAAGCAGCAGCGGTTCCGCAGGGCGTTGCAGATCGAGGAGCGCATCGCGCGCAACGAGAGGGTTTCAACGGAGGATGCGATGTGGCTCGGGGCCTATCAGGCCGGCCCGGAATATCGAGCCATGCGCGAACTCTACCAGGATTTCGGCGAGGCCGCGTTGCGTTGACGCCTCACGAAAAAGGGCCGCCGTTGCCGCGGCGACCCGTATTTCAAGACCAGAACCAACGAGTGGAAAATGTCAGACGCAACGCAAACTGTCAAACCCCCGACGCTCGCGGCGCTCAAAAACGTCGCCGGCTTCTACACGCTGGTGAGCATGCTGCAGGCGCGCGGGCCGCATCTGCCGAACTTCGGCGTGATGCACGGGCCCTCGGGCTACGGAAAGAGCTACGCCGCCATCTATGTGCAGAACAAGACCGGCGCGATCCGCGTCGAGGTCGGCGAGAGCTGGAACCGCAAGAGCTTCGTGCGCGCCATATTGCACGAGGGCGGAATCGCCGAGCCGCGCGGCTCCACCGCCGATCTCGTGCAGCTCGCCATCCAGCTGCTCGCCGAGGACCGCAATCGCCCGTTGCTGATCGACGAGGCCGACAAGCTCGTCGACAAGGGGTTGATCGAGATCGTTCGCGAGCTGGCCGAGCATGCCCAGGTGCCCGTGCTGCTGATCGGCGAGGAAGAGCTGCCGATGAAGCTCTCCCGCTTCGAGCGCGTGCATAATCGCGTGCTGTCCTGGTTCGGCGCCGAGCCTTGTGACCTCGACGATTGCCGCAAGCTGGCGGACATTTTTCTGCCCGCCGTCGCCATCGCCGATGATCTGCTCGACGACATCCGGCTGAAGGGCGACGGCCGCGCGCGGCGCATCGTCGTCTCGCTCAACAATGCGCGCGAATGGGCGCGCAACGCCGGCGCGACCTCGATCGACAAGGCAGGCTATCGCGGCGCGGTCTACACGGGCGAAGCGCCCAAGGCGCGCACGGGCCGGCTGCGCATCGTCGCCGGGAGGGTCTGATGAAGACCGCTCTCTCAGCCCTTCTCGACGAGATGTTCGACGCCGAAAAGCTCGTCTACGACGACTGCGCCCGCTGGCAAATGCAGTGCCCGGCGTGCCACGAGGCCGTCTTCAAAGTGCTGCGCCAGGAGGCCGGTCGCGATCTGCATTATTTCGCGCATTATCGCCGCGACAAGCTGCTCGCCGAAGAGTGCGAGCTGCGCGTCGGCGCGATGAACGCGGAGGAGGTCGCAAAGCATAATGCGGCGGCGCGGGGGCAAAGGCTCGCCTATTATCTCTCCGTGCTCAAGGACCAGTTCACCCCGATTTATGGCGAGCGACTTCCGACGCTCCGCAAAATGATCGGCCGGACATGGGCTGGTAGAAAGATCAGGACAGATTCACTCATAGTCGCCGCCAAAGCCGACCTGAAGGGCAATTTTCTTGATTGTGCGACCCACATTGTGGACCTGCCAGAAACGAAGTTTGAACTCGCGCGGCAGCAGGAGATCGCGCTCCACATCTGGATGCATCTGCTGAGCAACACTGGCCGAGACAATTTCGACTTTATGATCGACCTTGTCTTGATCGACTTTCATCAAGAAAACGTCGGCTACGGCGATGCGAGGCTGCTGGACGTCGTGAGGCCACTCATCATGGGTGGAAAGCGCGAAGCGCAGGAAGTGCATTGGCGCCTGTCGCACGAGGAGTGGCAGGGCTTCAACGGCTGGGCGGCGATAGTCAACTTTATCGTGTTCGTGTCGTTCAACAAGCTGCTCGGATTGAACTACTGGCAGCTGACGAAGGAGTTCTACGACGCTCAAAACAAAGGGAGGGCCTGATGCAGCGTCCCTTCCAGATCGACATCTCCCTGCCGCGCGGCCCCGAGCATTACTGGAATGTGATGCGCCAGCTCGACGGCAAGGGCTTCACCATCCGCGATGTCGCGCTCTGCTCCGAGGGCGTCACTTACGCGGCGGTCAAGACCTATGCGCGCTTCCTGATCGCCGAGGGCGTCATCAAGAAGGTGAGCCAGCGCAACATCGGCTACACGCGCGCCGACGTCTATCGCATCGCCAAGCCGTCGCGCCTCGCGCCGGTGATGCGGCGCGAGGCCTTCACGGGGCAGCGCGGTCGCGTGCAGCAGCAGCTCTGGCGCGCCATGCGCACGCTGCCGAGCTTCACCATCTCCGAGCTGGCGGCAGCCGGCTCAACCGAGGAGACGCCGGTGAAGGAGCGGACGGCCGAGACCTATGTGCGGCGCCTGATCAAGGCCGGCGTGGTGGCCGTCATCGAGCCCTACAAGAAGGGCGAGAAGGCGCCGCCCGGCATGCGCGGGAAGGCCGGCGCCAAGGCGGGAACCTTCCGCCTGCAGAAGGCCGCCGACACCGGGCCGCTGGCGCCGAAGGTCTTCGCCGCATCGATCGTCTTCGATCCCAACAAATCGCGCGTCGTCGGCGAGACGATCGCAGAGGAGCCGCGTTCATGAGCGCCGCCGTTAACCTTAACACTTCGTCTCGAAAGGACGTCGACTTTCTCGCCAATGCTCGAGAGGCGTTCGGCGCCGTGCTTCCCGACTGGATCGAGACGCTCGCCACGATGGCCAACCGCACCAGCGCGACAGCTGTCGCCAAGCGCATCGACTATTCCACCGCTGTCGTCTCCTCTGTCTGCCGCGGCAGCTACAAGGGCGATTGGGGCAAGGTGGAAGCAAAGGTGCGCGGCGCCTTCATGGGCGAGCTGGTCGAATGCCCTGTGCTGGGCGAGATCGGCCGCGACCGCTGTCTCGCCGAGCAGAAGAAGCGGCACATCGGCACATCGGCGACGCGCACGGCGCTGTTTCACGCCTGCCGCGGCGGCTGCGCCCATTCGCGGATCAAGAGCGAGGGAGGGGCGAATGGATAAGCGATCAAAAGAGCATGAAAATGAGATCGACCGCACAATCTTCATGACGATCAAACATCTAGAGGTTCTATCTCTCCTAATTCCAGACCCGGGCGAGACAGACGACGCAGACCTCAAACAGAGATATTTGGAAATCGCGTCCCGCGTGGACAGCACGACGAGCAGTGTCCTCTCTCTGATCGGACATCTATCGTCTCTGCGAATGAAGGCTCGAAACAATGATGGAGGCGCGCATGGCTGACGCCTCCCCCTCCGGCCTCGCCTACGACCTGCGCGAACTGGCGACGCTCATGCGCTGCGTCGAGAACGGCGATATGCGGCTCTCGTCGGCGATGGCCAGCGCGGTCGCCGAGCAGCTCTACAGCATCGCCGAGGAGTGCGACGAGCGGCAGCAGCAGCTCGCCGCCGCGCGCCGATGGCTCGGCGCGCAGAGCTTCTCCGAGCACTTCGCGCGCGACATCGCCATTCGCGAGGGCGTGCGCGCGGGGCGGATCATCGATCTCGTCGCCGTGCTCGAGCGCGAGATCGCCCGCAATGAGGCGATGCGAGGAGGCGCAGCGTCATGAGAGAGATCGCCATCACAGCGAGGCCGCTCAACTGGCGCAAATGGACCGCAGCGCGCGCGCGGCGCGCGACTCTCGACCGCCTGGAGAAGATCGCGAACCTGCATGCCGAGATCGCCATGATCTGGGGCGACGTGGACGAGTCGATCGTGTCGACGGCGGAGGTGCACATCCAGGACACGAAATACGTCGCGGAGGAGCTGCAGATGCATTGGGACGATAGTTTGAAGGACGAAGGAGGCGCGGCGTCATGAGCGATCCCGTCGTCACCGTCGCCGATGTGCTGCAGGTCGTCGCCGAGCATTACGCCTACAGCATCACG
>NZ_JAINDZ010000061.1 GCF_019802345.1 Methylosinus sp. Sm6 | reverse complement strand
GCTCGACACCAATGCGGTCTCCGAGCCAAAGTGGCCGAAACCCGCGCCCGGCGGTTTTGATCCGAGTGCATAGATTCTGCTTGGAGCAACCGAGAGTTCAGGCATTCTAAGCAGAAATGACCCCGAAGGGCCATTGTCAACTATTTGATTTTCATTGCGATTTTTTGGAGCGGGCGAAGGGATTCGAACCCTCGACCCCAACCTTGGCAAGGTTGGGGGTATCCTACGACGAGGCCGCCTCGCTTTCTCCTGAGTGCTATAAACATTTGAAAAACATCTTTTTCTATGAACGCGTTCTCGCTGGGCTACGCTCCGCCGCGCCTGGATTTTTCATCACGGTGGACACCATGTGGACACCATTATAGTCTCGCACCCACGAGAAGATGCGAACGGAGGCGTGATGGACCGATCATCCAGCGTCCGCTTGACTAAGCTGGTAGTCGAGAAGGCGGAGGTTCGTGACGCCCGGTATGACCTGTGGGACGTCGATCTCACGGGTTTCGGGCTGCGAGTCGAGAAGAGCGGTACGAAGACGTTCATCATCCGTTATCGCACCGATGGGGGTGGCCGGTCCGCGCCGAGGCGCTTTCTGACCGTCGGACGCTTCGGAGCGCTGACGGTCGAGCAAGCGAGGAAAAAGGCGAAAGTTCTGCTTGGCGCCGCGGCCAGCGGTAATGATCCCGCCGGCGAGGTGCAGGAGAAACGCCGCGAGAAGACGATGCGGGAGCTGCTCGACTTCTATGAAAAGCATGGCTGCTTTATCCAGCGCGGCATCCACAAGGGTAAGCCTATGAAGCCGCTTACCAAGCAGTACACGATGGCGCGGCTGCGCAACCACGTGGAACCTCTTCTCGGTCATCGGCGAGCGAGCGAGGTCACGTCCGGCGATATTGAGACCTTCGTGGCGGACGTTACGGCCGGCAAGACGGCCAAGGACGAAAAGGTCGGCCCGCGCAAACGCCTCATAGTGCGCGGTGGCGAGGGCGCGGCTCGTAAGGTCGTACGCGACCTGTCGGCGGTGTTCAGCTTCGGTGGCCGGCATGGCTTCGTGACAAAGAACCCCGTCGAAGACGCATCCGTTAGAAAGACAGATAACCGACGCGAGCGATTTCTCACGCTGGACGAGGTCTCTCGCCTGGGCGAAGCGTTCGACGCCGTCGAGAAAGAAGGCGCCAATCCGAAAGGAGTGGCAATCGCCCGCCTGTGGGCGCTGACCGGCTGCCGCCGTAACGAGATCGCTGCCCTCAAGGCTCATGAGGTCAAACTCGGGAGCAACCTCTTCGAGTTCGATGATACCAAAACCGGGAAATCGATCCGCCCTTTTGGCCCGGCGGCAGCGGCGCTGTTGCAGGGACTATTGAAGGACAGCAAGGAAGGCTATCTGTTCCCGGCCGAGAGAGGCGACGGCTACTACCAGGGTACGCGCAATGTCTGGGCGGAGGTGACAAAGCTCGCCGGCCTACCAGGGGTCACTCCGCACACGCTTCGGCACACGCTCGGATCGACTGCCACGTCGAGCGGCGAAGCATTGGCATTGACTGGCGCGATCCTGGGACATGCGAATCTCAGGTCGACGGCCATTTACGCCCACGTCCAGCGCGACCCTTCGCTCGAGGCGGCCAAGCGCGTCGAAAAACTGTTGGCGGCTGCGTTGGAGGGCAAAGCCATAGAGCCGCAAGATGCTGAGACAGGTGAGGCGCTTCCAGAGCTCGACGCCGACTTGATCCGTGTTCTGGCTGAACGGCTGTCGAAGGACGACTCAGACGCAGCCCGCCTTCGCGCGATTATGGCCCAGGTAGCGGCGCTCAACACGTGAAGGTTAAGCCGCTCGAATGCTCGAATCGGCCCTCATTGCCAAGGTTGGGGTCGAGGGTTCGAATCCCTTCGCCCGCTCCAAAAAATCGCGATGAAAATCAAATAGTTGATAATGGCCCTTCGGGGTCATTTCTGCTTAGAATGCCTGAACTCTCGGTTGCTCCAAGCGGAATCTATGCACTCGGATCAAAACCGCCGGGCGCGGGTTTCGGCCACTTTGGCTCGGAGACCGCATTGGTGTCGAGCACGGTGACGGCATCGTTCGGCGGTTCGTGCATTGGGCCGCGTGCAGGAAGCTATAGCTCCAGGCCGCCGATAGCCAAAGCGGGTGTGAATCGCCCGGCCGACATTTTTCGGCGTGCTCACACCGCAGACGGCCTCCCATCTGATTTCTCGCGCTTCTTCTTCCGTGGAGTGGCTATGTTCAGCCGCTCGCATACGCAGGCGGCGCTTCAAACCGTCGTCCAGATTCGGATTGTGATGTTGGCTATGGCAACCTCCTGGATCGCCGTCAGTGAATTGAGCATGCCGTTGCCATTCTTGCTGCCGCAGCAATGCGCCATGAGCCGTCGCGGGCCTTACGGACGTTAACGACGCCGGATGGAATGCTCATGTCGCCCGCAGACCGGGATCGACGCCCAGCTCGATCGATACATCCCAAAGCCTTCGAGCAAGGTCCGGATCTGTCGCCTGATGGGCGCGCGGATAACTGGGTTCCGGAGACGAACGAAAATTCTGTTCGCTTTCATCGCTGAGATGATCATCACGTCCGGAATTCAGCGCTGCATCTGTTCTATCACCGCTTCGAGCTCGGCGATTCGCCGATCCCGCTTCGCCAGCATATCGTCGACCTCGTCGGCGTCGATCTTGCGCGGAATGTGCTGAGGGCAGTTGGCGTCCCAGGCCGACACCTTGAACAAAAGCACGCGCTCGGGCGCCGCGGCGTAGTCATCGGGCGTCACTGATCGGAGCAAAGCGTCGTCTCCTTCCACCATAGAGGCCTCGCCCCAGATCTTGATCCGGAGCCGGTTCGCATAGTCCATCAGAAAAATGAACGCCTTGCGGCTCTCGAGCAGATTGCCTTGCGAGATGAACTGACGGTTGCCTCTGAAATCGGCCATCGCCAAGCTGTGCTCGTCGATCGGCCTGAGGAAGCCGCGCGGCCCGCCGCGATGCTGGATATAGGGTTGTCCCTCGGCGTTCACGGTCGCGAGGTAGAAGCTGTTCTGCCGGGCGATGAAGGCGGCCAGCTGAGGGGTGATGCGGTCCTGCCAGCCGCGCGCCTCCATTTTGGCGTAGGCGTTGCGCGAGCCATTGCGGCGTTGGAGCTGCTTCACCGTCTCGGTGAAGGCGATGTCGCTGTTGGGGCGTTGATTGTCCATGATCGATCCCTCGGCGCGTGAAGGGAGCGCGCCCGACCGACGAAAGCGGGCGGGCGCGCAGAGATCAGAATGTGACGAGGCTGTAGCCCTCATCGAGATAGCTCGACAGATCGAGCACGCCCGGCGTTCCGGGAATCGCCTTTTCGTAATCGAGCTTCAGTCCGGTCTTGCGGGCGTCCTCGGTGGCGCCGAAGACATCCGCGCAGCCGCCGCAGACGCCCGCGACGACATCCTTCACCGCTTCGTATAGAGCATGCGCCGCGTGGTCGGCCTTGACGAGCTGAGCCGGCCAGCGCGTGCCGGCGCCCTGGAAGACGACGGCGACGTCTTTACCTTTTTCCTTGAGCTCGTAAGCGAGGAACAGGCCGTTGAAGAGGCGGCCGAGCGCTTCCTCGGAGCCGGACTTCGGATCGGAATAGATGATGATGGCGGTCTTGCTCATGGGGTTTCTCCTTGCGTTTGCCGATAATTTCCGAATGTTTTGGAAGCGAGCCTGCAGGCTCGCTGTCGTCCGCTGGCGATCGTTGCGACGTCGAATCGAGTCCGCTCGATCCGGCCCGCTCGCCGTCACAGCTCGAGATCCCTCAAGCCCGGATGATCTTCCGGCCGTCTGCCGAGCGGCCAATGGAACTTCCGATCCGCGACGGAGATCGGAACATCGTTGATGCTGGCGATGCGCAGGCGCATGAGGCCCTGCTCGTCGAATTCCCAATTTTCATTGCCGTAGGAGCGAAACCAATTCCCACTGTCGTCGCGCCATTCATAGGCGAAACGAACGGCGATCCGATTCTCGTGGAATGCCCACAGCTCCTTGATCAGCCGATACTCGAGCTCTCGCGACCATTTGCGTTCGAGAAAGGCCTCGATCCGATCGCGGCCGACAATGAATTCGGCGCGATTGCGCCAGCGGCTGTCGATCGAATAGGCCTGCGCGACGCGCTCTGGATCGCGACTGTTCCAGGCGTCCTCGGCAAGGCGCACTTTTTGGGCGGCGGTTTCGGCGGTGAAAGGCGGCAGCGGCGGTCTCGACATGATTTCCTCCTCCGATCGGCGCAGGTGAGCGAGGCGTTTTGCCTGTCACCCGGAAGATGGTAGATGACGATCGAAACGATAATCGCCTTTCTCGGCACGACATCGTTGCGGCAGGCGCAGCAATCCGATGGACCGCTTCGACACGATCACGGCCTTCATCGCGGTCGTCGACCACAAGGGCTTCGCGCCGGCAGCGCGAAGCCTCGGCGTCTCGGCGTCCCTGGTGACACGACTGGTCGCCGCGCTCGAGGAAAGGCTCGGCGTGCGGCTTCTGCAACGAACGACCCGCTCCGTCGGCCTCACGGATGCAGGCGCGCGCTTTCTCGAGCGCGCCCGGCGGATCGTCGCCGATCTCGAGGAGGCCGAGCGCGTCGCCGAGAATGAGCAGAGCGCGCCGAGAGGACGGTTGAGCCTGTCCGCGCCGCTGATGTTCGGTCGCATGCACATAGGGCCGTTGATCGGCCGCTATATGAACGCGCATCCACAGCTCACGGTCGAGCTGTCGCTCTCCGATCGCTTCGTCGATCTCGTGGAGGAAGGATTCGATCTCGCTCTGCGCATCGGCCATTTGTCCGACTCCGCGCTGGTCGCGCGCAGGATGGGCGCGACGCGGCGGGTCGTCGTCGGCTCTCCGGCCTATCTCGAGACGAGAGGCGCGCCGGCGACGCCAGCCGATCTCGAGCGGCATCGGCTGATTTCCTGCACGTCCCTGACCCCGGCCGGCCGCTGGCGCTTCTGGTCGGGCGGCGAACGCTTCGACGTCGACGCCGCGCCCGCCTATGTGACGAACAGCGCCGAGGCGGCGATCTGGCATGCCGAGAACAATGGCGGGCTGACCATCGCCGCCGGCTATCAGATCATCGAGCTGGTCCGCGCCGGGAGGCTCGCGGTCGTGCTCGCCGAATATGAGCCGGCGCCGCTGCCGATCCATTTCGTCTATCCGAGCGCGCGGCTTCTGTCGGCGAAAGTGAGATCTCTGATCGACCTCGCGGCGCGCGAATGCGATTGGACCTTCGTGGATTTCTGACGCTCGCCCGATGAGCGGCGAGGCGATGTCTCCATCCTGTCAGCGCCGCGCGAAATGCGTGTCGAGCAACCCTTGCCGACGCTGACGGATGAAGGATCGCGCATCGTCCACATCCTCGAGCATGTCGAGCAGCGCGACCGATGATCCGGCCAGATTGGCGAGGCTGTCGGCGAGCGCGTGCTCGGTCGACCATCTCACTTTGTCGAACGGCGCCAGGAAGCGCGGGCGACGACGCAGGCCGACCGCCCAATAGCCGCCATCGGTCGCGGGGCCGAAGACGGCCGTGTGGTCGCCGAGAGCGCGGAAGCCGCGCGCCACCATCTCCCTCGTTATGCCTGGAATGTCGCTGCCGATGATCAGCACGGGACCGGGCGGCGGCCGTCGCGCGACGCGCGCCATGCGCTGGCCGAGGTTTCCCTGGCCTTGCGGGAGAATGCCGAATCCGGCCGGCCACGGCCCCGAGCGATCCGGCGTGACCGCGAGCCATGTGGTCCATCTTGGATCCCGGCCGAGGCGGCGGAGCATCAGCGATAGCGCGGTGCGCTGAAAGCGCAGCGCCTCGATTGCTCCGATCTCGGCCGCGAGCCGGCGCTTGCCGGCGCCATATCGGGGCCAGCGTGTGAAAATGACGAGATGGCGCGGAATCGACATGGTCAGCCGTAGACGCGCCGAATGACATGCGGCGGAACGCCGAGGAAGTAGAGCGCCAGGCAGGCAAGGTTGCGCAGGCTGCGCCGCGTCCAGCCGTCGCGTCGCCATCGCGCCGCGGAGGTGCGAGCCGATATGGGGAGAACGGTCAGCCGCTTGCGGCCAATCCTTCGCGCCATGTCCACGTCCTCCATCAGAGTCAGCAGGCGAAACCCTCCGAGATCATCATAAAAGGCGCGGCTGATCAGCAGCCCCTGGTCGCCATAGGGCAGGCCCATCCACCGCACGCGCCATGCGACCAGGCGCTCCAAACGTCTCGCCTGCACGGAATGATCGTCGAGCGCGAAGCGGAACACGGCCGCCCGCCAGCGGTTAGCGGGATCGGCGCAGAAGATTTCGACGGCCTCCCGCCACCCAGGCTCGAGAACCGTATCGGCGTGCAGAAACAACAGCCAGTCTCCGCGCGCCGCCTCGGCTCCGGCTTGCAGTTGCACACCGCGTCCCATAGGCGCCGCCTCCAGCCTCGCGCCGGACTCGCGGGCGATCGCGACGGTGCCGTCGTCGGAACCGCCGTCGACGACGATGATATCGTCCTGCGCGCCGAGCGCGGCGAGCGTTCGGGGCAGAGTCGCGGCGGCGTCGAGGGTCGGAATGACGATGGATAAGTTCATCTGCTTCGCGCCTTCCTCTACGGCCGGAGTTTCGCTGCGAGAGCGAAAAAGGTTACCGCTGCCGGAAGCATTGTTTCGAATGGGCTGTGGACGGATGTCTGAAACGCAATTGTGAAACATTTCACCCGTCGGGACCGAAATAGGCGGTAGGCGCAGAGAGGAGCGAGCTGATGCAATTCGACGCTTCCGACATGGCGGCCGGCTCGGCCGATCCGGCTCGGACGCTTTTGGGCGCGAAGTTCTGCGATCCCCGCGTCACCGCCCGCGGCGAACGGCGCGCGCATGCGCCGTTCGTGCGCCTGGAGACGCTGTGGTTCAACACGGGCACTCTGTGCAATCTTCGCTGCCGCGACTGCTACATCGAATCCTCTCCCAAGAACGACAGTCTGGCCTATTTTACGCGCGAGGACGCCCGGGCCTTTCTGGAGGAGGCGGCGAAGATCGCCGAAGGGCCGCTCGAGATCGGCTTCACCGGGGGCGAGCCCTTCATGAATCCCGAACTTCTCGGGATGGTGGAGGACAGTCTCGCCGCAGGCCATCGCGTTCTCGTGCTGACCAATGCGATGCGGCCGATGCAGCGCGTCGCGCCCGCTCTGCGCGAGCTGAACATGCGCTTTCCGAGTCGGCTGGCGTGCCGCGTGTCGCTCGACCATTTTCGGGCCGAGGATCACGAGAAAATTCGCGGGCCGAACAGCTGGGCGCCCGCCATCGAAGGATTGCTCTGGCTCGCCGCCAATCGTTTCGACCTCGCCGTCGCGGCGCGGATGGCGTCGGGCGATGGCGAAGCCGAGACGCGCACGGGATTTCGTGATTTGTTCGACGCGCTCGGCGTCACCATCGACGCCCATGATCCGGCGCGGCTGGTGCTGTTCCCCGAGCTGGCAGAAGATGACGATGCGCCCGAGATCAGCGAAAGCTGCTGGGCCGTGCTCGGAAAGTCGCCGGAGCAGATGATGTGCGCGCGCTCGCGCATGGTGTTGAAGCGCAAGGGCGCCGAGACGCCGATCGTCGTCTCCTGCACGCTATTGCCCTATGCGCAGGCCTTCGAGATGGGCTCGACCCTCGCGGAGGCGGCGCGCCCCGTGAGCCTCAATCATGTCCATTGCTCGCGATTCTGCGTGCTCGGCGGCGCGACATGCAGCGCGAAGGGAGCGGCGCGATGAGCGATGACATTCAGGCCGATATTTGCGTGATCGGAGCCGGCTCCGCCGGCCTGTCGGTCGCGGCGGGCGCGGCGCAGCTCGGCGCGCGCACCGTCTTGATCGAAGCCAACAAGATGGGCGGCGACTGCCTCAACACCGGCTGTGTGCCGTCGAAATCGCTGCTGGCGGCGGCGAAGGCGGCGAAAGCCGTGTTTCGAGCGCGCCGATTCGGCGTGCTGACCGGCGAGCCGAACGTCGATTTCGAAGCGGCGAACGCCTATGTCCACGGCGTCATCGATGCGATCGCGCCGCATGATTCCATCGAGCGCTTCACGGGCCTCGGATGCATTGTGATCGAAGGGCGCGCGCGCTTCGTCGATCCGCGAACCGTCGAGGCCGCCGGCAAGATCATTCGCGCGCGGCGCTTCGTGATCGCCACCGGCAGCCGCGCCGCCGTGCCGCCGATTCCCGGGCTGGACAGCGCGCCTTATTTCACCAATGAGACGATCTTCGACAACATTGTTCTTCCGCGGCGTCTCCTGGTGATCGGCGCGGGGCCGATCGGTTGCGAATTGGCGCAGGCGCATCGCCGGTTCGGGGCGCAAGTGAGCCTCTTCGACCTCGGCCCTCTGCTTCCGAAGGACGATCCGGACGCCGCCGCCGTCATTCGCGACGCGCTCGTCGAGGATGGAATTGATCTTCACGAGAGCGTCGAGCTTCTCCGCGTCGAAACGAGCGCCGACGGCGTCGTCATCGTGCTGCGAAACGGCGCCGGTGAAATCGCGATCGAAGGCTCGCATCTGCTCGTCGCCGCCGGCCGAAAGCCCAATGTCGAAAATCTCGGGCTCGAGGCCGCGGGCGTGCGCTATTCACAAAAAGGCGTCGAGACGGACGCAAGGCTGCGCACGAGCAATAAGCGAATCTTCGCCGCCGGCGATGTGGCGGGCGGGCTCCAATTCACTCATCTCGCCGGCTATCACGCCGGAATCGTCATCCGCAACGCGCTGTTCCGGCTGCCGGCAAAAAGCCGACCGAAGGCCTTTCCATGGGTGACCTATACCGATCCGGAGCTCGCGCAAGTCGGGCTCACCAAAGCGCAGGCGCAGGAAAGTGGCGGCGATATTCGCATTCTGCGCGCCGATTTCTCGGACAATGACCGCGCTCGAGCCGAGAGCGAAACGCGCGGATTCCTCGAGGTCGTGGTCGCGAAAGGCGGGCACGTGCTCGGCGCGACCATCGTCGGCCACAATGCCGGCGAGCTGATAACGCCCTGGACCCTGGCGATCTCGCAAGGGCTGAAGATCGGCGCGCTGGCCAATCTCATCGTCCCCTATCCAACGCTGAGCGAAATCTCCAAGCGCGCCGCCGGCGGCTATTTCACCCCTGCGCTATTTTCGGCGCGGATGCGCGCGCTCGTCCGCTTTCTCGGAGCTTTCGGATGAGCCTGAAGCGACTGGCCCCTCTGCTCGCGCTCGCGGCACTGATCGCGGCGGCTTTTTATTTGCGCGTGGACCAATATCTCGCGCTCGACGCCTTGCGCGACAATCGCGCCGCGCTGTCGGAGTTCGTCCAGTCGCACAGCGTCGCCGCCGCGTGCGCCTATGTGCTCGCTTATGTCGGAGTCGTCGCGCTCTCGCTGCCCGGAGCGGCGGTCATGACGCTCGCGGGAGGCTTTCTGTTCGGCGTGCCGCTCGGGGCGACATTGACCATCATCGGCGCGACGGTCGGCGCGACCCTGCTGTTCCTCATCGCCCGCTCCGCCGCCGGCGACGTCCTGCGCGAGCGCGCCGGACCTTTTCTCGCGCGCATGGCCGACGGCTTTCGCAAGGACGCTTTCAACTATCTGCTGTTCCTTCGCCTCGTTCCCGTATTTCCGTTCTGGGCCGTGAATCTGGCGCCCGCACTGCTGGGAATGCGCATGAAGCCCTTCGTCGCGGCCACCGCGATCGGCGTTGTGCCTGGCACGCTGGTCTTTGCGGCGTTCGGAGCAAGTCTCGGCGAGATATTCGACGCCGGCGCAGACGTGCGGTTGCAAGACGTGTTCAGCCCCACATTGATTGCCGCTTTGCTCGGACTCGGCGCTCTGTCGCTGCTACCAGTGGTCCTGCGGCGCCTGCGCGAAAGATCGCGATGACCAACGCGGTCGAGCGCATGCTGCGTTCAGCGCCCTCCCTTTCGAACGGAGACTCCTCGTGCCAATCGTCGAAGCCAAGCCGATTTCCCGATATCCCTGGTTCATTCGTCTCTTTTTCTGGAAGCAGAAGCTGACCTATGGACGAGTTCTCGATCCGGGCCTGCTTTGGGGGCGCTCGCCTCTGGTCTTCGCGGCCGCGGCGCTGTTATACGGCGCCTTGAACCGACGCTCCTCGCCTTTGTCGCCGGCGCTGCGCTCATTGCTGACCGTGCGCGTCTCGCAGATCAATCATTGCGCCTTTTGCATCGACATCAACTCCGCGACATTGGCGAAGCGCGGCGTCGCTATGGACAAGATCGACGCGCTCGCGGATTGGCGCGATAGCCCGCTATTCGCTCCGGACGAGCGGCTCGCGCTGGAATATGCCGAGGCGATGACATTGACCGAGCCGGGCGTCAGCGACGAGCTGCGCGCCAGATTGAAAGAGCATTGGAGCGACGATGCGATCGTCGAATTGACCGGCCTCGTCGCCTTTCAAAATCTCTCCTCGAAATTCAATGCGGCGCTCGACATTCCCTCACAAGGCTTTTGCAAGCTGCCGGCGGGAAAAGCCGATCCGAAAGGGTGAAATTCATGAACATTGAAGCCGTCAAGGACTATTACGGAAAGACGCTGCGCAGCTCCGACGATCTCAAGACCATGGCCTGCTGCACGCCCGACAGCATGCCCGCGCGGGTGAAGGCGCTGCTGTCGAATATCCACGATGAGGTTCTAACGAAATATTACGGATGCGGACTGGTCGCTCCCGAGGAGCTGAAAGGCCGGCGGGTTCTCGATCTCGGCTGCGGCTCCGGGCGCGATGTCTATCTCATGTCGCAGCTCGTCGGTCCGTCGGGCGAGGTCGTCGGCGTCGACATGACGCCGGAGCAGCTCGAAACCGCGACGGCGCATATCGAGTGGCACAGGGAAAGATTCGGCTATGCGCGCAATAATGTGCGCTTTCTGCACGGCTATATCGAGCTGCTCGACGCGCTCGGCCTCGAGCCGGCGAGCTTCGACGTCATCGTCTCCAATTGCGTCGTCAATCTCTCGATCGACAAGCCCGCAGTCCTGCGAGGGGCGTTCGATCTCTTGAAGCCGGGCGGAGAGTTTCACTTCGCCGATGTCTACGCCGACCGGCGCCTCGATCCGTCCTTGCGCGACGATCCCGTCGTTTATGGAGAGTGTCTCGGCGGCGCTCTCTATTGGGGCGATTTCCTCGCGCTCGCCAAAGCCGCGGGCTTCGGCGATCCGCGCCTCGCCGCCAGCCGGCCGCTGGAGATCACCGATTCCGAGATCGAGGAAAAGATCGGCGCGGCGCGCTTTTATTCGGCGACCTATCGTCTGTTCAAGATCGAAGGCCTCGAGCCTGCATGCGAGGATTACGGCCAAGCGGTGATCTATAGAGGCGGCGTTCCGGAGGCGCCGCACAGCTTCACGCTCGACAGCCATCATGTGATCGAGAAGGGCCGGCTCTTCCCCGTTTGCGGCAACAGCTGGCGCATGCTGAAGGAGAGCCGCTTCGCTCCCTATTTCGATTTCCTCGGCGACTTCTCGACGCATTTCGGCATTTTTCCCGGCTGCGGCGCGAACATTCCCTTCACGGTCTCCGCCGATCGGAGCCGGGGCGCAGACGCGTGCTGTTGAAAAGCGGCGCCCGGCCGCTCATTGCGACCGGGCGCCTTTCGCCTTTACGAAATCAGGCGGCTTCCTTCCACACCCGAGACGCGAAGACGTCGTCGACAGGCGTATGGAAGAGATGATTGGCATAATTCGAATAGGTCTTCACGCCGATCGCGAGAATGACGCCGAGAATATTCCTCTCGCTGTAACCGGCGGCGAGAAACTCCCGCACGGCGCCTTCGCTCGGCCGACCGCGCATCTCGACCATGACATGCGTGAATGTCGCGAGCGCCTGCAGCCTGGAATCGGGGATCGCGCGACCGTCGCGAACGGCGTCCGTCACTTCGGTCGGAACCTTCGACATTTTATCCGCGACGAAGCTGTGCGCCGCCATGCAATAGTGACAGAAGTTCGCGCGGCTGATGACGAGGAATATCAGCTCCTGCTCGATCGGCGTGAAGCCGGCGTCGCGTCGAAAGGCGGCGTAGGTCGTGGAATAGGCCTCGAGCAGTGCCGGCTCGTTCGCCATGGCGCCATACATATTGGGAACAAAACCGAGCTGCCGCTTGGCGGCGTCCAGCAAGTCGCGCGCCTTGCCGGTCGCGGTTTCGATGGTCAGGAGGCCGAGCTCTCTGATCTTATAAATCGTCGTCATTGTGATCCCTCCTTTGTTATCGTCCAGCCAATCGTCTCAGATCGGCATCCGTGAAGGCCTGACCGCCGACGCCCCATGCGCCCGGCTGCACATCTTCGACGATCACCCATGTCGCCTGTCGAAGCCCTTCGCCTTCGACGGAGAGCACGGCCTCCGTCACTTTGCTGATGAGCTCTCGCTTTTCATCCGGTGTGAGATATCCGCCGATACCCTTGATTTGCACGAGCGGCATGTCGTTGCTCCTCTGTCGTCGATTGACGCGACAATCTGCGCAGCTATGCTGTGTTTGAACAAGTACGCACTAATGTTTCACATAGTATCAAATGCGATACTGAGAGGCAGAACGATGCGAAAGCAGAGACACGAGACCTACACATGCTGCCCCTTCGAGGCGGCGTTGGACGTGATGGGAAGCAAATGGAAGGCGACGATTCTCTTCCGATTGCTCGAAGGAACATGGCGCTTCAACGAGCTTCGCCGTTCGATGCCGAACGTCACCCAACGCATGTTGACCATTCAGCTCCGGGAACTCGAGGCGGACGGCATGATCCGGCGCAAGGTGTTCCCGGAGGTTCCTCCGAGAGTCGAATATTCCTTGAGTGAATTGGGGCAGACGCTCGAGCCCTTGCTGCGCGAGCTGTATCGCTGGGGCGAAGAGCATCTTCAGAGCGGACGGCTCACGCCGGCGGGCGCCGTCGACGACAGCGCGAAGAATCTGCACGCTGCTGCGACAGAGAGCGTGGAGTGATTCGTCAATCGGGCTCCAAACGCGACGAACGCGATTCATCATCGAGCCTCGATCTGGATGGCGTGATGAGCTTTGCCCAATCACCTGCTCATCGGGACTTCGTGCGCAACTATCTCAATTGCGCTTCGCGAGCGATCCGCAACGCTGCAAGAACAGAACCTCTCGCGACAATCTCCCGGTGACGAGGAGCGAGTCACGCGTATCGGATGACGACCGAGCCCATCATTCGCTCGCAACGCCGAAACAAAGCTCCATTCGAACGTCCCCCTCCGGGTCGTCGACATTCGCATCAGACAGCAGGTCGGAGACATTATCGATGACATTCACACTTCATACCCAGTCGACCGCACCCGACGGCTCACGCAAATGGCTCGCTGCGATCGAGCAACGATTCGGCTTCGTTCCCAACCTGTTCGCGGTTCAAGCGGAATCGCCCGCTATGCTGGAGGGCTTTCAAGCTCTCTACAAGGCTTTCGAGTCGACCGCGTTTTCCGCTACCGAGCGCGAGACGATCCTTCTCGCGACGAGCTTCGAGAACGGTTGCGCGTTCTGCGTCGCCGCCCATACGGCCGCCGCATTCAAGCAGAAGGTCTCTCCCGAAGTCATCGCGAGCCTGCGGGAGGGCCGATCGATCGGCGACGCCAAGCTGGAGGCGCTTCATCGGTTCACGCGCGCCTTGGTGACGAAGCGTGGAGCCGTGACCGAAGAGGAGACCGCGAGCTTTCTTCGAGCCGGTTACGACAATCGTGCGCTGCTCGAGGTGATCATGGGCGTCGCGCTGATGGTGATGAGCAACTACACCAACCGCTTGGCGAAGACGCCATTGAACGAGAGCTTCGAGCCTTTCGCATGGACGGATAGCCGAACGGACCCGAAATAGGCCGCCATGAGTTTCGACGAACGAGACGCGCCGGTTAGCGGCGGCGCGCCTCCCGCATCATCGATCGATGTAAAACCTCATCAGCGCCAGCGCGTCGCCGGATGTCCAGTCGACCTCGCCGACGATATAGCCGGCGACGCGTCCGAGCCGATCCACGACATAGGAGATCGGCATGCCATGAAGAACGAAGGGCGAGGAGGAAGTTTGTCCGGCACGGACAGCGATAAGTCCGTCGGGGTCGAGAAAGGGCAGCAGGCGAAGGACGCCGATGTTCCTCGAGAATGCAGCGACCGAATCGTTTCCGCCTTTGTCGATCGATATCGCGACAATCTCGAGGTCGCGCGGATCGATGAGGCGCCCGAGACGTTCGAGCGTCGGCAATTCGCGGCGGCAGGGCGGACACCATGTCGCCCAGAAGCACAGCAAGACGACCTTCCCGCGAAGCGCCTTCAGCTCGATCGTCTTGCCGTCGATGCGTCGAAGGTCGAGCGCGGGCGCCTCGGCGAGCGGTCTCAGCTCGATGAACTGCGAGGTCGGGGTTCGCAGCTGCGGCCAAGTCCGATCGTTGTTCGATTGCGCCCCGACCGACGAAGAAATCGCCGCGCCGACGAGGCCGATGGTCACCGCACGGCGCGACGGTTGATCCGGCGCCGCAGTCATCGGCGAGAGAGCAGATGGTCGAGCGAGATGGCGCCCGGACCGCGCGCGATGATGACGATGAGCAGCGCGGCCCAATAGGCATGCGCCGTCCACCACGCGTCGGGATAGACGAAGATCTGAATGATCAAAGTCATGGCCAAAAGGCCGAGCGCCGAAAGGCGCGTCAGGAGACCGAGCAAAAGGAGCACGGGCAGCACGACTTCGAGCGCGGTCGCCATATAAGCCGCGACACTCGGTGAAATGAACGGCAGCTTGTACTCTTCGGCGAAGAGAGCGAATGTCGCATCTCTGACTGCCATCGGAATCTGAACGGTCACGTCGGCGCCGAAAACGTCTCCGCCGATGGTCGGTCCTTCGATCTTTGTCTGGCCGGACGCGAAAAACGGATGTGCGGCGACCACTCGGAGAAACAGGGCGATCGGCGCGTAGGGGATCGCGTCGAGCGAAGCGGTGATCTTGTTCGAGAGTTTCATGCGGCGCCGCGCTCCTTCGGTGACGAAAATTCCTTCGGGATTTGCAGACGGATC
>NZ_JAINDZ010000060.1:7889-15438 GCF_019802345.1 Methylosinus sp. Sm6 | reverse complement strand
GCCGGACCCACGCCAATACGAGATAATACTATGCCTATCTTGAACCGGACAGCCGTGGGCTTGTCCCGGCCATGACGACCTGCCTTGAATTCGGCAGTGCGCCGCTGCCAGATCGCGTTTGACAAACATTGCCAAGCCACCATAGTTTCCCCCAAACAGGAGACGCCCATGGCAACCATGAATGTTTCGCTCCCGGATGCGATGAAGGCATGGGTCGAGCGCCAGGCCGAGGGCGAGCGCTATGGCAATGCGAGCGATTATATCCGCGACCTGATCCGCAAGGATCAGGAGCGCAAGGAGGCGCTGGCTCTGCTGCAGGCGGCTGTCGCCGAGGGGATCGAGAGCGGCGCGCCGCAGGTTTTCGACGCGCAAACGTTCAAGCTGCGCATGAGGGCGCGGCATGGCGTCCGGTGACGCCGGACAATGCCGCCTCACGCCGCGCGCCTTGGCCGATCTCGAGGACATCTGGCTGTTTTCGGCCGAAGCTTGGCCGATCAGCCAAGCGGATCGCTATGTCGACGATCTCGTGCGGGTTTTCGAGCTGATCGCGACCATGCCGACGATGGCGCGCGAGCATCGCGAGCTCTCTCCTCCCGTGCGCATCCACGTCCATGAAAGTCATCTGGTCATCTACAGGATCGCCGACGATCATGTTTCGATCATTCGCCTGCTGGGAGGACGGCAGGATTGGGCTTCGATCCTGAAGGCGGCGGATTTATGAGACCGATCGCGGAGGCGTCCAGAGATGAAGCCGGGCGCGCCCGATCAGCGGGCTTCCGCCGCAGCTTGTTCGCTCTCTCCGCATCGCTTATGTGGGTGAGATGGCCCGCCGAATGGCATTGGACAGCGAATGCTCGCGCTGGAGACGGATACGCTCTGGGTCGTGAATTGGTCGGTCGATCCCAACGGATGCTGCCATCGGATCGAGCCCGACTGGCGACGAGCGACCGGGCGCTCGCCCGACTCCGCCTTGGGCGGCGGATGGCGCGAGGCCATTCACCCCAATGATCGCCCGCGCGTCGCCGCCGAGCTCGATCTCGCGGCGCGATCGGCGCGGCCGTTCCAGATCGTGTTCCGGCTCGAGCGCGCGGACGGCGGCTTTCGCCGGGCGATGGCGCTCGGCTCGCCGCAGCGCGACGCGCGCGGCGCATTCGTCGGCTACGACGGCTCCATCATCGATGCTCCCGATCGCGAGACGGCCGAGCCGGAGAGCGTCTGTGAGCAACGCTTTCGCTCGCTGTTCGAGACGAGCTGCGACGGCATCGTCACCGTCGACATGAGCGGCCACATTCTCGAAGCCAATCCCGCCTATCAGAAAATGCTCGGCTACACGCTCGAGGAGCTGCGGCGCCTCACCTACCATGATCTGACGCCGAAGATCTGGCGCGATATGGAAGAGCGGATCGTGCAGGAGCAGATTCTCGCGCGCGGCGAATCCGCCGAATATGAGAAGGAATACATCCGCAAGGACGGCGGCGTGTTTCCGATCGGCCTGCGAGCCTGGCTCGTCGCCGACGAGAACGGGCGCGCCATCGGCATGCGCGCCTTCGTGCGCGACATCACCGAGCGCAAGCGGGCGGAGGCGGCGCTGCGCGCCAGCGAAAGGCGCTTTCGCGCCATCTTCGATCAGCAGTTTCAATATAGCGTCTTGTTGAGCCCCGACGGACGCGTCGTCGAGCTCAATGACGCGGTCGTGCGCGGCACCGGCGTCACGCAGGAGGAGATGGTCGGAAAGCCGCTCGTGGACGGCCCATGGTGGAGCGATCTGCCCGACATGCGCGCAACATGGCGGCGCCATTTCGAAGAGGCGCGGGCGCGGCCCGGCCCCTCGCGGGGCGAGGGAGTCTATCGAGGGCGGGACGGCGCGCTGCGCCATGCGCTCAACACGGTGACGGCTCTGCGCGACGAGCACGGCGTGATCGAATCCCTGCTCGTCGAAGGCATCGACATCACCGAGGCCAAGAGCGAGGCGGAGCGGGCCGAGGCGTCGCTGCGCGACAGCGAGGAGCGGTTCCGCATGTGCTTCGCCAACGCCTCGATCGGCTTTGCGATGCATGCGCCGGACTACCGGTTTCTCGAGGCCAATCCCGCATTCTGCGCGATCACCGGCTATTCGTGCGAGGAGCTGCTCGGTCGCAAGGGATCGGATCTGGTTCACCCCGACGACTGGCCCGCGAGCGAGGCCTCGACTCGAAAAATGCTCGCCGGCGAGACGCCGGGCTTCGTCATCGAAAACCGCTATGTCCGCAAGACCGGCGACAGCATATGGGTGCGCAAGAGCCTCTCGCTCATTCGCCGCGCCGACGGCGCGCCGCGCTGGATCATCACGCTCGTCGAGGACGTGACCGAGCGCCGTCAGGCCGAAGAGGCGCTGCGACGAAGCCGCAATGATCTCGACCGCGCGCAGGAGGTCGGGAAGATCGGCTGGTGGCGCCTCGACGTGCGCGAGAATGTCCTGACCTGGTCGGACGAGAACCATCGCATCTTCGGCGTGCCGAAAGGCGCGCCGATGAGCTATGAGAGCTTTCTCGACATCGTGCATCCCGACGATCGCGCCTATGTCGATATGCAATGGCAGGCGAGCCTGCATGGCGCGCCTTACGACATAGAGCACCGCATCGTGGTCGCGGGCAGGACCAATTGGGTGCGCGAAAAAGCCTATCTCGAGTTCGACGAGGCGGGCGCGCTGCTCGGCGGCTTCGGCGTGACGCAGGACATCACCGAGCGCAAGGCGGCGGAGCACGCCCTGCTCTGGCATATGCGCCGCAACGAGCTGCTGTCCGAAGCCGCCGCGCTGCTTCTCGAGAGCACGGATCCTCGGCGGCTGGCCGAGGATATTTGCAACAAGGTCATGGCCTTTCTCGATTGCGACGTCTTCTTCAACTATCTCGTGAACGAGGAGACCGGGCGGCTTCGCCTCAACGCCTGCGCGGGGGCGCCCGCAGAGTGGGTGGACGCGCTCGCATCGCCCGAGCCCGGCGCGGCGGTCTGCGGCTGCGGCGCCCGCGAGGGCCGGCGCATCCTCGCCGAGGATATTCAGCGCCGCGACGACCTGCGCGCCGAGCTGGTGAGATCGTTCGGAATTCAGGCCTATTGCTGTCATCCGCTGCTGCATCAGGATCGCGTCATCGGCACATTGTCGTTCGGGACCCGTTCGCGCATTCGCTTCAGCGACGACGAGATCGCCGTGATGAAGGCCGTCGCGGATCTCGTCGCGATCGCGATGCGGCGCGTTCAGACGGAGCAGGCTCTGCGCGACGCCGATCGTCGCAAGGACGAGTTCATCGCCACCCTGGCGCATGAATTGCGCAATCCGCTGGCGCCGATCGGCAATGCGGCGCATATTCTCACGCGCAAATATGGCGCCGATTTCCCCGACGCGCCGCTCATCGCCATGGTGCAGCGGCAGGTCGATCATCTCGTTCGCCTCGTCGACGATCTTCTCGAAATCTCGCGGATCAGCCGCGGCAAGATCGAGCTGCGCAAGGAGAGCGTCGCCGTGTCGGATTTTCTGCGCCATGCGCTCGACGCTTCTCGTCCGCTCATCGACAAGAAGGGTCATCGCCTCGACGTGAAGCTCGCGGCGGAGCCGCTGCGTGCGTTCGGCGATCCGGTGCGCCTCGCGCAGATCGCGGCCAATATCATCAACAACGCCGCCAAATACACGCCGCCCGGCGGGCGCATCGACATAGAGACCGCGCGCGAGGGCAAGGAGGCGGTTTTGCGCGTTCGCGACAATGGCGTCGGCATCGCCCCGGAGATGATGCCGCGCGTGTTCGATCTCTTTGCGCAGACACAGGACCAGATGCGCCTGTCCGAAGGGGGGCTCGGCATCGGCCTCGCGCTCGTGCGCAAGCTCGTGGAGATGCATGGCGGACGGGTCGAGGCGCAGAGCGCGGGCTCCGGGCGGGGCAGCCAGTTCGCGGTGTTTCTGCCGCTCGCCGAGGAGCCGGCGGCCGCGACGGCGCCGGTCGAGAGGACGTCGGCCGGCGAGGGCGGGGGCGCGCGCGCTCTCGTCGTCGACGACGACCATGATGTCGCCGACAGCTTCGCCCTTCTGCTCGAGAGCCTCGGGGCGACGGTGCGCAAGGCCTATGACGGTCCGGCCGGGGTCGCGGCGCTCGAAGCGTTCGAGCCGCACATCGCCTTCGTCGATCTCGGCATGCCGGGCGTCGACGGCTATGAAACCGCCCGCCGCATGCGCGCGAGCGGAGGCCGCCGCCGCTTCCTGCTCGTGGCGCTCACCGGCTGGGGCCAGGAGAATGATCGCCGCCGCGCGCAGGACGCGGGCTTCGATCTGCATCTGACCAAACCGGCGTCCATCGACGCGGTCGAGGAGCTGCTGCGACGTGTGCAGCCGGCCGACGGCGGCGATCACATGAATTGACGCGCGCTCCCGCGATGCGCATTCGATGCGCGCCGCAACGGAGGGGGAAGGTGAAACGCCCTCGCCGTCATTGCTCCGACCGCCATGGGACAGCGCCGATCCCGCGTTGAACGGCTCCGCGGCGATCGGATATAGTTTCGCGTCGACTGCGTTCGACACGGCCTCGCGCGGACGGAACATACGCGCGAGGCGAAGATGCGGCCTTCGCACATCCCGCTCGTCGAGATCGGGCCATCGGAGACCTGGAGCATGAACGCATTTCTTCCGGCCGACCGCTCGGACAACGCCCCCGCCCCGCTCACATCGCCGGTGAGCTCGTACAATGAATGGGACCCGCTGGAGGAAGTGATCGTCGGACGGCTGGAGGGGGCCGTCATTCCATCGGGCCATAAGGTGGTCACGAGCGTGATCCCCGGCTTCACCGCGCGCATTCTTCCGCTCTTCTCCGGCTTTCGCTATCCCGGGTTCATGGTCGCCAAGGCACAGCGCGAGCTCGACGGATTCGTCTCTTTGCTGACGCGGCTCGGCGTCACGGTGACGCGGCCGGAGCCCACCGACTTTCGCAAAAAATTCGGCGCGCCGGGCTGGTCCTCGCGCGGCTTCTGCAACTCCTGCCCGCGCGACAGCCTGCTCATCGTCGGCGACGAGATCATCGAAACGCCGATGGCCTGGCCATGCCGCTATTTCGAGACCCATTCCTATCGCCCGCTGCTCAAGGACTATTTTCGCCGCGGCGCGCGCTGGACCTCGGCGCCGAGGCCCCAGCTCGCCGACGAGCTCTATGATCCGAACTATCGCGCGCGGCGGAAAGGCGAGCCGATCTCCTATGTTCTGACCGAATTCGAGCCGGTGTTCGACGCTGCGGATTTCTTCCGCTGCGGCCGCGATCTCTTCGTCACGCGCAGCAATGTGACCAATGCGCTCGGCGTCGAATGGCTGCGCCGCCATCTCGGCGACGCCTATCGCATCCATGAGATCGAGAGCCTTTGTCCGACCCCGATGCATATCGACACCACCGCGCTGCCGCTCGGGCCGGGCAGGCTCCTCGTCAATCCCGAATATGTGGATGTCGAACGCCTGCCGCCGCTCTTGAAGAAATGGGACATTCTGATCGCGCCGGAGCCGGACCCGATCGCCGATCCCTTCCTGCAAAAGATTTCGCTCTGCGGAAAATGGCTGAACATGAATGTGCTGATGCTCGATGAAAAGCGCGTGATCGTCGATCCGCATCATGAAGCGACGATGCGGGCGATGGAGGCGTGGGGATTGGAGCCGATCCCCTGCCCTTTCATGCATTATGCGGCCTTCGGCGGCTCGTTCCATTGCGCGACGCTCGATGTGAGGCGGCGCGGCGGGCTGCAGAGCTATTTCTGACAGCGCGGGCGGCGGGTTCAGCTTTCCAGCCGCAACCCGATGACGCCGCACAGGATGAGCGCGATGGAGACGAGGCGAAGCGGCGACGTCGATTCCCCGTAGAAGCAGATGCCGACGACCGCGGCGCCGGCGATGCTCGTGCCGGTCCAGGCCGCATAGGCCGTTCCCATCGGAATGGTCCTGACCGCCAGGCCGAGACAGCCGACGCTCGCGCCCATCAGCGTCACGGTCAGGACCGACGGCCAGAGCCGCGAAAAGCCTTCGGCATATTTGAGGGCGACCAGCCAGCCGACCTCGCACATGCCGCCGATGAACAGGATCAGCCATGCCATTTGGGCGTCGTCTCCGGGCGCCGTGAGCGCCGCGCGTGCAGCGTCGCGGCGCTGAAGATGATAAGCGTCCCGCCTCGGCTGGGAAAGCCGGAAAAGCCGGCGAGCCCGCCCGCCTATCGCTCCTGCGTCGCCGGCAAGGGCGAAGGACCGTCGTTCTCGCCCGCATGCGAGAGGCCGCGCGGGTCAGTTTGGGATTTCCGCTATGCGTCAATGACTGACACTCCTGCCGCCTCGCGTCTAGTCTGCTTCCGAAGCGAGGTAATGTCCGCTGTCGCCATCGAAGACCATTCGGAGCATCGTGCTAATTCCCACCCTATTCGAACGCGTCGCGCATCGGCGATGTCTGATTTCACTACGACGCTACTGCATTCAGGTCAGGATTTCTTGCGTGGTCGTCCCCGGGGTCGCTTTCCCTGGCTCGATCTTGCTTCGGCGCCCTGCTCGACGGGCCCGGGCGCGACCAGTCGATCAAAGATCGCCCGGGCCGGTCCTCGCGTTTCGGGATTTGCGTCGAGCAAGGCGCGCTCGCCTCGGACATAGGCCTTCAACGCCACATAGATCGGCGCCAGCCTGTCGGCAAAGCCCGTCGCCTCGAACCATGCGATCAGCGGCTCGCCGTATCCCTTGCGTTTGGCGAGCCTCAGGAACCGAACGAGATCGTCGGAAAAATCGAAGCTGCCGCCATTGAGCCCTCTTTCGAGCGCTATGGCGAGGCGTTCGGTCGCGGAACCGAAATTTTGCTGCGCCAGCTGGAGTCCCGCATCGATCAGAGACAGGCCGGGCTCCGGAAGCTCGGTCAAATCCTCCCGAAGCTCGATCGCGTCGCTCATCCTCTCGTCCAGAAGGTAGAGCCAAGCCAGATTTCTCTTCGCGACGAGAGGCTGCACCGCGGCGGCAAGCCGAAAGAGCTGCTCGGCGCGCGGGATGTCATTCTTGAAATAGAGAAGGATGTTGCCGAGGCGCACCCGAGCAGTCGCGACGATGTCTTTCAGCTCGGAATCGTCTTGGTCGGCAAAGCGTTCGACGACTTTGTCATAGGCCGCGATCGCGGCGGCATGATCGCCCGCGTCTCCGAAGGCGACGCCCTTGTTGACCAGCGCCCGCGCCACACCCTCCCTGAGGGCCGGCTCCCGCGCATCGGCGAAACGGGCGACGACATCGTCACAGGCGGCGATCGCGGCTGCATGATCGCCAGCTTCTCCGAAGGCGACGCCCTTGTTGACCAGCGCCATCGCCACCTGCTTCTTAAGGGCCGGCTCCTGCGCGTCGGCGAAACGGACGACAACATCGTCAAAGGCGGCAATCGCGGCTGCATAATCGCCAGCTTCTCCGAAAGCGGCGCCCTTGTTGACAAGCGCCATCGCCCCCCATTCCCTGAGGGCCGGCTCCCGCGCATCGGCGAAACGGGCGACGACATCGTCATAGGCGGCGATCGCGGCTGCAGGATCGCCAGCTT
>NZ_JAINDZ010000060.1:0-7789 GCF_019802345.1 Methylosinus sp. Sm6 | reverse complement strand
GGCCGGCTCCCGCGCATCGGCGAAACGGGCGACGACATCGTCATAGGCGGCGATCGCGGCTGCAGGATCGCCAGCTTTTCCGAAGGCGAGGCCCTTGCTGACCAGCGCCATCGCCACCGGCATCCTGAGGGCCGGCTCCCGCGCATCGGCGAAACGGGCGACGACATCGTCAAATGCGGTGATCGCGGCTGCATGATCGCCAGCTTCTCCGAGGGCGATGCCCCGAGTAATCAAGTCCTTTGCGACTTTCACCTTCGCCGCGATTTTTCCGTTTGGCGCATCCTCGCTATTCGACGGCTTCTCGGCTCCTCCGGCTCCATCGATTTCTTTGCTTACATATTCGCGGGACGCTCGTAGCGTAACCGTGGAGAATCTTTCGGCACCGTCCCTTGCGTCGAAAAGCAGCAAGGCCTCATTGAAAGCAAGGGCATAGTCGGGATGCCATTTGGCGATCGCCCCGCATGATCGCATGCGATCAGCGATCCCGACCAAATCCGATCGCGAATAGAAATTCGACAAGAACGCCACCAGCCAGCGCATTCTCTGCTTGGTGCGCCTCGTGCCGTGGCGCATGAGGTACCAGATGTTGAGAAATCGCTCGACCAGCTGATGGGCGTCATAGGCGCCGGACGTTGCGACCGACTCGACCAATCCGTCCTTCCTGAGCTTCGCCAGCAGCGGCGACAGTGTCGTCGCGACGACGCCGGTCGTCTTCGCCAGCTCTCGGGTGGTGATCGGGTCCCAGTGCAAGGCGATCGCATCGATCACCGCGCGCTGCTGCGGCGTCGGATATTCTTCGATCCGCGCCTTGTAATAGGGCGTGACCTGATCGAGCAAAATCTCCAGATCGGCCATGGCCATGTCAGATTCCGCGCTCTCGAGAAGCCGGTAGATCAGGGCGAGAACGCGAGGGTTTCCCCCAGTGAGAACATGCAGAGTCCTGAGGCGCCCCGGCTGCCGGGCCAGCACCTCCAGCACCGGCTTGCCATGCTCGCCGCGCCGCTCGCCGAGCGCCCGCATGCACTCTTCGGTTTCGATCTGGTCGAGCGGCTCCAGATGATACGGCTGGAAGAATTCGTAAAATGCGGCTTGGCGATCCGCGCTGTCCGTCAACGGCCGCGTCGCCGCGCCGATGACGAGCGGCCCATTTTTTTCCTGAAGGTGACGCCGCATCACCCATTTGTCCTGGTCGGACAGCGCATCGAAAATAAGGTCGAGATTATCGACGAGGAGGACGGCGCGCCGGTTCAAATTCGCCAGCTCCGATTCGAGTTGATCGGCGGGTCTATCATCCCCCGCCCAATTCTCTTTGAGAAGCGCGGCGTCGAGGCGGGCGGCGAGGTCTGTCCGACCGTCGGCCTCTGCCCATTCAGCGAGGGCTTCGCCGCAATTGCGCCAAAAGTCCCCCAGCTTGAGCACGTTATATTGCTCTTCACGAAACCGAAGCGGGATGAAGCGCTCGCTGAGGTCCGGCCGGTTCTTGATCTCGATGGCGAGCCGCCTGAGCAGCGAGGTCTTGCCCATGCCGCGCGGGCCGATGAGAATCTGGCAGCCGCCGGCAGCGCCGCGCCCGATCGTCTCGAGCCGGCGCACCAGGGTGTCGAGAACGCCGTGGCGCGCGACGAATTGAGCGACAAAATCGCTGTCGTCCAGCGTGTCCTGATTGTAGAGCGAAGGGCTTTTGGACAGGGTCATCCGGCCTGGTACTCCTGCCAATAGCGGCGGACGAGGCCTGATCGGAAGGCGTAGCGGTCGCCGTTTTTCGCGATCAATTGGTCGTTGACGAGCGCGTTGAGCACGTCTTTGATCTGACTTTGCGTCGCGCTGCCTTGCATCTGCGTGGTTTTCGCTAGAAGCGTATCCGCCGTTTCCCCGTCCGCCGTCATCGATAGCGCGTTGACGATCTGCTTCGCCATGGCGCGGCTCGCCTCGGGGAGATTTTTGTCGACATGTTCGTGCCAAACAGAGAAGTCGGATCGTCGATCCGGCCCCAGCAGTCTCTGGAAGGCTGCTTCGAAATCTGCTCGAGTGGCGATTGCGCACCGCCCGTCATTTCCGACGACGGACGGGCGTACTTCATTCGCGACCAGCTTGAGATAATAGGGCCCCAGCCAGCCCAGTTCTCGAAACATCCATTCGAAATCCTCGTCGCTGGCGTTGAAAAAGCATGTGATCTGCTGTTGGATTTGTGGATCTCGCAGAAACGAGCGCGCTTGCTCGCCGGTAAACGGCTCCAGCTTGAACTTCTCGAAATCGACAAAGGCGCCCTCGAGGCGGTACTGGCTGGCGATGATGTCGAGACCGATAGACCCCGTCAGCACCCAGCGGACATTCCTGTGGCGCTGCTGGAGCGCGCGCAGCCTATAGGCGAAGGCGTACGCCTCTTTTGGGCTCTCCGTCGCGAAGGCGTGGAAGAAATAAGCAATTTCGTCAATGATGATCGCTGTTTTCTGGGCGGATTCGTCAACCGAGGCAATCAGCGCCTCAGCGAATTCGATCGGATCGAGCTTGCCGAGAGCGTCGGCCAGTCGCTCGCTTCCCCAATTTCCACCAATCAGATTGGTGAATCGCTGACGAATATGTGTGATCAGAGCGTCGCTTTTCGGGATTTGAGCTTCGAGCCGCCTGCAAAGACCGTGGGCGAATTCGGATGGCGCGCCCATCCCTTCGACGTCCATCTCGATGACCCGCCATCCGCTCTCGCGGAGGTCGATCGCCAACTGATTTATCGTCCAAGTTTTCCCGATGCGGCGGGGCGCCAGCATGTGGATGCTGACCCCGGCTTCGAGCTTGCGTTTCAGCGCGTCGCGCTCCTGCTTCCGATTATGCATCTCGTCCTCGCAATTTATTCTGATCAGAATATATTCTGAAAAAAATAAATTGCAAGGAGCCGCCGACGTGTCGCGTCGAAGCGCGGCGACAGGTCGTCCCTGCGGCGAGGACGGGTCACGGCCTCCGCTGACGATGCTTCGGCGACACCTCCTTCTGCGCCTTCCCGGCGTGAGGCCCGATCGTCCCGCCGTCGCGGTCGCCCCCTGCCCTTGTCGCCCCGGCGCGCCCGGCCTATAGACCTCGCTCGCGGCGCAAAACCGATAACGGGCTTCGAAGATGGAAGAGCTGACCCCGATCCTCATTCCCGCCGCCGTCGGCTTCGCTCTCGGCGGGGGCGTCCTCGTTCTCGCGCGGCTTTCGGCGCGTTGGCCGCAGCTCGGCTCGCGGCGCGCGCTCGGCTATGCGCTCGTCGCCACGGCCGCGCTCTATGTCGGGCTCGCCTTCGCCTCGGACAATGTCAAGGCCTGGTTCGGCATAGAGATGACCGGCTTCGCCATTTTCGGCTCCTTCGGCCTGCTCGGCATCGTCGGCTCGCCCTGGTGGCTCGTCGCAGGCTTCGCCCTGCATCCGCTGTGGCATGTGCAATTCCATTATCTCGGCACCGGCGCCGTGTTCACCCCGGCCTGGTTCGCGCTCGGCCTCTCCGGCTTCGATGCGGCGATCGCGCTCTATGTCATCGTCGCGCTCCTCGCCGGCCTCGACGCCTCGCTGCAGCGCAAGGCGCCGGCGGCGAAGGCCGAGGCCGCGCTGACGCGCAACGAGCGCCGGCTCGCCAAAAAATCCCGCTGATCGCTCTCGTTCGAGGCCGCCATGAACGCTCCCGCCGATTTTTCTCTCCGTCACGATTGGACGCTGGAGGAGATCGTCGCCATCCACGATTCCCCGCTGCTCGAGCTCGTCGCGCGGGCGAGCGCCGAGCATCGCCGCGTCTTCGATCCCAATGAGGTGCAGAAGGCGGCGCTGCTCAGCATCAAGACGGGCGGCTGCCCGGAGGATTGCTCCTATTGCCCGCAATCGGCGCATCACCGCGAGGTCAAGCTCGACCGCGTCGAGCTGATGGAGGTGGACGATGTGCTCGGCGCGGCGCAGCGCGCGCGCGAAGCCGGGGCGGATCGGTTCTGCATGGGCGCGGCCTGGCGGCAGGCGCCGGAGGGCGCGCGCTTCGACGCGGTGCTCGACATGGTGCGCGGCGTGCGCGCGCTCGGCATGGAGGCCTGCGTCACGCTCGGCATGCTGAACGAGCGCCAGGCCGAGCGGCTCGTCGAGGCGGGGCTCACCGCCTATAACCACAATCTCGACACCGGACCCGAGTTCTACGGCGAGATCATCACCACGCGAACCTATGAGGACCGGCTGGCGACGCTCGCCGCAGTGCGCCGCGCCGGGCTCGAAATGTGCTGCGGCGGCATCATCGGCATGGGCGAGAGCGTGCGCGACCGCGCCCATATGCTGCAGGTGCTGGCCTCCTTCGATCCGCATCCCGAGAGCGTGCCGATCAATGCGCTGGTCGCCGTGGAGGGCACGCCGCTCGACGGCCGCCCGCCGGTCGACCCGCTGGAGCTGGTGCGCATGATCGCGACGGCGCGCATCGTGATGCCGAAGTCGCGCGTGCGCCTCTCTGCCGGCCGCTCGGCGCTCTCGCGCGAGGCGCAGGTGCTGTGCCTCGTCGCCGGCGCCAATTCGATCTTCTACGGCGAGAAGCTGCTGACCACCGGCAATCCGGGGACGGACGCGGACACGGCGCTGTTCTCGGCCCTGGCCGCGCAGGGCGCGCAAGTTTAGATTATAGGGGCGCTCTCTTCTCCCGCGGAGCGGGAGAAGAGAGCGCCCGACGAAGTCGGGTCGGATGAGGGTCCTCGCCGCAGCAGCGCGCTGATGCGATTCGTCCGCTTCGAGAACCACAGGGACCCTCATCCGCCCCCGCTGCGCGGGGCCACCTTCTCCCACGAGTGGGAGAAGGGACGCGCGTCGAGAGTCCGCAAATGACGCAATTGTTTCGCGCTGTCGCCTGAAGCGCACATCACCAGAAGCTCTGCGGATCGACGTCGACCGCGACGCGCACGCCGCCGCGCTCCTTGGGCGCCGCCGCCAGCATGGCGCGCAAAAAGGCCTGCAGATCGGCGCTGCGCGGCGCCTTCACCAGCAGGCGGAAGCGATAGCGGCCGCGGATCAGCGCAATCGGCGCCTCGGCCGGGCCGAGCACGATGATCTCCCCCTCTTCCGGCAGTCCGCCCGCCGGCGCGACGCGGTAGCGCTCGGTCGCCGGCAGGCGATGCGCCGCCTGCGCCAGCGCGCGCGCATGGGCCTCGGCGGCGCCCGCGTCCTTGGCGGAGACGATCAGCGCCGCGAGCCGGCCGAAGGGCGGCAGGCCGGCGCGCTCGCGCAGCGCCGTCTCCTGCTCATAGAAGCGCTCGGCCTCGCCCGACAGCAGCGCGCGAATGACCGGATGGTCGGCCTGCCAGCTCTGGATCAGCGCCCGGCCCGGCCGGTCGCCGCGGCCGGCGCGGCCGGTCACCTGGGCGAGAAGCTGAAAGGTGCGCTCGGCGGCGCGCGGATCGGAGCTGCCGAGGCCGGAATCGGCGTCGATGACGCCGACCAGGGTCAGAAACGGAAAATTATGCCCCTTGGCGACGAGCTGCGTGCCGATCACGATATCGAAGGCCCCCGCCGCGATCTCGGCCAGCTCGCGGCGCAGCCGCTCCTGCCCCCCCGGAAAATCCGAGGACAATACCAGCACCCGCGCATCCGGGAATAAAATCGCCGCCTCCTCGGCGAGACGCTCCACGCCCGGCCCGCAGGCCGCGAGCGACTCCTCCGCCTCGCATTCGGGGCAGGATTGCGGGCGCCGCTCGACATGGCCGCAATGATGGCAGACGAGCGCGCGGCGGAAGCGGTGCTCGACCAGCCAGGCGTCGCAATTGGGACAGCGGAAGCGATGGCCGCAGCTGCGGCAGAGCGTCAAAGGCGCATAGCCGCGCCGATTGAGGAAGAACAGCACCTGCTCGCCGCGCAGGATCGTCTCGGCCGCCTCGGCGACGAGGCGCGGCGCGATCCAGCGCCCGCGCTCCGGCCCATTGGAGCGCATGTCGATCGCCTCTATGCGCGGCATGGCGCGGGCCCCGGCGCGGGCGGAGAGGCGCAGATGCGCGTAGCGCCCGCTCGCCGCATTGACGCGCGTCTCGATCGAGGGCGTCGCCGAGGCGAGCGCGATGGCCGCGCCCTCGAGCCGCGCGCGCACCACCGCCATGTCGCGGGCGTGGTAGGCGACGCCATCCTCCTGCTTGTAGGCCGCCTCATGCTCCTCGTCGACGACGATGAGCCGCAGATTCGAGAAGGGCAGGAACAGCGCCGAGCGCGCGCCGGCGACGACAGCAGCCTCGCCGAGCGCGACGCCGCGCCAGAGCCGCGCGCGCTTGCGCTCGGAAACGCCGGAATGCCATTCGGCCGGCTTTGCGCCGAAACGGGCCGCGAAGCGCTCGAGGAATTGCGCGGTGAGCGCGATCTCCGGCATCAAGACCAGCGCCTGTCCGCCGGCGCGCAGGGCCGCGGCGACGGCCTCGAAATAGACCTCGGTCTTGCCGGCGCCGGTGACGCCCTCGAGCAGGAACGGCCGATAGCCGCCCGCCGTCACCGCCGCGGCGAGCGCATCGGCGGCGGCGCGCTGCTCCGCCTCCAGCCGAAAGGGCGCGAAATCGGGGTCGAGCGGCGGCGCCGCCGGCTCGGGCGGCAGAGCGACGGCCTCCAGCGCGCCCGCGTCGACGAGCGCGTCGACGACGCCGGCCGTGCAGGCGGCGGCGCGGGCGAGCTCGCCCTTGGCGAAGACGAGCCCGCCCTCCGCCGCCGCGATCACCCGCGCCCGCGCGGGAGTCATGCGCTCGGGCGGCGGGCCGGCCAGGCGATAGCCGACGCGCGGCGTCTCCGGCGCCGCCTCCTCCACGGCGCGGGTGGCGAGGCGCAGCGCCATGCCGCGCGGCGCCAAAGTCCAGCGCGCCACCCAATCGACGAGCGCGCGCAGCTCCGCGCGCAAGGGCGGGCGGTCGAGCTTGGCGAGCACCGTCTTGAGGCCGGCGCGCTCGGCGCCGGGCTCGGCGAAGCGCCAGACGACGCCGAACGCCTTGCGCGTCGCCAGCGGGACCTCGACGCAATCGCCCGGCGCGAGGCGCAGGCGCGCCGGCGCCCGATAGGAATAGGCGATGTCGACGGCGACCGGCAGCAGCACCTCGACGATCCGCTCCTCTTCGCGCGGCTCCCGCTCGTCCAGCTCCCGCTCGTCCATGTCCGCCGCGCCGCTCATGCCCGCCGTGTTTAGTTTGAGCGAATTCTGATCGATCGAACGATTCCATTCGATCGGAAAGCGCTCTAGCGCGCTTTTCCGCGTCGCGGAAAGAGCACGGGAAGCCGCTCCCGCGCGGCGGGGACGGCGGGGCGAGAGAAAGGCCGGGACGCTGCGGCCGCCGTTTCGGCCGGTGCGCAAAAAATTGTCTCGGGGCCGAAGCGTCCCGACCGCTGTCCTGTCGCCGACATCCCGAGGCCGACCCGGACCCGCGAGTCCTGGGATTTCTCGATCAAGCCCGATCGAGCCCGGCGCCTGGGATCACGAACGGTTCTCGTTTCTCCCTTTGGAGAGGAGAAGAACGCCGTCCGGCGGCGTGCTACCTTATCCGAGGACGGGGGTCGCCATCCCGGGGAAGCCGCCCTCCGCCCGCGCTCCCCTGACCCGAGGGAGCGCCCCTTTGGTCGGCGGAAGCGGGAGGGTTATAGGAAAATTTTCCGATTTGGTCAAGAGGGCCGCACAGTGCGACCAGGGCGATCGGGTGAATGCAAGAAGGGACGTTTCACCCTCTGCTTCAGGGCTGAGGGAGTCACACATTTTCCAGGAAGCCGTCATGGCCGGGCTCGTCCCACGGCTGTCCGGCACAAAAATTGGTTGTACAAGCGCATGACATTGATTCTAATC
>NZ_JAINDZ010000005.1 GCF_019802345.1 Methylosinus sp. Sm6 | reverse complement strand
TTCGCTTGATGAAGCAGACGCTTCGCATCAAGCGGCTGGTGGGCCGCTCGCAGAACGCGGTGCGCATCCAGCTCGCGACCGCGCTCATCGCGCATTTGCTGCTGCGCCTCGTGCAAAGCATCGAAAAGAATAGCCGCGGATTCCTCGACCTCGCAAGACTCGTGAAAGCCAACCTCATGCATCGCAAGAGCGTCGTCGACATGCGCGCGCCGACGCCGAATAACAAGCCGGACCCACGCCAATACGAGATAATACTATGCCTATCTTGAACCGGACAGCCGTGGGCTCGTCCCGGCCATCCACGCCGCAACGCCGAGGTTTCTCGCAATTTCAGACGCGACGTCGCCGTTGCGGCGACCGGTTCCGCGCCTTGCCACGAAATGCGAAATCCGCAGATCCTAGGCGCTTTTCCCAGATGTCTCCGCGGCTTGGCGTGGATGGCCGGGACGAGCCCGGCCATGACGGCTTCCTGCGCTCACCTCGACAGCGCGACCGAATGGCCTGCGTCATCCGAATTGAAGGCCGGAAGCCCTCGCTTCGCGTCGCGAAGCGAGGGAGGGCTGGGGGGCGCAGACATGTTTCATTTTCAGTGACGCAGATCAGCTGACGGTGTGGATGGCGCCCCCCTCACCGCACGGCGAGACGCTCGCCTGTCTCGGCGCGGGCGGCGGCGGTCTTCGCGTTCTCGCGCTTCGGCGCGGCTTTCTGGAAATCTCCCTCGAAGCCGCCGTGGAAGACCCGCGACAGCTCCGAGACGATCAGCGATTTCACATCGGCGCCGTCCTCGGTCAGCTCCATCTGATAGCAGCCGAGCGCCCGCCCGAAATCGGGCGTCTCGCGCTTCCCGGCGAGATCGGCGCGCGGGACGATGGCGACCAGCGCCCTTTCGGCGAGCCCGTGATCGACGGCCGAGAAATAGCGCATGTTGGCGGTGGAGCGCTCGAACTCGCAATGCACATAGAGATCGCCTTGCGCCTTCCGGTCGAGCTCGGGCAGGTGCAGCAGACGATCCACCTCCCGCGGGCCGAGATCGGCGGCGAGCCGCGTCAGCTTCGATTGGACCTCCAGGCCGAGCTGCTTGACCTGCAGATCCGAATTGATCTTGAACGCCTGATCGCCGAGCGCGATCTTCACATCGCCGACTTCCACCGTCTGGACGCGGCTGAGCAGCATCGCCACGACGTCCGGATTGGCGCAGGCGAAGACGCCGGCAGAGGCGACCGCCGCGAGGAGAGTGAGCGGAAAGGTGGCGTTGCGGGCCGTGGAGAAGAGGCTTTGGGGAGAATCGGTCATCGTCGCCATTCCTTTTTTCAATATCGATTGCGTCGCCAGAAGTGGTCTCGACATTTGCAGCATGCGCCGCTCGCACGCCGACGGCCGTGCGCGAGCGCACATGGTGAACGAGAGGTGAATGGCGCCCGATTCGGGGCGCAGGCCGAATCTCCCGGCGGCGTCGAGCCCCGTGGCCGAGCCCACGTCCGCTTCTCCCCATAATCCACTGGATTTTGCAACATATTGTCTGATTGTTAATTAGGCACACTATATGTTGTTAGCGTCTTGACGTCCTTCACAGAGTGACGCACTCTCGGCGGGTCAATCAATGACACAGCGGCGGTTTATCGACGTGGCCGGCATTCACGCCCCTCGCGGGGGGCGTTCGGCTGCTCGATCGCCTTCGCTGCGGCCCGTCGCGCAGGCGCTCCCCCGCTCGCGACCGGCCGGCGTGCCTGCGTTTCCTCAGAACGTAGAGTTCCACCCCATCATCCAAACGGCGCGGCCGCTATTGCGCGGCCGAGCGCGCGGCTGCGCGCGCCCATCCCGAGGACTTCGAGACGATGAAGATCGAGCGACGCTACACGAGAGCCGGACAGTCGCCCTATGCGGACATCGAATTTCGCGCCGCGCGCAGCGAGATTCGCAATCCCGACGGCTCGGTGGTGTTCCAGCTCGACGATATCGACGCGCCCGCCGATTGGAGCCAGGTGGCGATCGACGTGCTGGCGCAGAAATATTTCCGCAAGGCCGGCGTGCCGGCGAAGCTGAAGCGCGTCGAGGAGCATGAGGTCCCGAGCTTCCTGTGGCGCTCGGCGCCCGATTCGGAGGCGCTCGCGGCCCTGCCCAAGGATCAGCGCAACAGCTCCGAGACCTCGGCGCGGCAGGTGTTCGACCGGCTCGCCGGGGCCTGGGCCTATTGGGGCTGGAAGGGCGGCTATTTCGACACGGAGGAGGACGCCTCCGCCTTTCAGGACGAATTGCGCTACATGCTGGCGCGCCAGATGGCCGCGCCCAACTCGCCGCAATGGTTCAACACCGGCCTCCATTGGGCCTATGGCATCGACGGGCCCAGCCAGGGCCATTTCTATGTCGATTTTCACACCGGCAAGCTGACCAAGTCCAAGACCGCTTACGAGCATCCGCAGCCGCACGCCTGCTTCATCCAGTCGGTCGAGGACGATCTCGTCAACGATGGCGGCATCATGGATCTGTGGGTGCGCGAGGCGCGGCTGTTCAAATATGGCTCCGGCACCGGCTCCAATTTCTCGCGGCTGCGCGGCGAGAAGGAGAAGCTCTCGGGCGGCGGCTCCTCCTCCGGCCTCATGTCCTTCCTGAAGATCGGCGACCGCGCCGCCGGCGCCATCAAATCCGGCGGCACCACACGACGCGCGGCCAAGATGGTGGTGGTCGACGTCGACCATCCCGATATCGAAGCCTTCATCGAATGGAAGGTGAAGGAGGAGGAGAAGGTCGCCTCGCTCGTCGCCGGCTCCAAGATCGTGAAGAAGCATCTCAAGGCGGTGATGCGCGCCTGCGTCAATTGCGAGGGGCCGGCGTTCGACTGCTTCGACCCCGAGAAGAATCCGGCGCTGAAGCGCGAGATCCGCGCCGCGCGCCGCGCCGAGGTTCCGGAGAACTCCATCAAGCGCGTCATTCAATTCGCGCGTCAGGGCTATAAGGACATTTCCTTCGACACCTATGACACGGATTGGGACAGCGAGGCCTATCTCACCGTCTCCGGCCAGAACTCCAACAACACCGTGCGCGTCTCCGACGAGTTTTTGAAGGCGGTGGAGAGCGACGGCGATTGGAGCCTGACGCGCCGCCTCGACGGCAAGGTGTCGAAGACGCTGAAGGCGCGCGAATTGTGGGAGAAGATCGGCTACGCCGCCTGGGCCTCGGCCGATCCGGGCATTCAGTTCCACACGACGATCAACGACTGGCACACCTGCCCGGCAGGCGGCCCCATTCGTGCGTCGAACCCGTGCTCGGAATATATGTTTTTGGACGACACCGCCTGCAATCTCGCCTCGCTGAACCTGCTGCAGTTCCGCGACGGCGAGACCAAGCGCATCGATGTCGATTCCTATGAGCACGCCGCGCGGCTGTGGACCATCGTGCTGGAAATTTCCGTGCTGATGGCGCAGTTCCCCTCGCGCGAGATCGCGCAGCTCTCTTACGACTATCGCACGCTCGGCCTCGGCTACGCCAATGTCGGCGGCCTCCTGATGTCCTGCGGCATCGCTTATGACAGCGACGCCGGCCGCGCGCTCTGCGGCGCGCTGTCGGCGATCATGACCGGCGTCGCCTATCGCACATCCGCGGAAATGGCCAAGGAGCGCGGCGCCTTCGACTGCTTCGCGCAAAATCGCGAGGCCATGCTGCGCGTCATCCGCAATCATCGCCGCGCCGCGCATGGACAGCGCGCCGGCTATGAAGCGCTGTCGACGGCGCCCGTGCCGCTCGATCACGCCGCCTGCCCCGAGCAGGCGCTCATCGGCCGCGCCATGCGCGCCTGGGACGAGGCGCTGTCGCTCGGCGAGCAATATGGCTATCGCAATGCGCAAGTGTCCGTCGTCGCGCCGACCGGCACCATCGGCCTCGTGATGGATTGCGACACCACCGGCATCGAGCCCGATTTCGCGCTGGTGAAATTCAAGAAGCTCGCCGGCGGCGGCTATCTGAAGATCGTCAACCGCGCCGTGCCGGAGGCGCTGCGCGCGCTCGGCTATCGCGAGGCGCAGATCGCCGAGATCGAGGCCTATGCCGTCGGCCATGCGTCGCTGTCCAACGCGCCGGCGATCAACACGACGTCGCTGCGCGCGCGCGGCTTCACCGAGGAGAAGATCGAGACGGTGGAGAAGGCCCTGCTCGCCGCCTTCGACATCAAATTCGTGTTCAACAAATGGACGCTCGGTCCCGACTTCCTCGTCTCGGCGCTGAAGGTTCCGGCGAGCTCGCTGGAGGATGCGAGCTTCGACCTGCTGACGCATCTCGGATTTTCTCGCCAGGAGATCGAGGCGGCCAATATCCACATCTGCGGCGCCATGACGCTCGAAGGCGCGCCGCATCTTTCCCCCGAGCATTATCCGGTGTTCGACTGCGCCAATCCGTGCGGACGGCTCGGCAAGCGCTATCTCTCGGTGGAGAGCCACATTCGCATGATGGCGGCGGCGCAGCCCTTCATCTCGGGTGCGATCTCCAAGACCATCAACATGCCCAATGACGCCTCGATCGAGGATTGCGAGGCGGCCTATCTGCTCTCCTGGCGCCTCGCGCTGAAGGCCAATGCGCTGTATCGCGACGGCTCCAAGCTGTCGCAGCCGCTCTCGACTCATCTCGTCGCGGACGCCGAGGACGAGGCCGAGGAGATCGCCGACGAGATCGTCGCCGCCAATGCGCCCGCGCGCGCGGCGGCGGTGGCCGAGCGCATCGTCGAGCGCGTCGTGCATCATGTGGTGCGCGAGCGTGAAAAACTGCCCGATCGCCGCAAGGGCTATACGCAGAAGGCCGCCGTCGGCGGGCACAAGGTGTATCTGCGCACGGGCGAATACGCCGACGGGCGCCTCGGAGAAATCTTCGTCGACATGCACAAGGAGGGCGCCGCCTTCCGCAGCCTGATGAATAATTTCGCCATCGCCATCTCGCTCGGCCTGCAATATGGCGTGCCGCTCGAGGAATATGTCGACGCCTTCACCTTCACCCGCTTCGAGCCGGCGGGGCCGGTGCAGGGCAATGACGCGATCAAGAACGCGACCTCGATCATCGACTATGTGTTCCGCGAACTGGCCGTCTCCTATCTCGGCCGCAACGATCTCGCCCATGTGTCGCCGGACGACATCGGCCATGACGTGCTCGGCAAGGGCGAGCATGAGGGCAAGGCGCCGGAGAATGCGTCGTCGGTCGTATCGAAGGGCCTTTTGCGCTCGAAGACCGATCGGCTGATGCTGGTGCGCGGCGGCGCGACGGCGCTGCGCGAGAGCGCGCCGGCCGAGGAAGCGGAGCCGCTGTCGCAGCTCGGCTGGACCGCGCCGACCAAGCATGTGGACAGCGCCGCGGAGAAGCGCGCCGAAGCGCGGATGAAGGGCTATGTCGGCGAGGCCTGTCCGGAATGCGCGAATTTCACGCTGGTGCGCAATGGGACGTGCCTGAAGTGCGAGACCTGTGGGGCGACCACGGGGTGCTCGTGAGAAGATCGGGTTGAGGCCTTCCTTTATGGCGACGGATTGCAAAGTTAGGTATCGGCGTTACGAAACAGTCGCTGACGAAGCTCACAAGCTTCGTCAGTGGCTCGGGATCGACGCTTATTCCAAATTCGATATTACGAGGCAGGTAGAATTCCTTGTTGGGAGAACGATCGGAAAGTTGGGCGTCCTTCATCTCGATATCTTTAAGCACGAAGAGCCCGATCTCGCTTGGGTGTCCTACAAACCCCGATTGACGCTCCACGTTCATCACGAAATTTGGCAAGACGCGCGGCTTGGTGAGCCAAAGTCGCGGTTCATTCTGGCCCATGAACTCGGCCACATTTTTCTGCATGGTTACTTCCGCCAAGCTTTTTCTGATGACGAAACAATGCATCTAAGGGCATGGCCGGAAGAGGAGCGCGCTGAACCCCAAGCGAATTGGTTCGCAGAGCAATTCATAGCACCTGACCACCTAGCCCGCTCATGCAAGAGCACGACGGATTTGTGCCTCAAATTCGACTTTCCCGAAGATTACGCCGATCATAGAATGACGCGGCTGAAGGATTGTCGTATCGTTCATGTCGGAACAGCTTGTCAAAGCTGCGCGAATTTTTCACTGGTGCAGCATGGGTCAAGGCTGACGTGCGAAATTTGCGGAGTGACGATGGAGTGTTTGTGACGCTCCACTTTGATGATCGAGAAGCCATGACGAGGACCCGTCTTCTCCACGTCGGATGCTCGACACACATTTCCGTGTGAGTTCGAACTCGAAGATGGAAGCTCTACCCATGGCGATCCAAGCCCTTCCCGACCCGATCCTCGCGCGCTTCCGCGCCGCACTCGCCGTTCTCTACGGCGATCGGCTAAAGCGCGCCGTCTTGTTCGGCTCGCGGGCGCGCGGCGACGCGCGGCCGGATTCGGATTACGACATCGCCGTTTTCCTCGAGCAGCCCGACAGCTTCTGGACGGAGAGCGGTCGGCTCGCAGAGATCGAGACCGCCATCCTCTATGACACCGGGGCCGTCATCAACGCCCTTCCCTTCGCCGCCGCCGCCTATGACGCCCGAACGCCGCTGATGCATGAGGTGCGGCGCGAGGGGCTCGACCTGTGATGCAGCCGGAAACGTCCGCCTATCTCGCCAAGGCGCGGCAGGCTTTGAAGGAGGCGCGGATCGTCGCGGCCAACGAGCTGCCGGAGGCCGCCGGGCGCGCCGCCTATCTGGCCGCATTCCATGCGGCGCAAGCGCTCATATTCGAGCGAACCAGCAAGACAGCGAAGAGCCATAATGGCGTGCGCAGCGAATTCGCCCGCCTCGCCAAGAATGATCCGAACATCGACCCGAGCTTTCCTACCTTTCTGGCTCGCGCTTACAATCTCAAAGCGACGGCGGATTACGCCATCGGCGACGGTGGCGGTGTGAGCCTTTCCGAGGCGGAGCAGGCGATCGAAATCGCCGTGCAATTGGTCGACTGCGTCGAGGGTATACTCGCAAGAGGCGCATGAGATCCTGGCTTCGCTGGGCCACAAGCTTCGTCCCCGTCTCCGCGGAGTGTAATATATAGTCACCTCGCACAAGGAGCCCTCGGCATGGCGGACAGCGAGCGACTGACCGTCATCCTGCCGTCCGATATGGCCGCCGCGATCAAATCCACGGTCTCGAGGATGGAGACTACGCCACCGCGAACGAGGTGGTCCACGTCAAGGTGCGCGATCGGGCGGCCGAGCGCGCGACGAGGCCTCGAGAAATGGTCGATGACGATGACCGAGTCGAGAAGCAGGCTCGTCACCTCTCCTCCCAGTCAGCGCGGAGTCGGCGCTGATAGGCGAGACCGTCTCCCTCCCGCCAGAGTCCACGGCTGCGCTCGAGCAGCTCGTCGAAGCTCGGACGCTCTCCGCTTTGACGGTACAGCGCCAAGGCGCGGCGGACGATCTCCGTCATGGGCACACGCTCCGCCTCGGCGAGGCGGATCAGCCAATCCTTTTCAGCGTCGCTCACGCTGATGATGGTGCGGGGCAAGAGGCGAGCCTCCGGCATCGATGATACAATATGGATAATTGCGCCAGTTTCAACATTGGGGGGCGGCGGCAACAGCGCGTGTCTTTCTCCCACTCGCGCGCGCAGAGCGGGAAAAGGGAGCGCGCGCGGCGAGACTGCCGCCGTCTCTCTCTGGAAGGTCGGAGCTCCACCGTCGCCGGCAGGAATGACCAGCGAGGAATGACCTAAAGTCGCAAACTCGGCGGAGTGTGATATATTTCGACCTCCGCACAAGGAGCCAGCGACATGGCGGACATCGAGCGACTGACCGTCACCCTGCCGCCCGATATGGCGGCGGCGATCAAATCCGCGGTCGAGAACGGCGACTATGCCTCCACGAGCGACGTCGTCCGCGCCGCGCTCCGCGACTGGACGGCGAAACGGGCGACGCAGCTTCAGGAACTGGATGCGCTGAGGTCCGACATCGACAAAGGCTTGGCGGATGTCGCGGCGGGCCGCGTCGAGGAATTCGACGCCGAGGCGATCATCACGCGCGGGAGGAGGCTGTCAGCCGACTGCTCGACCTCCGCCTGACCGACCAGCGGAGGTCGACTTGGCGGACGTGGCCGCCCTTCGAGACGCTCGCTTCGCGGGCTCCTCAGGGCGAGGGGCGCAGGTGTAATTTCCTTCGACCGAACCGCGTCGCGTTCCGCGGAGGCTATGCGATCTATTATCTTCCGACAGAAGCGGAGATCGTGATCTCGCGCGTCCTGCATAGCGTGCGCGACGCCGCCGCCATTGCCGAAGACGGCGGCTGCGTCTGATTCGTTCGCCGAGCGCTCCGCTGTCACTGGTGAAAGACCGTTCTCCATGTCCTGGCGTCTCCTCCTCCTTCCCTTCACGCCCCGCCTCGTCATCCTCACGCTCAGCGTCGTCGGCTTCGCCGTCGCGGCGGCGGCGACGCGCGGCGAATGGAGCAGCGCGTTCACGCCGCTCACATTCGTCTTCGTCTCCCTCTGCGCGCTCGGGCTGCGCGATCTGTTGCAGACGGAGCACGCCATTCTGCGCGCCTATCCGATCAGCGGCCATCTGCGCTTTCTGTTCGAGACCATCCGCCCCGAGCTGCGGCAATATTTTTTCGAGGGCAATCGCGACGGCCGTCCGTTCAGCCGCGACCGCCGCGCCATCGTCTATCAGCGCGCCAAGATGGCTATCGACAAGCGCCCGTTCGGCGCCGAGATCGACGTCTATGAAGAAGGCTATGAATGGCTGCGCCATTCGATCGCGGCGCGGCCGGTGTCGGGCGAGGATTTTCGCACGCGCGTCGGCGCGGCGCGCTGCGCGCGGCCCTATGACATATCGCTCCTGAATATATCAGCGATGAGCTTCGGCGCGCTCGGCGCCAACGCGGTCGCGGCGCTCAATCTCGGCGCGCGCAAGGGCGGCTTCGCGCAGGATACGGGCGAAGGCGGCTTCAGCCCCTATCACCGGCAGGGCGGCGACATCGTCTGGCAGATCGCCTCCGGCTATTTCGGCTGCCGCACCGAAAAAGGCGCGTTCGATCCGGAAAAATTCGCCGCGGTCGCCGCCGACGAGCAGATCAGGATGATCGAGGTGAAGCTGAGCCAGGGCGCCAAGCCCGGCCATGGCGGCGTACTGCCGGGCGCCAAGGTCACGGCGGAGATCGCGCGCATTCGCGGCGTGCCGCAGGGCGAGGATTGCGTGTCGCCGGCGACGCATTCGGCGTTCTCGACGCCGATCGAGCTGCTGCAATTTCTGGAGCGGCTGCGCGCGCTTTCGGGCGGCAAGCCGGTCGGCTTCAAGCTCTGCCTCGGCCAGCCTGCGGAATTTCTCGCCATCTGCAAGGCGATGGTCGAGACTAAGCTCGCGCCCGATTTCATCGTCGTCGACGGCAAGGAGGGCGGCACCGGCTCCGCGCCGATGGAGTTCATGGATCATGTCGGCATGCCGATGCGCGAGGGCCTCGTCTTCGCGCATCATGCGCTGATCGGCGTCGGCCTGCGCGACAGCATCCGCATCGGCGCCGCCGGGCAGATCGTCACCGCCTTCGACATGGCGCGGGCGCTGGCGCTCGGCGCCGATTGGTGCAACAGCGGGCGCGGCTTCATGTTCGCGCTCGGCTGCATCCAGTCGCAGTCCTGCCACACGGACCGCTGTCCGACCGGCGTCGCGACGCAGGACAAGAGCCGCGGCCGCGCCCTCGTCGTCGCCGACAAGGCCGAGCGCGTGCGCAATTTCCATCGCGCGACGATGATCGCGCTCGCCGAACTCGCCGCCGCCGCGGGGCTCGACCATCCGAACGGCTTCGAGCCGGAACATTTCTGCCGGCGCGTCTCGGCCCAGGAGACCGCGAGCTTCGCCGATCTCCATCCGGCGCCCGCGCCCGGCTCGTTTCTCGCCGGCGAGATCGATGCGCGCTTTTCCGCCGCATGGCGGCGCGCCCGCGCCGAGTCCTTCCGCCCGGCCGCGACCACGTGAAAGAGGGGCGCGCCTCGAGGGGCGCGCCCGCGATTTGAAGCGCTTTAGATTTGCGCGTTTATTTGCAGGCCCCTTCCGGGTCGATGCAGTAAGGCACATTCACCCAGCTGAACAGCTTGGGGTCGGCGGGGTCGACCGTCAGCTTCACCCATTCCGCCGGCTTGCTGGTCGCGCCCTGAACCGTGATGCGGGTCAGATTGGGCACGGCGACCGTGTTGTGGATCTTGCCGGTCTCGCTGTTGGGGTCGGCGAGCGGCTGGTCCGAGCCGTAGACATGGGAGTCGCCATTGATCAGCAGCACGGGCTTGCGGAAATGCAGGGTCATCCGCGCGAGCTCCTTGACGAAGGTCGTGTAGCGGTCGAGACCGTCGCCGCCGGGCGCGGCGGCGAAGTGATCCCACATATCCGCCTGCAGGGCGATCACCACGCCGAACGCGCGGTGCTCGGCCGCGAGCTCGAAAGCGTCATGAATCCAGCGAATGGCCGCCCCGGTGCGGGCCGCCGCCTCGGCCTCGCGCGCCGCCTTGTTCTCGAAGACGCCCCAGGGGAGGCCGTCATTGTTCGAGCCGGGCATGTTGACGGTGGCGAACACGGTTTTCGCGTCCTCCCACATCATGTTCTCGACATAGTGGGCGTCGGTCGGATAGGCGGCCGCGGCAAACAGCGCCTGGCTGTAGACATATCTGTCGGTGAGGCCGAGCGTATGTCCCGGACGTGCGAAGAACAGGGTGCGAAGGCTGTCGAGTTCCTTGAGCGGCTGGCCGGCGGCGCCTCCCTTCGGCTTGTAGCAATCGGTCCACTCATTGTCGCCCGGCGTGTAGACGACCGACGCCTTGAACCGCTGGAACAGGGCGTAGATCTGCTGGTTCCAGCCGGGATTCGACGTCTGGATCGGCGGCAGAATGCCGGCGCTGGTGCAGGGCTGGGCGCCTGCATGAATGTCGCCGACATGCAGCACGAGCTTCACGCTGGGAGTGGCGTTCACCGAGTGGAGCAGCAGATTGGCGCGGCCGAGCAGATTGTCGTTGTAGGGCCAGTCGCCGAACACGGCGAGCGTGGTCTTGCCCGGATTGCCGGCGGGCGGCGTTGCGGCCGTCTCGGCGGCCGTCGCCGGAGCGGCGGCGAGCAGAGCCGCCGCGAGCGTCATCGCAATATGTTTGACTTGCATCGATATTTCCCCCTGCGCCGGAGCGCCGCTCGGGCGGCGATCCGGGGCCCCAGAACGCGAGCGCCGACGCACGGCCGCGATTGCAGCCGAAGCTCGGCCACGCGGCACTAAGTCAAGCTCATGACAGGGGGATGTCGGCCGCTCGCCGGCGGGCGAAGCGCGAAAGCTTCTTGCTTTGCGCCGTCAGCAGCTTAACTTATAAGCAACGTCGACCTGAAACCGCCAAGCAGAGAGACATTCATGACCTTCGTCGAGTCGCGGCTCGCGGGCTCCGGACGGCGGAGCGGCCAGATCAAGCTCCATGGACCCGAGGATTTCGAGGGCATGCGGCGCGTCGGCAAATTCGCCGCCGAGGCGCTCGACATGCTCGCGCCGCATGTGCGCCCGGGCGTCGCCACCAAGGCGCTCGACGATCTCGTCTTCGATTTCGCCATCGCCCACGGCGCCTATCCTGCCCCCTTGGATTATCGCGGCTTTCGCAAGTCGATCTGCACCTCGATCAATCACGTCGTCTGCCACGGCCTGCCCGACGACAAGCCCTTGCGCGAGGGGGACATCGTCAATGTCGACGTCACCTTCATCATCGACGGATGGCACGGCGATTCGAGCCGCATGTTCGCGGTCGGCGAAATTCCGCGCCGGGCCCAGCGCCTCATCGACGTCACTTATGAATGCCTGATGCGCGGCGTCGCCGCGGTGAAGCCCGGCGCCACGACTGGCGACATCGGCGCCGCCATCCAGCGCTTCGCCGAGGCCGAGCGCTGCTCGGTGGTGCGCGACTTCTGCGGCCATGGGCTCGGCCGGCTGTTCCACGACGAGCCCAACATCCTGCATTATGGCGTCGCCGGCCAGGGCGTGGAGCTGCGTCCGGGCATGTTCTTCACCATCGAGCCGATGATCAATCTCGGCCGCCCGCAGGTGAAGATCCTCGCCGACGGCTGGACCGCCGTCACTCGCGACCGCTCGCTGTCGGCGCAATTCGAGCATTCGCTCGGCGTCACCGAGACCGGCGTCGAAATCTTCACCGCCTCGCCCGCGGGGCTCGACAATCCGACGGCGTCCGCCAGCGCGTCATGACCGAGCCCGGCGCGCCAAAGGCCAAAGCGGCGGCCGGCCTGCGCGAAGAGGCTCCCCATTTCCACGGGCACCGGCAGCGGCTGCGCGAGCGCTTCCTCGAGGCCGGCGAGACGGCGCTCGCCGACTACGAGCTGCTGGAGCTCGTGCTGTTCCGGGCCATAGCGCGACGCGACGTCAAGCCGCTCGCCAAGGCGCTGATCGCCCGCTTCGGCTCTTTTTCCGAGGTGGCGGCGGCGCGGCCCGAGCGGCTGCGCGAGATCGAGGGGCTCGGCGAGGCGGCAATCTGCGAGATCAAGCTCGTCGAGGCGGCGGCGCGGCGCCTCGCGCGCGGAACCCTGCAGAAGCGGCCGGCGCTCTCCTCTTTCATGGATGTGCTGGACTATTGTCGAACGGCCATGGCCTACGCCGAGCGCGAAGAATTCCGCATCCTGTTCCTCGACAAGCGCAATGCGCTGATCGCCGACGAGGTGCAGGGCGTCGGCACGGTCGACCATACGCCGGTCTATCCGCGCGAGGTGGTGCGCCGCGCGCTGGAGCTCGGCTCCACGGCGCTGATCCTCGCGCACAACCACCCTTCCGGCGATCCGACGCCCTCGACCGCCGATGTGCGCATGACGCTCGACATCATCGCCATCGCCCAGCCTTTCGGCATAGCGGTGCATGATCATCTGATCGTCGGCCGCAACGGCCATTCCAGCCTCAAGGGGCAGAAGCTGATTTGAAAGCCTCGGCGCCACGACCAATCGCCTCGCCCTGAGGAGCCCGCGCGGCGGGCGTCTCGAAGGGTGGCCGCCGCGCGCGCTCTGGAACATCCTTCGAGACGCGCCCTGCGGGCGCTCCTCAGGATGAGGGCGTGGGATTTGCGTCGAGACGCAGCGCCATCATCGCCTCGTCGAGATAGTCGCCTCCCGACGTCCGCACCGCGCGCGGCTCGACGCCATAAGCGACGAAACCCCATCGCTCGTAGAAGCGCGTCGCGCGCGCATTGCCGTGGATCACGGTCAAGGTCACCATCTCGGCGCGTCCGCGCGCTTCGTCCATCAACGCGGACATGAGGCGATCGGCGACGCCGGCGCCGCGATAGGCGGCGCGCAGATACATGCCCCAGAGCAGCGCCTTGTGCCGCGTCTTCGCGCCGCCGGAGAAGGCGAGGCCGGCGACGCCGACCAGCGCATCGCCGTCGCAGGCGCCGAACACGGCGTCGCGCGCGAGACGCGCCGCGACATCCTCGAGCGAGAGGCCGGCCTCGTCCTCCGGCGCGAAACGGAACTCGCGCTCGTGCAGGCGGAAGCCTTCGAGGCGCAGCGCGTGGAACGAGACGGCGTCGGCGCGGCCGAGCCGCCTTATGACGATAGACAAGAGGATTCCTTCAGGCTCTTCGATTCCCTCGGCTCGGCCGAGGCACGTCATGAGACAGCGAAGGTCACATGTCCATGCTCGTCGATCGGCCAGGCCGGGTTCCAGGCGATTTCCCATGCATGGTCGTCGGGATCGGCGACATAGCCGCGCAAGCCGCCGTGGGGAGGCTCGTCCGCGGCACGAATGACGGAGCCGCCGGCTTTCGCAAGCCGCTCCATCAAGGGCGCGACATCGTCCCGCGCCGAGACATTGTGAGCGAGAGCGAAAGCCGCAGGATGCGAAAGGCCGGCGCGATTCATATCGGCCTCCAGGGCCGCGGTTCGAAACAGTCCCAGAACGAAGCCGTTCATCTGATAGAAGACGATCTCCTCATTCTCGAACACGGGCGACCATCCGAAGCCGTCGCGATAAAACCGCCGCGACCGATCGAGATCGGCGACGCCGAGAGTAACGACTGAAATTTGCTGTCTCATGCCAAGACCCCTCGCTCACCGGCGCGCTATTACCCGGCGTTGAAGGTCATGGGGCTCGCCGCCGGCGCGACGGCCAGGACCCGCTGTGTCGCGGGGATCGGGCCAACCGCACCGATCTCTCCTTTTTAGACGGCCGTCACTTACCAGCGACAGCTGCAGGATTCAATGCGCGGAGAGGACCGCCCGCCAATCCGTCACAGCTCGATATCTTCATCGAAGCGCTCGAGCGGCAGCAGGCGGCGGAAGCGCACCGCGAAGCCCTGATCGGTCTGGCGGGCGACCTCGGCGATCGTCTTGCGGCCGAGCGTCACCGCGGCGCCGTCGGGCACCTTCACATGGGTGCGCACCGAGGCGCCGCTGCGCGAGAGATCGAGGACCTCGCAGGGCAAGGTGACGCCCTGCACCGTGAAGGTGGTGAAGCGCCGCCGCGGCGTCAGCCGCTCATGCAAGCGGAACGCCGCCTCGCCGGCCGCGCGGCGCGACAGCCAGGCGAGCTGCATCGCGACATGGGCGCGATTGCGGTCGGCGACCTCGAGATCGACGGTGAAGCCGCCGGCGAAGACGCGAATCACCGCGCCCTGGAATTTGCCCCAGGGATCGAGATGCAGCGCGATGCGCTCGCCGACGCCCGGCGCATAATCGCTGCGCAGAGCGACGACTTCGGCGGACATGTCGATCGCCCGGCAAAAATAGTCACGCCGGTCGGGCGCGGTAAAACGGCCCTTGAAACGCGGCTCGGCGGCGGCGTCCGGCGAGCCTTCCGGCCCCCGCCACGGGCTCAAATACGACTTTCGCACGGCCGTCGCTCCACATGCGCGGCGCACGCCGGCCGCCATGGGCCGGAGCGCGAAACCAATCCCGCCGACCGGCGAGATCTCCACTCAAATCCGATCATGCTCTATCCCGAGCGCGAGCGGCTTGCGGCCGCCGCCCCGGCGAGATCGGAACTCTATCATGGAGGCAGGCGAGTAAACCGGCGTTGAATCGGCTCGCGCCAATTTGAGGCCAATCGAAACGAGTCCACGTTCGTCCACGCTTTCTCCGCCAGCGTGACGAAGCCGCGCGCTTGCGCTAAAAGGCGCCATGCGCTCTCTCCTTCTCGTCTTTCTCGGCGCCGGCGCCGGCGGCGTCCTGCGGCACTATGTGAATATTTTCTGCAGCCGCACGCTCGGCGCCGAATTTCCCTGGGGCGTGTTCCTCATCAATGTGACCGGATCCTTCGCCATGGGGCTGGCCGCCGGCTATTTCGCCTTCAAATCCGGCCCCGGCTGGCCGCAATGGCTGCGCCTGTTCCTGACGACCGGGGTGCTCGGCGGCTACACGACCTTCTCCGCTTTCTCGCTCGACGCCGCGACCCTGCTCGAGCGCGGCGACGCCGTCACCGCCTGGCTCTATGTCACGGGCTCGGTCGGCCTCGCCATTCTGGCGCTGTTTCTCGGCCTGTCGATCATGAGGGCGATTTCGTGAGCGCGACCACGCCGCGCCCTATCGAGTCGACGCCGGTGCAGACGCTCATCGTCTCGGAGGACGAGGCGGGCCTGCGGCTCGACCGCTGGTTCAAGCGGCGCTTTCCGGCGCTCGCGCTCTCGCATCTCGCCAAAATCTGCCGCAAGGGCGAGGTGCGCGTCGACGGCAAGCGCGTCGACACCTCGACGCGGCTGGAGCAGGACCAGAAAATCCGCGTGCCGCCGCTGAAGCTGGAGAGCGCCGCCGCCGCGCCGGCGATTCTGCGCGCCTCGCCCGAGGACGCGCGCGCGCTCGCCGAGATGACGCTCTATGAGGACGCGAGCCTGATGGTGCTGAACAAGCCCTATGGCCTCGCCGTGCAGGGCGGCTCGGGCATGAAGCGCCATCTCGACGGCATGCTCGAGTCTCTGGCGAAGGGCGACGCGCGGCCGGTGCTGGTGCATCGGCTCGACCGCGACACCTCCGGCGTGCTGCTCGTCGCCAAGAACCGCCGCACCGCCGCCGATCTCGGCGAGATCTTTCGCTCGCGCCAGGCGCAGAAAATCTATTGGGCGCTGGTCGAGGGCGTGCCCAAGCCGGCGCAGGGCCGCGTCTCGCTCTATCTCGCCAAGGGCCCCGGAATGGGCGACGACCGCCCGCCGCGCCCGGGGACGGAGCGCCGGGAGGCCGCCGACGCGCGCGAAAAAATGCGGGTGGCGCGCCATGGCGACGAAGGCGCGCAGCACTCGCTCACCTATTACGCCATCGTCGAGAAGGCGGCGCCGCGCTGCGCCTGGTTGTCGATGAAGCCGCTCACCGGCCGCACCCACCAGTTGCGCGCCCATGCCGAGGCGATCGCCTGCCCGATCTTCGGCGATCCCAAATATGGCCACAGGCCCGAGGACGAGGTGCGCCGTCGCGATCCCATGCGCGCCATGCCCGAAGGCCTGGAGCGCAAGCTGCATCTGCTCGCGCGGCGGCTCATCCTGCCCCATCCCAAGGGCGGGACGCTCGATGTGACCGCGCCGCTGCCGCCGCATATGCAGAAGAGCTGGGACGCGTTCGGCTTCGACGTGCGGCGCGAGGACCCCATATTGGCGGCTCCGGACGTTTGATATGTTTCGGGCCGAAGGAATATCGACCTACTACCCTCGTCCTGAGGAGCCGCCGAAGGCGGCGTCTCGAAGGACGGCCGCGGACCAAATTCACGGCATTTGGCAGTGGCCGTCCTTCGAGACGCCCGCTTCGCGGGCTCCTCAGGACGAGGGTCGAGGATTTTTATCCTTCACCTGATGTTCCGCGGAAATACGATCCGCCGCAAAGGGGAGAGCCGCATGGCCGCCGACAACGACAATCTCAGCGACGGCCTGTTCGTGGCCGATGAGGAGCGCAATCCGCTGCGCGCCGCCGCGCAAGGCGCGCGCCCCACGCTGCCGAAGCGCTTCTACGAGACCGCCGCCGTCGGCGAGAGCGCGGACGGCTTCGCCGTGCTGCTCGACGGCAAGACCGTGAAGACGCCGGGCCGCCGCCCGCTGGCGACGCCCTGGCGGGAGCTGAGCGCCGCGCTGGCGGCCGAATGGGCCGCCCAGGGCGAAAGACTCGATCCCACCGCCATGCCACTGACGCGGCTCGCTAATTCGGCGATCGACGGGGTCGCCGAGCGAATGGCCGAGGTCGCGGCGGACATCGTCAAATACGCCGGCTCCGATCTCGTGAGCTATCGCGCCGGCGAGCCGGCGGGCCTCGCCGAGGCGCAGGCGCAGGCGTGGGACCCGCTCGTCGCCTTCGCGAAGGACCGCCTGCGCGCCCCGCTCGCCGCGACGGAAGGAGTGATGTTCGTCGCGCAGCCGCCGGAGGTCGCGGCGGCTGTGGCGCAGGCGGTGGAGGCTTATGCCGGCGCCGATGCGGGCGCGCCGTTCCGCCTCGCCGCACTGCACGCCATGACGACGCTGACCGGCTCCTGCGTCATCGCCCTCGCCGTGGCCCAGCGCGTGATCGAGCTGGAGGCCGCCTGGGCGGCCGCCCATGTCGACGAGAACCACCAGATGAAGGCCTGGGGCGCCGACGAGGAAGCGCTGCAGCGGCGCGCCCGGCGCTTCGACGAGATGCGGGCGGCGGCGGCGATCGCCGCCGCGAGCGCGTCCGCCTGAATTGCGGGCGCCCCGCGCAAAATTTCGTCGAGACGCGGGCAAGAAGAAGGAAAGTCGGCGCAAACCCTTCGGCGCGGACCAGCTTGTCTCTTGCTTTGATCTATACGCTTTGTTACGGAACGCGCGGCCGGACGGCGCCCCGGGTCCCGACCCCCGTCGCCACGACCGCCGCCTTCCGCCGCCCAACGTCGGACACAGCCATGCCAGGCCTTCTCGAACAATATCTGCCGCTCGTGATCTTCATCGCCCTCGCGGCGATCATTTCCGGCGCGCTTCTCGTTCTCCCCTTCCTGGTCGCCTTCAAGGCGCCGGACCCGGAGAAGCTCTCCGCCTATGAGTGCGGCTTCAACCCGTTCGGCGACGCGCGCATGAAATTCGACGTGCGCTTCTATCTGGTGGCGCTGCTGTTCATCGTCTTCGACCTCGAGGTCGCCTTTCTCTTCCCCTGGGCGGTCGCCTTCAAGGAGGCCGGCAGCTTCGGCTTCTGGTCGATGATGTTCTTCCTCGGCGTGCTGACCGTCGGCTTCGTCTATGAATGGCGCAAGGGAGCGCTCGAATGGGATTGATCACGCGCCAGAGCCCGACTCTCGTCGCGCCCTCCGCCAAGGGCCTCGTCGATCCGCGCACCGGCAAGCCGGTCGGCGCCGACGATCCCTTCTATCTCGGCCTCAATGACGAGCTCGCCGACAAGGGCTTCGTCGTCACCGCGACCGACGACATCATCAATTGGGCCCGCACCGGCTCGCTGATGTGGATGACCTTCGGCCTCGCCTGCTGCGCGGTCGAGATGATCCAGGCGGCCATGCCGCGCTACGATCTCGAGCGATTCGGCTTCGCCCCGCGCGCCAGCCCGCGCCAGTCGGACGTCATCATCATCGCCGGCACGCTGACCAACAAGATGGCGCCCGCTCTGCGCAAGGTCTACGACCAGATGCCCGAGCCGCGCTATGTCATCTCGATGGGCTCCTGCGCCAATGGCGGCGGCTACTATCATTATTCCTATTCGGTGGTGCGCGGCTGCGACCGCATCATTCCGGTGGACATCTATGTTCCCGGCTGCCCGCCTTCGGCCGAGGCGCTCGTCTATGGCGTGCTGCTGCTGCAGAAGAAAATCCGGCGCAGCGGCACCATAGAACGCTGACGATTCGCGCCTCTCGCGAGGCGCGCAAAAAAACGAGGACGAAGCGAACCGACGCGCGACGAGCCCGTCGGTTTCTTCTAGCGAGGTGAGCCTTTCATGAGCGCGGAACTCGAACTGCTCGGCGAGAAGGTGGCGGCCGCCCTGCCCGGCGCCGTGCGCGGCCTGAAGATCGCCTATGGCGAACTCACCGTGGAGGTGGAGCGCGCGCGCTGGCTCGACGTGGCGCGGGTGCTGCGCGACGATCCGGAGCTGCTGTTCGTCAGCTTCATCGACATCACCGCGGCGGATTATCCCGAGCGCGAGCAGCGTTTCGACGTGGTGACGCATCTGCTCTCGCCGCGACGCAATCAGCGCATTCGCCTCAAGACGCAGACCGACGAAGCGACGCCCGTCGCCTCGCTGACGAGCCTCTATCCCGGCGCCGACTGGTTCGAGCGCGAGACCTATGATCTCTTCGGCGTCCTCTTCGACGGCCATCCGGATCTTCGCCGCATCATGACCGACTATGGCTTCGACGGTCATCCGCTGCGCAAGGATTTTCCGATGACCGGCTATGTCGAGGTGCGCTACGACGACGAGCGCAAGCGCGTCGTCTACGAGCCGGTCAATCTGACTCAGGAATACCGCAAGTTCGATTTCCTCTCTCCGTGGGAGGGAGTCCAATATGATTTGCCGGGTGACGAAAAGGCCAGCAAGTGACGCGTGAGATAAGTCTCGATCCGCTACTCGCTATTCGCTATTCGCTCCTCCCCCGCCTGGGACTGTCCCGATGAACGATCAGAGCCTCCGCAATTTCAACCTCAACTTCGGGCCCCAGCATCCTGCCGCCCATGGCGTGCTGCGACTGATCCTCGAGCTCGACGGCGAGGTGGTCGAGCGCTGCGATCCGCATGTCGGCTTCCTGCATCGCGGCACCGAGAAGCTGATGGAAGCGCGCACCTTCCTGCAGAACGTGCCTTATTTCGATCGGCTGGACTATTGCTCGCCGATGAATCAGGAGCACGCCTTCTGCCTCGGGATCGAGCGCCTGCTCGGCGTCGAGGTTCCGCGCCGCGGCCAGCTCATCCGCGTGCTCTACGCCGAGATCGGCCGTCTCCTCTCGCATCTGCTCAACGTCACCTCCCAAGCGATGGACGTCGGCGCCCTCACCCCGCCGCTGTGGGGCTATGAGGAGCGCGAGAAGCTCATGGTGTTCTATGAGCGGGCGAGCGGCGCGCGCATGCACGCCAATTACTTCCGTCCGGGCGGCGTCGCCCGCGATCTGCCCGACCAGCTGGTCGAGGACATCGGCGCCTTCTGCAAACCCTTCCTGAAGGTCTGCGACGATCTCGAGGAGCTGTTCATCGGCAACCGCATCTTCAAGCAGCGCAACGCCGACATCGGCGTCATCTCGCTCGAGGACGCGTGGAAATACGGCTTCTCCGGCGTGATGGTGCGCGGCTCCGGCGCGCCCTGGGACCTGCGCAAGTCGCAGCCCTATGACTGCTACGAGGAGATGGAGTTCGACATCCCCATCGGCAAGAACGGCGACTGCTACGACCGCGCGGTGATCCGCATGGAGGAGATGCGCCAGTCGACCTACATCATGCGGCAGTGCGTCGACAAATTGCTGACGGCCACGAACCGTGGCCCGGTGGCGACCGACAACAACAAGATCAGCTCGCCGCCCCGCTCCGAGATGAAGCGCTCCATGGAGGCGCTCATCCATCACTTCAAGCTCTACACCGAGGGCTTCAAGGTGCCGGCGGGCGAGGTCTATGCGGCGGTCGAGGCGCCCAAGGGCGAGTTCGGCGTCTATCTGGTCTCGGACGGCGGCGACAAGCCCTATCGCTGCAAGATCAGGGCGCCCGGCTTCGCGCATCTGCAGGCCATGGATTTTCTCTGCAAGAACCATCTGCTCGCCGACGTCTCGGCGATCCTCGGTTCGCTCGATATCGTCTTCGGGGAGGTCGATCGCTAAATGACCACACGTCGTCTCGCCGAGCAGCAGCCGGACAGCTTCGAGTTCACGCAAGAGAACAAGGCGTGGCTCGACAAGCAGATCGCCAAATATCCGGACGGCCGTCAGGCCTCCATGGTCGTGCCCGCTCTGTGGCAGGCGCAGAAGCAGAATGATTACTGGCTGCCGCAGAAGGCGATCGAGACCGTCGCGGACACGCTCGGCATGCCCTATATCCGCGTGCTCGAGATCGCGACCTTCTACACCATGTTCAATCTCGAGCCGGTGGGGAGGTTCTACGTGCAGCTCTGCGGCACGACGCCCTGCATGCTGAGCGGCTCGGACGATCTCATCGCCGTGCTGGAGCGCCGGGTGGGACCGCAGCGGCATGTGACCGCCGACGGCCTGTTCTCCTGGCTCGAGGTCGAGTGCCTCGGCGCCTGCTGCAATGCGCCGATGGTGCAGATCAATGACGATTACTACGAGGATTTGACGGCCGAGAGCTTCGAGAAGCTGCTCGATGACCTCGCCGCCGGCCGGCCGGTGAAGACCGGCTCGCAGACGGGCCGCATCTCCTCGGAGCCGGCGGGCGGATTGACGAGCCTCACCTCTCTCTACGGCGACGGCGCCAAAGCGCAGGCGGAGTGAACCAGAAATGCTCGCCGACAAAGACCGCATCTTCACGAACCTCTACGGCTATGGCGACCGGGGCCTCGCCGGCGCGCGCTCGCGCGGCCAGTGGGACAACACCAAGGCGCTGCTGGAGCTCGGCCGCGACAAGATCATCCAGGAGGTGAAGGATTCGGGGCTGCGCGGACGCGGCGGCGCCGGCTTCTCCACCGGCCTCAAATGGTCTTTCATGCCCAAGACGCCCGATCCGGCGCGTCCCTCCTATCTCGTCATCAACGCCGACGAGTCGGAGCCCGGCACCTGCAAGGATCGCGAGATCATGCGCAACGACCCGCATACGCTGGTCGAGGGCGCGCTGGTCGCCTCCTTCGCGATGGGCGCGCACGCCTGCTACATCTATGTGCGCGGCGAGTTCATCGCCGAGCGCGTCGCCCTGCAGCGCGCGGTGGACGAAGCCTATGAGGCGAAGCTCATCGGCAAGGACAATGTCCACGGCTATCCCTTCGACCTCTATGTGCATCACGGCGCCGGCGCCTATATCTGCGGCGAGGAGACGGCGCTGATCGAGAGCCTCGAGGGCAAGAAGGGCATGCCGCGCCTCAAGCCCCCCTTCCCGGCCAATGTCGGCCTCTACGGCTGTCCGACCACGGTCAACAATGTCGAGTCGATCGCGGTTGTGCCGACCATTCTGCGGCGTGGCGCGAGCTGGTTCGCCGGCATCGGCAAGCCCAACAATACCGGGACCAAGCTCTTCTCCATCTCCGGCCATGTGAACAGACCGTGCAATGTGGAAGAGGCGATGTCGATCCCCTTCCGCGAGCTGATCGACCGTCACTGCGGCGGCGTCCGTGGCGGCTCCGACAATCTGCTCGCCGTCATCCCCGGCGGCTCCTCGGTGCGCCTCGTGCCGGCCGATCAGATCATCGACTGTCCGATGGATTTCGACAGCCTCGTCAAGCTCGGCTCCGGCCTCGGCACGGCGGCCGTGATCGTGATGGACAAGTCGACCGACATCATCCGCGCCATCGCCCGCCTCGCCTATTTCTACAAGCATGAGAGCTGCGGCCAATGCACGCCCTGCCGCGAAGGCACGGGCTGGATGTGGCGCGTCGTCACCCGCATGGCGGAAGGGCGCGCGCATAAGCGCGAGATCGACATGCTGTTCGACGTGTCGAAGCAGATCGAGGGGCATACGATCTGCGCGCTCGGCGATGCGGCCGCTTGGCCGATCCAGGGCCTCATCAATCACTTCCGCGGCGAGATCGAGCGGCGCATCGACCGCTATGCGGCCAATCCGCATCCCGAGCCTGTGAAGGTGGCGGCGGAGTAGAGATAATGACCGCACAGCATCGAACGGACGAGCTCATCGCACAGCTGGCGGCGCTCGCTCCTGAAGAGCTTCAAGAGCAGATCGAGGCGGTCGAGCGATATCTTCGGAGCGACGCGGGGCGCGCCGAATTCGGCAATTTGAGCGCGCTCGCCGCGCAAGAGAGGGGCGAAGCTGCATGACGAAGATTCTCGTCGATGACGTCGAGGTCGACGTTCCGGCCGAATATACGCTGCTGCAGGCCTGCGAGGAGGCCGGCGCCGAGGTGCCGCGCTTCTGCTTCCATGAGCGTCTGTCGATCGCCGGCAATTGCCGCATGTGCCTCGTCGAGGTGAAGGGCGGACCGCCCAAGCCCGCCGCCTCCTGCGCCATGTCGGTCAAGGATCTGCGTCCCGGCCCGAACGGCGAGCCGCCGCAAGTCTTCACCAAATCCCCGATGGTGAAGAAGGCGCGCGAAGGCGTGATGGAGTTCCTGCTCGTCAATCATCCGCTCGACTGTCCGATCTGCGATCAGGGTGGCGAGTGCGACCTGCAGGATCAGGCGCTCGCTTTCGGCGGCGACAGCTCGCGCTACGCCGAGAACAAGCGCGCGGTCGAGGACAAATATATCGGCCCGCTGGTCAAGACGGCGATGAACCGCTGCATTCATTGCACCCGCTGCGTGCGCTTCACGGCGGAGATCGCCGGCACCAGCGACATGGGCGCGATCGGCCGCGGCGAGGATATGGAGATCACCACCTATCTGCAGACCGCGATGACCTCGGAGCTGCAGGGCAATGTGACCGATCTCTGCCCCGTCGGCGCGCTGCTGCCCAAGCCGCAAAATTTCCGCGCCCGCCCGTGGGAATATCAGAAGACCGAGACGATCGACGTGCAGGACGCGCTCGGCTCGGCGATCCGCGTCGACGCGCGCGGCCGCGAAGTGATCCGCATTCTGCCGCGCGTCAACGAGGCGGTGAACGAGGAGTGGATTTCCGACAAGACGCGGCAGGTCGTGGACGGCCTCAAGGTCCAGCGTCTCGACCGTCCCTATATTCGTGACAACGGCCGGCTGCGCGCCGCCTCCTGGCAGGAGGCGCTCGCCACCGTGGCCGCCAAGATCAAGGCGGCGGCGCCAGGAAAAATCGGCGCGCTCGTCGGCGATCTCGCCGCGCTCGAGGAAATCTATGCGCTGAAGCTGCTCGTCGAAGGACTCGGCAGCGCCAATCTCGACGCGCGCCAGGACGGAACCAAGCTCGACCCGCGCTTCGGCCGCGCCTCTTATCTCTTCAATGCGACCATCGCCGGGATCGATGACGCCGATTCGCTGCTGATCATCGGCTCCAATCCGCGCAAGGAAGCGCCGGTGCTCAATGCGCGCATTCGCAAGCGTTGGCTGCGCGGCGACTTCCCCATCTCGCTCGTCGGCGAGAAGGCGGATCTCACTTATGATTATGATTATCTCGGCGCCGGGCCGGACTCGCTGTCGCGCTTCCTCGACAGCGCGCCGACCGGCTCGTCGAGGCGCGTCGTGCTGATCGGCCAGGGCGCGCTGACGCGGCCCGACGGCCGCGCCATTCTGGCGCTCGCCGCGCAGATCGCCAAGAAGCATGGCGCGCTCGGCGAGGGCTGGAACGGCTTCAGCGTGCTGCACACGGCGGCCGCGCGCGTCGGCGCGCTCGACCTCGGCTTCACGCCGGGCCAGGGCGGGCTCGACGCCGGCGAGATGGCCAAGGCCGGCGCGCTCGAGCTGATCTTCAATCTCGGCGCCGATGAGATCGCCATCGAGCCGGGCGCCTTCGTCGTCTATATCGGCACGCATGGCGACAAGGGCGCCCATCGCGCCGACGTCATTCTGCCGGGCGCCGCCTATACGGAAAAATTCGGTCTCTATGTGAACACCGAAGGCCGCGTGCAGGAGGCGCTGCGCGCCACCTTCCCGCCCGGCGACGCCCGCGAGGATTGGGCCATTCTGCGCGCGCTCTCCGGCGCGCTCGGCGCGCCTCTGCCTTTCGACTCGCTGAAGCAATTGCGCGCGAAGCTCGCCGAGGCGCATCCGCATGTCGCCAAGCTCGACCGGATCGCGCCGGCGAATGTCGCCGATCTCGAGGCGGTGGCGCTGCAGCCGGCGACGGCGTGGAAAGACGATTTCGTCGCCGCCATCGCCGATTTCTATCTCACCAATCCGATCGCCCGCGCCTCGGCCACCATGGCCGAATGCTCGGCGCTGGCGCAGGGCCGGCTCAGCCGCGCTGCCGAATAGGAGCATAAGACGTGATCGACGGCTGGCTGCTCAATCTCCTCATCATCATCGTCAAGAGCGTCGTCCTGACGGTGGTGCTGCTCGTCTATCTCGCCTATGCGATCTATATCGACCGCAAGGTGTGGGCAGCGGTGCAATTGCGCCGCGGCCCCAATGTCGTCGGTCCCTGGGGCCTGCTCCAGAGCTTCGCCGACATGCTGAAGTTCGTGCTGAAGGAGCCGGTGATTCCGGACACGGCCAATAAGGGCGTGTTCCTGCTGGCGCCCTTCGTCACCGCCATGCTGGCGGTCGCCGCCTGGGCGGTGATCCCCGTCAATGACGGCTGGGCGGTCGCCGATCTCAATGTCGGCATTCTCTATATCTTCGCCATCTCCTCGCTCGGCGTCTACGGCATCATCATGGGCGGCTGGGCGTCGAACTCGAAATATCCGTTCCTCTCGGCGCTGCGCTCGGCCGCGCAAATGGTGTCCTACGAGGTCTCGATCGGCTTCGTCATCATCACCGTGCTGCTCTGCGCCGGCTCGCTGAACCTCACCGAGATCGTGCGCGCGCAGGACACGCAATATGGCATGCTCGGCTGGTATTGGCTGCGCCTCCTGCCGATGTTCGTGATCTTCTTCATCTCGGCTCTGGCCGAAACGAACCGCCCGCCCTTCGATCTCGTCGAGGCGGAATCGGAGCTCGTCGCCGGCTTCATGATCGAATATTCGGCGACGCCCTACATGCTGTTCATGCTCGGCGAATATGTCGCCATCCTCACCATGTGCGCGCTGCTGACGCTGCTGTTCTTCGGCGGCTGGCTGCCGCCGTTCCACATCGCGGCGCTCGATCTCGTGCCCGGCGTGATCTGGTTCGTGCTGAAGGTCACCTTCTTCTTCTTCCTCTTCGCCATGGTGAAGGCTTTCGTGCCGCGCTACCGCTATGACCAGCTCATGCGGCTCGGCTGGAAGGTGTTCCTGCCCATCTCTCTCGTCATGGTGATCCTCGTCGCCGCCGTGCTGCAATTCGCCGGCTCGGCGGGCGCGAACTAAGGGGCCCGTGTCATGAAGCTCGATCAAGCAGCGAAATCGCTCTTCCTCACCGAGTTCATCGCCGCCTTCTTCCTGTCGATGCGCTATTTCTTCAAGCCGAAGGCGACGCTGAACTATCCGCACGAGAAGAACCCGATCTCGCCGCGCTTTCGCGGCGAGCATGCGCTGCGCCGCTATCCCAATGGCGAGGAGCGCTGCATCGCCTGCAAGCTGTGCGAGGCGATCTGCCCGGCGCAGGCCATCACCATCGAGGCCGGTCCACGCCGCAACGACGGGACGCGCCGCACCACGCGCTACGACATCGATATGGTGAAATGCATCTATTGCGGCTTCTGCCAGGAGGCCTGCCCGGTGGACGCCATCGTCGAGGGGCCGAACCAGGAGTTCGCCGTCGAGACGCGCGAGGAACTCTACTACAACAAGGATCGCCTGCTCGAGAACGGCGCGCGCTGGGAGCGCGAGATCGCGCGCAACATCGCGATGGATTCGCCCTATCGCTGAAGGCGCAGAACCCGCGCGACGCTACGAGGCTGCGAGAGAGGAACGACACAGTGGCTGCAGCATTCTTCTATCTTTTCTCGGCGGTGCTGATCGCATCGGCTTTCGCGGTGATCGTCGCGCGCAATCCGGTCCATTCGGTGCTCTTTCTCATCCTCGCCTTCGTCAATGGCGCGGGCCTGTTCCTGCTCGCGGGCGCCGAGTTCCTCGCCATGATCCTCGTCGTCGTCTATGTCGGCGCGGTGGCGGTGCTGTTCCTCTTCGTCGTCATGATGCTCGACGTCGACTTCGCCGAGCTGCGCCAGGGCTTCTCCAAGCATCTGCCGCTCGGGGCCGGAGTCGGCGCGGTGGTGCTCATCGAGCTCGGCATGATCGCAGTCGGCTGGCAGAGCGCGCCAAATGCGCTCGAGGCGGCGCAGACCCCGATCGCTGCGGGCGTCTCCAACACCGCCGCGCTCGGTCAGGTCCTCTACACGAAATATTTCGTGTTCTTCCAAGCCTCCGCTCTGGTGCTGCTCACCGCCATGATCGGCGCGATCGTGCTGACGCTGCACCATCGCCCCGGCGTCAAGCGGCAGAAGATCGCGGAGCAGAACGCGCGCACGCGCGAGAATGTGATCGAGATCAAGAAAGTGCCCTCGCGGGCGGGCGTCTGAAGGAAGCGCAGCAATGGCCGTCGGTCTCACCCATTACCTCGTCGTCGCGGCGATCCTGTTCACGCTCGGCGTCGCCGGCATCATCCTCAACCGCAAGAACATCATCATCATTCTGATGTCGGTCGAGCTGATCCTGCTCGCGGTGAACATTAATCTCGTCGCCTTCTCGGCGGCGCTCGGCGATCTCACCGGACAAGTGTTCGCTCTGTTCATCCTGACGGTGGCGGCGGCGGAGGCGGCCATCGGCCTCGCCATTCTCGTCACCTATTTCCGCAACCGCGGCACCATCGCGGTCGAGGACATCAACTCTCTGAAGGGCTGAGCGCCGATGATCCAAGCTATCGTCTTCCTGCCGCTCATCGGCTTTCTCATCGCGGGCTTGTTCGGCAGGCGTATCGGCGCGCGTCCGTCCGAACTCGTGACGACGACGCTGCTGTTCCTTGCGGCCGGCTTTTCCTGGATGGTGTTCTTCGATGTCGCGCTCGGCCACGGCCATGCGAGCGCGCCCGTGCTCGCCAATTGGTTCACCTCGGGCAAGCTCAGCGTCGACTGGGCGCTGCGCGTCGACACGCTGACGGCGGTGATGCTCGTCGTCGTCAACAGCGTTTCGGCGCTCGTGCATTTCTACTCGATCGGCTACATGCACGAGGATCCGCATCGCTCGCGCTTCTTCGCCTATCTGTCGCTGTTCACCTTCGCCATGCTGACGCTGGTGACCGCCGATAATCTGGTGCAGATGTTCTTCGGCTGGGAGGGCGTCGGCCTCGCTTCCTACCTCCTCATCGGCTTCTGGTATCAGAAGCCCTCGGCCAACGCCGCGGCGATCAAGGCCTTCGTCGTCAACCGCGTCGGCGATTTCGGCTTCGCGCTCGGCATTTTCCTCGTCTTCCAGCTCACGCAGTCGGTGAGCTTCGAGCAGGTGTTCGCCGCCGTGCCGGGCATCGCCGGCCAGAAGATCCATGTGTTCGGCGCCGATTTCGACGCGCTGACGCTGGCGACCTTCCTGCTGTTCACTGGCGCGATGGGCAAGTCGGCGCAATTCCTGCTGCACACCTGGCTGCCGGACGCGATGGAGGGCCCGACCCCGGTCTCCGCCCTCATCCATGCGGCGACCATGGTCACCGCCGGCGTCTTCATGGTGGCGCGCCTGTCGCCGATCTTCGAATATGCGCCCGATACGCTCGCCTTCGTCACGCTGATCGGCGGCGTCACCGCCTTCTTCGCGGCGACGATCGGCCTCGTGCAGAACGACATCAAGCGCGTCATCGCTTATTCGACCTGCTCGCAGCTCGGCTATATGTTCGTCGCCGAGGGCGTCGGCGCCTATTCGGTCGGCGTGTTCCATCTCTACACCCACGCCTTCTTCAAGGCGCTGCTGTTCCTCGGCGCCGGCTCGGTGATCCATGCGATGCATCACGAGCAGGACATGCGCAACATGGGCGGGCTGTGGAAGAAGATCCCCGTCACCTTCGCCATGATGACCATCGGCACGCTGGCCCTGACCGGCTTCCCCTACACCGCCGGCTATTTCTCCAAAGACCAGATCATCGAGGCAGCTTACGCGGCGAGCGCGCATCATCACGTCGCCTTCTTCGCCTTCCTCTCGACCGTGATCGCGGCGGGCCTCACCTCCTTCTACTCCTGGCGTCTCGTGTTCATGACCTTCTTCGGCAAGGCCAAGGAGGCGCATGGCGACGCGCATGCCCATGCGGCGGCGCAGGCTGCGGCGCATGGACATGACGACCACGCCCATGGTCACGACGATCATGCTCGGGACGATCATGCTCGGGACGATCACGCGCATGCGGACCATGGCCATGGGGCTCACGCCCCGCACGAGTCGCCGATCGTGATGCTGATCCCGCTCATCGCGCTGTCGATCGGCGCGCTCGGCGCGGGCCTCGTCTTCGCCGGCGACTTCACGGGCCACGCCTATGACGAGTTCTGGAAGGGCGCGATCTATACCGGCCACGAGAACCACATCCTGCACGCCATGCACGAGGTTCCGGAATGGATCTCCTACACGCCGACCGTGATGATGGCTCTGGGCTTCCTCGTCGCGCTCTATGTCTATCAGCTCGCGCCCGGAACGGCGCAGAAGATCGCCGGAGCCTTCCCGCGGCTGTACCGGTTCCTGCTCGACAAATGGTATTTCGACGAGCTCTATGACGCGATCTTCGTGCGTCCGACCTTCGCGCTCGGCCGCATCCTGTGGAAGGGCGGCGACGGCCGCATCATCGATGGCCTCGGCCCCGATGGAGTCGCGGCCCGCGTCGTCGACGGGGCGCGGCTCGCCGTGCGTCTGCAAACGGGCTATGTCTATCATTACGCCTTCGCCATGCTGATCGGCGTCGCGGCGTTCGTCACCTGGTTCGTCGCGGGAGGTCTGCGCTGATGTTCGGTTTCGGCATTCTCACGGGCCTCACCTTCCTGCCGCTCGTCGGCGCGGCCTTCATCCTGACGCTGAAGGGAGACGACGAGGCGACGCAGCGCAACGCCAAATGGGCGGCGCTGCTGACGACGATCGTCGTGTTCCTGCTGTCGCTCGTCGTCTGGGGACGCTTCGACACGACCAGCGCCGCCTTCCAGCTCGTCGAGCAGAAAGGCTGGTTCGGCGCCGGCCTCACCTATAAGATGGGCGTCGACGGCTTCTCCATTCCCTTCGTGCTGCTGACGACCTTCCTGACGCCCTTCGCCATTCTCGCCTCGTGGGAATCGGTGAAGTTCCGCCTCAAGGAATATCTCGTCGCCTTCCTCGTCCTCGAGACGCTGATGATCGGCGTGTTCTGCGCGCTCGATCTGGTGCTGTTCTATCTTTTCTTCGAGGGCGGCCTCATTCCGATGTTTTTCATCATCGGCGTCTGGGGCGGCAAGCGGCGCGTCTATGCGAGCTTCAAATTCTTCCTCTACACGCTCGCCGGCTCGCTCTTGATGCTAATCGCGATCCTGGCGATCTATGGCAAGACCGGCACCACCGACATCGCCATCCTCCTGGAGACGAAGTTCCCGCCGGAAATGCAGACCTGGCTGTGGCTCGCCTTCTTCGCCTCTTTCGCGGTGAAGATGCCGATGTGGCCGGTCCATACCTGGCTGCCCGACGCTCACGTCGAGGCGCCGACGGCGGGCTCGGTGATCCTCGCCGCCATCCTGCTGAAGATGGGCGGCTATGGCTTCATCCGCTTCTCGCTGCCCATGTTCCCCGACGCCTCGGCGCAATTCGCGTCGCTCGTCTATGCGCTGTCGGTGATCGCCATCATCTACACCTCGCTGGTCGCGCTGGTGCAGGAGGACATCAAGAAGCTGATCGCCTATTCGTCGATCGCGCATATGGGCTTCGTCACCATGGGCCTGTTCACCCTGACGACACAGGGGGTGCAGGGCGCCATGTTCCTGATGATCTCGCACGGCTTCGTCTCCGGCGCACTGTTCCTCTGCGTCGGCGTGATCTATGATCGCATGCACACGCGCGAGATCGCCGCCTATGGCGGCCTCGTCAACCGCATGCCGCTCTACGCCTTCACCTTCATGGTGTTCACGCTCGCCAATGTCGGCCTGCCGGGCACCTCGGGCTTCGTCGGCGAGTTCCTGACGCTGACCGGCGCCTTCGTCGCCAACAGCTGGGTGGCGCTGTTCGCGACCACCGGCGTCATTCTTTCGGCGGCCTATGCGCTCTATCTCTATCGCCGCGTGATCTTCGGCGTGCTCGACAAGCCGAGCCTCGCCGACATCTCCGATCTCACGCCCCGCGAGCTTATCCTGTTCGTCCCGCTGATCGCGCTCACCATCTATTACGGCGTGAAGCCGGGCCCGATCCTCGAAGCATCGGCGGCCTCCGTCGCCAATCTCCTGCAAACCCACACGGCCCTGGCGGACGCGCTCAAAGTCGCGGCCCAGGCCGCTCAATGATCGGTCGCCGACAATGTCGTTCACAACCGCTCTCGCGCATCACTTCCTGCCGGAAACCATTCTCACGCTCGGCGTGCTGGCGCTGATCCTCGTCGGCTCCTTCCGTGGATCGCGCGCCTTCGGCCTCGTCAACGAGCTGGCGATCGGCCTGCTCGGCCTCGCCATTCTCTCGCTGCTGTTCGGCGGCGACACGCAGGCCTCGCTGTTCGAGGGCGCCTTCGTCGACGACGCCTTCGGCCGCTTCGTGAAGATTCTCACGCTTCTGGGCTCGCTCGTCACCATCATCATGTCGCGCGATTATTTGCAGCGCGCCAAGCTCGGCAATTTCGAATTTCCGATCCTGGTCGTTCTGTCGACGATCGGCATGCTGCTGCTGGTCTCGGCCGATAATCTCATCGCGCTCTATCTCGGCCTCGAGCTGATGTCGCTGGCGCTCTATGTCGCCGCCGCCTTCGCGCGCGACGACGCCCGCGCCTCCGAGGCGGGCCTCAAATATTTCGTCCTGGGCGCGCTGTCGTCGGGCATGCTGCTCTATGGCGCCTCGCTGCTCTACGGCTTCGCCGGGACCATCTCCTTCGACGGCATCGCCAAGTCGATCACCGGCGCGCCGCCGCTCGGCGTCGTCTTCGGCCTCGTCTTCGTGCTGGCCGGCCTCGCCTTCAAAATGTCGGCCGCGCCCTTCCATATGTGGACGCCCGACGTCTATGAGGGCGCGCCGACTCCGGTCACCGCCTTCTTCGCCTCGGCGCCGAAGATGGCGGCGGTCGCCATCACCGCCCGCATCGTCATGACGGCCTTTCCGGGCGTCGCCGCGCAATGGCAGCAGATCGTGATCTTCCTCGCCATCGCGTCGATGCTGCTCGGGGCCTTTGCGGCGATCGGCCAGACCAACATCAAGCGCCTGATGGCCTATTCCTCGATCGGCCATATGGGCTTCGCGCTGGTCGGCCTCGCGGCGGGCGACGAGGCCGGCGTGCGCGGCGTCGCCATTTATCTCGCCATTTACCTGGTGATGACGCTCGGCGCCTTCGCGGCCATTCTGCAGATGCGCGTCGAGGGGCGGCCGGTCGAGAAGATCGCCGATCTCTCGGGCCTCTCGCGCAACAATGGGACGGCGGCTTTCTACCTCGCCATGCTGATGTTCTCGCTGGCCGGCGTGCCGCCGCTCGCCGGCTTCTTCGCCAAATATTACGTCTTCCTCGCCGCCGTGGACGCCGGGCTCTATGCGCTCGCCATTCTCGGCGTGGCGGCGAGCGCCGTTTCCGCCTTCTACTATCTGCGCGTCGTCAAAGTGATGTATTTCGACGAGCCGGCGCCGGCCTTCGATCATTCGCCGCTGTCGCTGCGCGCCGTCCTCGCGGTCTCCACCATCTTCCTGCTCGGCTTCTGGGTCTATCCCGCGCCGGTGGTGGAAGCGGCGACGGCCGCCGCCAAATCGCTGTTCTGACCGCAGATGGAAAAGGTCGAGCTCGGCCGCCACGCCCTCGCGCGCGGCGTGCGTCTCGAGGTTTTCGACGCGATCGACTCGACCAATGACGAGGCGCGTCGCCGCGCCGAGGCGGGCGATCGCGGCCCGCTCTGGGTCGTCGCGGCGCGCCAGACCAAGGGCCGCGGCCGTCTCGGCCGCAGCTGGAGCTCGCTCGCGGGCAATCTGCACGCCAGCCTGCTGCTCTCCGGCTTCGGCCCGCCGGCGATCGCGCCGCAGCTCGGCTTCGTCGCCGGGCTCGCGACCATCGCGGCGCTGATCGAGACGACCGGCGCGCCACATCGCTTGGCGCTCAAATGGCCGAATGACGTGCTGCTCGACGGCGCCAAGCTCGCCGGCGTGCTGCTCGAAGGCGCGCAACAAGCGCAGCCGGGCGCGCCGTTCGGCTGCGTCATCGGCGTCGGCGTCAATTGCGCCTCTTCGCCCGAGGGCCTCCCCTACCCCGCGAGCGATCTCTCCCGCCTCGCCTCTGCGCCCAGCGCCGGCGTGCTTTTTGCGTGTCTCTCGGACCAGATGGAGGAGACGCTGCGCCTCTGGGCCGGCGGCGCCGGCTTTGCGGCCCTGCGCGAGCGCTGGCTCGCCCATGCGGCCGGGCTCGGCGAGGAGATCGAGGCGCGCCTGCCCCGCGAGACTCTTCGCGGACGCTTCGAGACGATAGACGCGGACGGCCGCCTCATTATCTCTGCCGAAGGCGGCCGGCGCGTGATCGAGGCGGGTGACATTTTCCTGCCGGCCCTTTCGGCGGCCCGGCCCGAGCCGGAGCGACGCCAATGAATGAGGAAGCAGACGAATTCGTGTTCGCGCCGCTGGGCGGCGTCGGCGAGATCGGCATGAACGCCGCGCTCTACGGCTTCGGCCCGCCACGCGCGCGCAAATGGCTGATGGTCGATTGCGGCCTCGCCTTTCCCGGTCCCGAGCTGCCGGGCATCGACCTCATGATGCCGGACGTGTCCTTCGTGGAGAAGATCCGCCGCGATCTCGTCGGCCTCGTCATCACCCATGCGCATGAGGACCATATCGGCGCGCTGTCGTTCCTGTGGCCGAAGCTGCGCTGCACGGTCTATGCGACGCGCTTCGCCGCCGGCCTGCTGGAGGCGCGCCGCCTCTCGGAGGCCGGCGCGCCGGACATTAAAATCGTGACGGTCGCGACGGGCGACCGGCTCGACATCGGCCCATTCAATGTGGAGCTGATCGCCGTCGCCCATTCGATCCCCGAGGCCAACGCGCTCGCCCTCCGCACGCCGCTCGGCCTCGCCATCCACACCGGCGACTGGAAGATCGATCCGGAGCCGCGCGTCGGCCATCGCATCGACGCGGCGCGGCTCACCGCGCTCGGCGACGAGGGCGTCGACGCGCTCATTTGCGATTCGACCAATATTTTGCGCGAGGGCGACAGCTTCTCCGAGAGCGACGTGGCCGAGACGCTGATGCGGCTGATCGGCGAGGCCGAGCATCGGGTGATGGTCACGACCTTCGCCTCCAATGTCGCGCGCATCCGCTCGGTGGCGGAGGCGGCGCAGGCGGCCGGCCGCAGCGTCGTGATCGCCGGGCGGGCGATGGAGCGCGTCATCCAGGTCGCGCGCGAATGCGGCTTCCTCGACGGGCTGCCGCCCTTCCTGTCGCTCGACATGTTCTCCGCCCTGCCGCGTGAAAAAATCGTGGTGCTGGCGACCGGCAGCCAGGGCGAGCCACGGGCGGCCATGGCGCGCGTCGCCGAGAAGGAGCATCCGGTCATCAAGCTCGCGGCCGGCGATCTCGTGATTTTTTCCTCGCGCGCCATTCCCGGCAACACGCGCGAGGTGAACCGGGTCGTGAACAAGCTCTGCGACCAGGGCATGGAGGTCGTCACCGATCACGACCATCTGGTGCATTGCTCCGGCCATCCGCGGCGCGGCGAGGTGGCGCAGCTCTATGATTGGGTGCGGCCGCGCGCGGCGGTGCCGGTGCATGGCGAGGGGCATCATCTCACGGTGCACGCCGCCTTCGCGCAGGCGCGCGGCGTCGGCCAGGTGCTCGGCGCGCGCAATGGCGACATCGTGCGGCTGATGCCCGGCGAGCTCGGCGTGGTCGGCAAGACGCCGGGCGGACGGCTGCTGAAGGACGGCGACGTGCTGATCGGCGAGGACGACAATGCGGTGCGCGAGCGCGCCAAGCTCGGCTTTGCCGGCGTCGTCTCGCTCGCCCTCGCCATCGACAAGCGCGGCGATCTCATCGGCGACCCGGATGTGATGCTCGCCGGCCTGCCCAAGCGCGGCCACAGCGGCGAGGAAATGGCCGAGGTGGTGGATGAGGCGATCTTCCGCACCTTCGACAATCTGCCGCGGCAAAAGCGCCGCGATTTCGACGCGGCGGCGACGGCGATCGAGCGCGCGGTGCGCGCCAGCGTCAATTCGGTGTGGGGCAAGAAACCGCAAGTGCATGTATTGATCATCGAAGCCTGATGGCGCATGTAACGGCCGAGCTGTTCACGAAGCGAGCTGTTCACGAAGGAAGAGAGATGATCGGACGCCTCAATCACGTCGCCATCGCCGTCGCCGATCTCGCCGCGGCCGCCGCGACCTATCGGAACACATTGGGCGCGACGGTCTCCGCGCCGGAGGCGATCCCCGAGCATGGCGTGACAGTGGTGTTCGTCGAGCTGCCCAACACCAAGATCGAGCTGCTGGAGCCGCTCGGCGAGGCTTCGCCCATCGCCGGCTTCGTCGCCAAAAACCCGGCCGGCGGCATTCACCACCTCTGCTATGAGGTCGCGGATATTCTGGCGGCGCGCGACACGCTGAAGGCGGCGGGCGCGCGCGTGCTCGGCGACGGCGAGCCCAGGATCGGCGCCCATGGCAAGCCTGTGCTGTTCCTGCACCCGAAGGACTTCAACGGCGCCCTGGTGGAGCTCGAGCAGGCCTGACGCTCGGCCGTGGGCCGGGCGACGCATGCGAAGGAAGGACGCGAGCCGTGCCATTCTCGACGCCGCTGGCCCTCGCCATTTATTTCACCATATGGTGGATCGTGCTGTTCGCCGTGCTGCCGCTCGGGATTCGCTCCTCGCAGGAGGAGGGAGACACGCCGGAGGGCTCCGATCCGGGCGCGCCGGTTGCGCCCCGGCTGGGGCTGAAAGCGGCGATCACCACGGTCGTTTCGGCGGTGGTGTTCGCGGCGCTTATCCTTTTCGTGAAGTCGAGCGGATAGGACGGCGCGGCAGGGTTGACCCATCTGCGGTCTGCGGCTACTGGGGACGGCGGCGGAGAGCGACCCTCCGCCGCGAGAGATCGAGCAGAGCGAGCGCGTAGCTCAGTCGGTAGAGCATCTGACTTTTAATCAGAGGGTCATGGGTTCGAGTCCCATCGCGCTCACCAAGGAAATCAAGTAATTAGCCGCTAATCTCGTCTGGCGGAAGCGCACACCGTCCGAAAGAGTCAGCAGAGCGCTCCGTCACCGCTCGCTGATCCTTGAACGCAAAACCCACTTCCCTCCTCCCTCCTCATGGCATTCCGCAACACGTCCGAGGTCATCGGCGGACCTGCGTCACGACATAACTGTTTGTTTTTATTGTTTCATTTATACTCTCACCTCTGTTTGTCTTTTTTCTTTTCCTCGAGAGAAGGAAAAAGGTCGTCCAAGTTGTCAAAGGTTGCCAGAAGCTACGTATTTTCAAACGGTTAGATCGAAAATCAGCCGTCCAAATCGGCCAATCGACCCGTCCAATCCGTCAAAACTACATTTTTTCGATAGCTCGTGACTCATCATGCCACGTCTATCCTCGGCCGCAGAGACGCGTTCGAGCTGGCGAATATCGCTGTAAACCGCTGAAATTTAACGTGAGTTGACGACCTCATACGACTCCGTCCATTCCCGGCTTTGGCGGCTCGCGATCCTGGCGCAACAACAACCCGGGCAATCTGCGCCATGGCGAGTTCGCCGCCGCCCACGGCGCGACGGGCGCGAACGAAAAAGGCTTCGCCGTCTTCCCGGACGCCGGAGACGGGGCGCGCGGCGCAGCGCAGCCTCTTGTTCGACAGCCCGCAATATGCCGGGCTCTCGATCCGCGAGGCGATCGGCAAATATGCGCCTGCCTCGGAGAACGACACCGGCGCCTATGTCCGGCGCGTGACGAACGGCCTCGGCGTCGGACCCTAGGTGCGGCTCGCCGATCTCGCGCCGGAGCAGCGCGAGAAGATGCTCGACATCATGCGCGAGCATGCTCTCCAGCTCGTGAACGAGGTTGAGCACATCGTGCGTATTCCGCCCAACCGGATCAGCCGATCATCGGAGATGGCGCGCATTACAGTCAGATACACATAACTACACAACTTTTGTTGACCACTTGATGGATGTGTGTAAAAATACGCACATTGCGGAGACAGACTCATGGGTCGCGCCGGGCGCAGCAACAAACGCAAGGAGATCGAGACGCGTCTTCGGGCGGAAGGTTGGCGCATTTCCCGCAAGGGGCCCGGCGACCATGTGCAATACACGCACCCCGATCGTCCCGGCCGCGTCACCGTCGACACGGGGCCGAGCGACATCCCGACCGGCACGCTACGCTCGATCTACAAGCAAGCCGGGTGGGACTGGTGAGAGAGTGCCCTCCCGCAGGAGAAGCCAGAAATGAGCTATGCGATCGCTCTCATTCATGAGGAAGGCGGCGGCTTCGGGATTTCCTTTCCGGATTTCCCCGGCTGCGTGAGCACGGGACGAACGATCGACGAAGCCATTGCCAAGGGCGCGCAAGCGCTCGCCCTGCATGTCGCCGGCATGGCGGAGGACGGCGAGCCGCTCCCGCAACTGCGCGGCGTCTCGCAATTGCGCGCCGACCCGGAACTCGCCGATTGGTTCGCGGACGCGACTGTCGCGGCGATCGAGGTGGAGCTCCCGCGCCGCGCCGTGCGGGTCAACATCTCCATCGACGAAGGCCTTCTCGAGCGCATCGACCGCGCGGCCTCCGCCGTCGGCCAATCGCGCTCCTCTTTTCTGGCAGAGGCGGCGAAGCGGCATATCGCCGGCGCGTGATGACCACAGGAAAGAGCCGGAACGCGGCATGACCGATCCGCTCCCGCACTGGCGGGAACCTCGGTGTGGCAAATGGCGTGATGCGCTGTCGTTTCCGGCGCTTTAGCCTTTCCTCGGCCGTTTCAGCGGGACGACCTCGGCGCTCTTGCCCTCCAAGTTCGCGGCTATGCGCGCGCCGACCGCGTTCGAAAGCTCTCGCACGGGATCAGAGTCGAAATTGACATACCGGCTGGTCATCGCGGTCGACGCGTGACGCATGATCGCCATGCGATTCCTCATGAACTCCTCGGCTGCAACCAACAAAGCCATCCGAGGCGGACGCCGCAACAGCCCCGGCGCACGCGAGCGGTGATCTCTTCCCGTGGACGAAACGACGGAGTTGTCGAAGGTCGCCCATCGGGTAGCAACTTCAATCATTTGCAAGACTTTTCGCCGGCCTTTTCGCTGTCGGCGGCCCGAGGATCGTAAGCGGCTCTCTTCTGCAACATTTTGATTTCACGCCATTTTGACGGGTTTGACAACAAAAGCCCCTTGTTTTGACAACTCAATTATCATCATGAAACATTGATTTCTATGCTAGATGAACGACATCGGACGGCTTGGACGATCTCACGGCCTATGTTTCACACAATTCTTCTATTGCGACCGCGGGGCTCGTTGGCTGGCGCCACCAGCCAACAGTCAGCACATAGTCAGCAGCAAGCATCGAAATCAACCGTAGCCCATCTGACACGGATGTAAAGCAAGCTATTGTTTATACGTAATAGAATGTACTACGTGTAGCTAGGAGTAAGCATGTGCTAAAGTCGCTTCAGCGGCTTTTAATCAGAGCGTCATGGGTTCGAGTCCCATCACGCTCACCAAAGAACAGCAGAGAGACGAGTGGTCGGCGTCAATTGAGCTGATGGCCCGAAAAGCGAGCCTGAAGGCTCGCACTCGAGTGGCGGCAAATCGGCGAGCAAGGCCGATCGTTCGACGAAGTTCGCCGAGCCCTCGAAGAAGCCGTCAGCGAGTATGTCGCCGCGGCGAGCGAGGATGAGTGACGACACACAGCTCTCATAGGTCACGGGGGGAGATAGCTCGCGAGCCCGTAAACGTTCGTCCGGCCCTCCGCTCCCGCACTTCCCGATTCCGCTCGTTTTTCCTAACCTGTCCGCATGACGGATGAGACGATTCGCATTCTCGGCATCGACCCGGGCCTGCGCAACACCGGCTGGGGCGTGGTCGAGGCGTCGCGGGGCTCGCGGCTCGGCTTTGTCGCCTGCGGCAGCCTGCATTCCGACGCCGGCGCCTCGCTCGCCGAACGGCTCGCGCAATTGCAGCGCGGGCTCGCCGCCATTATCGAGGCGCATCTGCCGCATGAGGCGGCGGTCGAGGAGACTTTCGTCAATCGCGATCCGCAATCGGCGCTGAAGCTCGGGCTGGCGCGCGGCGTCGCGCTGGCCGCCCCGGCGCTCGCTGGAATCGAGGTCGCCGAATATGCCGCCAATCTGGTCAAGAAGACAGTCGTCGGCAACGGCCACGCCGAAAAGGCGCAGGTCGCCATGATGGTGCGCGTGCTGCTGCCGGCGAGCCGCGCCGAGAGCGCCGACGCCGCCGACGCGCTCGCCGTCGCCATTTGCCACGCCCAGCACCGCTCGAGCCGCGCCGCCGCGCGGCTTCTGCAGGCGCGAGCCTGACGGCTCACGCGAGAAATCGCCGCAGCGCGCGGCGCAGCTCGGCCGCGGCGTCTCTGTCGTACCAGCGTCCGTGCGAAAGAATGATCCGCTGCGGCGAATCGCCGAGCATGCGCTCGATCTCGGCGCGCGCCTCTTTTTTCCGCCACAGGAAATTGAGCGCGAGATCATGGGGCGGCTTGCCGTCCGGGTCGAGCGGCCCGCCCAACTTGGCCAGAAAACGCCAGCCGGCGCAGCCTATATGTGAAGATTCGAAATTCTCGATGAGATCGGCGAGGATCAGCGTGCCGCTGGCGCGGTGCAGGAAATCGACCTCGGTGAGAAACAGTCCCGGCAGCAGATATTGCGCGAAGGCGCCGCCCCATTCGGGCGGCGGGTCATGAGAAAGATCGGCGTCGAAGGCCGAAAAGCGCGCGGCCGCAGCCTTGCGCGCGCCGGGAGCGGCATAGGCGCGGGCGCGCGGAAAGCGCGCCTTCCACTCGCCGATCCACCAGAAATGCAGCCGATTGGGGGCGATCAGAAAAGCCGGCTCACCGAGCGCTGCGATTTCCGCCTCGAGCGCGTCCACCAGCGGCGTCGGCGAGTGTATCCACAGCCGCCCATCCGGAAGACGCACAATAGTCATGCGCGTCGTGAAAGGGACGGCCAACCCCATATAGCTCATGCCGATCACGGGGCCGTCGACGAGATACACATCCTCGGCCACAGTCTTCAGCCGGTTGATCGGCTCATAGGTCGTCAGACGGTCCATCTCGAGGCCTCGCAATCGGGAGCGTTTCGACAATTTGCGTCAAATAGGCATATAGAGATCCATAGAGGAAGGCGACGCTCGCCTTTCCGCTCACTCTCCACGAGGTCCGTTGCCTTCCTTCGCCGTCACGCCGCTGATCGTCGCCACCGCGCTGTTCATGGAGAATCTCGACGGCACCGTGCTGTCGACCGCCCTGCCCGCAATGGCCGCCGATCTCCACGAGGACCCGATTGCGCTGAAGCTGGCGCTCACCTCTTATCTGCTCTCGCTCGCGGTGTTCATCCCCGTCTCCGGCTGGGTCGCCGACCGCCATGGCGCGCGGCGGGTGTTTGGCGCGGCGATTCTCGTCTTCACCTTCGGCTCCATTCTCTGCGGCCTCTCGACCTCGCTCACCGGCGTCGTGCTGTCGCGCGTCGTGCAGGGGCTCGGCGGCGCGATGATGGTGCCGGTCGGGCGGCTGGTGCTGCTGCGCGTCGCCCCGCGCGCGCAATTGGTGCGGGCGCTCGCCTATCTCACCGTGCCGGCGCTGATCGGGCCGATGATCGGCCCGCCGCTCGGCGGCTTCATCGCCACTTATTTCCACTGGCGCTACATCTTCTGGATCAATGTGCCGATCGGGCTCCTCGGCGTGCTGCTGGTCACGCGATTCATTCCCGATCTGCGCGAGGCCGAGGTCCCGCCGCTCGATGTGAAGGGCTTTCTGCTCTCGGGCTTCGGCCTCTCCACCCTCGTCTTCGGCCTCGGCGTCGCCGGCCCCGGCTTCATCGGGGCTCCCTATGTCGCGGCGCTGATCGGCGCCGGCGCGCTGGCGCTGGCGCTCTATGTGCGCCATGCGCTGCGGGCGCCCTATCCGATCATCGATCTCTCGCTTTTGCGCGTGCCGACCTTTCACGCCTCGGTCGTCGGCGGCTTCCTGTTCCGCATGGGGCTCGGCGCCTCGCCGTTCCTGCTGCCCTTGATGCTGCAGACGGGCTTCGGCCTCACCGCTTTTCAATCCGGCTCGCTGACCTTCATCGCCAGCGTCGGGGCCATGGCGATGAAGACGACGGCGCAGCCGATCCTGGACCGCTTCGGCTTCCGCCGGGTGCTGATCGTCAATGCGCTGATCTCGGCCGGCTTCTTCTGCGCCAACGCCTTCTTCACGCCGGCGACGCCGCATTGGGCGATCATGATGATCCTGCTCGTCGGCGGCTTCTTCCGCTCGCTGGAGTTCACCGCGCTCAACGCCATCGGCTACGCCGATATCGAGCAGCAGGCGATGAGCCGGGCGACCAGCTTCGCCTCGGCCGGGCAGCAATTGTCCTTGTCCGCCGGCGTCTCCCTCGGCGCCGCTGCGCTGGAAGGCGCCCGGTCGCTGCATGGCGGCGGGGCGCTGCAATATGTGGATTTCGAGCCGGCTTTTCTGATGGTCGCGGCGGTGTCGGCCGCTTCGATCCTGTTTTTCTGGCCGCTCGCGCGCAATGCCGGCGCGGCGCTCACGGGGATCAGCGCAGGACGGGGTAAATAGGCGCGGCACGAGTTCAATCCGGAGACGATCCGATGTTTCCTTTTCCGCCGATCTGCGATGAAGAAGCCTATGATGCGGCGCTCGTCGAGGTCGAAGGCTATTTCGACCTCGAGCCCGCCCCCGGCTCGCCCGCAGCGGATCGCTTCGCGATGTTGCTGCATACGATCGCTGACTACGAAGCACAGCGTTGGCCAATTGGGGACATCGGCCCGGTCGCGTGACCAAGCGTCACGCGCCTCCCGAGCCCGCTCTCCTTGTCACTGCGCCGCCGCCCGCCCTCGAAACCCCGTCGCCAGCACATAGAGCTCGGCGGAATCGGCCCGGCTCGCGGCCGGCTTCACATGGCGCACTACCGCGAAATCGCGCTTCAGCTCGGCCAGCAGCGTGTGCTCCGTGCCGCCCTGCAGCACCTTGGCGGCGAAGAAGCCGCCCGGCGCCAGCACCTCGCGGGCGAATTCGGCGGCGAGCTCGGCCAGCGCCACGATCTTCAAATGATCGGTCTGCTTGTGGCCGGTGGCGTTGGCGGCCATGTCGGACATCACGCCATCGGCCGGCCCGCCGAGCATCGCCTTTATTCGTTCCGGCGCGTCGGCGTCGTTGAAATCCATCACCGTGAAGTCGACGCCGGGGACCGGCTCCATTTCGAGGAGATCGACGCCGACCACCCTTCCCTTGCCCTGCCCCGCGCCGACCTTGCGCGCGGCGATCTGCGACCAGCCGCCGGGCGCCGCGCCGAGATCGACGATGCGCTGGCCGGGACGCAAGAGATGGAAGCGCTCGTCCAGCTCGATCAGCTTATAGGCGGCGCGCGAGCGATAGCCGTCGCGCTTGGCCTGAGCGACATAAGGGTCGTTGAGCTGGCGCTCGAGCCAGAGCGTCGAGGACAGCGAGCGCTTTCGCGCCGTCTTCACGCGCGTCTTCAGCGAGCGGCCGCCCTCCCGGCCCGAGGCCCCGCTCTTGGTCATGCCGGCGCCATTTCGCGCGGCGCGAACAGGGCGCCGTCGGTCGGCTCCATGGCGATATGGCGACGATGGAAGGCGAGAAGGCTCGAGCGATGGCCGATCGAGACGATCGTCGTGTCGGGCAGGCGCTCGGCCAGCATTCCATAAATCTCGCCCTCGAGCTTCTCGTCGAGCGCGGAGGTGGCCTCGTCGAGGAACAGCCAGTCGGGCTTGGCGAGCAGCGCCCGCGCCACGGCGACGCGCTGCTGCTCGCCGCCCGAGAGGCGCTGGCCCCAATGAGCCTCCTCTTCGAGATGGGCGACGAAGCCCGGCAGGCGCGCCGCCTCCAGCGCCTGCGCGATCTCATGGCGCGAGAACGCCTCGGGCTCGGCCGGATAGGCGACGGCGCGGGCGAGCGTGCCGATCGGCACATAGGGACGCTGCGGCAGCAGCATCACTTCCGCGCCAGCGGGAATGTCGATGCGGCCCTGGCAATAGGGCCACACGCCGGCGACGGCGCGGAACAGGGTCGACTTGCCCGAGCCCGAGGGGCCGGTGAGCAGCGCCGATTCGCCCGGCTCCAGAGCGAGCCCATGCGCGTCGACGATGCGGCGCCCGTCCGGCAGCGCCAGCGTGACGTCGAGCGCGATGTCGCGCCGCTCGGCGCGGACGGCCGGCTGCGCGGCGATCAGCTCCTCGGCGCGATCGGCGGCGGCGTCGAAGGAGGCGAGACGGTCGAGCACCGATTTGAAGTTCGACAGCGAGACGTAATAATCGATGAAGAAGGCGAGCGCGCTCTCCACAGTGGCGAAGGCCTCCGCCGATTGGGTCATCACCCCCAGCTTGATCTTGCCGGCGAAGAAGAAGGGCGCCGTCAGCACGAAGGGGATGATGACCGACAATTGGCCGTAGGTGGCGCTGAAGGCGGCGAGCCTCTTGCGCAGATTTATGATCGCGTAGAAATTGGTGACGATCGCCGCAAATCTGCGCCCGAGCGAGGCGCGCTCGGCGCCTTCGCCGCCGAGCAGCGCGATCTGCTCGGCATATTCGCGCAGCCGCGCCAGCGAGAAGCGGAAATCGGCCTCGCGGCGCTGCTTCTCGAACAGCAGCGCCGTCAGCGGCCGGCCGATGAGATGCGTCGCGATCGTGCCGGAGGTCGCATAGGCCAGCGCGCACCAGAACAGGAAGCCGGGCACATAGAACTCGGTTCCCGGAAAGGTGAAGGCCCTCGAAATGTCCCACAGCACGATCGAATAGGAGACGAGCGAGCTGACCTTGGAGATCAGCAGGATCGAATAGGAGTAGATCCCATAGCCGGAATCGCCGCCGTCGATGAAGCGGTTCACATCCTCGGCGATGCGCTGGTCGGGATTGTCCGCCGCGCTGCCGGCGAGCGACATGGCGTAGTGCCGGCGTCCGCCGAGCCAGCGGCCGATATAATGGCGCGTGAGCCATTGCCGCCAGCGGATGATCATCAGCGACTGCACGACATATTCGACCACGGCCGAGAAGATGAAGGTGAAGGCCCAGGGCGTGAAGCCATAGAGGAACAGGCGCCAGAACTCGGTCCCGTTCATCTCCTGCAAGGCGGTGTAGTAATCGCGGCGGATGAAGGAGAGCCGCACCGATATGCCGACCTGCGCCTGATTGATGAGCACGAGGCCGACGATCATGGCGACGGCGATCGCCGGCTCGCTCATGCGAAAGGCGGGAATGCGCCACAGCCGCAGCTCGGCGCGGTCGTCCGAATCGAAATAGAGATCGGCGATGCGCGTCATCTCGCGCACCACCGGCATATGCGAGAGCGCATAAACGAGGATGGAGAACACCGCGACGGTGAGCGCGAAACTGTCCGGCAGCGCGTAATCGGCGAGCGACGCCGGCCACAGCTCTTCGGCCTCGAGCAGGCGCGCGACGCCGAACACGACCGTCTCCGTGGAGAAGATCGCGGCGAAAATCTTCAGGAAGCTCGACATCCTTGCGCTGCGCCAGGTGGTGTAGGCGCAGACGGCGGCGCCGGCGGCGAGCAGGAACAGATCGGAGCCGCCGCGATGGAGCCCGGCGGCGGCGGCCAGAAGCGCGAAGACGGCGACGGCCGCGCCCAGTCTCTGCATATCGTTTCCCCTGAATGAATTAATCGCCCGGCCGACGGCCCGGCTCCGCGGCGCATGAAGCTCGAGATTGCGCCAATCGAGTGGCGCGCCCGCTCATCGGCTCTGCGATAGCGCGGTTTCGCGGCGAAGCGCAAATCGAGGCCGGCGACGTCGACGCGGCGAAGCAGAAGAAACAGCGCGCCGACGAGGCCTTCGCCGCGCGCGCAGCGACGCCGACGGCGCGCGGCGAAGAAGCGCCTTCTCCGCTTCCGCCTCGGAGAGAAAATTTTCCGGGTCGGCCGCTTCGCCGTCCGGCAAAAGCGGTCGAGACGAGAGGCGGCCGTCTCGCCACGCCTTCGTTAACGGCCTCGCTACTTTCTGCGCGCAGCTTTCCACCCAATATAGAGGAAACACCGACGGGCGGAGACGGAGGAGAGGCGCGATGACGGCCTTTTTTCGTAATCCCTTCGACAGATGGGCTGCCGATGGCGGAGCCGACGCGCCGCCTGCCGAACGCGCGCCGGCGCCCCCGGAGCCCAAGCCGGAGGCGGCCCGGCCCAAGATCGGGGTCGCGCTCGGCGCCGGCGCCGCGCGCGGCTGGTCGCATATCGGCGTGCTGCGCGAGCTCGCCGCCCATGGCGTCGTGCCCGATGTCGTCGCCGGCACCTCGATCGGCGCCGTGGTCGGCTCCTGCTACGCCGCCGGCAAGCTCGACGAGATCGAGAGCTTCGCGCGGTCGCTGACCAAGCGGCGCGTGTTCCGCATGATGGATATCTCCTTCTCCGGCATGAGCCTCATCGGCGGCGAGCGCCTGCGCGTCGCGCTGGAGCGCGAGCTCGCCGATCAGCGCATCGAGGATCTGCCCATCGCCTTCGCGGTGGTCGCGACGGAGGTCGGCTCGGGCCATGAGGTCTGGCTGAAGCGCGGGCCGCTGGCGCAGGCGGTGCGCGCCTCCTATGCGCTGCCCGGCATTTTCGAGCCCGTGCGCATCGGCGACCGCTGGCTGTTCGACGGCGCGCTGGTCAATCCCATTCCGATCACCGTCTGCCGCGCGCTCGGCGCCGATTTCGTCATCGCCGTGAATGTGACAGCGGATACGATGTATCGCTCGCACATCATCCACGACCACCATGGCGAGGCGAGCGGCGCGGGCGCGGCGCAGGCGCCCTTCGCCGAGCGCCGCGACAGCGTCGTCGCCGAGCATCTGCTGCCGCGCTATTTCCAGCGGCGGCCGGGCGCCGCGCCCAATGTCGCCGCCTCGATGATCGATGCGTTCAACATCATTCAGGATCGGATTCTGAGGTCGCGCATGGCCGGCGATCCGCCGGACGCGACGATCCACGCCCGCCACGAGGATGTCGGAATGTTCGACTTCCATCGCGCCAAGGAGCTGATCGAGCTCGGCCACGAGGCGACGAAACGCTCGCTGCCGAATATTTTCGCGCATATTCCGCTCGTCGGCGCGACGCCGTGAGAGAGCGAGTAGCGAATAGCGAGTAGCGACTGCCTTCTATTCGCTATTCGCTACTCGCTACTCGCTGCTTCTCCCTCACGCCGACGCGATATAAGCGAACAGCTCGCGCCGCTCCGACTCGATCTCGTCGATCCGGCATTTCACCACATCGCCGATCGACACGATCCCCGCGAGCCGCCCCTCGCGCATCACCGGCAGGTGGCGGCGGCGCTCGATCGTCATCGCCTCCATCGTCGCGTCGAGGCTGTGATCCTCGGCGACGGACATGGGGTCGCGGGTCATGAAGCGGGCGATGTCGTCATAGAGCGCCTCGACGCCATGGCGGGCGATGGCGGCGACGATGTCGCGCTCGGTGATCAGCCCGACGACCGCGTCGTCCCCGTCGACGACGACGAGCGCGCCGATGTCCCGCCGCGTCAAATCCGCGGCCGCGTCCAGCAGGCTGCGGGCGGGCGTCGTGGTGGCGACCTCCGACCCTTTATGCGCGAGTATGCGGGCGACGTTCATCTCGAAATCCTCCCCTCGCCTCGTTTCAAATCGCTCGCTTTGCGCCGCGCGGGTCGAGCAGGCCGAACAGCAGCAGGCCGGCGACAAATCCCCCGACATGCGCCTCCCAGGCGATCAGCTCGGTTTCGCCCGTCGCCCGCGGAAACAAGCCGAACAGCAGATTGACGCCGAACCACAGGCCGACGAAGGTCAGCGCCTGCCGGTTCCGCCACAATTCCGAAAGGCTCGCGCCCTGCGGCGACGCCGACGGCTCCCCTTCCGCGCGGAACCGGGCGAAGGCGAAACGCGCGCTCGCCGCCATGGTTCCCGAAATCGCCGCCGAAGCGCCGACGACCGGCGCGAGATCGAAAGGATGCACGGCGAAATGCGCCGCCGCGCCGGCGACCGCGGTCAACGCCAGAAAAACCAGAAAGCGGGCCGGCCCGATGCGCCGCGCCAAGGGCGAGCCGAAGGCGGCCAGAGTCACTCCATTGACCGTGAGATGCGTCCAGCTGGCGTGGAGCAGCGCATAGGTGACGAAGCTCCACCATGGGACGGGCTCGGCGCCGAGCGCGCGGACGAGCTCCGCAGGATCGACATCCGCGCGGAGCGCCGGCGCCATGACCCGCGCCGCCGCCTCCGGCCAGAAAGCGGAGGAGATGCGCGCCGGCGTGAAGGCGAGCTCGGCATAGAGCGCCTCGACCATCGAGAACGGGAGCGCGCTCATTGCCAGCTGCACGAGCAGCAGCGCGCCGAGAACCGCAGTCACCACGGTCGGCAGATTGAGAATCTTCTCCCGGCCGCCCCGCCGAGCTTCGCGCCACTCGTTCATGCGTTCGATCCTCTTCGCGGCCGCCGGCCGGCATGGTTGCGGAACGCTTAACCCGTCCCGATGATTCTGGCACGACGGCTGCTGCCGAGCTCACGCCCCCTCGGAAATCGGGCGCGATGCGCCCCAACCCGATCCGAGGTCATCGTATGTGTGCCGTTCGGAAACAAAATGAGACAAGCGGTCAACAAGCATCTCTATGACTATTGGCGTCGGCTCAAAGGCGCGCGCTCCGCGCCCGAGCGTTCCGAGATCGATCCGGCGCAGATTCGCGACGCGCTGGCCGACTCCTTCATCATCGAGGTCGACCCGGCCGCGAGCTTTCCGCTGCGGCTCTCCGGAACGCGGCTCAACGCGCTCTGGCTGGAGGAGCAGAAGGGCCGGTCATTCCTCGCGCTATTCGAAGAGGAGGATCGCCGCACCCTGGCGTCGGTGATGATGACGGTCATCGATGGCGTCGCCCCGGTCGTCGCGGGCGTGGAAGCGACGGCGGGCGCGGGACACGAATTGCTCGATCTCGAGCTGCTGCTGCTGCCCTTGCGTCATTTCGGCAAGACTCATGCGCGCGTGCTCGGCGCATTGGCGCCGGCGCGACGTCCGCGCTGGTTCGGCCTGGCGCCGGCCCGCCCGCTGCGGCTGAAGTCCTTTCGCGTCATCACGCCGAGCGAGGCGCGGCGCTATGCGCCCGCGTCGGCGGCGGGAGCAATCCGGCCGCATCCGGCCGCGCGCCGTCCCGCTCTCGTCGTGCACCAGGGCGGCAAGGCATGAAGCCCCAGCGCAGCCGGCGCGTCGCCGCGCCGACTCGCCGTGGCGTCGCCTCGTTACTGCGCGACCTTGTCCAGCTCGGACGCCGCAGCTTTGACGTGCTCGGCGGCCGGGGCGAGATGGTCCGAATGACCTTCCTCGATCGCGGCCTTGATGTGGACGATCGCCTCGGCGAGATGCGGGTCGGGCTTGAACTTCTGCAGCCCCTCGGCTTTCTCCAGCGCGAGATCGGCATGATAGGCGAGAAGGCCCGTATCCTTCAGCTTCGCGTGAGTGACCGCCTCCTGGACGTGATATTTGGCCTTGTCCAGGCGATCGTCGGCCAGAGCCTGACCGGAACCGAACGCGAGCATGGCTCCGAACGCGAGCGCGAAACTTCTACCTTTCATAGGCGTTTTCCTCGGCGGCGCGCATGTCTCGGCAGATCGCCTCGACTTGGGATGCGGCCGCCGCCGATCTTGTCGCGCATTTTCCTACAACACAAGGAGCATTTCTCCCCGCGGCGCCGCGTCCCGGCGAAGAATGCGGATCGTCACCAGAATTTCAGCGACTCGAAGAAGCCCTTGTGGGTGACGAGACGATCCTGCTCCTTCAGCTCGAAATAGGTGCGGCGGGCGGAGTCCCGCAGCTCGAGCAGCTTGTCGTCGGGAATGTCGAAATTGACTGCCGCGGTCCGCAATTCTCTTCGTGCGTCATCCAGCTTCGTCTGAAGAAGGGCGATCAAAGGTTGCTTCGCCATTTGCTCTCTCTCGCTAAGGGCGAGTCTGAAAGCCGGATGAAGTAATTTTGCCAGTTTCCCCGGTCAGATTCGCCACTGGGGCTTTGTTTTTTTGTTTTGGTCGGAGTGGCGGGATTCGAACCCACGACCCCTTGTCCCCCAGACAAGTGCGCTAACCGGGCTGCGCTACACTCCGACTCGGGCGTCCTTATAGAGGGCGCGGACGACGCTGGCAACGTCATGCGCAATTTCATCGAAGGGAATCGGGTGAGGGTGGAGCGCCCCTTCCGTCGTTCGCCCGATCGACCGGCACATTCATCGCACGGTCAGCAGCAACATGCGCCGGCACTCGGAAATGTCCTCGAGCGCCTCGCGCAGCCGCTGCGTCTCGCGCGGGCCGAGGCCGCCGGCGGGCGCTTCGGAGAGACGCAGGGCCGGGAGCGTGAGCGTCGCCGGCTCACGCGGAGAGACTGCGACGAGCGCCGCGCCGGCCTGGCGCTCGGGCGCCGGCGGCTCGGCGAGCTCGGCGCGCGAGAACAGCGACGGCTCGGCCTCCTCGCCACGCAGATCGCCGGCGCGCGGCTCGAGCGCGCCGGAGCGCACATTCTCGATCACCGCCCGCACGCCCTGCTCGCGCAGCAGGCGCTGCACGCCCTTGATCGTATAGCCGCGGCCATAGAGCAGATGGCGGATGGCGGCGACGAGCTCCACGTCGCGCGGCCGATAATAGCGCCGGCCGCCGTTCCGCTTGACCGGCTCGATCTCGGAAAAGCGCGTCTCCCAGAAGCGCAGCACATGCGCCGGCAGGTCCAGGCTCTCCGCGACCTCGCCGATCGTGCGGAATGCGCCTTCGTCCTTGCCGGTCGTCACAGCCTCGCTCCGCTCGCCGCGGCCGAAGGGAACGAATCGGCCGCGGCCCATTGTCATCCGCGCGGCGGCGAACGCCAGAACGAATTTTTGCGACCGCGCCGCCCGGCCGTCGCCGATGTGGACAAGAGCCCCGCCCTCCTCTTAATTGGCGCGCTACGGCCCTGCCCTGTCGCCCGAGTGGTCCCCATGACCGAGTGGATTCATTTCCCCGCCCACACGCCCGCCATTGTCGCTCCGCCGAGCGAGGAAACCGCCACCGACGTGCGCCTGTGGCTGTGGATCGTCGCCGGCCTCGTCGTTCTGATGGTGATCGTCGGCGGCGCGACGCGGCTCACCGAATCGGGACTCTCCATCACGCAATGGAAGCCCATTTCCGGCGTGCTGCCGCCGCTCTCCGAGGCGCAATGGAGCGCCGCCTTCGAGGACTATAAAAAAATCCCGCAATATCGCGAGATGTTCCCGGACATGGAGCTCGCGCGCTTCAAGGTCATCTACGCCTGGGAATGGAGCCATCGTCTGCTCGGCCGGCTGATCGGCGTCGCCTTCGCCCTGCCGCTCGCCTTCTTCTGGCTGCGCGGGCGCCTGCCGCGCAGATTGAAGCCGAAGCTCATCGGCATTCTGGCGCTCGGCGCGCTGCAAGGCGCGGTCGGCTGGTGGATGGTGTCCTCGGGCCTCGCGCACCGCGTCGAGGTCGTGCAGGAGCGGCTCGCCATTCATTTGCTGCTGGCGGCGCTGATCTTCTCGTCCTGCCTCTGGGTCGCCGCCGGGCTCGGCCCGCAGCGGCCGCTGGTCATCGAGCATGGGCGCAAGCGGCTCTCCGCCGTCGCGACGCTGCTGCTGGTCCTGGTTTTCGTTCAGCTCGGCGCCGGCGCTCTGGTCGCGGGGCTGCGCGCCGGGCTCATCTACAACACCTGGCCGCTGATGGACGGGGCCTTCGTCCCGCCGGCCGAGGCGCTGCTGCCGGTTTCGCCCTGGTGGCTCAATGTCGTCGACACCGGCGCGACCGTGCAATTCGACCATCGCATGCTGGCCTATCTGCTGCTGGCGCTGTCGCTGCTGCATCTGGTCGACGCGGAGGGGACGGTCGGCGGGCGCGTCGGACGCGGCGCGGGCGTGCTGTTCGGCCATATCGGCGCGCAGGCCGCGCTCGGAATCGCGACCGTGCTGCTCGCCGCGCCCCTATGGGCGGCGCTCTCGCATCAGGCGCTGGCCATGGGCGTGCTGGCGATCGCGACGCTGCATGCGCGGCGGCTGCGCGCAGCCGTAAGCTCGTCGGGCGAGTGAAAACGGGCTTCGCTCACGCCCGCCGACGACCGTTCGTCCCGGCGCGCGAGGGTTCGGCAAGCGGCAGGAGCCGAGGCGTCGACGACGATCACTCGCGGTCGCGCTCGGCTCGAACGGCGTCGGCTGGCGATACGAAAAGAGCCGCTTCCACACGGCGCATTTTCGACCCGAGCATCAGCTCCAGATTCTGCACGGCAGCGCCCGACGCGCCCTTGCCGAGATTGTCGAGCCGCGCGACCAGCAGGGCGTGACGGCGCGCCTCATTGGCGAAGACGAACAGCTCGAGGTCGTTGGTCCCGTTGAGCGCCAGCGCGTCGAGCCGTCCCGACTTCGGCGCCGGAACGACTCGCACATGAGTTGCGGCGGCGTAATGGCGCGCCAGCGCCGCCTCGAGATCGACCGCGCGCGGCGCGCCCGGCAGTGAATCGAGCGCCAGCGGGATCGACACCAGCATTCCCTGGCGGAAATTGCCGACCGAAGGGACGAACAGAGGCGTCGCCTCGAGCCGCGCGCAGGCGACGATCTCGGGCAGATGCTTGTGCTCGAGCGTGAGCCCGTAGAGCTCGAAGGCCGGCGCCGCGCCCGCCTCATAGGCCTCGATCATCTGCCGGCCGCCGCCGGAATAGCCGGAGACGGCGTTGATCGTCAGCGCATGCGCGGGCGCGATCAGCCCGGCGTCGACGAGCGGGCGCAGCAGCGCGATCGCCCCGGTCGCATAGCAGCCGGGATTGGCGACCCGGCGCGCCATGCGGATCGCCTCGGCCTGTCCAGCGGCGAGCTCGGGAAAGCCATAGGTCCAGCCGGGCGCCACGCGATGCGCGGTGGAGGCGTCGAGAATGCGCGGTCCCTCGCCGCCGAGCAAATCGGCGAGCGCCACCGTCTCTTTCGCCGCGGCGTCGGGCAGGCACAGGACCGCAATGTCGACGCGCGCGAGAATGTCGCGCTTGGCGGCGACGTCCTTGCGCAGCTCGGGCGCGATCGCGACCAGCTCGACGCCGTCCGCGCCCGCGAGCTTTTCTCGGATTTCGAGGCCTGTCGTGCCGGCGTCGCCGTCGATGAAGATTTTGATCATCAGCCTGTCCCCGATCTGCGATGCGCGCCTTTCCCGGGAACATTCGTCCGATCCGGCGCGCGCCGGGGTTCAATACGCGCGGGCGCGCGCAAGTGGCAACCGCCGATCGGCCGCCGACGCAGTGGATTCGTCAGCTCGACGTCGGCTCCCAGCCGATGGCGCGTCGCAAGAATGCCATCCCGAGCGCCGCGAAGCGTGCGACCTCGGCATTGTCCTTGCCATAGCCATGTCCGCCCGCCGCCGGCTCGTAGAACAGCGCCGGATAGCCGAGCGCTTGCAGCTTGGCGGCGAATTTGCGCGCGTGGCCGGGATGCACGCGATCGTCGCGCCGCGAGGTGGCGATGAGGATCGGCGGATAGGGCCGTCCGGCCTCTGCGACGTGATAAGCGGATATCTGCTGGAGAAACGCCCAATCCTCGGCGCGATCGGGATCGCCATATTCGGCCATCCAGCTCGATCCGGCGAGCAGCTTGTGGTAGCGGCGCATGTCGACGAGCGGAATCGTGCAAAAGAGCGCGCCGAATTTTTCCGGATGCCGCGTGAGCATGTTGGCGATCAGAAGGCCGCCGTTCGAGCCGCCCTCGGCGGCGATCCGTTGCGGCCGCGTCACGCCTCGTCGCACGAGATCGTCGGCGACGGCGGCGAAGTCGTCATGCGAGCGCGCCTTGCCCTCGCGCCGTCCCGCCTCGTGCCACCACGTCCCGAACTCGCCGCCGCCGCGGATGTTCGCGACGACGGTCGTGCCGCCGCGCTCCAGCCAGAGCTTGCCGGTCGTGGACGCATAATATGGCAGGCTCGACACCCGAAAGCCGCCATAGCCGGTCATATGGACGGGCGCGTCGCCGGTGTCGCCGGGCGGCCCGACCTGCACATAGGGAATGCGCTCGCCGTCCGGCGCTATGGCCTCGTGGCGCGTGACGTTGGCGTCGCGGGGATCGAACGCGCGGGACGCTTGGCGCAAAACCGTCGGCGCGGCGACGCCCGGCGTCAGCAGCGACAGCGTCGGCGGCGTGATCGGCGTCTGCGTCATCGCCAGCAATTCGCCGTTCGCCTCTTCAGGATCGAGGTCGAGCGGCCAGATATCGACCGCGCCGATCGACGGCAGCTCCGAGATCGCGTCGACCTTCCAATGGTCGGCGGGGGTCACACGCAGAAAGACCGGTCGCAGCGCGTCGAGAATGGAAATGACGAGCTCGCCGCCGCTCCAAAAACACCCTTGCAGCGCCTTGCGCGGCGCGGGCGTGAACAGCACGCGGAAGTCTCGGGCGCCTGCGCGGAAATCCTCCCAGCAAGCGCCGAGGATCGTATCGGCTGGATAGGTCGCCTCGCCCACGGTCCAGGGACGGCGCGGCCGCACGACGACGAAGCCGCGGCTCCAGCTCGTCGCGGCGTCGGTCGGGCGGTCGATTTTCGTCTTGGGCCCCGTGCGATCGCCGAGCCAGATGTCGGAATTGAAAAAGTCGATCTGCTCCGCGAAAACGAGTGTGGCGTTCTCCCGGTCGAACCACCCCCGACAGGCCATTCGCTCGGGAGCCACCTCGAACAGGGTCTCGGCCTTCGCGAGATCGGTCCCCCGCCGCCACAGCCGGACGGTTCGCGCATAGCCGGCGGTCGTCGCGCGCCCCTCGCCATAGGCCGACGACAGCAGCACAATGTCGTCATCGAGCCAGGACACGCTGCTCTTGGCTTCCGGCGCGCAAAAGCCGTCGACGACGAAATCCCGTGTCGTCAGATCGAATTCGCGAAGGACCACGGCGTCGGCGCCGCCGCGCGACAGGCTGAGGATCGCGCGGTCGTGGGCGGGCGGGCGCGTCTGCGCGCCACGCCAGACCCAGTCCTCGCCATCGGTCGCGGCGAGCGCGTCGAGATCGAGCAAAACGTCCCATTCCGGCGATTGCAGGCGATAGGACTCCGTCGTCGTGCGCCGCCAAAGACCGCGAGGATGATCGCCGTCGCGCCAGAAATTGTACAAAAGTCCGCCGCGCCGCGCGACATGCGGAATCCGATCGGGACAATCGAATATTTCCCGCAGCGCCGCGCGATCGGCGTCGCAGCGCGCATCGGCCAATTTCGCCAGAGCGTGCTCGCTGCGCGCCTGCGCCCATGCGCAAGCCTCGAGGCCTTCGACATCCTCGAGCCAGAGATAGGGATCGTCGTCGGGCGCGGCGAGTGTCGGACGCGGATCGATGCTCGGCAATGACATTCTCCGCAACCGCTGTCGCGACTGGTTTCGACGGGATCGTTCCCGCGCCGGTCGCGCAAAAACGGCCGCATCGCGATGCGGCCGCTCGAATTCGCGCGCGAACGTCCGATGTCGCTCAGCGCTTCGAGAACTGGAAGCTGCGGCGGGCTTTGCGCTTGCCGTATTTCTTGCGCTCGACGACGCGCGAATCGCGGGTCAGGAACCCTTCGCGCTTCAACGCCGGGCGCAGCTCCGGCTCATAATGCGTCAGCGCCTTGGCGAGTCCGTGACGGACCGCGCCGGCCTGGCCGGAGAGCCCGCCGCCGGCGACCGACACGACGAGGTCGTATTGGCCGGCGCGATTGGCGACGCCGAGCGGCTGCTGCAGGATCATGCGCAGCACCGGACGCGCGAAATAGACCTCGACGTCGCGGCCGTTCACCGTGATCTTGCCGGTCCCCGGCATGATCCAGACGCGCGCGACGGCGTTCTTGCGCTTGCCGGTGGCGTAGGCGCGGCCATATTTGTCGAGCTTCTGCTCATATTTCGGCGCCTCGGAGGCGACCGCGGCGACGGTCAGCTCGGAGAGGGAAGAAAGCGTGGTCTCGGCCATGGGTTATGCGCTCTTCGCAGTCGTGCCGTTGCGGGCGTTCTTCGGGTTGAGGGCGGCGACGTCCAGCGGCTGCGGCGACTGCGCCGCATGCGGATGCTCCGGCCCCTTGTAGACGCGCAGATTGCCGAGCTGCTTGCGGCCGAGCGGGCCGCGCGGCAGCATGCGCTGCACCGCCTTCTCGACGATGCGCTCGGGGAAGCGGCCCTCGAGGATGAACTTGGCCGAGCGCTCCTTGATGCCGCCCGGATAGCCCGTGTGATGGTGATACACCTTCTGCTCGCGCTTGCGGCCGGTGAACACCACCTTCTCGGCGTTGACGACGATGATATTGTCGCCGTCGTCCACATGCGGCGTGAAGGTGGCCTTGTGCTTGCCACGCAGGCGCAGCGCGATGAGCGTGGCGAGACGCCCGACCACGAGGCCGGTGGCGTCGATCACCACCCATTTCTTTTCCACTTCGGCCGGCTTCGCCGAAAACGTCTTGCCAAACATGGGTGAGCTGTTCCGTTCGCTTTGTCCGCGCTCGCGGGATGCGGCTGAATAAGCGAGGCGCTCCCCGCTGTCAAACGGAATCGGGCGCACGATGCGCCGGAAAAGCCCGTAATTCTAGACGAAAACCGGTAGAGGTATGATGATACCACATCACAGCGGCATGATCTCGGGCTTTCCGCGCGGGAATTTGGCGATCGTCTCCTCGTCTATGTTCAGATGGCGGGCGACCATGGCCGGCGGCGTGTGGGTGAGCCAATTCGTGAGCGAGACGTCGGCGAAATAAGAGCTGCGGAACACTTCGAGGAACTGCAGTTCGTCGTCGCCGACATTCTGCACATAATGGCCGTGGGCGCGCTTCACATAGCCGATGTCGCCGGGATGGAAATCCTGCGTCACCGCCTTGGGCCCGGCGTCGAACAGGGTCATGCGGCCGTGGCCCTTGATCCAATACTGCCATTCGTCGCCATTGGGGTGCCAGTGCATCTCGCGCAGCGCGCCGGGCGCGAGCGTGACCAGCGCCGCGGCGATGGTCTTGGAAATATGGAAATTATTGCTGTCGGCAACGCGCACTTCGCCGCCCTTGGTCTGCTTGCAGCCCTTGCTCTGCTTCAGCGAGAAGGTGAAGGGATAGGGCGGCGCGCCTTCCGCTCCGGCGACGGCGGCGCGGTCCGCCTCCAGCGGCCCTGGAACCTCGCCCTGGAAAATATAGAGCTGGTTCAGCGGGATATCGGCGAAGGTCGCGGCTGGCAGGCCGAAATTGGCGGCGAGTATCTCGGGCGGCGTGTGGGCGATCCAATCGGTCACCAGAAGAGTATTGTATTCGGTCGCCCGGCCATCGTCGAAGCAGAGCAGGAACTCGCAGCCGTCCGGCCCGAGCCCCTGCAGCGAATGCGGCAGGCCGGCGGGGAAATACCAGATGTCGCCTTCCTTCACATCGGCGACATAGGCGCGGCCCATCTCGTCCAGCACGGTGACGCGGCAGCTCCCATAGGAGACATAGCCCCATTCGGCGGCGAGGTGCCAATGCATCTCCCTCACGCCGCCGGCGGTGAGGCGCATGTCGACGCCGGAAATCTCCTCGGCGACGGCGAAATCATATTGCGTCACCTGCCGCGCCCAGCCGCCGTTCTGCACGCGCTTGGGCGCATTGTTGAACGAGGCCCAGAACATCGGCATGTCGCTGACGTCGGTCGCCGGCGGGAATTGCGCCGAGGCGAATTGCGAGCCGATCGCCGGATTTTGCGGCCCCGGATCGGTGAGGCTCGCCCGGTTGGCGGCGTTGACCGCGCCCTGGGGCGGGAGATCTGGATTGCCGAAGGCGGGAATGGGCCGCTCCGCCGTCGAGCGTCTCTTCATCGTGGCCATGGCCGTCCTCCTCGTCGATGAACGCCATTCGACAGATTGCGCCGGGGCGGGGCCGGTCAACGGCGGGCGGAAAAAGCCGATATCGCTAAAATGCGAGCATTCGGATTGGCTGTCGGGCAAAGGCTCGGGCCGCAGAGTGCTCCTCGAAACGACGTCGGGCCCCCTCGCCCGACCGCCTCTTCGGGGAGCTCCTGGTGTTCGCGTCCGCTTTTCGCCTGTTTTTTTTGGCCGCCGTCGCCTTCGCCGCTCCCGCCCACGCTCTCGCCGAAGCGCCGAAGGCGAGCTTCGCCGTCACGGGCGAAGCGACCTCCATTCCCTATGGCTGGATGGACTTCTGCAGCCGGCGCCCGCAGGAATGCCGGCAAGGCGCGCTGCCGGCGGACGACGTCGAGCTGACGCGGGAGGCCTGGGCGCAGATCGCTGAGATCAATCGCGCGGTCAATGCGGCGATCGAGCCGATCTCCAATCTCGAGCATTGGGGCACGATCGCCGATCATTGGGACTATCCGACCGACGGCAAGGGCGACTGCAAGATCTATGCGCTGGAGAAGCGCCGGCGGCTGATCGAGATGGGTTTTCCGCGCCAGGCTCTGCTGATGACCATCGTGCGCGATCAGCACGACCAGGGCCATACGATCCTCACCCTGCGCACCAGCCGCGGCGACTTCATCCTCGACAATCTGACCGATGCGGTGAAGCCTTGGGAGAAGACCGGCTACCGCTTCGTGAAGCGCCAATCGCAGGAAGACCCGAATGTGTGGCTGGCGATCGAGGCGCGGCGGCGGGTGGGCGCGCGGTGAGGTAAAAGGCGGCCGTTTCAATGGAAAAGAGCGAGCCTGAAGGCTCGCGGTCCAAGTGGGCGCGCCTGGACCGCGAGCCTTCAGGCTCGCTCTTTCTCACGACCGATCACGTCGCGATAAATTTCAGCGAGCGGGACGGCGACGCCGATGCCGGGCAGGTCGAGCACGGCGTCGAGCCCGTCGAGAATCTGAACGCCCGACCAGACCTCGCCGACGCGATCGAAGGTCTCGATATGCGCCCGGTCGCGCTCGACCAGCACATAATGGCGCAGGCTCGGCAGCTTCTGATAGACGGCCCATTTCTCGAAACGGTCGCGCGCCTTGCTGCCCTCGGACATGACCTCGACCAGGACTGTCGGGTCGTGGAGCGAGGCGGCGCCGGGCTCGAGGGGGCGACAATGGACGATCACGTCCGGCAGCATGGAGGATTCGGTCGGCGCATTGCGCAAACGAAAGCTCTCGATCAAGGTCCGGCAGGGCGAGCCCTTCGCCCTCAGACGGTCGCGCAGGCCCGTCGAAATATTCTGAATGATGTAATTGTGCTCCCACCGCGCGCCGACCATCATGCGCACGACCCTCCCGCCGATCAGCTCCCACTTTTCATCGGCAGGCTTGTCGGCGAGCAGTTCCTCGAAGTCGTCGAGGGACATATGCTCATATTGCGAAGAGGGGCGGCTCATGGTCTCGGCTCCTGGCGACAGGCTAACATAATGCCCCTTCCCGCGCATCTGTTCGGCCCTCGAGCGGGTGAAACGGACGACAAACGGAGCCGCCGATGATGCGACTGGCGCAAAAAGTGACGCTCGTGACGGGCGCGGCGCGAGGCATCGGCGCCGCGATCGCCCGAGCCTTCGTGGCGGAAGGCGCCTTCGTCTATCTCACCGACCTCGACGATGAGAACGGAAACGCGGCCGCCGGGGCGCTCGGCCCAAACGCCGCGTATGCGCGTCTCGACGTGCGCGAGGAGGCTGATTGGCGCGACGCCGTCGACCGCGCGCTCTCCGAGCGCGGCCGGCTGGACATCGTCGTCAATAATGCGGGGATTACCGGATTCGAAGCCGGCGCGACGGCCCATGATCCGGAACATGCGCGGCTCGAGGATTGGCGCGCCGTGCATGCGACCAATCTCGACGGCGTGTTCCTCGGCTGCAAGCATGCGATCCGGGCGATGCGGCCCGCCGGAGCCGGATCGATCATAAATATATCCTCCCGTTCGGGCCTCGTCGGCATAGCAGGAGCGGCGGCCTATGCGTCATCCAAGGCCGCGGTGCGCAACCATACGAAGACAGTCGCCCTGTGGTGCGCGGCGCAAGGGCTGGCGATCCGATGCAACTCCATCCATCCGGCGGCGATCCTGACGCCTATGTGGGAGCCCATGCTGGGCGAGGGCCCCGAGCGGGAACGACGCATGGAGGCGTTCGTTCGCGACACGCCGCTGCGACGGTTCGGGCGTCCGGAGGAGGTCGCGGCGCTCGCCGTGCTGCTGGCCTCGGACGAGGCGACCTATATCACCGGCGCCGAGCTGAACATCGACGGCGGCCTGCTCGCCGGATCGGCGGCGAGCCCAGGATAAGCGTTCCTAATCTGCCGCCGGCGGTATAAAGGTCCGGCCCCGGAACGCCTTTGCGCCGGATTGGAGCCCCGCCCTTGACCACCCCTCCCCGCCGCCTGGTGACGCCGGAAAAACGCGACGATGATCCCGACGCCTCGCTGCGTCCGCTCTCGCTCGGCGATTTCACCGGCCAGGAGGCAGCGCGCAAGAACCTCAGAATCTTCATCGAGGCGGCCAAGACCCGCGGCGAGGCGCTCGACCATGTGCTGCTGGTCGGCCCGCCCGGCCTCGGCAAGACCACGCTCGCCCAGATCGTCGCCCGCGAGCTCGGCGTCAATTTCCGCTCCACCTCCGGCCCGGTCATCGCCAAGGCCGGCGATCTCGCCGCCCAGCTCACCAATCTCGAGCCGCGCGACGTGCTGTTCATCGACGAGATCCACCGCCTCAACCCCGCGGTCGAGGAAATCCTCTATCCGGCGATGGAGGATTTCCAGCTCGATCTCATTATCGGCGAAGGCCCGGCGGCGCGTTCCGTAAAAATCGATCTCGCCAAATTCACGCTCGTCGGCGCGACCACCCGCGCCGGCCTGCTGACGACGCCGCTGCGCGACCGCTTCGGCATTCCGGTGCGGCTCAATTTCTACACGGCGGAGGAGCTGGAGCTGATCGTGCGGCGCGGCGCGCGCGTGCTCGGCGTCGCCATGAGCGAGGACGGCGCCCGCGAGATCGCGCGGCGCGCGCGCGGCACGCCGCGCATCGCGGGGCGCCTCTTACGCCGCGTGCGCGATTTCGCCATCGTCGAAAATTCGGAGATCACGCGCGAGCTCGCCGACCGCTCGCTCGCCCTGCTCGAGGTCGACAGCATCGGGCTCGATGTGATGGACCGCCGCTATCTGGAAATGGTGGCGGTCAATTTCGGCGGCGGCCCGGTCGGGATCGAAACCATCGCCGCCGCGCTGTCCGAGCCGCGCGACGCGATCGAGGACATTATCGAGCCCTTCCTGCTGCAGCAGGGCTTTTTGCAGCGCACGCCGCGCGGTCGGCTGCTGACGCCGCACGCCTTCCGCCATCTCGGCCTCGCCGAGCCGGCGCGCCAGGAGGCGCAGTTCGGATTGTTCGGGGAAGAGGAGGGGTGAGGCCCGAGCGCCTCACCAGAACTTCCACCAGGGCCGCAGCGCGAAGCCGACACAGGAAATGTCGAGATTCGCCGCCTCCGGCCGCGCGGCCGTCATTCGGTCGAAGATCGCGAGCACGAACTCCTCGCCGACGCCGTCCTCGGGAAACTCCTCGTCCGGCCATTGGGGAAGGCGGTAGACGCGCCGGCCCTCCGCGTCCAGCGTCGATTTGGCCAGAAGCTCCTCCTCCTCGGCGATCGGCGCGCCCTCGTCGAGATAGGTTCCGTCATCCGCGGCGCCCGCCTTGCGACGGAACGGCTCGCCGTTCCGATAGAGCGCGAAGCCCCACAAATTCACCACGCTGTGCAACATGAGCGCCGCGATCTCCGACTCCGGGAAGCGGGCGAACAGAAGGCTCATGAAATCCGAGCGCTTCTTCTCGAAGAACTGATTGGCCAGTCCCTTCGAGGAGAGGATGAGGCAATCGCCGGCCCGGCCGACCCAGATCGTATTGCGTTTCGGCCAGATCGCCCGGCAAAAGCACTCTTCGCCGAGCGGCGCCGTTATCTGAAAGCCGAGATCGCGCAGCAGAGCTTCCGACTCCTCGACCCGCGCGGGACGAATGAGCAGCATGTCGCATTTCGTCCCCATGAGCCGCTCCCCGCTCTCACCAAAATTTCCACCAGGGCCGCAGCGCGAAGCCGACGCAAGGCAGCTCGAGCAGATCGAACCCGCCCTCTTTCACCACGTCGGGCCGCGCGCCGGTCATTCGCTCGATAATTTTGAACACGAGCTCCTCGCCGACATCGCTCTCGGAAACCTCTTCGTCGGGGAACCCAGGAAGCCGATACATGCGCCGACCCTGCGCATCCAGCCGTGACCGCGCCAGCAGTTCCGCCTCTTCGACAAGCGGCGCGCCGACGTCGAAAATGGTTCCGTCATCCGAGGAGCCGCCCTTGCGGCGCACGCACTCGCCCTTGCGATAGACCGCGAACGCCCAGGCGCCGGAAACGCTGTGCGCCAGCACGGCTGCGATCTCGGCGCCAGGAAATCGCTCGAACAACGCATGCTTAAAATCCGAGCGATCATCCCCGAAGAAGGGATCGGCCAGCCCTCGCGAAGAGAGCAGGAGGCAATCCCCTGCCCGGCCGACCCAGATCGTGTTCTCCATCGGCCAGATCGCCTGCAGAAAAGCCTCGTCGCCGATCGGCGCCGACAGTCGAAAGCCGAGGTCGCGAAGCAGATTTTCCGCTCCTTCCTCGACGCTCGCGGGACGAATGAGAAGCGCGTCGCATTTCCAGCCCATGACCGGCTCCCTCAGCCGAATTTCGCCGCGAGCCTCGGAAAGAGACCATAGACCTCGTCCTCCTTCCAGTCCTGCCCGGACGGATCGGAAAATGGCGCGGGCGATGGCCGCTCGCCTTTCGTCGCCGTCTTCACGCCTCGGCCGACCGCATATTGGTAGCCCTCATAAAACCACGCTTCGGCGTCGAACTCCGCATCGGCGAGCGAATCCGGATCGGCCTGCGCGCTTTCGAACGCCTCGCGGCCGCGCGAGATCAGAGAAGCGCGAAAATCGCTGAACGTGTCGTCGCCGCAGCCGCCGTTGATGACGAAGGCCGCGCCCCAGAGCGGCCAGCGATAGGCCCGCCCCATCATCGTGTCGAACAGGCGAGCGAAGTCGAGCGCCTCGGCAGCGGGCAAAGCGGATATGTCCCGCTCGATGATCCGACACTTCAGCTCCATATCGTCGCCGGCGGCGCGATGGACGCGCTCGACGATTTGCCAGAAATTCGTTTCGTCCATCGAAAAATCCTCACGACGATCTCTTTTGCTCCGGGTGCTCGCTCTTCCACAAACGCGCTGCCGTCATCGCGCGCCGGCGTCGAAATCGAGAACGTCCCTCGTGTAGGTCTCGCGCACTTCCGAGATCGGGCGGCCGTCGGCGGCATGGACGATCGCGCGATGCTCGAGCACGCCATGCGGCGCCTCGAGCCGCGCGCCGGGCGGATAGGCGCGCGCGATCTCTTCGCGCGTCCGACTCTCCCAGCCGGCGGGCAGAGGCGACCACAGCATCTCGACAGAAAATGTGCGGCGAGACGGCTGCAAGGGCGCCACCACCTTGCCGAAAGGCGTGTCGCTCGTCGCCAGCGCGCGATTCATCTCGGGCGTGAGACGCGCGGGCACATACCAATTATCGGCTTCCGACAGCGTATGCGTCCCGCAGCTCAGCGCGACCCGGCGATGCGCGACCATTTCATCCGGGCCGACGCCGAGGCGCGCCCGCTGCTCGTCGCTCGGCGGCGTTCCCGATCCGGGCGCGACGCGCGCGACGATCTTCGGCTCGGCGGCCATGTGATGATCCGCGCACCATTTCTCCAGCACGAGAGTGGCGGAGCGGCCCGCGAGCAGCTCCGCGTTGAGCGTCTCGACCAGCGCCAGCGCCTCCAGCCGGCCGATGAAGTCATCGCGAAAGACGCGCGGCTCCGCGCCCGCCGGCGCGACCACCGCGACGAGGGCGAACGCCGTTCCGATCGATCGCATCTTCATCATCGGTCTTCCCCTGCCCCCGGCGATTTCGCGCGGCAGGCTATCGCATGGCGCATCGCTTGTCTCGTCTCGTGGCGGTCTCGAGATTCGCCGCGCCGCTCCATGTTATCTCCATGAAAGGTTGGCCTCCTAGACGGCCCCTGTGCGGCGAGGAGCTTGGAGTCGAGCGCATCGGGAGGCCATATGCGGTTTTGTGATTTTCTCTTGACGAGCGTCGGGGCGAGCGCCCTGGCTGTGTTCTGCACGAGCGGCGCGGCGCTCGCAGAGATGGCGCTGCCGCCGATCGACATCGATGCGACGCGCGCCCGCGCGGCCGTCGCCGCGGACGGCGGTCCCGCGACCGTCGAGACGAGCGCCGGCCCAGTGCGCGGCTATCAGGCGAAGACCTCGACGGCGACGCGCCTCGCGACGCCGATCCGCGAGCTGCCGATGTCGATAGAGGTGATCCCGCGCAAGCTCATCGACGATCAGCTGGCCGTCTCGCAGAGCGAGGCCTTCCGCAACGTCTCCGGCCTGCATGCGACCGATCCGCTGTTTCCCGGCGGCCTCGGCCCGAGCCTGCGCGGCATGCGCGCCGAGCGCTATGTCGACGGACTGCCGAATTATTATGATTTCGGCGCGCGCGACCTCCTGGCGAGCGTCGAGCGCATCGAAGTGCTGAAGGGCCCGGCGAGCATTTTGTTCCAGGGCGGTCCGAGCCCGGTCGGCGGCGTCGTCAATGTCGTGTCGAGAATGCCGACCGAGGAGCGATTCGCCGAGGCCGGCGTGCGCGCTGGCGGCTATCGCTTCGTCAGCCCTTATATCGATGTCAATCAGCCGCTCACCGCCGACAAGAGCGTGCTGTTCCGCGTCACCGCGCAATATGAATCGACGCATTCCAACATCGACGTGCTGCATCGCCGCAGCTATTCGATCGATCCGACGCTGAAATTCGCGCCGACGCAGGACACGTCGCTCACCCTTCAGGGCCATGTGTCGCGCCGCGACCAGGCCGATTATCCCGGCCTGCCGGCGACCGGAACCATCGACCGCTCCTTCTATTCTGTGCGGCCGACGAGCTTCCTCTCCAACGCGCAGACGCCGGATGCGACGTCCGAATCGGCAGGGATCACCGCGCGGCTGGATCATCGCTTCGACGAGACCTTCGCGAGCTTCACCAGCTTTCGCTGGACGCGCTCGAGAATGGACGAGCCCTCGCAAATTCCCTTCTCGGCCAATACGCCGACCTATGTCGCCAGCCCGCTCTTCGGCAATTACGGAAGCCCGAGCAGCTTCGTCATGCTGAACTCGATTCTGTCGCAGCAGCTCGAGGAGATCGCCGTCACCTCCAATTTCACCGCCAAATTCGATCTCGGCCCGACGCAACATCGTCTGCTCGTCGGCGGCGATTTCAATCGCGTCTGGGAGCGCGGCCTGTTCGCCGCTGCTTACGCAACCGGGCGCGATCCGAGCCTCTACGGAGCTCTCCTCGGCTTCCCGCAGCCGACCGATTTTCGCTCTCCGGCGTTTCCGGGCTATGTCTATCCGCAGCGGGGCCAATATGGCTACACGCTGTTCAACGCCGGCAACAATCAATATCAGAACAGCGGCGCCACCGTGCAATTGCAATCGACGCTGTTCGAGCGCCTGCATGTGCTCGGCGCGCTGCGCGTCGCCATGGTCGACATCGATTCCCATGAGGCGGCCTATTCGCCGCCACGCACATTCCACACGAGCGAAGCGAAAGTGCTGCCGCGCATCGGCGCGAGCTATGATCTGTTGGATTGGCTCTCGGCATTCGGCAACTATTCGCAGGGCCTGCGCGCCGTCACCTTCTTCAGCGGACCGAACGGCGCCGCGCCTCATCCGGAAGGGTCCGAGCAATTCGAGGCGGGCGTCAAGCTCGACGGCCTCCACGGCCTTTCCGGAACGCTCGCTTATTTCGATCTGAAGCGCACCAATGTGCCGACGACGGCGCCGGGCAGCCTCACGCAGAGCCAGAGCGGGGAATGGCATTCGTCCGGCTTCGAGGCCGATCTCGTCTGGCAGCCGACCGCGGAGCTCTCCTTCCTCGCGAGCTACGCGCATATCGACGCGAAAATCTCACGCAACGCCGATCCGCGGCTGCAGGGCGCCGCGCTCAATCTGGCGCCGCCGGATTCCGGGCGCTTGTGGGGCAATTACGCCTTCGGCGGGCAGCTGCGGGGATGGTCGCTCGGCGCCGGCCTCTACGCCTCTTCGGGACAAGTCGTCGAGATCGCGCAGCCTTGGCGCACGAGCGGCTATGTCGTGTTCGACGCCGCGCTCGCCTATCGCCACGAGAATTTCACCTTCGCCGTGAATGCGAAGAATCTCGGCGATCGCCGCTATCTGGTGCAATATCCCTATCTCTCGGGCAATGTCGCGCCGGCCGAGGGACGCACCTTCTTCGTCACCGTCTCCGCGCGCATGTAGGAGCGACAATGAGCGATATGGACCGCCGCCGCTTCGCCGAATGCGCCGCCGCATTCGCCGCTGTTCTCGCGAGCGGCGCGCCCGCGCGCGCGGCGCAGGACGCCGCCGCCGCGCCGCCGCCGCATGACATGTCCGCCATGCCGGCGCATTGGATGGGCGAGGAGAAAATCGCCTTTCTCATCTATCCGGGATTCACCGCGCTCGACATGATCGGGCCGCATTATATGCTCGCCAATCTGATGGGCGCGACGATCGAGATCGTCGCCAAGACGAAGGAGCCGGTGCGCAGCGACGCCGGCCTCGTCGTCACGCCCACGGCGACATTCGAAACGGCGTCTTCGCCGCTGGATGTCGTCTGCATTCCCGGCGGCTCGCTCGGAACGCTCGCCGCCATGCGCGACGACGCGACCCTCGACTTTCTGCGCGCGGCGGGCCGCAAGGCGCGCCATGTCACCTCGGTCTGCACGGGATCCTTGCTGCTCGGCTCGGCCGGGCTGCTCGACGGCTATCGCGCGACGTCGCATTGGGTGACGAAGCCGCTGCTGCCGATCTTCGGCGCTGTTCCGGCCGACGGGCGCGTCGTGCGCGACCGCAACCGCATCACGGCGGAAGGCGTGACGGCGGGCCTCGACTTCGCCCTCGCCCTCGTCGCGCAATTGCGCGATCAGACTTACGCCGAAGGCGTGCAGCTGCTCGCGCAATATGCGCCGGAGCCGCCCTTTGCCGCCGGCGCGCCGGAAACCGCGCCGCCCGCCGTGACGAAAATGATCGACGGCATGTTCGTCGGCCTCAGGCGCGATATGCGCGAGGCGGGAGCCGCCGCCTTCGCGAGATCGCGCGGCGGCTGACGCCGCGCGGGGGCGCGCCGCGGCGTCGGGAGTTCAGAGGGCTGCGAGAGCCGATCGCTCGAGCGTGGCGGGCACCTGGCCGCCCATGATGTCGAGCAGCACGCGAACGCGCTCATGGGCGTCGAGGCGGATGAGGCTTCCGATCGCATCGGCGAAAGGACCGACCAGCACCTTCACTTTCTGGCCTTCGACGAGATCATGATCGAACCGGCATGCGCCGCGCGCGTCGGCGCAGGAGAGCAGCGATTCGACGACCCCGCGCGGCGCAGGCGATGGAAATTCGTCGCCCATGATGAGGCCGACGGCGCCGAATGTGCCGTTCACCGATCGCCAGCGATCGCGCCCGAGGTCGAGGGACACGAACAGATAGCCGGGGAACAGCGGCGTCTCGACCAGCCGCAGCTTGCGGGCGTGCCGCACAGTGCGGCTCATTTTGGGCAGGAAAGCGCGAAAATGCTGAGCCGCGAGCTGCAGGGCGACGCCCGCCTCGCGACGCGGACGAGTCTGCACGACATACCAGCGTCGCGCCGACTCGGTCGGCCCGTCCTCGCAGCGCGACGACGGATCGTTACAAATTGCCGAAATCAAAATCGCAACCCCCGAGACATTATCGGTTCGAAGCCGAGAAAAAATTCGGCTGCAATCAACTCCTATCCGAACTCGCTCGTCGGCGCCCGCGCCCCGAGTACGGAGAAAAACCCGGATGCGCGGTCGGCCGACGCTCGCGCCGAGCAATGACGCGCTTTCAGCGGCCCCGCTCGCGCATGCCGTCGCGCGCTCGCGCCGGAGCGCAATCGACCTCTCGCGCGTCGATCGCCTCCGCCTGCGGCGCGGGAGGCTCGAGCGCGGCGCGCGAGAGCGCCTCCGCGCGCAGGATCGCCTCGACCGCCTTCCGCTCGCGCGCGAACGGCGGCGACGCGGCGGCATCACGAGGCGCGAGCGGCGTCATTGCGGACCGCCGGGACGGCGTGCGGAAGGGGCGCTTTCTATCGGTCATGCGGGATGCGTTCTCCAGCCGCGCGAATCGCGTTGGAATCCATGATAGGCGGGCGCCGAGCAGCGCCATCCCCCGAACGCAGGAGGGACGAAGCGGAAAGCGCGAAAGGGGAGGGTGATGCGCCTCTTCTCGCATTCACTCGATTGCCCTGCCCGACACGCCGAAAAAGATTGAGAAAAGATTGACAATCGCATAAGCCGCTCCATCTTCTCCGCCGGCGTTTTCGCTCTGGGACGGCTTGTTTTCGCCCGGATCACACGCCATATTCGGGCGCAAGGTTCGCGCATCAGGGCCGGATCGACCGGCCGCGCGATCTTTTCGAGAGGATCAAATGACCAATTTCGACCGCAACACGAGCTTCGGCTACCGGGGCGGCGTCTCCAGGACCGGCGCGGCCGAGATCGACGAGGGCCTGCGCGCCTATATGGTCGGCGTGTACAATCACATGGTTCTCGGTCTCGGCGTCACCGGCTTCGTGGCGCTCGGCACTTATATGCTCGCCGTCGTCAAGGAAGGCGGCCGCCAGGTCGCGCTCACGCCGTTCGGGCACATGCTCTACGCGACCCCGCTGAAATATGTCGTCATGCTGGCGCCGCTGGCCTTCGTCCTGTTCCTCGGCTTTCGCGCGGAGCGGATGTCGGCGGCGACCGCGCGCAATGTCTTCCTCGCCTTCTCGGCGGTGATGGGCCTGTCGATGTCGACGATCATGCTCGTCTTCACCGGCGCGTCGATCGCCAAGGTGTTCTTCATCACCTCGGCGGCTTTCGCCGGCCTCAGCCTCTACGGCTATCTGACGAAGCGCGATCTGTCGGCCTTCGGATCCTTCCTGGTGATGGGCCTGTGGGGCCTCGTGATCGCGAGCCTGGTCAATCTGTTCTTCCAGAGCAGCGCGCTGCAGTTCGGCCTGTCGATCCTGTCGGTGTTCATCTTCGCGGGCCTCACCGCCTGGGACACCCAGTCGATCAAGGACGGCTATTATCAGAGCGCCGCCTATGGCTCCGAGGTCGCGCAGAAGCAGAGCGTGTTCGGCGCGCTGTCGCTCTATCTCGACTTCATCAACATGTTCCAGTCGCTTTTGTACCTGTTCGGCGACCGCAACAACGACTGATCGCGCGCCATCCGCGCCGCTCTTTGAAGGCCCCGCCCGCCGGCGGGGCCTTTTTAATGTGCGCAGCTTCGGCGGGGCGCCTCTTTTTCCGGCGGGCTGACGTGGACGCAGCCGTTCGGCTGGGCTAAGACTGAGGAAGATGCGCGGTCCTGTCCACCTTTCCTCTTTGCTCCGCCGCCTCGCGGAGTCGTCGGCCGTTCCCGCCGATGCGCGGCAAGGCGCGTCCGGCTTCTCGCCGCGCCCGCCGGCGGGCTGGATGCGACGGTTCGGCCTCGGCGCCGCCCTCGCCGCCGCCGTCGCGCTGGGGGCCGCCCTGCCCCCGCTCTATAATTCCTTGCGATCCTGGCTCGGGACGGCCGACGAGGCTTTGCCCGCCGCCGCAGCCGAGGACGGACTTGTCCCGCTTTCCGCCGCGCAGATCGCCGCGGCGCGCATCGAGACCGCTCTCGTAGCGCCCGGCATGCTCGCACGCGCCATCGTCGCCCCCGCCATGGTCGCAGTCGATCCCGACCGCATCGGCAAGGTCGCGGCCAAGGTCGCCGGCACGATCGCGGAACTGCGCAAGAAGCTCGGCGATCCGGTGGAGAAGGGCGAGATCGTCGCCGTGATCGACAGCCGCGAGGTCGCCGACGCCAAGAGCGACTATCTCGCCGCGCTCGTCCAGCTCGACCTGCAATCGGCGCTGTTCCAGCGCGAGAAAGGCCTCTTCGAGAAGAAGATCGCCGCCGAACAGTCCTTCCTCAAGGCCCGCAGCGTCTATGAGGAGGCGCGGCTGCGCGCCGACCTCGCCCGCCAGAAGCTCGCCGCGCTCGATCTCTCCGATGAGGACATCGCCGAGCTGCCGCGGCAGAAGACGGGCGCGCTGCGCTCCAAGGACATCCGCGCGCCGGCCGCCGGCAGGGTGATCGAGCGCCGCGTGCATCTCGGACAGCCGGTCGGCGGCGAGGGGCAGGAGAAGGAGCTTTATCAGATCGCCGACCTCTCCGTGGTGATCGCCGAGATTTCGGTCGCAATCGCCGATCTCGCCGATCTGCGCGAGGGACAGCGCGTCCGCCTCGCCCATGGCGGCGAGGAGGACGCGGAGGGACGCATCGTCTTCATCCGCCCGACCATCGATCACGAGACTCATTCCGGGCGCGCGATCGCCTCTTTCAGCAACGAAGCACAAAAGCTGCGGGCGGGCGCCTCGATGACGGCGCGCGTCTTTCTGGCCGAGAGGGAGGTCCCGCTGCGCATTCCGCGCGCCGCCCTGCTCTCCTTCGAGGGCGATCCCATCGTTTTCGTGCGCGCGCCGGAGGGCTTCGTGAAGCGCAAGGTCACGCCCGGCGAGAGCGATCGCGAATGGGTCGAGATCCTCTCCGGACTGGAGCCGGGCGAGCAGGTCGCGGCGTCCAACGTCTTCGTGCTGAAGGCGGAGCTGGGCAAGGCCCGTCTGGAAGGGCTGGACTGACAGCGCCGGCGGCGCGTGAGTGTAGATGCGAGCGTAGATGATCGAGCATGTGATCGCCTTCTCCGTCCGCCAGCGTTGGCTCGTCGCGCTGCTGACCCTGCTCGCCTGTCTGGTCGGCGCGCTCTCCTTGCAGCGCCTGCCGATCGACGCGGTTCCGGACATCACCAATAATCAGGTGCAGATCAACGCCATCGCGCCGGCGCTGTCGCCGACCGAGGTCGAAAAGCAGATCACCTTCCCGATCGAGACCGCGCTCGCCGGCATTCCCGGCCTCGACCATACGCGCTCGCTGTCGCGCAACGGCTTCTCGCAGGTGACGGCGGTGTTCGCCGAGAAGCTCGACATTTATTTCGCGCGCCAGCAGATCAACGAGCGTCTCGCCGAGGCGAAGGAGAATTTTCCGCCCGGCGTCGAGGCGCGCATGGGGCCGATCGCGACCGGCCTCAGCGAGATTTATATGTGGGCGGTGCGCTACGCCGAGGGCGAGCGCAAAATCGTGAACGGCGAGCCGGGCTGGCAGAGCGACGGCTCCTATTGGACGCCCGACGGCCAGATCCTGCGCAGCGATCTCGAGAAGACCGCCTATCTGCGCACGGTGCAGGACTGGATCGTCAAGCCGCAGCTGCGCACCGTGCCGGGATTGGCCAGCGTCGATTCGCTCGGCGGCTTCGTGAAGCAGCTCGACGTTCGCCCCGATCCGATGAAGCTGTTCTCGCTCGGCGTCTCCTTCGCCGATGTGACAGGCGCGCTGCAGCGCAACAATCAGAGCCGCGGCGCCGGCTATATCGAGCGCAATGGCGAAGGCTATGTGGTGCGCAGCGGCGGCCGGCTGGAGACGATCGAGGACATCGCCCGCGTCGTCGTCACGACGCGCGGCGGCGTGCCGGTGCGCATCGCCGACGTCGCCGAGGTCGGCATAGGCCGCGAGATGCGCGTCGGCAGCGCCAGCATGAATGGCGAGGAGGTCGTCATCGGCACCGCGCTGATGCTGATCGGCGGCAACAGCCGCTCGGTGTCGGCGGCGGTCGGCGACAAGCTGCGCGCGATCTCCGCCTCGCTGCCGCCGGGGATCGAGACGCGCACCATCCTCGACCGCACCGTGCTCGTCGACGCGACGATCCGCACCGTCGCCTCCAATCTCGCGGAAGGCGCCGCGCTGGTCATTCTGGTGCTGTTCCTGCTGCTCGGCAATTTCCGCGCGGCGCTGATCACCGCTCTCGTCATTCCGGTGGCCATGCTGCTGCTCGCCAGCGGCATGGTCCAGGGCCACATCAGCGCCAATCTGATGAGCCTCGGCGCGCTCGACTTCGGCCTCATCGCCGACGGCGCGGTGATCGTCGCCGAGAATTGCCTGCGCCATTTGTTCGAACGGCGGCAAGCGACGGGGCGCGACCTCACGCTCGAGCAGCGGCTCGAAACGGTGGTGGAATCGACGACGGAGATGATCCGGCCGACGGTCTATGGCCAGGCGATCATCATTCTCGTCTATGTGCCGCTGCTGTCCTTCTCGGGCGTCGAAGGCAAGATGTTCCATCCGATGGCGATCACCGTCATCGTCGCGCTGATCTCGGCCTTCGTGCTGTCGCTCACCTTCGTTCCGGCGATGATCTCGATCCTCGTCGCCGGCCGCGTCGAGGAGAGCGAGAACAAGATCATCGCCTGGATGCAGCGCGCCTATCGGCCGCGGCTCGAGGCGGCGATCGCGACGCCGACGAAGCCGATCGCCGTCGGCGCGGGCGCCTTCCTGCTCGCCTTGGCGCTGGTCCCGTTTCTCGGCCAGGAGTTCATCCCGACGCTCGACGAGAAGAATATCGCGATGCAGGCGGGCCGCATACCGAGCGCCTCGCTCACCCAGTCGCAGGCAATGCAGATCGAGGTGGAGAATGCGATCGGGGAGGCGCCCGAGGTCGACTATGTGTTCTCCAAGACCGGAACGGCGGAGGCGGCGACCGACCCGATGCCGCCCAATCTGACCGACACCTATGTCTTCTTGAAGCCGCGCGACCAATGGCCGGATCCGCGCCTCCCGAAGGACGATCTGATCCGCCGCATCGACGCGCGGGTGACGCAGCTGCCCGGCAATCTCTATGAATTCTCGCAGCCCATTCAGCTGCGCTTCAACGAGCTGCTCGCCGGCGTGCGCGGCGACATAGCGGTCAAGGTGTTCGGCGAGAATTTCGACTCCATGTCGCGCGAGGCCGAGCGCATCGCCTCGATCCTGCGCGGCGTGAACGGCGCGCGCGACGTGAAGGTCGAGCAGGTGGCGGGCCTGCCCTTCGTCGAGGTCGAGATCGACAGAAGCGAGATCGCGCATCTCGGCCTCAGCGTCGGCGAGGTGCAGGACGTCGTCGGCGCGGCGGTCGGCGGCGAGCGCGCCGGCGTGGTCTTCGAGGGCGACAGGCGCTTTCCGATCATCGTGCGGCTCGCCGATCGCCTGCGCGAGGACATGGACGCGCTCGGCAATATTCCGATCGCGGCGACGAGCCATCACGGCGGCGGCGTGCGGCCGATCCTGCTGAAGCAGGTCGCCTCCTTCGATGTCCACGAGGGTCCGAACCAGATTTCGCGCGAGAACGGCAAGCGCCGCGTCGTCGTCTCCGCCAATGTGCGCGGACGCGACATCGCCTCTGTGGTGACCGAGGCGCAGGAGAAGGTGAAGGCGCAAGTGGCGCTCGCGCCGGGCGACTGGATCTCCTGGGGCGGACAATTCGAGAATCTCGCCGCCGCGCGCGAGAAGCTGATGCTGGTCGTGCCGCTCTGCTTCTTCCTCATCTTCCTCCTGCTCTATTCGGCGCTGGGCTCGGCGCGCGACGCGCTGATCGTGTTCAGCGCCGTGCCTTTGGCCCTGTCGGGCGGCGTCGCCACGCTGTTTCTGCGCGGCATGCCGCTGTCGGTGTCGGCGGCGGTCGGCTTCATCGCCCTCTCCGGCATCGCCGTGCTCAACGGGCTCGTCATGCGCAGCTATATTCTCCAGCTCATCGCGCGCGGGCGCGAGCCGCGCGCCGCGATCGTCGAGGGGGCGATGACGCGGCTGCGGCCTGTCGCGATGACGGCGCTGGTCGCCTCGCTCGGCTTCGTCCCCATGGCCTTCGCCACCGGCACGGGCGCCGAAGTGCAGAAGCCGATCGCCACCGTCGTGATCGGCGGCCTGATCAGCGCGACTCTGCTGACCTTGTTCGTGCTGCCCGCGCTCTATTCGCTGCTCGGGCGCGACGCGCCCCTCGTCACAGACGCAATGGACGAAGCCGCGCCGCGCGAGGCCGACGCATGACGCGGACGTCGCTCGCCATCCTCTTGGCACTCTGCTTCGCGATCGCGCCGGCGAAAAGTTCCTTCGGCGAGACCCTCGCCGGCGCCCTGGCGCGCGCCTATGAGACCAATCCGACCATCCATTCGCAACGCGCCGCTCAGCGCGCGAATGACGAAAACGTGCCGCGCGCGCTCTCGCAATTTCGGCCGCGCGTGAAGACCGACGCCTATCTCGGCATAGAGCGCCGCCGTTCGGCCGACAAAGCCTTCGAGATCGACAATGGGAATGTCCTCGAGCCCAATTGGGTGGACAGTTTCCAGAACACGCGCGGCCTGCCGCGGGCGGCGGCGCTCAGCGTCGAGCAGCCGCTGTTCGACGGCTTTCGCGCGAAGAATTCGGCGCTGTCGGCCGAGACCAATGTGTTCGCCGGACGCGAGCGCCTGCGGCTCATCGAGCAGCGGGTCCTGTTCGAGGCGGCGACCGTCTATATGAACGTGCTGCGCGACACCGCGGCGCTGCGCCTGCAGCAAAATCACGTCGCCGTGCTGCAAGAGCAGCTGCATCAGACCAAGGAACGCTATGCGGCGGGCGAAATCACGCCGACCGACATTGCGCAGGCCGAAGCGCGGCTCGCCGCCGGCCGCTCGCAGGCCGCCGCGGCGCGCGCCGAGCTCGACGCCGCCGTCGCCCGGTATCGGCAGGTGGTCGGCGCGGAGCCGAAGCAGCTCGCGCCCGGCGGCGCCATCGACCGCCTACTGCCGCGGACTCGCGACGCGGCCGAGCGCATCGCCCTCGCGGAGCATCCGGTCGTCCGCGCGGCGCTGCATGACGCGGACGCCGCCGAATACGACATCAAGGTCATCGAGAGCGACTACATGCCGAGCCTCTCGATGGTCGGCAAGGTCTACACGCAGTCGGACATCGACGGGCGCGGCAATCGCGCGCTCGGCGCGCAGCTGCTCGGCAAATTATCCGTGCCGCTCTATTCGGGCGGCGAGACCTCGGCGCGCATGCGCCAGGCCAAGGAGGTCGCGGGCCAGAAGAAATTCGACGTGGACGTCGCGCGCGCCGAGCTGCTGGCGCTGACGCGCGCCAATTGGGGCGCGCTCGATGCGGCGAAGGCGCAGGTCGCCGCGGCGAGCGCGCAGATCGAAGCGGCCGAGCGCGCGCTGCTGGGCGTGCGCGAGGAGGCCAAGGCCGGCAAGCGCACGACGCTGGATATTCTCAACGCCCAGCAGGAGCTGCTCGGCGCGCGCATCGGCCTCGTCTTCGCGCAGCGCGACCGCGTCGTCGCCTCCTATGCCGCGCTGGCGGCGATCGGCCGCCTGTCGACGCATGCGCTCGGCCTTTCCGTCGCGGCCTATGATCCGGCGTCGCATTTCGATCGGGTGAAGGACTCTTGGGGAGAGATGGCGACCGGATCGGGCCGCTGAGGCGATGCGGCGACAATAAGTGAAGCGAATATCCCGTTCGCCGTGACACGCGCCTATGACGCGCCATCGGCTCCTCCGCTCACGAGAAAATTGGCGAGCGCCTCGGCCAGCCGGTCGAATGTCTCCTTGCGCGCCGAGCGGCGCCGCCACACGAGGCCGATGCGGCGGAACGGCGTCTCGCCCTCGAGCGGCCGCACGCAGAGATCGAGCCCGCGCAAGATGCCGGCGTCGAGCGCCATTTCGGGCAGCAATGTCACGCCGAGGCCATTGGCCACCATCTGCGCCAGAGTGTGCAGGCTCGTGCCCTCGAAGGCGACATTGCGGCGCGCGCCCGCGAGCGCACAGGCGGCGAGCGCATGGTCGCGCATGCAATGGCCGTCCTCGAGCAGCAGCAGATCCTCGACCGCCATGTCGTCGAGCGCGACCGGACCCGCCCCGCTCAGCCGATGGTCGGGCGGGCACGCCAGAAAGAACCGGTCGAGGCCGATCTCGCGCGTCTCCATGCCCGGCAGCGGATAGGGCAGCGCCAGCACGGCCGCGTCCAGCTCGCCGGAGTCGAGCCGCGCCAGCAGCGGCGCCGTCTGCTCCTCGCGCAAATAGAGCTTCAGCTGCGGGAAGGCCGCGCGCAGCCGCCGCGTCACGCGCGGAAACAGGAACGGCCCGATGGTCGGAATGACGCCGAGCCGCAGCGGCCCCGACATGGGCGCCTGGGCGGCGCGGGCGACGTCGACGATCTCCTCCGCCCCGCGCAGCATCGCGCGAGCGCGCTCGGCGATCTCGCGCCCGGCCGGCGTCGGCGCGACGGAACGCTTGGTGCGCTCCAGCAATTGCACGCCGAGCAGCGACTCCAGCTCCTGAATGCCGGCGCTGAGGGTCGACTGGCCGACGAAGCAGGCGGCGGCCGCGCGGCCGAAATGCCGCTCGTCCACCACCGCCGTCAGAAAGCGCAGCTGACGCAAGGTGGGCAGGATCGCCATGCCGCATGATATATCGATAGAACCGAATAGTTAAATCGGAATTTTTCGCTTTTTTCGATGCTGCAGTGCGGCTAGTTTCCCCCCGTCTTCCCCCGCCGAGGGCGCGCCGCGCTCCCGGCCATCCAAGAGGAGCCATCGCATGTCCCTGATCGGAACCGAGATCAAGCCCTTCAAGGCGACCGCCTTCCACGCCGGCAAATTCGTCGAGGTGACCGAGGCGACGCTGAAGGGCAAATGGTCGGTGTTTTTCTTCTATCCGGCCGACTTCACCTTCGTCTGCCCGACCGAGCTCGAGGATCTCGCGACCAATTACGCGGCCTTCAAGGCGATCGGCGTCGAGATCTACGGCGTGTCGACCGACACGCATTTCGCGCATAAGGCCTGGCACGACACCTCGCCGGCGATCGGCAAGATCGAGTATCCGCTGGTCGGCGATCCGACGCTGACGCTGAGCCGCAATTTCGACGTGCTGATCGAGGAGGCGGGCCTCGCCGACCGCGGCACTTTCGTCATCGATCCGGACGGCAAGATCCAGATCGTCGAGATCAACGCCGGCGGCGTCGGCCGCAATGCGCTGGAGCTGCTGCGCAAGGTCAAGGCGGCGCAATATGTCGCGGCGCATCCGGGCGAGGTCTGCCCGGCCAAATGGGAAGAGGGCCAGAAGACGCTCGCTCCCTCGCTCGACCTCGTCGGCAAGATCTGATTTCGAAAAACTCCGGCCGGCTCGCCGGCCGGAGGCTCCCGCGCTCGCTCAGGAAAACGCAGTCCCCTCATCCTGAGGCGCTTTTTGCGGAACGCAAAAAGCTTCGAAGGCTGCTTCAGAGCGCGCGGGCGGCCCATCCTTCGAGACGCCCGCTGCGCGGGCTCCTCAGGATGAGGGGGCTGTATTTGCGGGCGTGAGACAAATCGAAGGAGCCGCAAACATGTTGGACGCCAATCTGAAAAGCCAGCTGCAGGGCCTCTTCGCGCGCATCGCGACGCCGATCACGCTCGCCGCCTCGCTCGACGACGGCGCGAAATCAGCCGAGCTCGCCGAGCTGCTGCAGGAGGTGGCGTCCCTCTCCGACAGGATTTCCTATGTGCGCCGCGACGACGACGCGCGCCGCCCCTCCTTCGCGATCGAGCGCGACGGCGGCGGGGTGAGCCTGCGCTTCGCCGCCGTGCCCGGCGGGCACGAGTTCAACTCCTTCGTGCTGGCGCTGCTGCATGTCGGCGGCCATCCGCCCAAGGAGGCGGAGGAGACGCTGGAGCGCGTGCGCGCCCTCGACGGCGATTATCGCTTCGAGACCTATTTCTCGCTCACCTGCCAGAGCTGCCCCGAGGTCGTGCAGGCGCTCGACCTGATGGCGACGCTCAATCCGCGCGTGCATCATGTCGCCATCGACGGCGCGCTGTTTCCCCGCGAGGTCGAGGACCGCGGAATCATGGCCGTGCCGAGCGTGTTCCTCAATGGCGAGCCGTTCCAGCACGGCCGCGCGACGCTGGAGCAGATCGTCGACAAGCTGGACGCCGGCGCCGGCGAGAAGCAGGCCGCGGCCCTTTCGGCGAAAGCGCCCTATGACGTGCTGATCGTCGGCGGCGGCCCGGCGGGCGCGGCGGCGGCGGTCTATGCCGCGCGCAAGGGCGTGCGCACGGGATTGGTCGCCGAGCGTTTCGGCGGACAGGTGCAGGACACGGCGGCGATCGAGAACTTCATCTCCGTGCCGCACACCGAAGGGCCCGAGATGGCGGCGGCGCTCGCGCGCCATGTCGCCGAATATGGGGTCGATGTGATGAACGGCCAGAACGCTGCGACGCTCGTCCCGGCGGCCGAGCCCGGCGGCCTCGCGACGCTCGGCCTCGCCAATGGCGCGACGCTGAAATCGAAGACGATCATCCTCGCGCCCGGCGCGCGCTGGCGGCGCATCAATGTGCCCGGCGAGACCGACTATATGACCAAGGGCGTCGCCTATTGCCCGCATTGCGACGGCCCCTTGTTCAAGGGCAAGCGCGTCGCGGTGATCGGCGGCGGCAATTCCGGCGTCGAGGCGGCGATCGACCTCGCCGGCCTCGCCGCTCATGTGACGCTGATCGAATATGACTCGAAGCTGCGCGCCGACGGCATATTGCAGGCGAAGCTGCGCTCGCTGCCCAATGTCGAGATCGTCGTCTCCGCGCAGACCACGGAGATCCGGGGCGACGGCGCGAAAGTGACCGGCCTGTCCTATCGCGATCGCGACAGCGGCGAGACCCGCGACATCGCGCTCGACGGCGTCTTCGTGCAGATCGGCCTCTTGCCCAACACCGAATGGCTGCAAGGCGCGGTGACGCTGTCGCGCTTCGGCGAGATCGAGATCGACCGCCGCTGCGTCACCTCCGCCCCGGGAGTTTTTGCCGCGGGCGATGCGACGATCGCGCCCTATAAGCAGATCGTCATCGCCATGGGCGAAGGCGCGACGGCGGCGCTTTCGGCGTTCGATTATCTCGTGAGGGTGTCGTGAGGGGGCGAATAGCGAATAGCGCTACTCGCTATTCGCTCGTTTCGTCAATCGCGGCCGGCGGAGCGACGGGCGCCCTCGGCCTCGCTGGTCTTCTCGGCCGGCTGCGACTGCGCCGTCGCCGTGCCGGTGTCGCGCCGCGCGGCGGCGAGCACGGCCTCGCGGAACGGGCCCTCGATCGAGACGACGAAGTTGTAATTGTCCTGCGAATAGGGCGCGACGCGCGCCGGATCGCTGCTGCGCCAGCCGACCAGAATGGCGCCGAGCCGCAGCCGCTGCTCGCCGGCCAGCACCGCGCCGCCCGAGGCGCCGTCGCCGGTGCCGCAATCGAAGGCGAATTCGCGCGTGCCGCCCTTCGCCTGATTGGTCTGCGCGCGCAGCCGGCACGCCTCGAAGGACATGGTCTCCGCATTGCGCCAATCGGAATGGCCGCGCGAGACGAACTCCACCGGCTGATCGACGCCGACCTGCTCGGCGAGATCATAAGGGCTCACGTCTTCGAGCGGCTGCGCGAGGCGCGCCACCGCCCAATCATTGACGGCCTTGGCCGAATAGGGCTTGGCCGCGCCGGCGACGATCGTGCTCATGTCGATCGGAATGCGGCGCTTTTTTCCCTCGACGTCAGTGACGAAATGGCAGGCGCGCGAGCGATGCGCGCCGCGCTCGTCGAGGAACACGTGAGCGGCCGTGGTGATCACGTCATTGGCCACCGTCAGCTGGCCGGCGCCATGCGCCCTCCCGCAGGTCACGAGCCCCGAAGCGGCATGCACGCGCTTCAGCGTGGAGAGATCGAGCTTGTTCCTGACGGCATATTGCTCGGCGTTGGCGCGATGCTCGGAGCCGAGCACCAGAACCTTGGTCGGCGCAATCGCGCCGACGCCGGCGACATTGGCGTCCAGCCCCATTCCGGCCTGGGCCGACGAGGCGGCCGCGGCCGCGGCGACGGCTCCGGCGCAAAGCGCTGCGGCAAAAAGACGAATTTCGACGTTCTTCATCGCGTCCTCATGTCTCGTTCAAGACAATGCCTATTCGACAAGCCTCCGTCCACACAAGCTCGGCAGTAGCAAAAACAGGGGCTTCGCCGAAAGACCCCGGAACCGCCACAGTATAGCCGCTGCTGATGGGCTGGCGCCAAGAAATTGTCGCGGTTGTCGCGGCTACGATCGAGCCGGCGGGGCAGCAGCGGGCAGTAGGCAGTAGTGAGTTCGGCGCCGTAGGGTAAAAGGCTCGAGGCGTAGCTTCCATCGTTCCGATGCATTCAATGGAGATGACATTGCGACACAGCCCCCTGCTCGCGCCGATCGTCGCGCTGGTCCTTTGGACTTTCGTCATGTGGGCGTGGCTCTATGCGACGCGCATTCCCGCCATGCGAAAAGCGCGCATGGCGCTCGATCCGGAACAGACCAAGGAAGAGTTCAACGCGCAGATTCCCGCTCGCGCGCGTTGGAAAGCCGATAATTACAATCATCTTCACGAGCAGCCGACTTTGTTCTACGCCGTCGCCCTCACGCTCGCCATGCTCGGCGCCGACGGCGCGCTCGAAACGGCGCTCGCCTGGGGTTATGTGGCCCTGCGCGTCGCCCATAGCCTGGTGCAGTCGACCACGAACGTCATGATACGCCGCTTTTCGATCTTCGTCGCCGCGTCGCTGGTCCTGCTCGCTCTGACCATCCGCGCGGCGGTGCTCGTGTTCTAGAACGCTTTCCGATCGCCCTTTGCGCCGAGGCGGCTCGCTCGCCGCATCGCTGCTGATCGACTACGAAGATGATGGCCCCGTGTCGGAAAAGGCGCCCCTCGACATTGTTCTGATCAGCGGAAGCCTACGCGCCCGATCGGTGAATGGCGCGGTCGTCGCCGCGGCCGCGCAGCTGGCGCCCTTCAACGTTCACGCGGTCGTCTATCGACGGCTCGGCGAGCTGCCGCATTTCAATCCCGATCACGACCGCGATCCGCTTCCAGAGACGGCGGCCGAGCTGCGCGCTCTGCTCGAGGGCGCCGACGCCGCCCTGTTCTCGACGCCGGAATATGCGGGCTCGCTGCCGGGAAGCTTCAAGAACTTGTTGGATTGGACAGTGGGCGGGGCGAGCCTCTATCGCCTTCCGGTCGCCTGGATCAATCCTTCGGCTCATGGCGGCGCACGCGACGCTCATGCAGCGTTGCGCATCGTGCTCGACCGCGCCGGCGCCGACGTCATCGAAGCCGCCTGCATGGACATTCCCGTCGCGAGAGACGCCGTCGACGACGATGGAGTCATCGCCGACGATGCAATTCGATCGGCGATCGCGGGAGCGATGCGCGAGCTCGCCGAAGCTGCGCTCCGGCGCAGAGGCGGCGAACGTTAGAGCTTTTGGTCCGACATTCTGTGCGAGCCTCGCCGCATCGGAACTTTCGCGCCGATCGAGAGTTGACCTTTGCGGGGAGCGCAGGCGTCGAACGGTCGAGAAAAATGCTGTCGCAGCAATGGCGTGGTCCCATCGAGACATTCCCGGCCTGTGCGCCTCCGCTCAAGATAGCGCAAATCGCCCCGTTGATCGAGAGCGTGCCCCCGCGTCTCTATGGCGGAACCGAGCGGGTCGTCTCCTACCTCACGGAAGAGCTCGTCGCGCAAGGCCATGAGGTGACGCTGTTCGCGAGCGGACGATCCGTCACCTCGGCGCGGCTCGTGCCCTGCTGCGATCTGCCGCTCCGGCAGAAAGGCGCGCCCGATCCGCTGCCGCATTATCTCTCCATGCTCGACAAGGCGCGCCGCATGGCAGGGCAATTCGACATTCTGCACTTCCACATCGACCAGCTGCAGTTCCCGCTGTTCCGCGACATGGCTTCGCACACGCTCACCACTCTGCACGGGCGCCAGGATCTCCCCGACCTCGAGGACTTCTACACGCGCTTTTCCGAAATGCCGCTCGTCTCCATTTCCGACGCGCAGCGCCGGCCCGTGCCGCACGCGCATTTCATCGGCACCGTGCCGAACGGATTGCCGCTCGACCTGCTGACCCCGACGCTCGAGCCGCGTGGCGGCTATCTCGCCTTTCTCGGCCGCGTCTCGCCCGAGAAAGGGCTCGACCACGCCATCGCCATCGCCTCCGCCGCCGGCCTGCCGCTCAAGATCGCAGCGAAGATCGACCGTCCCGACGAAGAGTATTTTCACGGCGTGATCGAGCCGCTGCTCGATCCGCCGACGATCGATTATGTGGGCGAGATCGACGACCGGCAAAAGAACCGCTTTCTCGGCGAGGCGCGCGCGCTGCTGTTCCCGATCGAATGGCCGGAGCCTTTCGGCGTCGTGATGATCGAGGCCATGGCCTGCGGCACGCCCGTGCTCGCTTTCCGTCGCGGCTCCGTTCCGGAAGTCGTCGACGAAGGCGTGACCGGCTGCCTCGCCGAGACCGTGAGCGAGGCTGTCGCCGCGCTCGGCCGCGTGCTCGCGCTCGATCGCGCGCGCGTGCGCCGCCGCTTCGAGGCGCGCTTCTCCGCCGCGCGAATGGCGAAGGATTATGTCGCGCTCTATCGACGTCTGCTGGGCGCGGCGGGCGCGCGGCCGCGCGGCGACGCGCATCCGCCGCCGCTTCCGTGCGAACAATTGACGCTGGACAGAGGCATCGCCGGACCGGCGCGCTAACTCGACAAAGCGACGACGCGCGCCGCGACGGCCGCTCCATTCGAACAAGAGGCCGCGGCCGTGACCTCCGGCTCAGAGCGAAGCGCCGAACAAACCAGCGTCTCGTCGGACCCGGCCGGCGACGGGCTGCAGGCGCATGAGCTGCAGTTCTACATTCCGGCGATCGGGCCGCCCTCGCGCCCGCGCCGCACGCTCAAGCACGACGACACATTCGCGGTCTTCGACAGTCACGGCGACATCGGCGCGACGGCCGGCGGACCGGATGGCCTGTTCGACCACGACACGCGCTATCTCTCGCATCTCGAGCTCCTGATCGACGGCGCGCAGCCCCTGCTGCTCGACTCGGCGATCCGCGACGACAATCTGAGCTTTTATGTCGACCTCACCAACCCCGACATCTTCATCGACGGCAAGATCGCGCTGCTCAAAGACTCGATCTATATCTCGCGCACCATCTATTTGAAGGACGGCTCGCTGCGCGAGCGGCTGGAAGTCTCCAATCAGAGCGCCGAGGAGGTGCGGCTCAATCTCTCGCTCGCCTTCGCCAATGACTTCGCCGATATTTTCGAGGTGCGCGGCGTGCGGCGCGCGCGGCGCGGCGCCGCCTGGGCGCAAGTGCTCGCAGCGAGCGCCGTCGCGCTCTATTATCGCGGGCTCGACGGCGTGCTGCGCGAGACCGCGCTGTCGTTCGAACCGGATCCTTCGCTGCTCGTCGACAGCGTCGCGACCTATTCGCTGCAGCTCGCGCCACGGCAGGCGCGCACCATTTTTCTCACCGCGGCGAGCCGTGGCCGTCTGCCGAAATCGACGCAATCCTTCTTCAGCGGCCTTACCGGACTGCATCGCGAGCTCGCCGCCACGACGCATGATTGCGCCCATGTCGAGACCTCCGATCCGACGCTCAACGCCATACTCTGGCGGTCGACGGCCGATGTGCGCATGCTGCTGACCAAGACGCCGGAAGGTCTATACCCTTACGCCGGCATTCCCTGGTATTCGACCTCCTTCGGACGCGATGGCGTCATCACGGCTCTGCAGATGCTGTGGTTCGATCCGTCGATCGCCGTCGGCGTGCTGAAGCGGCTTGCGTCCTATCAAGGGATCGGCCACGACGCGCGCTCGGACTGCGAGCCCGGCAAGATCCTGCACGAGATGCGCGGCGGCGAAATGGCCGCGCTCGGCGAAATTCCGTTCGGCCTCTATTACGGCTCGGTCGATGCGACGCCGCTGTTCGTCGTGCTCGCCGGCTATTATGCGCGCCGCACCGGCGATCTCGCGCTCATCGCCGAGTTGTGGCCGTCGATCGAGCGGGCGCTCGCCTGGATCTGCGGCCCCGGCGACATCGACGGCGACGGCTTCATCGAATATCAGCGCCACACCGAAAAGGGACTCGTCAATCAGGGCTGGAAGGACTCGCACGATTCCGTGTTCCACGCCGACGGGCGCCTCGCCGAAGGGCCGATCGCGCTCGTCGAGGCGCAGGCCTATGTCTATGCCGCGCGACGGCTCGCCGCCGCTTGCGCGCGCGAGCTCGGCATGGAGGCGCGCGCGGCCGAGCTCGTGCGCGAAGCGCAAGAGCTGCGCGACCGCTTCGAAGCGGCCTTCTGGTGCGAGGAGATCGGCACCTATGCGCTCGCCCTCGACGGCGAGAAGCGGCAATGCAAGGTGCGCACGAGCAATGCAGGCCATGCGCTCTACGCCGGCATAGCGCGGCCCGATCGCGCCGAGCGCGTCGCGAACGGCCTGCTGGACACGGATTTCTTCTCTGGCTGGGGCCTGCGCACGGTGGCGCGCGGCGAGAGCCGCTACAATCCGATGTCTTATCACAATGGCTCGATCTGGCCGCACGACAACGCCATCATCGCCCATGGGCTCGGCCGCTACGGCTTCAAGCGCGGCGTCGCCCTCGTCTTCGAATCCCTGGTGCGCGCGGCGAGCTATATGGAGGCGCGGCGGATACCGGAGCTCTATTGCGGCTTTCGCCGGCGGCGCGGACGCGGACCGACGCTCTATCCCGCCGCCTGCTCGCCGCAGGCCTGGGCGGCGAGCGCGCCGTTTCTGCTGATCCAGACCATGCTCGGCCTCGAATTCGATCACAAGGCGCGGCAGATTCGCCTCGTCAATCCCGATGTGCCCGCGTTCGCGGGCGAGATCGTGCTGCGCAATCTGTCGCTCGGCGACGCGCGCGTCGACATCGCTTTGCGCCAGGAGGCGCGCTCGGCGATCTCGCTGCATGTGCTGCGCACGGTCGGCGACGTGCAAGTGTCGCTCGTGTTCGATCCCGATGTGCGCGAGCATCCGCTGTCGGCGCGGGGGTGAATGCGCTCGACCTTTTCCGCTATGGCGCGATCGGCGGCGGCGGCCAGCGTGGTCTCGCGGCCGAGGCGCGCCTCGCGCTCGGCGAATTCCCGCAGCGCCGGGTCGACCTGCTTCTCCTCGAAAGCGCGAAAATCGGGCGAAAAATTAAGTGGAGTCGCGGAGCCGGCGCTTTCCCGGCCCGGACGGCGCCGCCCTGCGGACTCGCCGCATCCCGGTCGCCCGCGGCGCCGGTCCCGGCGGGCGCGACGGCTCCGCTCCTGCCCGGGAGCTTGACACCGGCGCTTCCCCCTGCGCTTGTCCGCGGCTAAAACATCCCCTCCCCTGCGAGACCAAAGACCCATGCATCGCTATCGTTCGCATAATTGTGGAGAGCTGCGCGAGGCCCATGCCGGCCAGAAAGTCCGGCTCTCCGGCTGGTGCCACCGCATTCGTGACCATGGCGGCGTGCTCTTCATCGATCTGCGCGACCATTACGGCCTCGCCCAATGCGTCGTCGATCCCGATTCTCCGGCCTTCGGCGACGCCGAGAAGCTGCGCTCCGAATGGGTCGCCCGCTTCGACGGCGAGGTGCGCAAGCGCCCCGCGGGCACCGAGAATGCGGAAATGCCGACCGGCCTCGTCGAGGTCTATGTGACCGAGATCGAGGTGCTGGGCCCGGCGGCCGAGCTGCCGCTGCCGGTGTTCGGCGACCAGCCCTATCCGGAAGACACACGGCTGCGCTATCGCTTCCTCGATCTGCGCCGCGAGAAGCTGCACGCCAATATCATGCTGCGCGGCGCCGTCATCGACTCGCTGCGCCGGCGCATGAAGGACCAAGGCTTCTTCGAGTTCCAGACGCCGATCCTCACCGCCTCCTCGCCTGAGGGCGCGCGCGACTTCCTCGTGCCCTCGCGCCTGCATCCCGGAAAATTCTACGCGCTGCCGCAGGCGCCGCAGCAGTTCAAGCAGCTGCTGATGGTCGCCGGCTTCGACCGCTACTTCCAGATCGCGCCCTGCTTTCGCGACGAGGACGCGCGCGCCGACCGCAGCCCGGGCGAATTCTATCAGCTCGATGTCGAGATGAGCTTCGTCACGCAGGAGGATGTGTTCGCGGCGGTGGAGCCCGTGCTGCGCGGCGTGTTCGAGGAGTTTGCCGGGGCGAAGCCGGTGACGCAGCAATTCCCGAAGATCGCCTTCCGCGACGCCATGCTGAAATATGGCTCGGACAAGCCGGACCTGCGCAATCCGCTGATCATCGCCGATGTGAGCGAGGAGTTCGCGCGCGACGACGTGAGCTTCAAGGCCTTCAAGGGCAAGGTGGTGCGCGCCATTCCGGCGCCGGGCGCCGGCGCGCAGCCGCGCAGCTTCTTCGACAAGCTCAACGACTGGGCGCGCTCGGAAGGCGCGCCGGGATTGGGCTACATCATCTTCGACGAGGAGAATGGCGCGCTCGCCGGCAAGGGGCCGATCGCCAAGTTCATCCCGCCGGAGGCGCTGGCCGCCCTCGCCGCCAAAGGCGGCGTGAAGGCGGGCGACGCTCTGTTCTTCTCCGCCGGCGAGGAGCTCAAGGCCGCCAAGCTCGCCGGCGCCGCGCGCCTGCGCATCGGCTCGGAGCTCGGCCTCTGCAAGACCGATGTGTTCGAGTTCTGCTGGATCGTCGACTTTCCGATGTACGAGTGGAACGAGGACGACAAAAGAATCGACTTCTCGCACAATCCCTTCTCGATGCCGCAGGGCGGCCTGGAGGCGCTCACGAGCAAGAACCCGCTCGATCTTCTCGCCTATCAATACGACATCGTCTGCAACGGCATCGAATTGTCGTCGGGCGCGATCCGAAACCATCGCCCGGACATCATGAAGAAGGCTTTCGAGATCGCCGGCTATGGCGAGGAGGTGCTGCTGGAAAAATTCGGCGGCATGTATCGCGCCTTTCAATATGGCGCGCCGCCGCATGGCGGCATCGCGCCGGGCGTCGATCGCATCGTGATGCTGCTCGCCGGCGAGGAGAATTTGCGCGAGGTGGTGCTGTTCCCGATGAACCAGCGCGCCGAGGATCTGCTGATGGGGGCGCCCTCGGAGGCGACGCCGAAGCAGCTGCGCGAGCTGCACATCCGCCTGAACCTGCCGGAAAAGGGCTGAGAGGACGCCCCTTCTCCCGCACGCGGGAGAAGGGAGAACGTCACGGGGCCGCCCTACTCCGCGCCGAGATGGGCGAAGTCGTCCACCACGCGCTCATAGACCGCGCGCTTGAATGGCACGATCAGCCCCGGGAGGCGCGAGGGCGCCTCCCAGCGCCAGGCGTCGAACTCCGGCTCATGGGCGCCACCGGCGGGACGTTCGATGTCGATCTCCGACTCCTCGCCGAGGAAGCGCAGCGCGAACCATTTCTGCGTCTGGCCGCGGAATCTTCCGGTCCAGCGCTTGGTCGCCTCGGGCGGCAGATCATAGCTGTACCAATCGCGCGCCTCGCCGAGCAGCGCGACGCTGGTCACATTGGTCTCTTCGTGCAGCTCGCGCAGCGCGGCGGCGAGCGGCTCCTCGCCCTCGTCTATGCCGCCCTGCGGCATCTGCCATTCGAAGTCGGAGATATCGGGATCGGCGCGCTTGGGGCGCCGCCGCCCGACGAAGGCGAGGCCGCGCCGGTCGAGCAGCATCACGCCGACGCAGGGTCTGTAGAGCAATTCGCTCATTTGGCTCGTCCCGCGCGCGCTTCGGACACATCGACCCGCCCGGCGAGCGCGCTGACCGGAACGAGCGCGATTCCGCGCCGCTCGAGATCGCGGACGAAACGGGAGAGCCGCGCGATCGCGCCCGGCAGCGCCTCGGCGGTCGCGATCGCCTGGCCATTGCGGCGCGCCAGCGCTTCCAGCTGCGCCAGCTGCTTATCCAAATCCTGGGGCTTCGCCCGCGCATCGATCGCGGCGTCGGCGCGCGCCGCCGCGAGGCCGAGGCCGGAGGCGAGGCTCGTCGCCAGAGAGCGCGGCGACGTGCCGTCGTCGAGATAGAGCAGGCCGCGCGCGGCGACGTCCGACAACACCGGTGTCAGAGCGGCGGCCTCGGCGGTGAAGCGCGCGCCGAGGAAATTGACGACGCCGACATAGCCGGAGAACCGGCTCATCAGCCAATGCAGGTCGTCGAGCGAGGACGAGCCGGTTCGCAGCGTGTGCGGCCCGGGATTTTCGTGGGGATAGTCGAACGGCTCCATCGGCGCCTGCAGCAGGATCTCATGGCCGCGCGCCCGCGCCCGCGCGGCGGTCTCCTCGACCGCGGCGCCATAGGGCGCGAGCGCCAGGGTGACGGCGCCCGGTAGATCGTCGATCGCGCTCTCGGACAATCGGGCATTGAGCCCGACCCCGCCGACCACCAGCGCGAGGCGCGGCGCGCCGGCCGGAAGCCGCGCGGAGAGATCGGCCGGACGCGCATAGACGTCCATCGGCTTGGCGCCGTCCACGCCGATCCTGGGCAGCAGCCCGTCGCGCGTCTTTTCGACGAGCCGCTTGTCGGGCGCCGGCGCGAGGCCCGACCCGCTCTCCTCGATCCTGATGACGAGCGCGCCCGGCGCCTCGCCGCCGCCGCCGCGCGTGACCTTGACGCCGGAGAGGCGCTCGATATCGGCGATCGCGCCCGCATTGCGCTCCGCCTCGTTCGGCGGAGACGGCGCGTCCGCGACCGCGGGAGGCGCCTCGACGGGCTTCGGCGGCTCGACCATTTCGATGCGCGCAGTGGCGAAGGGCTGGCCGTCGCCGCCCATCTTCGGCGCGAGCAGCGCCGCGAGCGCAGCGACGCCCGCCGCTGCCGCCGCGGCGACGCCGAGCAGCGCGCCGCGCCGTCGCACCGGCCTGGACCGAGGCCCCGGTCCGCCCATCCCCAGCGGCTGATTCAATTCATCGGTCATTTCGGTCCCGGCCGCTCCTTGTGTCGAGGCGGCTTCCGCCTCGTATCGCGAATCAAGCGCCGCCCGCCATTCTGGGGGTTCGTGACGCGCGCGTCGAGCGTTCGTCTCCGCGGCCGGGCGCAGGCGCGGCCTCGTCCTTGCCGGGTCGAGGCGAGCGGAACGGCGACGTTCCAGTTTCGAACGGAAGCTTTGCCCAATGCGGGATTCGCGCGAACGAGACCTCATCACCGCCGCATCATTGCGGAGCGAGTCGGGCGCCGTCCTCTCTCGCGTGCGCCGGCGGACACGTTCGGCGCGCGGCCTCGCGCCGGCGCCGCGCACGCGCGACCGGCGCGAAGACATGGACGAGCGCGCCTCTCGAGCGACGAGCCGCCTGCGCGCCGAGATCGTTCGCGCCATGCCGCAATTGCGCTCGCTCGCGCTCTCTCTATGCAGCGATCCGGATCGCGCCGACGATCTGGTGCAGGAAGCCGTCACGCGCGCGCTCGGCCGCATCGCCCTCTTCGAGGAAGGCACCAATCTCGTCGGCTGGCTGTTCACCATTCTGCGCAATTTCTACTATAGCGACTATCACAAGCGAAGACGCGAGACGGCCGATCCGAACGGGCGCCATGCGGCGACGCTGGTCGACGCGCCCGCGCAGGAACATCTGCTCGAGCTGCTGCAGGTCAATCGCGCGCTGGCGCGGCTGCCAGCCGAGCAGCGCGAGGCGTTGATCCTGGTCGCATTCGGCGGCTGCTCTTATGAAGAAGCGGCGCACATCTGCAAATGCCCAGTCGGCACTGTCCGCAGCCGCATCAGCCGCGCGCGCGATGGCTTGGCGCGCGTCGCCGTCGACGCGCCGGAGCAGGCGCGCGGATGAGCACGCAAATTTTTCGTCGATTTTCTGGAACCGAAACCGCGGCCGGCCGGTTCTAGCATGGATAAGCCCACGCTCCGGCCGCCGGCCGGAGGACGAGCGCCGCCGCTTCCGGCCGATCGGAGCTTGCGGCGCCGGCTCGTCCCGAGTGTTCGAACACGCATGAAGTCGAGGAGTTGAAAGATGAACACACTATCGAAAATCGCGATCGTCGCCGTGGTCGGCGTCGCCGGTCCGCTGGCGCTGTCCGGCGCGGCTGTCGCGGGACCGTTCGGAGCCGCGGCGTCCGCCGTCGCGTCCTTCGATCAGCCGATCGAGCGCGTGCATTATTCGGGCTATGGGCATCGCCATCATCATTTCGCGCCCGCTTACGCGCATTACAGAGCCTCACGCCCGCGGCCCTATCCCTATCACACGTACGTCTCGCCCTATCGCTATCACGCCTATGCTCCCGCTTATCGCCAAGCGCGCGCGTTCGGCTTCGGCTACCAGCCGCATTATCGTTCGGTCGCTCCGTCCTATTCCGCGGCTCCGATCACTCCCTACTTCACCGGCTATTCGCCGGCTGGAACGGTTTCCTACCCAGTCTATCGCGTCGACCACTACAAGGTCGATTATGCGAATCCGATCGTGAGCTACAGCTCCGAATGCTGCGGCTGGTGAGCCCCCGCATCGGGTGAACAAAAAAGGCCGCGCCCGAAGGCGCGGCCCTGTTTCGGCTGTTTTCGAGCCGGATCGGCTTACTGGAACAGGCGCAGGATGATCTGGCTGTTCTGATTGGCGATCGACAGCGACTGCACGCCGAGCTGCTGCTGCGTCTGCAGGGCCTGCAGGCGGGTCGACGCCTCGTTCATATCCGCGTCGATCAACGCGCCGACGCCTTCCTTCAGCGAGTCGTTCAGCGTCTTGATGAAGGCGCCCTGGCCGTCGACCGTCGTCTTGGTCGCGCCGATCTTCGCCGCATAGGTCGTGAGGTCGGCGATCGCCTTGTCGGCGTTGGACAGCGTGTCGGCGATGGCGGTCGCGGAGCCGACATCCGACGAGGAAAGAGCGGTGAAGTCGGTGGCCGCGCTCGCGCCGGTCGCCTGCGCCGCCTCGAGAATGCCCGAGCCGGCCGCAACCGCCGGAGACGCGCCGCCGCCGCCGATCAGCGCGGTCGCCGTCAGATCGATGGTGTTGAGGCTCGACGCCGCCGTGCCATGCGACTCCGAATAGGAAGCGATGAAGCTATAGGAGCCGGCCGAGCCGTCGGTGAGGTTGAGGCCATTGAAGTTGGCCGAGGTCACGATGCTCGACAGCTGATCGCTGAGGCCGGAGAGGGTCGTGCCGATCTTGTCCGTGTCGGCGCCGGGCTGGGCGGCCTGAGCGACCTGCGCCTTGATGTTGTTGATCACCGAGATCGCATTGGTCACGGCCGTCGACGCGACGTTCAGCACCGAGGAGCTGACGGCCAGCGAGTCGCTGATCGTCGAGAGCACGCCGCGGTCGGACTGCATCGTCTGCGCATTGCCCCAGGTCGAGGCGTTGTCGGCGGCGCTGGAAATCTTGAGGCCGGTGGCGATCTCCTTCTGCGTCGAAGCGAGGTTCTGCTGGGTGCTGCGCAGCGACTGGAGAGCGGTGATGGCGGAGGAATTCGTGAGAATGCTGGACATGACTCGTCGATCCTTGGATGAGGTGAACGCGACATCCCGGAAATTCACCGGCTCGACGGACGCGGCATCATGCCTGGGCCAAGAGGACCTATCCGAAGCTTTCTGTCTCGCGGCGCGACCGCTCGGCGGCCGCGTCCTCGAGGACGCTCCGGTTATCTCACACAGGCGGGGGGAAGCGCCACAATTCGCGGCAAATGCGCTTAATAAACACCTAAAAACACGGGGGTTTTCAGCTGAGCGAAACGGCTCGGCGTCTCAACCGTAGGATCGGATCAGGCTCCCGACCAGGAGATTCCAGCCGTCGATCAGAATGAAGAAAAGGACTTTCACCGGCAGGGAAATGGCTGTGGGCGGCAGCATCATCATGCCCATGGACATTGTGACCACCGCGACGATCATGTCGATGACGAGAAACGGCAACACGATGAGAAAGCCGATCTCGAAGCCGCGCCGCAGTTCCGAGATCATGAAAGCCGGCGCCAGCACCTGCAGGCCGAGCTTGTCGTAATCGCCCGCCTTGCGCGGCTCGTGGGACAGGCCGTCGAACAGCTTGATGTCCTTCTCGCGCACATTGGCGATCATGAACTTGCGAAACGGCTGCGAGATCTTGTCGAACGCCTCGGCCTCGGTGATCTTCTGATCCATCAGCGGCTTCAGCCCGTCCTTCCAGGCGACGTCGAAAGTCGGCGCCATCACATAGAAGGTCATGAACAGAGCGAGGCTGATCAGCACCAGATTGGCCGGCGTGCTCTGCAGGCCGAGACCGCTGCGCAGAAACGAAAGAGCGATCGCAAAGCGCGTGAAGCTCGTGACCATGATCAGCAGGCCGGGCGCGATCGAGAGCACCGTCAGTATGGCCAGGAGCTGAACGATCTTGCCGCTCGCCGCTCCGCCGCCCGCGGGCAGCAGCGTGTCGAGATCGAAGCCCTGAGCGAGCGCGCAGCCGGGAAGCAGCACGAGGCCGAGGAGAAGCGCGAGCCTTTTCATTGGACGACCAGAGCTTGAATGATCAGCTCGCGGATGCGCCCCTCCGACCGGATCACCGCGCGCTCGGACAGATCCTCGTGCAAGCGACGCAGTCCGTCGGCGCCCTGGATCGACGCGAGCGTCATCGTTCGAAGAAAGGCGACGATGTCGGCGGTTACCTGCGACACCAGCAGATCGGTCTGCGGCACGGCCTCTCCGTCATAGACGATCGCCGCCTGCATGCGCACCCATCCCATTTCCGGATCGGCGAGATTGGTGACGATGGGCGCGAGCTCCTTCAGCTTCCACTTCGGCGCCGCCGGCGGCGCGGCCTCCTTGGCGGCGGGCGCCGCCGCGCCATGGCCGCCGCCGCCATGACCCTTATCCGCCGGCTCCGGCGCCGGCCTGCTCGCCGCCGCGCTCTCTTTGGCTTCGTCGCCATGCGCGGGCGCGGCCGGCTGCTCTCCGACGAGAGTCATGCCGAGAAATCCGCCGCCGCCGACGGCGACCAGCGTGGCGACGACGAGCGCCACCACCGTCTGCATCGAGGAGGATGACGGCGGCGCGGGGGAGGACGAAGCGGGCGGGCCGGCCATGTGCAGCTCCCTCTCTGATCAGAACGGCGCGAATATGTCGTATGCCTGCTGGCCCCAGGCCGGCTGCTGCACCTCCGACAATCGTCCACGCCCGCCATAGGAGACGCGCGCCTCGGCGATCTTGTCGTAGGAGATCGTATTGTCCTTGGCGATGTCGCGCGGGCGCGCGATGCCGGCGATCGTGAGCACCCGCATCTCGTAATTCACTCTGATTTCCTGCGAGCCGCGGATGACGAGATTGCCATTGGGCAGAACGGCCGTGACCACCGCGGCGATCGACAGGCGAATCTGCTCGGACCGATTGATCGAGCCCTGCCCCTGAGTCGACGAGCTCGACTGCAGATCATTGGTGATCGAGCCGTCCCATTTGTGGTGGGCGCCCCCCGTCCCGCCGGCGAGGAAATCGAACAGGAACGACCATTCGCTCTTGATCTTCGAATCCCGCGAGCGATCCGTCGAATTGCCGAGCACCGCCTTGTCGTCCATCGATATGTTGACGGTGACGACGTCGCCGACATTCATCGCGCGCACGTCGCGATAGAGATTGATGCGATTTTCGTCGAGCCGCATATGCGGCCCGAGCGCGCCGTCGCGAATCGCGCCCGTGGGCAGCTGGTCGTCGATCGACGCGAGCCCGCTCCCCACCGGACTCATATGCGGCTCCCGGCCAATGTCGCGCGGGTCGGTCGCGCATCCGGCGAGCGCGGCCAAAAGAAGTAACGGCGCGGCTCTGGCGATCATTGCTTTATCCCGCTCTGCGGCAGAGTCGAAAGTCCCGCTACTTTCTTGGTCAGCGCGACGGCGCGGGCCGCCTCCATCTCGTTCAATATCGCGCTCGACTTTTTCGGCTCGAGCCGCATCAGCATCGCCGCCGCCATCTCTTCATCCATGTCCGCGAATTGCGCGGCGGCCGCGTCCGGCCGCATGCGCGCATAGATCGCGACGAGCCGCTCGTCGGCCTTTTTGACCATCGCCTCGCGTCGGTCGATGGCCGCCTGCAGCTCGGCGCGCTTGGCTTCGAGCTCGGCCGTGCGGCGAACGATCAGCTGCTCGAGCTCCATGAGCTCCTTTTCCATTCGCGCATTGCGCGCAGCGCCCGCCGTCGCCGACACATCCGCGCAGTAGCGCTCGACCTCCGGCGACGGCGCCGCGCGTTGCTGGCGCGCCTTCGCCGAATCGCCGTGCACGGGCGGCTCCGGCTTCTTCGGCTCGGCATGCGCCGTTTCGGCCGAGCAGCCGAAAGCGGCCGCGACGAGAGCGGCGCGGATCGCGCGGACTTGCTGCTTCATTGGTGAGTTCATGTCGGTCATCGGCAGGCGCAAAGTGACCGAGCCGCCTTGCGTGTGGCTTGCCCGCGCAGATGCGCGACGCGCCGATCGAATCGGCGCGCGAAGACCATTGCGACGGCGCCGCCGCGACTGCGCGCCGTCACCGCCGCAGTCGACACGATGAGGGTTACTATTTCATTGACGCCGAGGAATCGATACGGCTAAGTAGTGCCATAGTGATTCGCGCAAATCACTAGGGCGAAAAGATTGTCAAGGGGGCGGCTATGTTCATAATCGTGGATGAACGTGAGCTGGTGACGAGTGGATATGCGCGACACTTCGGCCAGGAAGGAATCTCCTCGGCCGGCTTTTGTTCCGGCCAATTCCGCGACTGGGTCGGCTCCGCCGTCGAGACCGACATGGCTGCCGTCGAGGCTTTTCTGATCGGCGAATGCCCCGAGCGCGAGGAGCTGCCGAAGATCATCCGCAAGCGCTCTCAGGCGCCGGTCATCGCAATGAATGAAGCGCCTTCCCTCGAGCAGACTTTGGGGCTGTTCACGGCAGGGGTCGACGATGTCGTGCGCAAGCCGATCCATGTGAAGGAAATCCTCGCGCGTGTCTGCGCCATCCGCCGGCGCGCGGAAATCCGGCGCGATTACGCCGTGGTCGGTCCGATGCAGGTCTTCTTCGACGGCCGCGATCCGCTCATCGGCGGCGAGCCTTTGTCGCTGCCCCGCCGCGAGCGCCGCATCCTCGAATATTTCGTCATGAATCGCGGACGACGACTCACCAAGTCGCAAATCTTCAACGCCGTCTATGGACTGTTCGACGACGTGGTCGAAGAGAACGTCGTCGAGAGCCATGTCAGCAAGCTGCGCAAGAAGCTGCGCACGCGTCTCGGTTATGATCCGATCGATTCGCAGCGCTTCCTCGGCTATATGCTCATGGGCTGACCCCGCGAAGCTCAGTGCGGGATATCGTCCTTCGGAACAAAGGCGAAGCTCTTGACGAGGGTCTCCCGCACGAGCGCGAAGCCCAGCCGATCGTTCACGCGCCGAGTCAGCTCATGCGTGAACGCATTGAGATCGAATTTTTCGATGTGCCGAAAGTCCAGCTTATTATCCGCATAGATGCGGCGGAACGCTTCATCCATCACATAGCTGTCGGGATCGAGCCCCGCGCCCTCCGCTTCTCCGCCGCCATGGCCGCCGCCGTGCGATTTTTCCGGCGCGACGACGACATATGAAAACTCGGCAGAGATATAGCCCTTCAGCTGGCCCTCGGAAATGATCGGCACGCTGATGGGCTTGACCTTGCGCACCTCCAACTTCTCGGCTTGCGCTTCCGGCGCCGGCCCGGCGCGATGAGCTTTCCAATAGGCGGCGCCATAGGTGGACGCGAGCGTCACGCTGCACGTCCAAATGCCGATCAGGAGCAAACGCAACATCACACGCACTCCGACTTCATCGATTGGGCTTGACTCGCATCGTATAGGTGCCGTCGGATTCGGCCATTTCGATCGTGTAGATCATGATGCCGGCAATCTCCCGCATCGCGCGCAGACGATCGTTCAGCAGCTCCGCATTTTCGGCGAGGCGCGCCCGCAGCCGCGTCAACGCCGATTCGACCGACGGCGCCGAGGCCGGCGCTCCGAAGGCGCGCCACGCACGCGAAAACTCCAGCAGCGCATGCGCTTTGCGCGCATTGAACTCATCGAAATCGATCGCCTCGCGCCCGCGTAGCGCTATGGTTTCCTGCTCGATCAAGCGGATGAGCCGTTCCACGCATCCGAGCAGCGCGGAGCGCTTCCCGTCCAGAGCCGCATCGCTCGGGGTCAATGCGCCGCGCAGCAGCGCAACCGCCGCCTTCGCCTCTTGTCGCCTGTGAGACACCATCTCCAGACCGCTTCCTCTTCCTACTGTCGTCGGGCGCTCAACCGGCCGTCTTCGATTGCGGCGCGGAGGACGAGGCGGCCGCACGATGCTCGAGGTCGCGAAGCAGCATCGAACGCATGCCGAGGCCGCCCGCCTTGGCGATCTGCTGACCGATCTGCTCCGCGAGCATCGATCTCCATGTCGAGCCCGCCGACCCATGGCCGAACAACCCCTCCTCGGCCTTGGGTAGAATCGTCTCCAGCGTGGACTGAATGACGAACGCCTCGAATGTCTCCGCCGCACCGGCCGCCGACGCGATCCTCGGCAGCTTCGCGCCCGCCGACGCGCCGGTCGTGGCAGTTGCGGTTGCAGCTTTCGATTGTGGCGCCGCCTTGGAGCGATTCGATCCGTCGACGAGCCGCGCGAATTCGTCCTCGGAGCGCAGCCGCGCCGGAGACAATTCGCTGAGACGCGACACCGCCGCATTCCGCTTGAGCGGATCGGCAGCCTGGGCGACGTCGGTCACGAGATCGACAGCAGGAAAGATGGACATGGGCGCCCCTTCTCGGATGAGCTCTAGCGCAAATTGGTTACTGAGCGCTTATATCGCTCACATGCGCGCGGTGCTCGAGGATCTCGCGCAGCGCCTCCTGCTCGAGCGCCTGCTCGCGCGCCTGCTCGGCATTGGCGACGAGCCGCTCCGCCTGCTTGACGCGCTTGGCCTGCTCGAGCGCCAAATCCGTCTGACGTTCGACTTGCTCGAGCATGTCCTGCTGCTGCCGGATGTTCGCTTTCAATCGCCGGAGCACGATATCGGGAAACATCGCGATCATCTCGCGGTTGCCGTCGAGATAGCCGACGATGCGCGCCTCCTCCTCCTTCAGATCGCGCGCCGCACGCTCGAGCTTGGACAGGCGCCCGATCTCGATCTTGTGCAGATGCTCGTGAACGGCGAGGATCCTGCGTCTATTTTTCCAATTCATGACCCTTATCCCGTCAACAGCCACGAGCCGAAGGACGATGCGAAAGCGGCGAAGAAATCGTCCGCCATGAGATAGAACCAGTAGCACCCGAGGGCGATGAGCAGCGGCGTCGACACGAAGAACACGGGAACCTGCGGCGTCATGCGATTGAGAAAGCCGAAGGCGACATTCACGATCAATCCGAACAGCAGCAGCGGACTGCTGATGCGCAGCGCGAGGAGGAACGCTTCGGAGAGCACCTTCATATATTCCGACAGCATGTTCCGAACCTGGAACGACTCCCGGATCGGTATGGCGGAATAGGACAAGAAGATCCCTCTGATCATTTCCCAGTGTAGATCCAGCACAAAGATCAGCGCCGTCGCCCCCAGCATGATGAAGGAGCTCATCGCCGGCAACGCCTCCGCCTCCTCCATCGGCGCGCCCATCACATTGCCGAGCCCCGCGGCCGTCACCGCCGCGGTCGCAAGCGTTTCCAGCGCGAAGAAAAACAAGCGCGCCAGCGAGCCGATCAGCGCGCCGATCAGCAATTCGCTCGTCAAAAGGACGGCGAGACCGGTCACTGATGCGCCGGCGGCGAGCGGAGAAACCGTGTCGACGAGCCGCGGCGCGAGCGCGACGGTGATCGCGATTGCGATATAAAGCCGCGCCCGCACCGGGATGCGCGGACTCGAGAACCCCGGCATCGTCATGATGCAGGCGCCGATCCGACAGAACAGCACGAACAAGGTCGCCGCGATTCCGTCGAGGCCGAGAGTCATGAAATCGAGCCGAGCGATTTGATCTCGAGTCCCCGCGCGATCTCGAGATGCGAGAGCGCCGGCAGGCCCGCGAACAAGCGACCGATGATCATCTTCACATAGGGACGCGCCTCGGGCGTCGTCACCACGGCGAACACGTCTCCGCGCTCGAGACGCACGCGAACCGCCGCCGCCGCTTCCTGGCCGAATTGCTCGATCAGCGCCGGCTCCGCGTTGAATTCGACGATCTCGCCCTTGGCGTCGCGCCGCAGGCTCTCGTGAAAGAACAGATCCCACCGGCTGCCGAGACGCAGGACGCTGAGCACGCCATTCATCGAGGCTTCGCCGCAGATCTGCGGCCCCAAGCGCGCGCGGACATGCTCGACGATGGGCTCGGCGCGACGCGAATAGGGAACGACCTCGGCGACCGCCTCCAGGATCAGCTCCAGATTGCGAATCGACACCCGCTCGGCGAGCAGCAGCTTCAACACAGAATGCAGCCCCGAATTGGAAATGAGATTGGGCACGATCTCGTCGATCAACTTGCGATATTCCGGCTCCAGCCGATCGAGCAACATGCGCGCGTCGCGATAGGAGAGCAGCTGAGCGAGATTGTTGCGCAACACCTCCGAAAGATGGGTGAGCAGCACGGAAATCGGATCGACGGGCTCGAAGCCTTCCCGCCGCGCCTCGGCGATCAAGGCGTCGGGAATCCACACCGCCTTCAGTCCGAAGGCGGGATCGACGGTCTCCTCGCTCGGGAGATCGGGAGCGCGGCCTTGACCGACGATGATGAGCTGCTGTCCGAGGCGCAGCTCCTGCGTAACGGCCACCGTGCCGTGAATCTTGATCTGATAGAACTTCGGCTTCAACGCGAGATCGTCGGAGAGGCGAATTTCCGGTATGACGAAGCCATATTGCTTGGCGAAATTGCGGCGCATCTTGCCGACGCGATGCGCGAGCTCATCCTGAGAGAGCAGCAGCTTCGCGGCCAATTGCTTGCCGAGGCAGAGCTCGATGGTCGGCGCCTTCAGATAGTCCTTGATCTGATCCTTCGCCTCGGCCTGGGCGCGCTTTTCCTCCTCTTCCCGCTTCGCCGCCTCGCTCGCCCGCAGCTTCGCCGCCTGCTTCGGCGTCGTGTAGGCGATGAACGCCATCGTTCCGCCGAGCAGAGCGAAGGGCGTCAAAGGCAGGCCGGGCATCAAGGCGAGAACGAACAGCAGCGAGGACGCCACATAGAGCGCCTTCGGATAATTGCCGAGCTGACGAACGATGTTCTGCTCGGTCGAGCCGCGCGTGCCGCCCTTCGAAACCAGGAGGCCCGCCGCCAGCGACACGATCAGCGCGGGAATCTGGGAGACGAGCCCTTCGCCGACCGACAGCTTGGTGAACACGTCCGCGGCGCTCGCCAACGGCATTCCGTGGCGCGTGACGCCGATGACGATGCCGCCGAAAATATTCACCGAAAGAATGACGAGGCCGGCGATCGCGTCGCCGCGCACGAATTTGGAGGCGCCGTCCATGGAACCGAAGAAGGCGCTTTCCTCCTCGAGCTCCCTGCGTCGCAGCTGCGCCTGCTTCTCGTCGATCAGCCCGGCCGAGAGATCGGCGTCGATCGCCATCTGCTTGCCGGGAATGGCGTCGAGCGTGAATCTCGCGCCGACTTCCGCGATACGGGTCGCGCCTTTCGTGATGACCAGAAAATTGACCGTGACCAGAATCGCGAAGACGGTGAGGCCGATCACGAAATCCCCGCTCATCACCAGCTTCGAAAAGCCGGCGATGATATATCCCGCAGCGTGCGTGCCTTCGGCGCCATGTCCGAGAATGAGCCTCGTCGTCGCAATATTGAGCGACAGGCGCAGGATGGTCGCGACGAGGAGAATGGTCGGAAACGCAGAGAATTCGAGCGGCTTCTGAATCCACAGCGACACCATCAATATCAATACCGACAACGCGATGGAGAATGCGAGGCCGATGTCGATGAGGAACGGCGGGATCGGAAGAAAGAAGACGCACAGGATGAAGACGATGGCGAGCGCGAAGCCGACGTCCTTGACATGCTTCTCGGGAACGGCGCCCGCTATGGCCGCGTCGCTCATCTTTCGGATCCTATGTGCTGTTTCTGTGAGACGCGGATCGAACGAACGCGCAGTATCGGCTCAAAAGCCCTTCTCGATCTTCGCATAGGCGTAATCGGTGAAAGCGGAGATCTGCGATCCGATGAACGGCGCCGCCAGGCCGAGAGCGAGGAAAATCGCGACGATCTTGGGAACGAAGGTCAGGGTCATTTCCTGAACCTGTGTGAGCGCTTGTAGAAGCGCGATGACGACGCCGACGAGCATCGCCGCCCCGACGACGGGACCGGAAACGACGAGCACCGTGAAGATGGCCCGCTGCATGATTTCGAGCGCGTCGGCCTCGTTCATCAGCTCACCGTTATTCCGGTGGTGAGATCGACCGTGCGGCCGTCGGTGAGCGTCGCGGTCTGACCAGAGGCGCCGATCGTGACCGATGCGACGACGCCTTTCACCGAACCGTCCGCCGAGGTGACGGTTTTGCCGATGAAAGACTGCGCCTGCGTCAGCGACGACGACGCCAGCAGAGACGTCAAAGTCTCATTCGTCTTCACCGCCTGCTCGACCGCCGAGAAGGACGCGAGCTGCGACACCGTTTCGGTCGAATCCATCGGATTGGTCGGATCCTGATTTTGCATCTCCGTGACCAGCAGCATCAGAAACTGATCGTAACCCAGCGATGCGCTCGATCCGGTCGTGGACGTGCTCGAAGTCGATGTCGCAGTCGTGACTGCGTTGGTGGATGTAACCTGCACGGTTTCGGTCTCCTTCAGGCTGCCTTCCCGTCGCTGCAAGCGGGCGCGGCGTTCAGTATTTCCTGCTCGAGCGGGAACAGCGCTCGAATGGCCTTGAGCGCGTCGAAGTGTCGCTTGCCGTCGACATGCTTTGCGACGAGCGCGAGACCTGTGACGATGCGCGGATCCACGCAGGCGAGATTCAACGACGCGAGCATGCCTCGGCACATGTCGATCGCCGCCGCCGTGTCGTTCGGAGACATCAGCATTAGCTGAACCACGAAATAGAGCTGCCGCAAGGGCGTGGTCGCGTCCTGCGCCTGCATGACGTGATTTTCCAGCAGGAACGTCACGTCGTTCAAGAGTTCGATGCAGACCTTCCGATCCGCACGGATAACGGCCCCATTGAGGTAGAGCTTTTCGCCTCGCCTTAGTGAGATGTTCATCGCGCCCTCAAGCCAATCCGTCGGCGATCATCTGGTTGATCTCGATGAGCCCGTCGAAATTGTCGCATTTCCCCGTATCGATGGCGTCGATCTCCCGCAGGATCCACAGTCCGATCGAGATCAATGACGCGCGCAGCGGCTCGGGGAGCGCATTGCCGTCACTGGACAGATCCTCCATGAACACATGCCAGAGACGCCGAAGATTATCCGTCGCCTCGAACGATTCTCCGCTGCGCGCGCCCTTGACCTTGGCGACGGCGAGCAGACGGATCGCGCGTTCGAGAAGATCACGCTCGCGGCCTCGCGCCGCAGCAGGAGAGTCTTCGACAGTTTGCGCATAGAGATGTCGATACATGCGGTCGTCTCTGATCGGGCCGTTGCTCAGATGTATTTCGCGAGCGTCAATTGCTGGATTTTTCCGGTCAGCGTGTAGGACGTCTCGAGCTGAGTGGTCAGGTTGTTGAGACGGGTGGACGCTTCGTACGAGTCCACATTCTCGAGCGCGCCGATCTGAACTGCGAGGGCGTTTCGCTGGGCGGTTATCGCGTCATTGGCGTTCGACACATTCTTTTGCATCACGCCGACCGACGCGCGAAGGCCCGTCAATTCGCCGATCGCGCCGCTCAGGGTCGTCGTCGCGGTCTTCAGAACTTCGTTGTAAGCGTCCGATCCGAGCTTGGTGACGCCGAGCTCGGCGACCATGGCGTAAGCGGACGCAATCTCACGAAACGCCGAGTCATTGGCGCTGACCGATGTCTCCGCGATCTGAGACAGCGAGATGCGATTGGTGGTCGGACGATCCGACGCGGTCGACCAGGACGACGTCCAGGCGCTCGCCGAAAAGAGATCGGCGAAGCTTCCCGAGAGGAACTCTTGCATTTGCGACTGGGTGACTGTCGCGAGCGAATCGCTCGACTGCGTCACGCCGAATGAAGACACGAAGGCCTGGTCCAGCGCGTCCTTCGCCGCGGAGGTCGGATCGGCGAAATAATCGGCGATCGGAGGCGTGGAGGAAGCGACGCCGCCGAAGATATGGACGCCGGAAATGCTCGTGTCGAGCGCGCCGATCAGCGATTTGAGACCGGCGGTCGCGAGATCCTGCACCGCCTTCGCGTCGCTGCCGGCCCCCGATTGCGTGCTGACCAGAGTCTCTAGAAAATTCTGGGCCGTTTCCGCGATCGTCGAGAGGGCCGTTTCCGTGGTATCGAGACGCGCCGTGATCACGGCGTTGCTATTGGCGATCGACTCGAGGTCGGCGGAGCGCACGCCGAGCGACAAATCTCGCGCCGCCGCGCCGCCGAGCGACAGTCCGAGATCGGCGACTCGTCCCGTCGAAACTTCGACCTGCGCTTTGGACACTTGATTTTGCGTGTCGACGATCGTGCGCCGCAGCGCATTGGCGAAGGAGGCGGTCGATGTGATGGAGACCATGCGAGCGTCCCTTTGTCAGAGCGCCTGGAACAGCGCTTTGTACATTGCGTCGACAGCGGCGAGCAGCTTCGCCGACGCCTGATATGCATTCTCGAGATCGAGCATTCTCGACATCTGGTCGTCGAGATTGACGCCGGTCGCATTGGAGAGCGCTTCCGACGTTTGCGTGACCAAGGTTTCCTGATAGCTCGCCGAGTTCGACGCCTCTTGCCGCTGCGCTTCGAGCCATCCCATCGAGGAAGAGGCATAATCCGCGATCGAGCGATCGGTTCCGACCCCGGCGGTCGTGTCGAAGTCCTGCGGAGCCGAGAGAGCCGAGATCAGCTCGTTGATGCGATCCGAATAGCCGCTCGCGCCTGTTTCATTGTATGTGAAGGCGGGATTGCCCGGATCCGCGAGGCCGCCATCGCGCAGCCGATCGAGACTTCCCCCTTGCGTCGGGTCGGCGTTCGCATTGATCGTGATCTCGCTGGCGAGGCCCGGCATGAGTCCGACCGACGGAACATCCGTCGCGCCTGCGAAGGTGAACAGGCCAGGGGCGCTCGCGCCGCCGCCGCCCTGGTCGGCCTCCGCGAAAGCGACGATCAGCCCGCGCGCCACTTCATCCAGCTGACTCTGAAATTGCGGCGCGACGACGTCGCGAAGCTGCGTCAGCCCTTGCAGCTTGCCCGACTGAATCGGCATGGCCGCATTTGCGCCGGTCACCGGGACGCCGTCGACATAGACAGAGCCGCCGACGGTCGACGCGGAGTAGCCGGCGGTGGCGGAGAAGGTCACGCTGCGCGCCGTGGTTTCGAACAGAGTCGCGCCGCTGTCCGTATAGAGCACCATGTCGTTATTGGCGCGCGTCACCGTTCGCACGCCGATATTCTCCGACAATTGGTTCAGCAGGGCGTCACGCTGGTCCTGGAGCGCGCTCACGTCGCGGCCGGTCTGGCTTCCCGCGACGATCTCGGCGTTGACCTTTTGAAACTCGCCGAGCAGCGAATTGATCTCGTCGACGGCGGTTGCGATGTCGCCATCGGCCTGAGCCCGCAAATTCTGAACCGCATTGGCGCCGTCGTTCAACGAACCCACCAGGGATTGCGCGGCGGTCAGCACCGACTGCGCGGCTGTGAGATCGTCCGGTGAAACGCTATAGCTCTGCAGCGCGCTCGATAGCGAGGCGATCAGCGTGGCAGGAGAACGGCCGGCCGAAGAATCGGTGGCCGTGCTCGTGGAGAGGCCGAAGATCTGATCGATCTGATCGAGCCCGTCCGATATAGCGGCGGAAGCGGCCTGCGCGGAGGTCGCCTGCAGCGCCTTCTGAAACAGCGCGTTGCTGGTCGCGCGGGCGACGCCGTCGACATTGACGCCGCCATAGGCGTTCGTCGTGAGCAGCGCCGTCTTCGCCGCATAGCCGGACGTCGAGGCGCCGGCGATGTTGCGAGAGACGACGTTGATCTGCGATGAGATGGCGGCGAGCGACTGGCTGCCGATCGCTCCCGCGTTAGACAGAGACATGGCGCGCGCTCGTCATTGGGTCACTTCAGATTGTTCAGAACCTGCATGACTTCCGACGCTACCTGGAACACTTGGCTGTTGGCCGTGTAGGAGCGTTGGGCGACGATCATGTTGGAGAGCTGAGTGGCGAGATCGACGGTCGAGCTTTCGAGACTCTTTGATTCGATATCGCCGAAGGAGCCGCTGCCCGGAAGCCCCACATAAGCGGTGCCGGAGCTGGCGGTGGTGGCGAACGCGTTGCCGGATAGCGACTGCAGACCAGTAGGGCTCGATACATTGGCGAGCGGGATCTTGAACGCCGGCACGGTCTGTCCGCCGGTGAGGACGTAATTGAGCGTTCCGTCCGAATCGACATTGACGCTCGCGACCGCCTGTGCAGCGTTTCCATCGACGGTCGGATCGGAGACCGAGAAAGGCGATCCGAGCTGAGTCATGTCGGAGAGATCGAGCGTGAGCGTTTGGCCATTGGGAACAGCGATGGTCGCCGGGCTGCCGCTGGTCAGGGCGCCGCTCGAGTCGAAGCTGAGCGACTGAGTCGTGATCGGCCCTTCACTATACGGAAAGCCTCCGCTCGCATCGGCCTTAGACGAATCGTAGACCGACATCTCCCATTCGTTGTCGGCCGTCTTGGAGAAGTAGACGTCGAGCTTGACGGAATTTCCGTAGTTGTCGTAGGCGGTCACCGATGTCTTCGACGTATAGGTCGCGGACGGGTCATTGCTGGACGGCAGCGTGCTCGGATCGACAGTCTCGGCGTTCTGCGGAAGATTGGCCGTCAGCGACCCTTCGGTCGAGGGCGTCGCGATAAGGCTGCCGATGGCAACGTGAATCGTCTGCAGACCGGCGATATCGCTCGGCGAATTTGTGTCGCTCGCGCTATAGCCCATCAAATAATAGCCAGATTTGTTGACGAGGCGGCCTTCCGCATCGGGCTCGAAGGAGCCGGCGCGCGTCAGCAGCGTGTTTCCGCTGTCGTCGCTAACAACGAAGAAGCCGGAGCCTTGAATGGCGAGGTCGGTCGTCGAGGACGTTGATTGTGTGTTGCCCTGAGCGGTGACGGCGGTGCCTGTCTGCGCGAGCACGCCGCCCGCAGGATCGCCGCCATTCTGAACGCTCGAGAGAACGGTGGAGAATTGCGTGGTGGCGTCCTTGTAGCCCACGGTGCCGGAGTTCGCGATATTTTGTGAGACGGCGCCGAGCGCGCTGGCCTGCGCCGCCATGCCCATAACCGAAGTGTTGAAAAGCGCGGTGGCGGTCATTTCGAACCCTTTCGTCGTTCCAGGATCGGGCGGATTTAACGGACAATAGCTTGCCTGAAACTGGCGGCTTCGATCAGCTCGTCGAGGTCGCCGATGTTAACGTCGTCGCAAGGGCTCGCGCGCTAGATTGGCGCCGGTGAGGCGTCTTTCGATTCGTGAGACGCGCAGGATCGCGATCGTGGGCGCAGGGCGAGACAAGCCTATTCTGCACGGCTTCAAAGCGGGACGCGGCCGCATGGGCTCGCTGGTTCGCGCCATCGCCATGCGCTTTCTCGACAGTCCCCGCGACGTCGCATATTCCGTCCTCGAGGAAAGGCTCGAGAGACGTCGCGAAAAGCGTCGCCCCGCGCGTCTCCAATCGGGCAAGATCGTCGATTGCGGCGAGCGCTTCCTCACCGAATTCGTCTTCCGCAATCGCAGCGAGGCCGGCGTTCGGCTGCGCCTCGCCCGTCGCGTCGTTCTGCCGAAGCGCATCCTTCTATTCGACGATCAATATTCGGCGCTGCATGTCGCATCCGTCGTCTGGCAACGCGGCTGCGATGTGGGCTGTCGTGTCGCCGCGGAGGGCGCTCCCGCGTCCGAGCCGCTGCTGGCGCGGCTGCGCAATCGCTATTATTCGGTCGGCTGACGCGCGCCCATCGCGCAAGCCTCGCGCAAGTTGTCCTTACTAAAAAGTTAACACACGTCGTTTTCGGGAGAGGTCGCAATGCACCCGGTTCATGAATTGAAGCAGCTTCGCGAACAGATGGTCGAGCAGCTCACGCAGATTCCGGAATATCAGGCCCTCAAGGCCATGGAGCGCTTCATCGCCGAAATGACGAACATCTACGAGACCGCTTCTGTGCATGACGAGGCGATCTCCCAGAAGGCGCCGATCGAAATGCGGCAGAAGGTCGAGCCCGTGTCTCCCGCTCCGCGCGTCACGCCCTATATCCCGGCTCATCGCGTCGCCTGATCCGGCGCGACTCATCCGCAAAGAAGCTCTCTCAGACGGCTCGCGGCCTTCGGCCACGGGCCGTCGTCGCGCGTCCGCGCCCCGCTAAGGAAGCTTTAAGGGCTCGCGCTCTACAGTTTTCTACGGTCGAGTTGATCGCCTGGCAATCATAGCGATCAAAAGCATGACGCTGCTCTCGACACGCCGGCGCGCCGGCATGCTCCATCGGATCGCGCCCGATCACTCGACTTTTTTCGACGCGGCGTTGCGGCGCTCTCCGAGCGGAGGCGCGCCGCAGACGAGGACGGTTCGCGTCCCTGTCGTCGCGCGCTTCATCGATTCAGCGGCTGTCGCGCGACGACGCTCCGACCGATTTTGAACCAGCAACGAGGGATGCGATGAAATTCGGCATGAGAGTCGTTCCGCCCTTCGTCGGCGTCGCCGTTGCTCCTCTGCTTGTCGCCGCGCCGGCGCTCGCGGAGGGAGCATGGCTTTCTCCTTTGTGGGCGGGCGTCGGAGCGGCAGTGTTCGTCGGGTCGGCGAGCGCGCTCGCTCATGCGGTCGTCACCGGCCTCTCGCGTCCCTGCGCAGCGCTGCGAGAGTCCATAGAGCGCCTGCGCGCGGGCGACGTCGACTTTGCGCCGATGCAGGTGCCCGGAACGAAAGAGCTCGCGGAGCTCGGCGAGGCTGTCGAGCTGCTGCGCGCCTCGATTCGGGAAGACGCGCGCCGCCGTTCCGCGGAGGCGGCCGCCGAGCAGCGCGCCAACGCCGAGCGCCGGGCCGCGCGCGATGCGGAATCGCGGAGCTATGTCGAAGCGCATGAGTTCTTCATGCGGACCTTCGACTCGGCTCTGAAGCAGCTGTCGCACGGCGACCTCAGCCACCGCCTGACCGAGTCCTTTTCCTCCGATTACGAGAAGCTGCGCCACAGCTATAATGCTTCGGTCGACAAGCTGCGCGCCGCGTTCGGCGAGATGATCGGGCATGTCCACGGACTGAGCTCGAAGACCGGCGAGATCGCCTCCGCCGCCGACGCGCTGGCGCAGCGCACGGAACAGCAGGCGGCGAGCCTCGCGGAGACGACGTCGGCGCTCGCGCAGATCTCCACCACCGTCTACAAGACATCGGAAGGCGCTCAGCACGCCGCCCGCATCGTCTCCGAGGCGCGCACCGACGCGGAGAGAAGCAGCGACATCGTGCGCCGCGCGATCGATGCGATGGGACGCATTCAAGGCTCCTCGCACGAGATCGGCCAGATCATCGGCGTCATCGACGAGATCGCCTTCCAGACCAATCTTCTCGCGCTCAACGCCGGCGTCGAGGCGGCGCGCGCCGGCGAGGCCGGACGCGGCTTCGCAGTGGTCGCGTCGGAAGTGCGCGCGCTGGCGCAGCGCTCCGCCGAAGCCGCCAAGGAGATCAAAGGACTGATCTCCACATCGTCAGGGCAGGTGGAGGAAGGCGTCACGCTGGTCGCGCAGACCGGAACCGCGCTCGGCCGCATCGTCGGCCAGGTGAGCGAGGCCAACAAGGTCGTCGCCGAGATCGCCGATGGCGCTCAAGCGCAGGCGACCGGACTGCGCGAGGTCAACGCCGCGGTGACGCAGATGGATCAGTTCACGCAGCAGAACGCGGCCATGGTGGAGGAGACCACCGCGTCGAGCCACGGACTGAAATACGACATCGAGCGGCTCGCCGAATCGATCGCGACATTCGAGCTCGGCGACGACGACATTGTCGAGTCTCACGCGGCGCGCCGAGGCGCCGAAGCGCCGGCGCCGCGGCTCGCCGCGCGGACGCAGAGAGGCGCCCGGCCCGCGCACCGCGGCTCCGCCGTCGCGCTGCAGGCGCAGGAGTCGCAATCGGAGCATAGCTGGGAGGAGTTTTGACCATGGCGGACATGCATTCCCCGAGCGCGACGAACCACGCGAAGGAATTCATCGCCTTCCACATCGGCGCGCAGACTTTCTGCATCGATATCATGGCGGTTCGCGAGATCCGCGGCTGGACGCCGGCGACGCCCTTGCCGCATTCGCCGAGCTTCGTGCGCGGCGTCATCAATCTGCGCGGCGCAGTGCTGCCGGTCATCGATCTCGCGACTCGCCTCGGACTGACGCAGAGCGAGCCGACGGCGCGCCATGCGGTCATTGTCGTGCAGTCGGCGCATCAGGTCGTCGGCCTGCTCGTCGACGCGGTGTCGAACATTCTGACGCTGACGCCGGACGCCATTCAGCCGACGCCGGAAGTCGCCTCGGAAATGGCCCGCACCTTCGTCAAGGGCGTCGTCGCCTCGGGCGACTCGATGATCAGCGTGCTGACCATCCATAATCTCCTGCCCGAGCCCATTCTGGACGCCGCCTGAGCGCATCATTCGAAACGCTGCGAAAAGGACCGATCGATGATCACCATGCGGCTTGCCGAGATACTGGACATTCGCGCGGCCTCTCCGCTCGCCGGCGAGCTGCTCAACGCGCGCGGCGGCCATGTGACGGTCGACGCCTCGAATGTGCAGAAGCTCGGCGCTCAATGCGTGCAGGTGCTGCTGTCGGCGCGCTCCACATGGGCGGCGGACGGCTATTCGCTCGTCGTCGCCGACGCATCCGAGCCATTCCTCGCCGCGCTTGCAACTCTCGGGATACAGATCTCCGACATCTCGGAACAGGATACAGAGAAATGAGCAAGACCATTCTGACAGTGGATGATTCGAGAACCATGCGGGAGATGCTGCTGCTCGCGCTCTCGGACGCCGGCTTCTCCGTCGTGCAGGCCGAAGACGGCGTGCATGGGCTAGAGGTTCTCGAGACCGAGACGCCGGACGTGATCGTCACCGACATCAACATGCCGCGCATGGATGGCTTCGGCTTCATCGAGGGCGTACGTCGCCACGAGAAGCATCGCGCGGTTCCGATCCTGGTGCTGACCACCGAAAGCGACGGCGACAAGAAGGATCGCGCCCGCCGCGCCGGCGCCACCGGCTGGATCGTCAAGCCCTTCAATCCGGTCAAGCTCGTGGACGCGATTCGCCGCGTCGCCGTGTAAGTCTCGTTCGAGTAGCGAAGGAGTAGCGCCCGTGGACCCGATGGCCTCCATCAAGCAGACGTTCTTTCAGGAATGCGAAGAACAGCTGGTCGAGCTCGAAAGCGGGCTGCTGAAAATCGAGGATGGCGAATGCGACGCCGAGACGGTCAACGCCGTGTTTCGCGCCGTTCATTCGATCAAGGGCGGCGCGGGCGCGTTCGGTTTCGATCAGCTGGTCGAATTCGTCCATGTCTTCGAGACGACGCTGGATCTGCTGCGCTCCAACAAGCTCACGGCGACCCCCTCGCTGACCAAGACGCTGCTGCGCGCCTCCGACGTGCTGTCGGACCTCGTCCGCGCCGCCCGCGAGGACACTGTGGCGGACGCCCATGCGGCGAGGACCATTGCGGCGGAGCTCAGCGCGCTGCACGGCGACGCCGCGGCCGGCGCGCACGAGGAGGAAGAGAGCCTGGAGTCGCTCGAGTTCCAGCCCGTGGCGATCTCGCTCGATTCGATCTTCGATCTTAGCGGCGACGACGAGCCGCCCGCGACGCAGGACTTCATCATCCGCTTCCGCCCCGGTCCCGGACTCTACGCCAAGGCCAATGAGACGGTGCGCCTGCTGCGCGAGCTCGCGCAGCTCGGCGAGGCCATCGTCGAATGCGACACGCATGACATTCCGCTGCTGTCGGAGCTCGATCCGGAGGGAGCCTATCTCTCCTGGACGATCCGTCTGCGCACCAGCGAGCCCGAAGCGCGCGTGCGCGAGATCTTCGAGTTCGTGGAATGGGACTGCGAGCTGGACATTTCCGTCGCCGATGTCGGCAAGCTGCTCGAGGCGCTGCAAGAGGCATTGGAGCCGGGCGACGCGCCCGTCTGCATCGCCGCCGCGGCGAGTCCGCCGAGGATCGAAGCCGAGGCGCCGGTTGTCCCCGCTCCGGCCGCCGCCGCCGACGACGAGCGCGGCCATCCCTCCCCGGCCAAGCCGGAAGCGCAGCGCGGCGACGGCGCCGCAGCCGCGCAGACGACCATTCGCGTCGACCTCGACCGCGTCGATCGGCTCATCAATCTCGTCGGCGAGCTGGTCATCAATCAGGCCATGCTGTCGCAGCGCGTCTCCGAGGCGGGGCTGTCGCGCGCCTCTTCCGTCGCGATCGGCCTCGACGAGCTCGAGCAGCTGACGCGCGACATTCAGGACAGCGTGATGGCGATTCGCGCGCAGCCGGTGAAGCCCGTGTTCCAGCGCATGTCGCGCACGGTGCGCGAGGTGGCGGCGATGACCGGCAAATCCGTGCGTCTCGTGATGGACGGCGAAGGCACGGAAGTGGACAAGACCGTCATCGAGCGCCTGACCGATCCGCTCACCCATATGATCCGCAACGCCGTCGATCACGGCATCGAGAGGCCGGAGGATCGCGTCGCCGCCGGCAAGCCCGAGGAAGGCTCGCTGCGTCTCTCCGCCACGCATCGCTCCGGCCGCATCGTCATCGAAGTGGCGGACGACGGCGCCGGCATCAATCGCGCGCGCGTGCGTCAGATCGCCATCGACAAGGGCCTCATTCCGGCGGAGGCCAATCTGACCGATGAAGAGATCGACAATCTGATCTTTCTCCCCGGCTTCTCGACTGCCTCCACCGTGTCGAACATCTCCGGCCGCGGCGTCGGCATGGACGTCGTCAAGCGCGCCATCCAGGCGCTCGGCGGACGCATGTCGATCTCCTCCGTGCCCGGCCGCGGCTCGACCTTCTCGATGAGCCTGCCGCTCACGCTCGCAGTGCTCGACGGAATGGTGGTGACGGTCGGCGGCCAGACGCTGGTCGTGCCGCTGACGGCCATCATCGAGACGCTGCAGCCGAAGAAGGAGAGCGTGCACGAGCTCGGCAATGGCGCGCGCGTCATCGCCAGCCGCGCCGCCTTCACCCCGCTGATCGACGTCGGCATGGTGCTGATGTATCGCGACGAGCCGATCGACCCGACCTCGCAGGTCGCGCTGCTGGTCGAGTCGGAGAGCGGCGCCAAATGCGCGCTGCTGGTCGATGCGATCCAGGGCCAGCGGCAGGTGGTGATCAAAAGCCTCGAGACCAATTACGGCCATGTCCACGGCATCGCCGCCGCGACCATCCTCGGCGACGGGCGCGTGGCGCTCATCCTCGATGTCGACGCGATCGTGGCGCGGCCGCGCGCCGATATGATCGCGGCGGATGCGATGTCGATGGCGGCGGAGTGAAGTGAGATGCGTTCATCGACCGCGCCCGCGGGTCGGGCCATCGTGCCCGGCGAGTTCCTGCTGACAGAGGCCGACTTCCGCAAGATCGCCACTCTGCTGCATGAGGACGCCGGCATTCATCTGCCCGACACCAAGGCGACGCTCGTCTATTCACGTCTCGCCAAGCGCCTGCGCACGCTGGGGCTCGAGAGCTTCCGCGACTATTGCGCGCTCGTCGCGAGCGAGGCGGGCGTCGACGAGCGGCAGCAGATGCTGGCGGCGCTCACCACCAACGTCACACGCTTCTTCCGCGAGCCGCATCACTTCAAGCACCTCGAGGAGCTCGTGCTCGCGCCGCGCGCGGCGGCGGTGCGCAAGGGCGCGCGCATGCGCATCTGGTCCTCCGCCTGCTCGAACGGCCAGGAGCCTTATTCGATCGCCATGTCGGTGCTCTCGGTCATTCCGGAGGCCGCGCGCCTCGACGTGAAGATCCTGGCGACGGACATCGATCCCAATATGGTCGCCGCCGGCATCGAGGGCGTCTACGGCCCGGACGTGATGGAGGCGGTGCCGCCTCGCCTGAAGACGCGCTGGTTCACGCCGCTCACCGCCGACGGGCGCGGCGATTGGGGCGTCGGCGAAGAATTGGCGTCGCTCGTTTCGTTTCGTGAGCTCAATCTCATCGGCCGCTGGCCGATGTCCGGACGCTTCGACGCGATCTTCTGCCGCAACGTCGCGATCTATTTCGAGGACAAGACGCAGGAGGCGCTGTGGAGCCGCTACGTCGATCTGCTCCAGCCGGATGGCCGCCTGTACATCGGTCATTCGGAAAGAATATCCGGCGCCGCGGCCGCCTCCTTCGAGAGCGACGGCGTCACCACCTATCGTTTACGCAGTCGAGGGCGTGGATAATGTCCATTCGTGTTCTCATCGTCGATGATTCCGCCACGATGCGCGGATTGATCGCCGCCACTTTGCGCCGCGACTCGGCGATCGAGGTCGTCGGAGAGGCCGCCGATCCGCTTCAGGCGCGGCAAGCGATCAAGGAGCTCGACCCCGACGTGGTCACGCTCGACGTCGAGATGCCGAACATGAACGGCCTCGAATTTCTCGAGAAGATCATGCGGCTGCGACCGACGCGGGTGATCATGGTCTCGTCGATGACCGACAAAGGCGCGTCGGCGACCATCAAGGCGCTGGAGATCGGCGCCTTCGACTGCGTCGCCAAGCCCTCGCCGAAGGACCCGCGCACCTTCGAGACGCTGCCCGCGAAGATCAAGGCCGTCGCCTCCGCGCCGCTGTCGCGCGGCGAGCCGCCGCGGGCGCAGCCGGCGCCTCAGCGCGCGGCCCCGGCCTTCAAGCCGGACGGACGTCTCGTCGCCATCGGCTCGTCGACGGGCGGCGTCGAAGCGCTGCTGACGGTGCTCTCGGAATTTCCGGAAAATTGTCCGCCGACGGTGATCACGCAGCACATGCCGCCCGTCTTCACGGCGAGCTTTGCGGCGCGACTCGACCGCATGTGCAAGCCGCGCGTGAGCGAAGCGGTCGACGGCGCGCCCATTCGGCCGGGGCATGTCTATGTCGCGCCGGGCGGCCTCACGCATCTGACGGTCGAGAAGAGCGGCGGACTGCATTGCCGCCTGACGTCGACCGATGCGGTCAACGGCCATCGGCCGTCGATCGACGTGCTGTTCAATTCCGTGGCCGAGGCCGCCGGACAGCGCTCGCTCGGAGTCATTCTGACGGGCATGGGCCGCGATGGAGCGGAAGGATTGCTGACGATGCGCCGATCGGGGGCGGAAACGATCGGGCAGGACGAGGGCACGTCGCTCGTCTACGGCATGCCGAGAGCGGCTTTCGAGATCGGCAGCGTCGCCAGGCAGCTCCCCCTGCACAGGATCGGAGCGCATATCGTGAACTCGACGAACCAACAAGGATGACGAGGTAGGACATGTCGATCGCCGCCCAGCTCAGAGTCTTGATCGTGGACGACACCAGCACGAGCCGCATGCTCATACGCGACGGCCTCGAGGAGCTCGGCGTCCGCAACATCTTCTTCGCCGGCGACGGCGAGCAGGCGCTGCAGTTCATGATGAGCACGCCCGCCCATCTCGTCATCTCCGACTTCAACATGCCCAAGCTCGACGGCCTCGGCCTGCTGAAGGCCATTCGCGGCTACAACCCGACGAAGAAAGTGCCGTTCATCATGCTGACCGGCCGCGGCGACAAGGAAGTGCTCGAGAACGCCATCAAGCTCGGCGTGAACAACTTCCTCACCAAGCCCTTCACCGTTCCCGCGCTGAAGAAGGCGCTGGAAGCAATCATCGGCAAGCTCTCATGACCGCGATGAGCCACGGCCGCAACCGCGTTCACATCATCCAGGGCGAGTATCGGGTCGTCGACGATCCCGACACGGTTCTCGCCACTGTCCTCGGCTCCTGCGTCGCCGCCTGCCTGAGGGATGCGGAGGCGGGCGTCGGCGGCATGAATCATTTCCTTCTTCCCGGCGACATGGGCGCAGGCCGCGGCGACGCCGAGCGCTATGGCGTTCATCTCATGGAGCTGCTCGTGAACGGTCTGTTGAAGAAAGGCGCGCGGCGCGATCGCCTCGAAGGCAAGCTGTTCGGCGGCGCGCGCATGATGGAGGGGCTCTCCGACATCGGCGCCAAGAACGCCGCATTCGCCAAGCGCTTCCTGCAGAACGAGGGCATAAGGCTCGTCGCCGAAGATCTCGGCGGCGATCGCGGCCGCAGGATCGAATATTCGCCGGTATCCGGCCGCGCGCGCCAAAGCCTTCTCTCCGGCCCGACGCCGACGGTCGCGCCCACGCCGCCCGCGGCGATCAGCCGGCTGCCCGCCGCCGGTTCGCTGGAGCTGTTCTGATGATCGCCGCGCCGCACACGGACCACGCCGACGCGCCCCAGGCGATGACCGACATTCTCGGCCGCGTCGCGCGCGAATTGCGCGAAACGGCCGCGAGCACGGATCGGCTGCATTGCCTCGTCGAGGGCGTCGCCTGGCACAATGTGAAGGAAAAGCACGAGCTCATCCGTTCGGCTCAGGCCATCGACGCGATCGAGCAGACATTGTCGGCGCTGTCGGATTTCGTTTCCGCTCTCGCGGAGCTCGCGCCCCGTCAATGGGAGGTCGCGGGAGCGGCCGCCTCGCGCCGCGTGCGTCTCGCGGAGCTCGCCGCCCGCCTCGCCGATCGTCCTCGGTCGGAGGTCGCGGAGTCCAGCGGCGATTCCGAATTCTTCTGAAAACGGCGGATCAACTCTCGCCGTCGAGCAGATCACGCAATCTGTGGCTTTTCGCCCATTGCGCTGCGGCTTCGGCCGCGTCCTTGAACGAGTCGACCTCTGCGAGCTCGCTGCCGCGCTCGGCGGCCGTCTCCATCAGCGAAGCGGCGACCGACAGCAGCACCGTCGTCGCGGCTTTCAGGAAGGCCGTCCCGTCCGCGCCGCCGCCCTCGACCCGCGCGAGCAGCTGATTGACGACGCCCCGCGCCTCATCGTCGAGCACTTCCAGCGCCTCGCGCAACTCGGGCGCGCAGCTCCTGCATTCCGCGATCGAGAAGGGCGCGGCGCGCGCGGGCCGGCCCGAGGTTTCGCCGTCTCGCCGCGACGCGCGCGGATCGAAACTGGTCATGACGACCTCCTGTCGCTCGTCGGCCTGTCGCTCGTCGGCCTGTCGCTCGTCGGCGCTCGCATTCTTCGATGACTATATGAAAGCGTCAATCGAATCAATCTGTCACACAATCTCAGATTGTGCATAGCGGCCTTTGATCGCGTTGCGCTTCCCGCTCTCAGCGATAGTCGGGACCGCAATTCATCACGATCATTTGCGCGCCGATGGCGTGGAGTTCGCCCTTCAGCCGCGCCACTTCCGGCTCGCGATCGCCGTCGAAGAGGGTTCCGACCGGGGTCGGCACGCCGAGGGTGCGCATCCGATCGTCGTCGCTCACCTGATTCTGCGCCATTCCGGCGAAGATCAGCGCCTGCGAGCGGCGCGCCCGCGCGGCGACGAGCTGCGAGCAGCTCTTGCCCGCGAACATAACCGGATCGATCGGCGTCGGCGCGATCTCGTGGGCCGGCTTCGCGCAGGCGGCGAGCGCCGCCGCCAGCCCGAGCGCGCCGAAGACGAGTCGCGCATGCGAAACCATCGCCATGAAGGGAACTCCCAGGGGACCGGCGCCGTCGGCGCATGTCGGGCGCACAGCGCTCTCTCCGTCGGGCGACGACGGCGACCTTCGATATCATGGCGCCTCTTGCGCCGGACTTGCGCGCGGCGCTCAAAACTCGATCCAGTCGAACGCCGCTGCGGGTTCATCCTTCGGCGCGCGGCGCTCGGCCGCCTGCGGCGAGGCCGCGACCCGCGCGCCGGCGCCGCGCCGCCTGCGCTCCGCCTGCGCGGCCTCGACGGGCGCGCTCGCATCGACGCGGAACCTTCTGATCAATGCGATCAGCTCCATGGTCTCCTCGCCGAGACGATGGCTGACCGCGGTCGTCTGCTCCGCCATGGCGGCGTTCTGCTGCGTGAACTGATCCATCTGGCCCACCGCCGCATTGACCTCCGTCAGATTGGCGGCCTGCCGGCGAGCGCGATCGGCGATCTCGGCGACGACGTCATTGACCCCGGCGATCTGCTCGACGATGCGGGCGAGCGCCGCTCCGGTCTCGCCGACCAGAGCCACGCCGCGGTCGATCTGCGCATTGGAGGCGGAGATGAGATCTTCGATCTCCTTCGCCGCCTTGGCGCAGCGGCGCGCGAGATCGCGGATTTCCGCGGCGACCACGGAAAAGCCGCGTCCGGCCTCGCCGGCGCGCGCCGCCTCGACGCCGGCGTTGAGCGCGAGCAGATTGGTCTGCGTCGCGATCGAATCGATGACGCCGATGATCTGGCCGATCTTGCGCGAGGATCGGTCGATGTCGCCCATCGCGCCGATCGCCTGATTGACGATCATGCCGCTCTTCTCGGCGTCGCGGCTCGCCCCGGCCACGATCTTGCGCGCCTGCTCCGCGTCTTCGGCGGTGCAGCCGACCGCGCCCGTGATCGTCGCCAGCGAGGCGGCGGTCTGCTCCAGATTGGCGGCGTGACGCTCGGCGCGGCGCGAGAGATCATCCGCCGCCGCGACCGTCTCGCGCATGCCGGCGCCGAGCACCTGCGTGCTCTCGGCGACATCGGCGATCGCCTGCGACAGCTGCTCCATCGCCGTGTTGAAGTCGGATTGCAGCCCCCGATAGGCGTAGGGGACTTTCTCGGTGAGACGGCAGGTCAAATCCTTTTGCGCGATCTTCGACAGGCCGTCGCCGAGCAATTGCACGATGCGCGCCTGCGCCGCATTGGATTCGGCGATCATCTGCTCGTCCGCCGCGTGATCGACGATGACCTGACGCAAATTCTCGCAGGCGTCGGCGAGATGTGCGACGACGTCGGCGCAGACGCCGATCTCGAGCCGGTGCTCGGTGTCGCCGCGCGCGAGATGCTGGATCGCGTCGGTGACGGCGGCGAGCGGATCGACGACGCGCCGCCGCACGCCGATCGCGACGACGAGGCTCAGCAGCATGATGGCGGCGGCGAAAACGAGGAGAAGGAGTTGCGCTTTCCCCCGCCACGACCCGAAGGACTGCGCATCGACGGCGAGGAACCAGCCTACCGCGGCCTGCAGCGCCGCGAACGTCGCGATCGCGGAAAAAAGAATGGCCGAACGGGTCCGCAGGCTCGTCGGGAAAATCGAGGCGACGTCGGTCACTGTCGCAACTCCGGAAAGCTCGTGGAATCTAGCGGCCGGGCCGCGATCGTGAGCAAAGGGCGAGGATGCGCGGCGCTCCGCGCGAATCTCCTCGGTCGACGCTCGATGAAAGAGATGCAAAACGTCCGGATTGTCCGGCGCGACGAGAGGGCGTCATGCCATCGGGACGCGCGTCCTGATCTCGCCGTGCGACATCATTGGGACGTCGGCTGTTAAAGGCGAGTAAATCCGGCGCCGCGACAGGCGCGGCGCGACAGCGCGCCTCACGCCGCTTCGACGTCGGCGGCGGCGACCGCCGAGGCGACCACCCTGTCGCGGCCGGCGGCCTTCGCCTGATACAGAGCCTCGTCCGCCCGGGCGAGCGCGGCCTCGATGGCGGCGTCTCCCGCGAGCACCGGAGAGACGCCGATGCTGATCGTCAGACGGCGCGAGGCCGATCCCGCGGGCAGGCGAATCTGCGTCGCCGCCTCGCGCAGGCGATGGCCGACCGCGATCGCGCCCTGCTCGTCCGTCTCCGGCAGCAGCGCCACGAATTCCTCGCCGCCATAGCGGGCGATGAGATCGTCGGCGCGCAGCAGGCGCGCGCAGAGCATGGCGAATTCGGCGAGCACGGCGTCGCCGACCGCATGGCCGTGCTCGTCGTTCACGCGCTTGAAATGATCGAGATCCACCATCAGCACCGACAGCGGCCGCCGATAGCGGGCCGCGCGGCGAATTTCCGCCTCGGCGCGCGCGAAGAAGTGGTTGCGATTGGCGACCCCGGTCAGCGCGTCGGTCGTCGCGAGACGTTCGAGCCGCGCCTCGGCCGCCTTCCGCTCGGAGATGTCGACGCCGCACATCACGACTCCGGCGACGCCGGCGTCCTCGATCGGCGCGGCGGAAATCAAGAGCTCGCGCCTCGTCCCGTCGGGTCCGCCGATGCTCGCCTCGAAGCCGCTCACCCGGCGCTCCGTCTCCAAGATGCGACGAAATTGCGCCCGATCGGCCGGGTCCATGCGGATATCGGCCAGATTGAGGCTTTCGAGATCCGCCGCGTCGCCGAAACAACCGCGGGCCGCCTGATTGGCGCGCAGAACGCGGCCGTTGGTGAGATCGCCGACGATCAGCGGCGCCGGAAGCGCGGAGAACACCGCCTCGAGCATTTTCTGGCTGTCGGCAAGGCGCGTGCGCGCGAGCCGCTCCGAGCGGATCGCCGACCATTCCAAGCGCCGCAGACGATTGGAGTTGGTCACCGTCAGCATCAACGCCACATTCAGCATGACGATCGCGAAGGTCATGCCGAGCGCGGTCTCGGACCCGCCGGGCAGCGTGTAGCCGAGCAGCATCACGAGGCTGCAGCCGACGCCGCCGATCGCCGTCCACAGAAAGCCGGTCGGAACGACGAGATAATAGATCGAGGGCAGCATGAGCACGACGAACAGCGCGATGTCGCTGCGCGAGGTGACGAGGGCGCCGACTCCGAGCGCGGTCACCGCTTCCCACGCGATGAGCCAGCGCTCGAGAGCCACGCGGCTTCTGCAGCGGCGCGCTCCGCAATAGGCGACGATCGCGACGAGGATGACGGCGCACCGGGCCGGAACGGCGACGTAAAAATGCGGCGCGCCGAAGAAGCGCCAGTCGCTGGCGAGAAACAGCGTGTTGAGCACGATGGAGAAAAAGAACAGCAGACGCGCCTGACGCGCCGTTTCGGGAAAACGCTCTTCTCGAAACGCGCGTTCGACGGCGGCGTCCTCGAATTCTCCTGAAAGGGCGGAAAGCCGAGCGGAAATAAACATCATGAACACATGGCTGCGTGTCGCAGGGGGCGAGGCGGCTCGAGCCGAGCTGCGCCGGCAGTCGACGCCGAAAGAGTTGACGCCGAGTTCATGCCTAAGGTCAGCGCGCCGCTTTTTCGATCTCGGGCACGAGTGTGGCTTCCATCGCCTGCCGCGTCAATGGCCCGACGAATTTAAACGCGATGGTTCCGTCGCCGCGCACCACGAAGGTCTCCGGCACGCCATAGACGCCGAAATCGATCGCCACCCGGCCGGCGAGATCGACGCCGATCGCGCCATAGGGATTGCCGACCTCCTCGAGGAAGCGGCGCGAATTGGCGGGGTCGTCCTTGTAGGAAAGTCCGGCGAGCGAAACGCCCGCCTCGGCGAGGCGCGCGTCCCCGGCGAGCGCCATCAGTTGCGCATGCTCCTCGCGGCAGGGGACGCACCAGGAGGCGAACACATTGACGACGCTCACATGGCCTTTGCGCAGATCATCGCCGCTGAGGCCGCCGACGCCGGCAAAGCCCGGCAGCGCCGGCAGAGCGAAGGCGGGCGCCTGCTTGCCGATGAGCGCCGAAGGCAGGCGCGACGCGTCGCCGGCGAACAGGCGGAAGAAGAACAAGATGGCGAGCAGCAGAAACGCCGCGAGCGGCAGGAACAGCGCCAGCCCACGTCGCGGCGTCGGCCCGGAGCCGGAAAGATCGACGCTCATTTCGCTTCGCTCTCCTCGCTGGCGCCCTCGCGCTCGAGACGGGCGAGATCCGCCGTCAAGCGTCGACGTTCGAGCCAAATGCGCAGGGCAATGGCGAGCACGGTCGCCCCCGTCACGCCGTAAGCGACGACGACATAGCCCCAATGCGTCTCGCTCATTGCGCCGCCTCCAGCGCGTCTCCGGGCGCGCTCTCCTCGCCGGCGGCGACCGCTCGCAAGGTCAGCCGCGCCACGCGCCGGCGCAGGATCTCGTTGCCGATCGCGGTGAGGTGCAGAGCGAGGAACAACGCCGTCGCGCCGAGCGCCATGATCAGCAGCGGCCACAGCATCGACGCCGCGATGGTCGGCCCGCCGGCGCGGAACACCGAGGCCGGCTGATGCAGCGTGTTCCACCAGTCGACCGAATATTTGATGATCGGAATATCGACGAAGCCGACCAGGGTCATGATCGCCGCGATGCGCGCGCCGCGCGGGGAATCCTCCATGGCCTGACGCAGCGCGATCAGGCCGAGGTAGATCAGGAACAGGACGAGCATGGAGGTGAGGCGCGCGTCCCACACCCAATAAGTCCCCCACATGGGCTTGCCCCACAGCGATCCGGTCACGAGGCAGACGAAGGCGAAGGCGGCGCCGAGCGGCGCCGCGGTCTTCTGCGCGGCGTCGGCCAGCGGATGGCGCCACACCAGAACGCCCAGCGACGCCGAGGTCATCGCCGCATAGGCGAACATGGCGAGCCAGGCCGCCGGCACGTGGATATACATGATGCGGACGGTCTCGCCCTGCTGATAGTCCGGCGGGGCGACGACAAAGGCGAGATAGAGCCCGAGCCCGAGCAGAGCCGAGCTCGCGCCGGCGAGCCAGGGCAGCACGGCGCGGGTCAGCCGCAGGAACACGGCCGGATTTGCGAGAGAGGTAAGCCAATTCATGACGGGACGCGGCCGGGAGCGGGCAGGAAACGACGCACGGGCGACGCGGCCGCGGCCCGCTCGAGGCCGCGGCGCGCGCGAGATCAGTTGGCGGCTTTCGACTTCGCCGGCTCCGCCGCGCTCTGCGGCTTATAGCGGCCGTGCAGCATGTCCAGGGCGGCGATCAGCTGCTTGTCCTTGGTCGCATCCGGCGGGACATAGGCCTGCGAGCCGGTCTTCTCGTCGTCGCCATTCTTCAGATGGCCCTTGAGCGAGGCCTCGCCCTTGGTGTCGTCCTTGCCTTTCAGCTCGTCCGGCACGTCCTGCAGGATGGTGACGTCCGGATCGATGCCCTTGGCCTGGATCGAGCGGCCCGATGGCGTGTAATAGCGCGCCGTGGTGAGCCGCAGCGCGCCATTGGCGCCGCCGAGCGGGATGATGGTCTGCACCGAGCCCTTGCCGAAGGAGCGCGTGCCGAGGATCGTCGCGCGCTTATGGTCCTGCAGCGCGCCGGCGACGATCTCCGAGGCCGAGGCCGAGCCGCCATTGATCAGCACGATCACCGGCTTGCCCTTCGAGATGTCGCTCGAGGCGCGGGCGTTGTAGCGCTGCGTCTCGTCGGCGGTGCGGCCGCGCGTCGAGACGATCTCGCCATGGTCGATGAAGCTGTTGACCACCTGGATCGACTGGTCGAGCAGGCCGCCCGGATTATTGCGCAGATCGACGATGAAGCCCTTCAGCTTGTCGCCCGGCAGCTCCTGCTGGAACTTCTGCATCGCCGAGCGCAGCCCGTCCGAGGTCTCCTCGTTGAACTGCGAGATGCGGATATAGCCGACGTCCTCGCCTTCCTTGCGCGAGCGCACCGATTTGATGTGGATCTCGGCGCGCACCAGCTTCACCTCGACCTTCTCGCGGTCTTTTCCGCGCAGCAAAGTGAGCTTGACCGGCGTGTTGATCTGGCCGCGCATCTTGTCGACGGCCTGATTGAGGGTGAGGCCCTGCACATTCTCGTCGTCGATGGCGAAAATGAGATCGCCGGACATGACGCCGGCGCGCGAGGCGGGCGTGTCGTCGATCGGCGACACCACCTTCACCAGGCCGTCCTCCTGCGTGACCTCTATGCCGAGGCCGCCGAACTTGCCCTCGGTCTGGGTCCGCATGTCCTTGAAGCCCTTGGCGTCGAGGTAGCTCGAATGCGGATCGAGCGAGGTCAGCATGCCGTTGATCGCCGACTCGACCAGCTTCTGCTCGTCGGGCTTCTCGACATAATCGGCGCGCACCTTGTCGAACACGTCGCCGAACAGGCTGAGGTTCTTATAGGTATCGGCGGCCGCGGCCAGAGCCGTCGACCCCAGAGCCATGCGCGCCTGCTGCCCCAGAGTGGCGAAACCCGCTCCGATGACGATACCCGTGATGATCAATGAGGCCCTGCGCATCATCCGCCAACCTTCTGAATCTCCGGCTTCGCCCACCATGGGCCCGGATCGATGGACGCTCCGTCCTTGCGAAACTCGACATAGAGAATGGGCTGTTTCGCGCCGATAGCAATGGCCGCCGCCGTCCTCACGGCGCCTCCGCCCATATTCGCAACCGGCTCGCCCGCCAGCACGAACTGGCCTACGGCGACGGAGATCTGGTCCATGCCGGCCAGAGTGACATAATAGCCGCCGCCGGCGCTGATGATCAAGAGTTGCCCATAGCTCCGATAGGGACCGGAGAAAATCACCCATCCGTCGCAGGGCGAGGCGACCACGGCCTTGTCCCGCACGGCGATGGACACGCCTTTTTCGGCGCCGCCCGCTCCGTCCGGCGCGCCGAAGCGCTTCACCACCGCTCCCGCGGCCGGCAAGGGCAGGCGGCCTTTCAGATCGGCGAAGGCGACCGCCGGCGCGAGCCGCGCCGCATCCTTGAACGGCGCCGCCAGAGCCTTGACCCGGCTGGCCCTCGAGGCGGCGGCGTCGGCGGCCTCACGCGCGGCGTCCGCCTGCCGCGCCGCCTCGGCCGCGCGCCGCGCCGCCTCGACCTCGCCCTCCATGCGGGCGATCAGCTCCTTGAGGCTCGTCGCCTTGGCCGCGAGCGCCTTCGCCCGCTCGGCCTCGAAATCGAGCGCGCTCTGCGCCAGCATCAGCGCCTTCTGCCGCGCGTCGACCAGCGCCGCGAGCCGCACGCGCTGCTCCTCGAGATCGGCGACCTCCCTGGCGAGGCTCGTCTTCTCGGTCTCTATGCTCCCGCGCAGCGCGACCAGCTCGCCGAGGTCGGCCTTCAGCGTCTCGATCTCGCCGCGCATCTGCGGCAGCACCGAGCCGAGCAGCATGGCGGCGCGAATGCCCTCCAGAATATCCTCGGGCCGCGCCAGCAGCGCCGGCGGCGGGCGCCGGTCCATGCGCTGCAGCACCAGCAGCACCTCGCCGATCAGCTCGCGCCGTCCGGCCAGGGACTTGACCAGCGCCTGCTCCTTGCGCCGCGAGGCGTCGAGCCGGGCGGCGACCTCCTCGGCGCGCTTCTCCAGCTCCTCGATCCTGGCGGCGGCGTCGATCAGCGCTTGGGCGAGCCGCGCGCGGTCGGCGCGCAGCGATTGGATTTCGGCCTCGATCTTGCGCCTCTGCTCGGCGGAGACGCCGAGATTGTCCTCGAGCCCGCGCAGCTCCGAACGCCTGCCGGAAAGATCGGCCGGCTCCGGCGCGGGCGCGGCGGCGCGCGGCGGCGCGAGCGGGACGGCCGCGACCGAGCCGCGCAAATGCTCGGCGCCGGCGGAGCCGGAGAGCGCGACGAGCAGCAGGGCGGCCGCGAGGCCGCCCGATTCATGACCTCCCCGCGCCCGAAACCGCATCGACGCCCGCCGCCCTGTCCGCTATCGCAAGGCGACGATGATTGCGCGCAATTGCGAAGAAAGCCTATCCGCCGAGAATCGGCCAAGCCAGCGTTTTCGGCGAAGATCTGGCCCATTTTGCGGCGACCAGTGGCGTGACTTGGCCGATTTCACTGGGTGAAAGGGCGAGCCTGGAGGCTCGCGGTCCACGCGCGGCCCCTGGACCGCGCGCCTTCGGGCTCGCTCTCGAAGCCCGTCAAATTCGATGAAGCAAGCACTAGTCTAGCGGCGGTGGCCGACGACCAGCTCCACGCCCGGCTCCGCTCCGGCCATCGGCCGTCCTTGCGCGATGAGCCGGCCGCGCTCGACGCCCATGCGCCCGAGATAATCGGCCACGCGCTCGGCGCGCGCGCCCGCCGCCTTGCGCTCGCCCGGGTCTGCGGCGTCGCCGAGGCCGCGCACCTCGACGGCGGCGGCGGGGCAGCGCTTCAGCAATGCGGCGACCTTGTCGAGCGCGCCGCTCGACACGCGCCGGATGCCGACCCCGCTGCGAGTGAAGCGGATCGGCTCCTCGACCAGCGTCGCCGCCACGGCTTCGTGACAGGCTGCGGCGTCGAGCTCGCCGGCCGGCGGCGCCGGCTCCGCCTTCGCGACGACGCCGCGAATTGCCTCATCGGCCGGCCGCGTCGGCCGGGCTGGCGGCTCCTTCGGATCGGCGGGCGTGGGCGCTTGCGCGGGCGGCTCGGCCGAGGCGACGCGCTTTTCCTCGTCCGCCGGCGGGGCGTCGGCCGCGAGGATGCGGCGAACGCCGATGATTTGCGCAATTCCATGCTCCGCCTCGGCGCGGCTCGCCGCATCGCGGGGCAGCAGCACGTCACGCCCCGCCGCCTCGACCCGCGCCGCGTCGCCGCCGAGCTTCTCGACGACGGCGCGCGCCTGACGCTGCAGCTCGGCTTCGAGCGAGCGGCCCGCGAACAGATTCGCGCCGACGAAGACCAGCGCGAGGGGAAGGAGGCCGACGGCCCAGCCTTCATGCTCGCGCAACGAGCGGCCGCCGGCGAGAGCGCCGAGCGCCGCGCCGGCGAGGAAGCCGGCGAACAGCGCGAGGCCGGTCTCGAGCCAGAGACCGGCGCGGCCGGCGAGAAGATGCAGGACGGCGACCGCCAAGCCGACGATGAAGGCGAGGCCGAACCAGGCCAGCCAGCCGGCGAGCGCGCCGCGCTCCGGCCGCCGGGCGAGGGCGAGCGCCGTCGCCGCGCCGATCGCGAGCGCCGCCATCCACCAGGCCCAAAAATGCGTGACGAGATAGGTCATGTCGCTCTCACTGGGGCGGGCGGCGCTCGAAAGATTGCGTCAGCGCGCGATCTTTGGCAAGGCTCGCGAACAGCAGAGGACACCACATGCGCACGCTGATCCTCCTCTTTGCCGCAATTCTCCTCGGCGCCTCGCCCGCTCGCGCCGAGGCGCCGCCGGTCGAACGCGCGCCGTTTCACATTCCCGTCTTCCACAACGACGAGGTCGCACTGCTCGACGTGCCGATTCCGGCCGGCCGGGAGGCGGGCTGGCATCGCCATTCGCGCGACTTCGTGTTCGTCGTGGTGCGAGACAGCGATCTCCTGCTGCAGAATTGGGGCGAGTCCGAGACGACGCGCACGCATTGGCCGCGCGGCATGGCCGCCTTCGGCGCCTTCTCGAAAAAACCCCTCGTGCATCGCGGACAGAATGTCGGTCCCCAGCCGCTGCGCTTCATCGGCTTCGAATTTCTGCAGGACGCGCCGAAGGGCCGAGCGACCTCCGCGCGTCCGCCGGCCTATCGCGAGATCATCGACAATGAGCGCCTGCGCGGCTGGCGGCTGACCCTGAAGCCGGGCGAATCGGCGCCGGGCTTCGCGCAGACGGCGCCGATGGCGCGCATCGTCGTCGAGGGCGGGCTGCTGATGGAGGCGTGGGAGAGCGGCGAGCAGGCGATGGCGCTGCAGCCAGGCGGCTTTCAGTGGCGCGAGGCCGACGCCGCGCCCGCGCTGCGCAACGCGGGCGATGCGACCATCGAGATTGTCGAGATCGAGGCGAAATAGACGGCTCTCCAGCGGCTCTGCGACGAGGCGGCGAACTCGCGATAAATGGCGTTCGTCTGGTGTCGAAGGCACAATAAGCGGGCCCCAAAACTGCAGAGCGCCCGCCAGACGTTTCGTCAGCCTCGAGCAAGAAGGCCGTCGTAAGGTATTTCCGATATCAATTGGAGCTTTGCAAGATCATGCATGTCTCTAGCTCGAATAGTCGTTATCTTTTCCTGCCACAGCGCTCGTCGACGCAGAGCAACGACTCATCGACGAATTATGATCAGGATGCGCTCGCAGGCGCCCCGCCAACGCAACAAGAGCTACGAACCGGCTTTTTCGGAAGCTCCCGCGCTCGATTGGATTCCGTAGCGGCGACTGGCGGCTACGTCATTAACGAACTCTCGTATCTGACGGCTTCGGACATCGATCTGATCAAACGCACGACCGGCGTCACCGTAAAGGACGGCGGTTATTATGATAGCGACGGCAATCGCTTGGGCATGCACAGCGATAGCCACGGAAATCTATTGGATCCTCATCCGGGCCAAACCAAAGCGGCGGAAGATTTGGCATTTTCTCTTTCGGAACTGAGAATGAGCGGCGGAATGCAAGGCGATGCGAGCCTGAAACATGGCCGCAAGATCACGACGGATGATTTAGAAATATACTTGAAAGGATATGCCGCCGCGAAAGCCTCAGGTCAGAACAACATCTATGTTCCCGATGCGGACGCCATCAAAGAAGCCGAAAAGATACTCGCATCCGACCAGATCTGAACCGAATCTTGCTCTCGGCGAAAGAGCGTCACGCGGCGAAATTCCAGCCTTTCAAAGCTTCTACTGGATCGAGCCGCGCGTATTGGAGAGCCTGCGCAGCGGAGCTTCGAGACGCCCCCGCCGCGCGGCGTGAAAGGCGAAGCCTCACACCCGCATCGGCATCAGCACATAGAGCGCGCTCGCCCCGTCGCGGTCCTGGATCAGCGTCGGCGAGCCGGGATCGGCGAGGCGGAACAGCGCCGTGTCGCTGTCGAGCTGGTCGGCGATGTCGAGCAGATAGCGGGAGTTGAAGCCGATATCGATCGGCGGGCCGTCATAATCGGCCTCGATCTCCTCCACGGCCGAGCCCTGGTCGGGATTGGTCACCGACAGCACCAGCCGCCCCTCGCCCAGAGCGAGCTTCACCGCCCTGCCCCGCTCGGACGAAATGGTGGAGACGCGATCGACCGCCTCGCGGAACGCCGCGCGCTCGACGGTGAGGCGCTTGTCGTTGCCCGCGGGAATGACGCGGCCGTAATCGGGGAAGGTGCCGTCGATCAGCTTGGTCGTCAGCACCGTCTCGCCGAAGGAGAAGCGCATCTTGTTGACCGACAGCTCGATCTCCACCGCTCCTTGCGCGTCCTCGACGAGGCGCAGCACCTCGGCGACCGCCTTGCGCGGCAGAATGACGCCCGGCATTCCGGCCGCCCCCGCCGGCGCCGGCAGCTCGACGCGGGCGAGGCGATGGCCGTCGGTGGCGACGGCGCGCAGCAGCTGATGGCCCTCGACCTCGGTCGCATGCAGGTAGATGCCGTTGAGGTAATACCGCGTCTCCTCGCTGGAGATGGCGAATTGCGTCTTCAGGATCAGCTTTTTGAGGTCGGTCGGCGCGAGCTGGAAGCGATGCGAGAACTCGCCCGAGGTGACATCGGGAAAATCGCTCTCGGGCAGGCTCTGCAACTGAAAGCGCGACCGGCCCGAACGCAGCAGGAACAGCCCCTGCTCGCCGGTCCCCTCGAGCGAGACCTGCGCGCCCTCCGGCAGCTTGCGGACGATGTCATAGAGAGTATGGGCGGGAAGCGTCGTCGCGCCCTTTTGCGGAATCTCGGCCGGGGCCTTCTCGGTGATCTCGAGGTCGAGGTCGGTCGCCTTCAGCAGCAGGCCGCCTTCGGCCGCGTCGAGCAGCACATTGGCGAGGATCGGAATGGTCGTGCGCCGCTCCACCACCCGGTGAACATGCCCGAGCGCACGCAGCAGCGCCGCCCTTTCGATGGTGATCTTCATAGCGCTCTACCCGTGCCGCCCTTCGAATTATAAGAGCCGGACTTTGACAAGCCCTGGCGCGTCGCGCAAGAGGCGGCTCCGGCCAGACCGGCTCCGCGACCGGGACCCTCGCGGGATCGGCCCTCTCGCTCTCGACAATCTCATGCAGATTGCATAGATTATGCGATATGCATGAAAAGAGGGCGACACGTGCTCAAAGTCTCCGCCGCTGATTTTCAACGCAACATCGGACGCTATCAGGACCTCGCGCTGCGCGAGCCTGTCGCGGTGACGCGGAATGGGCGCGAGAGCTGCGTGCTGCTCTCGGTCGATGAATACCGGCGCTTGAAGCGCCGCGACCGCCGCGTTCGGCTGGTCGAAGAGCTGAGCGACGAAGAGATTGCGCTGATCGCCAAGGCGGAAGTCCCCGCCGGCTATGAGCATCTCGACGAAGAGTTGAAAGACTGGAATCCGTGAGCTGGCCAGCTCCCTGTCCCGGTCTGGTTATCCGTTACTCCTATCTATGGGAGCGGGAGGCGCGCGAAGGAAGGGAAGAAGGCGTGAAGGACCGTCCCTGCGCCGTCGTCGTCGTTCTCGCGGGCGAAGCCGGCGAAGCGCCGCTCGTCGGCGTCCTGCCGATCACCCACACGCCGCCCGTGGATGCGACTGAAGCCGTCGAAATTCCAGCCATCACCAAGCAGCGCCTCGGGCTGGATTCCGAACGATCGTGGATCGTTCTGACGGAGACGAATGATTTCGTCTGGCCGGGACCAGATTTGCGCCCTGCCGTCAACGGCGATCTTTCCAGCATCGTCTACGGAATGCTGCCGCCGCGCTTCTTCGCCCATGTCCGCGAGAAGGTGGTGAGCATGCATCGCCTGCGCCGCCTGCGCCGCGTAGCGCGCACGGAATAGCCGCAGATGTCGCGCCTGTCTGTTGCGCGCCGGATGCGCTTGAAAAGCGCGCGTCGCGAGCGGCTTGCTCCCGAACTGCTACACCATCGGAGGGGACACGACCTCGAAATTCGCACGCGAGGGGCATTTTGCGCAGAAACCATTGGTGTAAAATGCTTTTCTAGCCGCACCTGCGCGGCGGCGATAGACCAACGTCCTGTCGTCAGGACCGCCTTGACAATATGTCAGGTTATGCTTTACAGTCAGGTTAAGCCTGACGGAGGCCCCATGAAACTGCCACTCAAGACAGGTCTGTGCTGCTCCTTCTGCGGCAAGTCGGAACGCCAAGTCGCCAAGCTGGCGGCCGGTCCCGGCGGCATACACATTTGCGACGAATGCGTGGAAGCCTGTCGCCTCTTCATGAGCGGAGAGGCGGCGTTGCCGCGCGATTTCGAGCCGACGAACTGGCCGACCGAGCGATTGCTCGACGTGCTCGGCCCCTTGAACGCGACGGCGGAGGCGCATCGTCGTCACCTCGGCGAAGTTGTTGACGCTCTGCGAGCGCGAGACATCAGTTGGGCGGCAATTGGCGAAAAGCTCGGCGTTTCGCGTCAGACGGCTTGGGAGCGGTTCGGTTAAAGCTACTCCGGCGGCCCGTCGGAGTCGCATTATTGCCCGCGCCACGCATCGGGCGTGGGCTTTTGCATGCGCCAGCGCCTCGCTCACGTGGGTGCGAGCTTTCGAGCAAAATCTGCGTTGCGTCGCGTCGAATTCGCGGGCGAGCCTTTTCCGGGAGGCCGCGCGAGCCGATCCCCTCCCGCCACGCTTTACCGGCCCTTAAATCGGCCGGTTTAAATCTATCCTCGCGCAGGACCCATCGGAAGCAGCGGAGCGCCGAAGGCGGCGAGCGACCCATGACGCGCGAGAAGCGGCGACGCGAGCCACGATTCGCGGAGGACGGGCCCGGCGATCTTCGCGCCGACCCCAATGAGAGAATCGGCATGGCGAAACGCAAGGCCAAGGCCCCGGCCGCGACGGAGGCTCCCGCGCCCCCTCCGCCCAAGCGCCGCGGGGGCTCGCTGCTCGGCGGCCTCGTCTATTGGGGCCTCGTCGGCTCCATCTGGGGCGTGATCGGCGCCGCCGGCCTCACCGCCTATCACGCCGCGCAGCTGCCGCCGATCGACACGCTGGCGGTGCCCAAGCGGCCGCCCAACATCGCCATTCTGGCCGCGGACGGCTCGCTGCTCGCCAATCGCGGCGACACCGGCGGCGCCGCCGTGCGCATCAAGGACCTGCCCGCCTATCTGCCCAAGGCCTTCGTCGCCATCGAGGACCGGCGCTTCTACTCGCATTGGGGCATCGATCCGGTCGGGATCGGCCGCGCGCTGACGCGCAACATCGTCGGCCATGGCGCCATGCAGGGCGGCTCGACGCTCACCCAGCAGCTGGCCAAAAATCTGTTCCTCACCCAGGAGCGGACGGTCTCGCGCAAGATCCAGGAGGCGATCCTCGCGCTCTGGCTCGAGCACAAATATTCGAAGGACCAGATCCTCGAGCTCTATCTCAACCGCGTCTATTTCGGCTCCGGCGCCTATGGCGTCGAGGCGGCGGCGCAGCGCTATTTCGGCCATCCGGCGAGCGCCGTCACCCTCGCCGAATCCGCCGTGCTGGCCGGGCTGATGAAGGCGCCGAGCAAGCTCGCGCCCGACCGCAACCCGGAAGGCGCGAGCGAGCGCGCGGGCCAGGTCGTCACCGCAATGGCCCAGGAGGGCCATATCAGCGAGGCGATGGCCAAGGCCGCCCTCGCCCATCCGGCGCGCGCGCGCCGCGAGCAGGCCGGCGGCTCGGCCAATTACGCGGCCGATTATGTGATGGACATGCTCGACGACACGATCGGCGCGATCGATCAGGACATCGTCGTCACGACGACGCTGGACCGCCGCCTGCAGGACGCCGGCGAAAAGGCGCTCGCCGACGAGCTCGACAAGAAGGGCGACAAGTTCGGCGTCACCCAGGGCGCGCTCGTCGCGCTCGATCCCAATGGCGCGATCCGCGCCCTCGTCGGCGGCCGCAATTACGCCGACAGCCAGTTCGACCGCGCCGTCGCCGCCAAGCGCCAGCCGGGCTCCGCCTTCAAGCCCTTCGTCTATCTCGCCGGGCTGGAGCACGGGCTGACGCCGGACACGATCCGCGAGGACGGCCCGATCAATGTGAAGGGCTGGCAACCGGAGAATTATAGCCGCGAATATTTCGGCCCCGTCTCGCTGACCAAGGCGCTCGCGCTGTCGCTCAACACCGTCGCGGTGCGGGTCGGGCTCGAGGTCGGCCCCAAGACAGTGGTGAAGACGGCGCACCGGCTCGGCGTCGTCTCGGAGCTGCAGCCCAACGCCTCGATCTCGCTCGGCACGTCGGAAGTGACGCCGCTGGAGCTCGTCGCCGCCTACGCCCCCTTCGCCAATGGCGGCATCGGCGTGCAGACCCACATCATTTCCCGGGTGCGCAGCGCCTCCGGCAAGCAGCTCTACGCCCGCAAGGGCTCGAGCAACGGCCGCGTCATCGAGCCGCAACATGTGGCGATGATGAACATGATGATGGAGGAGACGCTCTCCACCGGCACGGCCCGCAAGGCGGAGCTGCCGGGCTGGCGCGCGGCCGGCAAGACCGGCACCAGCCAGGATTTCCGCGACGCGTGGTTCGTCGGCTACACGCCGCATCTCGTCGCCGGCGTCTGGCTCGGCAATGACGACAACTCGCCGACGAAGAAGGTCTCCGGCGGCAATCTGCCGGTCGAGGTGTGGAGCCGCTTCATGAAGGCGGCGCATCAGGGCGTGCCGGTCGCCGCGCTTCCTTCGGGGATATGGCGGCAAGCCTCCGCCTCGCGAGCCGACAGCGCCTCGCCCTTCGCGCCGCTGCTCGGACTGTTCTCCTCCGACGAGCCCGCCGAGCAGCCGGCGCCGCGACGCACGGCGCGCGACGCGCGCGCGGCGAGGACCGCCGACGCGGAGGATCCGAACGCCGTGCATGGACTCGAGGCGCTGCTGCCGCCGGCCGACATCCCGGAGCAGCGGTCGCGGCCGCGCCGGGCCGCGCCGGCCGAAGAGAAGAACATCTTCGAGAAGCTGTTCGGCGGCTAGTGGCCTGCGTCATCGATTTTGATGGGCTTCGAGAGCGCGCCTGAAGGCTCGCTCGTTTTTCTCCGCCCGCTTCGCGCGTAATCATGAGATTGTCGGCACGACTATTGCGACCCTCTGCCCAAAAGTCCTTTCCGCATGTCGCTTTTGTCGCAAAGACGGCATGCCTAGCGAAGGAGGAGTAGGCGATATGAGACTGGCGGAGGCTTTCGCGTCGGCGACGCTCGACGACATCAAGGCGGCGCTCGACGGCGGAAAACTGGTCCTATACTCGACCGGCCGTCCGGTGGGTCCGGACCATGCGATCACCCGCAGCGAGGCGCTCGCGACCTTCACTTTCGCCTCGCCGGCCTTCAACGGCGACGCGGCGTCGTTCGCCGAGGGGACGGTGATCGCGACGGCGATCGGCACGCCCGGCTGGGCGCGCCTGTCGAAGGCGGATGGCGCGCCGGTGGCCGATCTTTCGGCCGGCCCGGGAGCGACGGAGATCAAGCTCGCGAGCGTTTCGGCGACCAAGGATTTCCCGCTCACCATCACCTCGGTGACATTCGGCGCCGCCGAGACGGTCGAGTGGGCGAAGACGGAATTCGGCCACGTGTTCCAGACCAATCACGAGAACCCGTTCCGCAAGGTGTCGGTGCGCGGCTGAGCGCGCCCTCGCCCGGCGGCGTCCCCGACGCCGCCGGGTCTCGCCCTCAAAGGGCGATCTCGCGCAGCCAGCGCGACAGGAACCGCCGCGCGCGGACGCGCAGGCCCGGCGCCTTCTCCGCCGCATCGGCCCTGAGGGCGGGCACAGAGACATTCGCCGCCGCGAGTTCCGCCGCATGGCCGATGAGCCAACTCTCGAGGCCCTCCGCTTCGACCTCGGGATGAAACTGCAGGGCGAGGCCGCGACGGCCGACCGCAAATGCCTGATTCTCGTACAGCCGGGAGGATGCGAGCCGACATGCGCCGGCCGGCAAGTCGAAGGTGTCGCCGTGCCAGTGCAGCACCTCCGCCTCCGGCTCGACCAGCTCGCGGAGCGCGCTCTCGGCGCCGTCCGCCGTCAGCGCGATCGGCGCGAAACCAATCTCCTTGCCCGCCGCGCCGGGAAACACTTTCGCGCCGAGCGCCGTCGCCATCAGCTGGCTGCCGAGGCAGACGCCCAGCGTCGGCGCGTCCCGAGCGAGGCGGCGCCGCAACAGGGCGATCTCGTCGGCGAGAAAAGGATAATCGTCGCTCTGGTAGACGCCGATCGGGCCGCCGAGCAGGATGAGCAGATCGGCCGCGTCCGCGTCGGCGGGAAGCGCATCGCGTCCCGCCTCGACATAGCGGACGCCATATCCGGCCTCGGCGAGCGGCTCGGCGAAGGAGCCGAGATCCTCGAACGCCACATGCCGCAGGACAAGCGCCTTCTTCATCGGCTCCCTCCGTCTGACGCCGGACGCGCCGAGGGGACGGCCGCGGCCCTGAGAATCGACCGGCGTCTCGAGCACTCTCCGATCGACCGGACTCGTTCGATCGATCAAAGAATTCGCTCGAAATCAAAAAAGCTGGAGCAGTTGTCGATCCATTCGGATCGACAACTGCTCTAAGCAGAAATTACGACGAACGGGAACCCTAATTCCCGCCACCGGACGCAGAAAGGCGAGACGCCGAACGAGGCGCGGCGCCTCGACTTTGATCAGGTCCGCGCGAAGCGGCCGCGTCAGCCGCGCCGAGATCCCTGCGCCTGCAAATCCTTCAGGAAAGCGTCGACGCTCGATTGCGCGGCGCTCGTGTCGCCGTTCTGGGCTTGCGCGATCAGCGATCTCAGATCGTCGATGATCGTAGACGAGGACGAAGAGGAGGACGAGGCGTCGCTGGCCTGCTCGGTCGAGGAGGTTCCGAGCAGAGCGGCGAGGTCGCCGTCGAGGCTCGTCGCCGCGGACTTCGCCGCGGAAGCATCGCCCGACTGCACCGCATCGAGCAAAGTGGCGAGATCGGAGACGAAGGACGACGCCGTCGACGAGGAGTCGGAGGTCGCGCTCGACGATGCATAACCACCGTCTGCCGGAGGCGGAGGCGGAGGCGGAGGCGGCGCGCTCAGATGGCTCTCGATCCCGCTCGCGATGGTCTGAGCGCCGCTGGAATCTCCAGACTGCACGGCCGAGACCAGCGATTGAAGATCGGTGAGGAACCCCGATTGCTCGACGGCGTCGGACTCGCTCGATCCGGTCAGAGCCGCCAATTGCGTCTGCATGTTCGCAGCCGCCGAGGACGCCGCCTCCGTGTCTCCGGACTGGACCGACTGAAGCAGCGCCGCGACCGCCGAAGCGAAGGAGGACGCGCCGCTCGCGCTGGATTGCCGGCTCGACGCCGTCGCGCCCGAGGCCGAGGAAGAAGCGTCGATCTGCGCGAGAACGCCCGCCAGACCATCTGAGGCGGAATCGCGAAACGAACTCATCCCGGCCGGATCGGACGCGGGCGAAAATCCCGCTTGCTGCAAGCCGCTGGCCGCGCCCGCCGCCTGAGCCGCCAAGTCGGTGATGGACTTCTCGAGATCCTTGTCGGTCTTGGTTTGTTGATAGAGTGAAGTCAACGCGTGTGAAGAGTTGAGGCTCGATATCGTCATTCTGCTTCTCCTTCCCGAGGGGAGACGACGCAGGAAATTCGGGCGAGAGCCTTACCTAGACCTTGCATCCACCAGCAAAAAATTCGTCGATACATCGTTCGATTACAATGACCGGGTTATTTGTCTAGGTCATGTCTGGCAATTCTGAAATATTGCCGGTCTATACCCGCCGGAAGGGCGAGGCGAGTTGCGCGCAGGTTCGGCGCGCCGAACCTGCGACGTCCCGACCCCGCTCAGTCGGAAGTGATGACGACTTCCGGATAAAGATCCTTCTCCTCGCGGTCGAGGCCGTCCTCTTCGGCGATCTGCACGCCGGCGATGCACACCTCCTCCTCGTCGATCACCAGTTCGACTTTCTCGAGTTGCGCGCCGACGCAAGGGCCGTCGTTGCAGACGCCGGTCGGAATGTCGAATTGCGCGCCATGCTTGCCGCAGAGCAGGAAGCGCTGCGTCGGATCGAAAAAGGATTTCGGCTCGAAGTCGAGCCGACTGTCCTGATGCGGGCAGCGATTCACATAGGCGTAATATTTGCCGACATGACGGACGATGACGATCGGAAAGGGAACGGTTTTCCCCTCCTCGTTGACGCGGGCCAGCACATAGCCGACCGCCCGCCGCTTGGCGACGTCGTTCACGTGGCAAACGGCGAAGATTTCGCGAACCGGCTCCATACCGCCTCCTGTTGCTTACAGCCGTTCCAAAGACTGCTCGGGGCCAAGCAATCTCGGCGCCGCAGCCGCAGCGGCGCGGACTGTGCGCCAGCGCACGCTCGCCTGCCCGCCCGAGGCTTAGAAGCCCAGTCATAGACGAATTGACGGCGGGCCGCGGAGCCCGCGCCGAGACCCGGGGGGAAAGTCCATGACCTTCGCCATGACCGAACTTGCTTCTCGTCCCGTCCAGATCGGCTCCGCCGTGCGGATGTCGCTGGCTCTGCTCGCCGTGATCGCAGGCCTTTCGGCAGGCAAGGCGCTGCTCGCCCGCGGCCTCGCGACGCCGACCGCGGCAAATCCGGCGCCCGTCGCGAAGATGCAGCGCGACGCCTCGGCCGAGGATCGATGCAGGACGGTCGAGGTCGAGATCGACGAAGGCTATGGCGTGCGCGGTCACATCACCCGCCGGGTCTGCCGCAAGGCGGGGTGAGCCGCGCGGCCGCAGCCGACGCTTTTTTAGATTTGGAGCGAATTCTGATCGATCGAACGACTCCGTTCGATCGGAAGCGCCCTAGCCTAAAGGCAAGACTAAGTTTATAGATTAGATATGACTGACGCGCGATCCCTCTGGCACGAAGCGCCGCGCGCCGCCGCGATCCGCAGCACGCCGCTCCCGCCGCTCGGCCCGGGCGAGGCGCGCGTGCGGACGTCGTGGAGCGCGGTGAGCCGCGGCACCGAGCGGCTCGTCTTCGAAGGCCGCGTTCCGCCCTCCGAATGGACGCGGATGCGCGCGCCCTTTCAAGAAGGGGCATTCTCCTTTCCGGTGAAATACGGCTATTGCGCCGTCGGCGCGATCGAAGAGGGTCCGCGGGAGCGCCTCGGCGAGATCGTGTTCTGCCTCCACCCGCATCAGGACCGCTTCGTCGCGCCACTCGACATGCTGCGGCGCGTCCCCGCCGACGTGCCGCCACGCCGCGCGACGCTCGCGGCCAATATGGAGACGGCGCTGAACGGCCTCTGGGATTCGGGCGCGGGACCAGGCGATCGCATCATCGTCGTCGGCGCCGGCGTGCTCGGCCTGCTCGTCGCCGCCCTCGCCGCGCGCCTGCCCGGCGCCGAGGTCACGGTCGTCGACCGCGAGCCGCGCGGCGATATCGCGCAAAGCCTCGGCGCGCGCTTCGCCTCGGCCGGAGATTTCGCGCCCGGCGGAGACGCCGATGTGGTGTTCCACGCCAGCGCCTCGTCGGAAGGGCTGGCTCTCGCGCTCGACGCCGCCGGGCCCGAGGCGGCCGTCGTCGAGCTCTCCTGGCACGGCGCGGGCGCGGTCGCCGCCCCGCTCGGCGGCGCCTTTCATGTCCGCCGGCTGCGTCTCCTCTCCTCGCAGGTCGGACAGGTGGCGCCCTCGCGGCGACCGCGCTGGAGCTATGCGCGCCGCCTCGACAAGGCGCTGGAGCTGCTCGCCGACCCGCGCCTCGACGCGCTGATCACCGAGGAGATCGCCTTCGAAAACGCGCCGCAGGAGCTGCCGCGCGTGCTCGCGCCCGGCGCGGGCGGCCTCGCCACTCTTTTTCGCTACTGAAGGAAACAGCCCATGTACGCCGTCGAGGTGCGCGACCACATCATGATCGCCCATAGTTTCCGCGGAGAGCTGTTCGGCCCGGCGCAGAGGCTGCACGGCGCGACCTTCGTCGTCGACGTCGCCTTCTTCCGCGAGGCGCTGACCGAGGACGCCGTCGTCGTCGACATCGGCCGCGCCCATGAGGCGCTGAAGGCGACGCTCGCCCCCCTCGCCTATCGCAATCTCGACGAGCTCGAGCAATTCGAAGGCAAGCAGACCACGACCGAATTTCTGTCGAAGCATATTTTCGACGCCATGGCGGAGGCCGCGCGCACGGGCGCGCTGGGGCCGGGCGGCGACGGCGTCTCCCGCATCCGCGTCACGCTGCACGAAAGCCATGTGGCCCGCGCCTGGTTCGAGGGGCCGGTGTGACGCGCATTCTGTTCGCCGTCCCCGGCGACATCGAGACGCCGAGCGGCGGCTATGGCTATGATCGGCGCGTGCTGGCGGCGCTTCCCGGCGCGACCCATCTGGCTTTGCCCGGCGCCTTTCCGCATCCGAGCGCGGCCGATGCCGCCGCCGCCGTCGCGGCGATCGAGGACGCGCGGCGGGACGGCGACGTCGTGCTGATCGACGGGCTCGCCTATGGCGCGCTGCCCGCCGCCGCGATCGGCCGGATCGGCGCGCCGATCGTCGCGCTCTGCCATCACCCGCTCTGCCTCGAGACGGGACTCGACGCGAAAGTCGCCGCGGCGCTGCGCGACAGCGAAACACAGGCGCTCGCCCTCGCCGCCCGCGTCATCGTCACCAGCGCCCATACGGCCGCGCTGCTCGCCGCCGATTTCGGCGCGCCGCCACATAAAATCATCGTCGCTCCGCCGGGAACGGATGAAGCGCCGCGCGCGCGCGGTTCGGGGAGCGCGCCGGCGCTGCTCGCCGTCGGGTCGATCATTCCGCGAAAGGCCTTCGACCTGCTCGTCGACGCGCTCGCCGATCTCGCCGATCTCGACTGGCGCCTCACGATCGCCGGCAGCCTGCGCGCCGACACGGCGACCGCCGCCGCGCTGCGCCGGAGGATCGACGCGGCCGGCCTCGCCGGGCGCGTCGTTCTGACGGGCGCGCTGCCGGAAGCCGAGATCGCCGCGCTCTATGCGAAAAGCAATGTCTTCGTCTCGTCGTCGCTCTATGAAGGCTATGGCATGGCGCTCGCGGACGCGCTGGCGCGCGGCCTGCCGATCATCACGACGACGGGCGGCGCCGCGGCCGAAACCATTCCCGACGCCGCCGCGCTGAAAGTTCCTCCCGGAGATCGGCGAGCGCTGCGCGCCGCCCTGCGCCTCGTCCTCGTCGACCACGAGCTGCGCGCGCAGCTCGCCGACGCCTCCTGGACCGCCGCCGGCGCGCTTCCGCGCTGGGAGGACACGGCGCGCATGATCGAGGAGGCGGCGCGCGCCGCGGCCTGAAGCCGTCGCCGCCTGCTTCCGGTTTTTCCCTTGCTCGGGAAAATCTCTCCCATTGCATGGGTCGATCGCGCGGTCGATGGTCCCTGTTCATGAAAGAAACGCCGCCATCGTCACGACGTCGAACGCCGCTCGCGCTCCGATCGTTCGTCACTCTCTGCTGCTTTCTCCCGCTCGCCGCCGCCGCGTCCGAGCTGACGCGCGCCGAGATCGAGCAGCGTCTGGCGCAGCGCAAGGACGGCCCGGCCGACTTCGCCGACCGCGATCTCTCCGGCGCCGACCTCCACGGACTCGATCTCTCCGGCGCGGATTTCTTTTCGGCGCGCCTGACCAACGCCGATCTCGCGGGCGCCGATCTGACGGGAGCGAATTTCACGCGCAGCGAGCTGCAGAACGCGAATTTCCGCGGTGCCGATCTCCATGGCGCGACGCTCTATGCCGCTCTGCTCGACAACGCCGACTTCACCGGCGCGAATTTGACGCGCGCGCGCATCATCGGCGGCGGACGGGGCGTGAAGTTCACCAGGGCGAAGCTGACCGACGCCGATCTCGGCGCCGACCCCGCCAACCAGGGAATGGTTCCCGTCCGGGCGGAGCTGCCCGAAGCCAATTTCGACGGGGCTGATCTCACCCGCGCCAATATGACCCACGCGGTTCTGACATCCGCGAGCTTCACGGGCGCGATCGTCACCGACGCGCGCTTCGATTACGCCGTGCTCGACGGCGCCAATATCACCCTGATGCGCTGATCAGGGCGATCGGGTGAAGGATAAATTCCCCATCCCTCGTCCTGAGGAGCCGCCGCAGGCGGCGTCTCGAAGGACGGCCGCGAGGCGAAATCAAAGGTTTCTCCCCGTTGCCGTCCTTCGAGACGCCCGCTTCGCGGGCTCCTCAGGACGAGGGCGACAGGGCTTTTGTCCTTCACGCCATCGCTCCGGATGCGCCGAGAGCGCCGCTCCCAGCGATTATCGCCGGCGCATAAAATTCGAGGCGTCCGCTTAAAGGAGGCGCAGGCTCTGCGCCTTAGCCTCCCGGCCTCATTGCGCCCCGCCCGAGGCTTTCGCCCATGCTCGCATCCGTGTTGAAGTCCGCGATCGGCGCCCTCGCCGCAGCCTTCGTCCTCGCACAGCTGTCCATGGTCTATTTGTCGCGCGTTCAGCACAAGGCGTCGGAGGCTCCTGTGGCGCAGCCGGCGAGGCAAGCCTCCGCCTCCCGAGCCTCCGCTTCCCAAGCCTCCGCTTCCCAAGCCTCCGCTTCCTATGTCGCGCCGTCGCCGCTCCGCAGCGAAGCGACGATCGCCGCCGACCGGCTCGGCCAGTTTGCAACCGAAATCGAAGTGAATGGCGCGCGCGTGCATATGCTGGTCGACACGGGCGCGAGCTCGGTGGTGCTCTCCTATGACGACGCCTCGGCCGCCGGCTTCTTTCCTTCGCCGGCCGATTTCAAATATTCGGCGCAGACCGCCAATGGCGTCTCGCGCATGGCGCGCGTGCGGCTGCGACAAATGCGGCTCGGCGCCATCGCGCTCGACAATGTCGACGCCTATGTCGCCGACCGTGGAGCGCTCGGCGCGAGCCTGCTCGGCATGACCTTCCTCTCCCGCCTGTCGCATTTCGAGGTCGCCTCCGGCCGCATGATCCTGCGCCAGTAGCGAGTCCACGAAACCCGCGTCACGTCCGCTGCGTCGGCGGGCGCGCCGTCGCATAGCGGTAGCGCGCCTGCGTTGCGCCGGCCGCGAGCCAGGCCGCGACGCCCGCGCCGACGAAATGCGCGAGCAGAAGCGCGAAATTCACCAGCAGAACGAAGACGTCGAGCGCGCGGATGATCTTGGTCGGATCGGTGATCGCGATGCCGGGCGGCTGCGACACGGTCTTGGCGATCAGCAGCGAAATGCTCAGCGACACGCCGATGAAGGAGACCACCGTGCCGGCAAGGCCGATCAGCAGCCCGATGGAGAGAAACCAGAAGGCGCTCGCGCGTCCCTCGCCCAGATAATCGGCGCGCTCGGCGACGACGCGCGCCGCGCGCGTGTAGTAATAGGCGAGCGCGGTTGCGATGCAGAGCAGAACGAAGCCGTAGAAGCTCCAAGAAATCGCATCGCCGAAGCCCGACACGCTCGGGCTGAAGGCGCGGCCCGAAGTCGCAAATTGCAGCAGCACGCCACTCGCCAGCGCTATGGCGAGCTGAACCCAGAACTGAAGCCAGCCGAGCAGGCGCAAGCGGCCGGCAAGGCCGGTCGCCGCGGCAGGGGCGGGCGCGACCGGCGCCGGAACGACGGCGCGCGGCGGCCGAAAGCGGCTCGGCGCCCAGACGGCGAGATGCGCGGCGATGGCGACGGCCAGCAGAAAGGCGAAAAAGCGGTGGAGGGCGAGAAAGGCCTCCGACGCTCTCGTCGCGCCGAAGCCCGCGGCGCCGGCGAGATCGCCGAAGCGCCCGAGCGCCTGCGCGAGCGGCGGATCGGCGAGATCGGAAACCGGAAGCGGCGCGCCGAACACATGCAGCGGCGCGCCGCTGAACGCCGTCCATAGCGCGCCGGTCGCGACCATGGCGACGAAGGACAGATAGAGCGTGAGCTCCGAGGCGGCGCCGACGGCGCGCCGCCATCGCGGCCAATGCGCGGGATAGGGCGGCGGCGGCGCGACGACGCGCAGCACGATCGCCGCGAGCAGCGCCGCCGCCGCCAGCACGCCGAGGGAAACGTGGAGGGCAGAGAGCGTCGCCCGCAGCGGCGGCGACGCAAAGGCGGCGAGCCAGCCGAGCGCCAGCAGCACGAGGCTGGCCGCGAGCAGCAGCACGAAAACGGCGCGGGCGATATTGGAGCGCATTTTGAGACATCCGATCGAAATCGCGTGGCGGCGACGCTGGCGGTCAATTTCTCAGATAGATCGCCGCCGCCTTGATTCGAGGCCGCGCGGCGCCAGATTCGCTCTCTTCGGAGGACGCACGCCATGACCAAGGTCGAGGCGCTCGCGGATTTCGTCGCCGCGGCGCGGCTCGGCGACATGAGCGAGGCCGCGCGGCGGCAACTGAAAATCCGCGTCCTCGATACGCTCGGCGTCGCCATCGGCGCGCTTCGAACGCCGCCCATGGCGGCTATTCGCCGCATGATCGACGAGCAGGGCGGCGCGCCGCTCGCGACGCTGATCGGCGGCGGCCGCAGCGCGACGGATCGCGCCGCCTTCTACAATGGCGCGCTCTCCCGCTATCTCGATTTCATGGACAGCTATCTCGCCCCCGGCGAGACCTGCCACCCGTCCGACAATCTCAGCGCCGTGCTGGCGGCGGCGGAGACCAGGCGGGCGAGCGGCGCGGATTTTCTCACGGCGCTCGCCGTCGCCTATCAGGTGCAGACGCGCCTCAGCGACGTCGCGCCAGTGCGCGCGCGCGGCTTCGATCACACGGTCCAGGGCGCCTATGCGGCGGCGGCCGGCGTCGCCAGAGCTCTCGGCTCGTCGCGCGAGGAAATCGCCAACGCCATCGCCATCAGCGGAACCGCCAATAATGCGCTGCGCGTGACCCGCACCGGCGCGCTCTCGCATTGGAAGGGCCTCGCCTATCCCAATGTCGCGATGGCGGCGACGCAGGCGGCGCTGCTAGCAGAACAGGGAATCACCGGCCCGGCGGAAGTCTTCGAGGGCAACAAGGGCTTCGAGGAGACCATCGCCGGCCCATTCGACATCGATTGGCGCGAGGAGGATCTCGAGCGCGTGCTGCTGACCATCGTCAAAAAGCACAATGCCGAGATTCATTCGCAATCGGCGATCGACGCGGCGCTCGACATTCGCGCAAAGCCCGGCTTTCGGGCCGATCGGGTGAAGGAAATCCGCGTCGAGACCTTCGCCGTCGCGTTTCAGATCATCGGCGGCGGCGAAGAAGGCGACAAGCGCGTCGTGCGCAACAAGGAGGAGGCCGACCACAGCCTCCCCTATATGGTGGCCGTGGCGCTGCTCGACGGAGAGCTGCAGCCCGAGCAATATGCGCCGCAGCGCATTCTCGCCGAGGATGTGCAGACTCTGCTGCGCAAGGTGAAGGTCGCGCCCTCCGAAGAGCTGTCGGCGCGGTTCCCGCAATCCTTGCCGGCGCGGCTCGAGGCGGAGCTCGAGAATGGCGCGATCTTTTCCGCCGCGCGCTATGACTATCACGGCTTTTTCACCGACCCCTTCGACTGGCGCGCCGCGCGCGAAAAATTCGACCGCGTGGCGCACGCCCATGCGGATGCGGCCTTGCGCGACGCCATCGCCGATGTCGTGGCGACGCTCGAGCGGCGCGAGATCGCCGAGCTGACCGCGCTGCTCGCCAAGGTCGGCTCGGCGCAAAGCAAAAGGACGACGCCATGAGCGAGACGTGCTTTTCCTTCATCCCCCGCGCCATGCGCACGCAGAAGCCGCGCCGGCGCGGCGTCACCGAGATCCGCGGCCCCTATTACAGCGCCTATGGACGCCGCCATCTCGCCGATCTGTTCGAGACCATGGGCGCCTGGATCGACGGCGTGAAATATGCCGGCGGCTCCTTCGCGCTGATGCCGCCGGAGGCGGTGAAGAGCTTCAACAAGACCGTCCACGACCATGGCGCTTATGTCTCGACCGGCGGCTGGATCGAGAATGTGCTGCGCTTCGGCCCCGATGCGGCCTCCCGCTATATCGACGAGGCGAAGGCGCTCGGCTTCGACGTGATCGAAATTTCCGCCGGCTTCATCAGCCTGCCGACCGAAAGCCTGCTGCGGCTCGTGGGCATGGTCAAGAAGGCGGGGCTGAAGGCCAAGCCGGAGGTCGGCATTCAGTTCGGCGCGGGCGGAAGCACCTCCGCCGAAGAGCTCGCCGCCGAAGGAACCAAGGATGTCGGCTGGCTGATCGCGCAGGCCGAGCGCGCGCTCGACGCCGGCGCCGACATCGTGATGATCGAGAGCGAAGGCATTACCGAAAATGTGACGAGCTGGCGCACCGACGCGGCGGCGCGCGTCATCGACAAGCTCGGCCTCGAGAATGTGATGTTCGAGGCCGCCGATCCGCCCGTGTTCGAATGGTACGTGAAGAACTACGGCAATGAGGTCAATCTCTTCGTCGACCACAGCCAGATCGTGCAGCTCGAGGCGCTGCGCCAGGGCATTTGGGGCACCATGAGCACATGGGGCCGCATTCAGAATATCGGCGGATGAAAGAGTGAGTGGGCGCTACTCCCTACTCACTCCTGCCTACTCCCTACTCCCCCACTGCCCCCGTGCGGAACGTCCACAGCCGATTGGCGACGAACGACCAGAAGAAGACGATTCCCGTCGTCGCCATCTGCGCCGGCAGATAAGGCGCGCCGAGCCGGGCGACGAAGACGTCCATGAAGACGTAAGTGAGGCAGAAGCCGATGAAGGCCACGAGGGCGAAACGCCAGCCCGCTTCCTCATGCGGGCGGTCGCTCGCGAAAGTGTGACGGCGATTGAGGCCGTAGGAGACGATTCCCCCGACGACATAGCCGCACAGCGCGGCGGTCACCGGCGGCCGATGAGCGAGTTCCACCAGGGCGACCAGCACCGCGTAATGCAGCAGCGTGGCGACGACGCCGACGAGCGCGAACACGGTGATCTGGCGGGGAAGCGACATGCGTCGTCACTTCGCATGTTTCGCGCGGAGAGGCGAGGGCTGCTGGAGCTCGACGATATCCGCGCGGCGAAAGCCCTGCGCGTACAGCAGCGCCGTGAGATCGGCGCGATCGATGCGCGCGCCCGCCGCGGCGGCGACCTTGGGCTTTGCGTGAAAAGCGACGCCGAGGCCGGCGGCGGCCAGCATGTCGAGATCATTGGCGCCGTCGCCCACCGCGAGCGTCGCCTCGCGCGGCAATGCGCGCGCCGCCCGCAGCGACTCGAGCGCGGCGAGCTTGGCCCCTGCCCCGGCGATCGGCGGCGTCACGGCGCCGGTCAGCCGGCCCTCGCGCGTCTCCAGCCGATTGGCGCGCGCTTCGTCGAAGCCGAGGCGCGCGGCGATCCGCTCGGCGAAACAAGTGAAGCCGCCGGTGACGAGAGCGGCATAGGCGCCATGCGCGCGCATGGTCGCGACCAGCGCCGAGGCGCCGCGCGTAAAAGTCACGCGCTCGCGCAGGATCGTGTCGACGATCGCGACGTCGAGGCCGGCGAGCAGCGCGACGCGCTCGCGCAGGGCCGCCTCGAAATCGAGCTCGCCGCGCATGGCGCGGGCGGTGATCGGCGCGACGCGCTCGCGCAGCCCGGCGAATGCGGCGAGCTCGTCGACGCATTCCTGCTCGATCATCGTCGAATCCATGTCGGCGACGAGCAGCAGCTTGCGCCGCCCGGCCTTCCGCTGCACGACGACGTCCACTCCGCCCGCGTCCGCCGCCGCCTGCAGCGCCGCGCGGACCTGCGGCAGCGCGTCCGGCGCGAGCGCGAAGGTCACATCCGCCGCGACGCCCGGCTCCAGCCAGTCGATCGCGCCGGCCCCGACGGCCCCGCTCCACGCGGCGACGGCGCCCGCCGACAGCGGCGGGCCGTCCGCTGCGGCGATGAAGGTCGCGACATGCTCGACGGGCGCTTTTGACATTTCGCTCTTTTTGTCGTTGCGAAGGAGCCCATGAGGCGCGCCATTCTCATCGCAGGACCGACGGCGAGCGGCAAGTCCGCTCTCGCGCTCGCCATAGCCGCGCGCATCGGCGGCGTGGTCGTGAACGCCGATTCGATGCAGGTCTATCGCGACCTGCGCATTCTCACCGCCCGCCCGACGCCGGACGAGGAGGACAGCGTCCGCCATCTGCTGTTCGGCCATGTCGACGCGAGCGTGAACTATTCCGTCGGGCGCTGGCTCGAGGATTTTCGCGGCGCTCTCGACGCGCTGGAGCGGGAGGGCGCGACGCCGGTCGTCGCCGGCGGCACCGGCATGTATTTCAAGGCCGCGCTCTTCGGCCTCTCCGACATTCCGCCGGTCCCCGCCGCAATCCGCGAAGCGGTGCGCGCGCGAGCGGAGGCGCGCCCGCCGGAGGAGCTGCACGCGCTGCTCGCCGGGCGCGACCCCGAGACGGCGGCGCGGCTGCGCCCGACCGACCCGCAGCGCGTCCTGCGCGCGCTGGAAGTGCTCGAGGCGACGGGACGGCCGCTCGCCTCCTTCCAGAACGCGCGCATGGCGCCTCTGCTGGAGGAGGCCTCATGCCTCGCCTTCTTCCTCGCGCCGCGGCGGGAGGAGCTCTATGCGCGCATCGATGCGCGCTTCGACGCGATGCTCCGCCTCGGCGCGCTCGACGAGGTCCGTGCGCTCGGCGCGCGCGCGCTCGACCCCGCCTTGCCGGCCATGCGCGCGCATGGCGCGCCGCATCTGCTGCGCTTCATCGGCGGCGAGATGTCGCTCGAGGCGGCGGCCGCGCAGGGCAAGCTCGACACGCGCCATTACGCCAAGCGGCAATTCACCTTCGCGCGCCATCAGCTGCCGTCGTTCCGCTGGATCGACTCGGGCGAGACGGAAGCGGCGATCGAAGCGGCGGCGCGCTTCGCCGGCTCATAATGAGCGAGCCCGAAGGCTCGCGGTCCAGGGCCGCGCTTGGACCGCGAGCCTTCAGGCTCGCTCTTCTGATCCCTTCGATCTGGCTGACGCGAGCTGCTGGGCGTCTCTTTTGTCGGCGAGAGCGGCGATCGCGAGCAGCGACGCGCCGATGAGAGAGACGCCGGCGACGAGCGCATAGAAGAGGCCGAGCGGCGCCACGGGAGCGAGCGCGCCGAACAGAAAGGACGTCGAGCCGATGCCGAGGTTGAGCAGGCTCGCGTGATAGGAGTTGATCGTGCCGCGGAATTGCGCCGACATGCCGCTGAGGCGCGCATGATGGAGCGGGCCGCCGCAGCCATAGCCGAAGGCCCAGGGCAGGCCGATCAGGGCGAGCTGGAGCGCCGATTGCGCCGGAAGGGCGAAGGCGAGGACGCCGACGGAGGCGGCGAGGCAGGCGAGCGGCAAGGCCCGGTCGCCCAGCGCGTCGCTTATGCGCGGACCGGCGAGATTGCCGGCGATGGTGACGAGGCCGAAGAAGCCGGCCAGCAGCCCCGCATCCGTCGGCGAGAGCGCGAGCTTGCGCGCCGCCACATCGGCGACCACGACGCCGAAGCCCGCGATCCATCCGATCCACAGATAGCTCGCCGCGAGGCGCCGCAGGACGCCGGGCGTCGCCAGCGCGCTTCTGTGCGTCGCCGAGAAGGAGACGGGACCCGCCGCATGGGCTCGGCCGGCGCGAAAAACGCCGGAGACCGCGAGGAAGGCGAGCGCCGCGAGCAGGGCGAGAAGGTAATAAGCGGTGCGCCAGCCGCAACAATCGGCGACCCGGCCGGCGATCGACGGCGTGATCACGAAGGCCGACATCAGCCCGACGAACACCCGCGCGGTGCGGGAATCGACGTCGCGCGGCGCGGATGAATCGGCGATGAGCGACAACGCATTGGGCTGGATGATCGCGCCGCAGAGGCCGGCCAAGGCGGAGAGCGCGATCGCCGCCGGAAGATCGGGCGCGGCCGGCAGAGCGGCGCAGAGGACGGCATAGCCGAGCAGCCCGGCCTGCAGCGGCCGCTTGCGCCCGAGCCGGTCGGACACGGGCCCGGCGAGGATGGCGAAGCCGGCGTAGGCGAGGCCATAGGCGGCGGGAAGATAGGCGATGGCGGCCGGCGCGACGCCGAAATCGGGCGCCATCGCCGTCATCAGCGGGCCGGCGACGACCTCCGCCGAGCCGACGAGGAACAGCGCCGCCGCCAGCGCCGCGAGCTGGCCGAAGGTCATGCGCGCGCGTCCGGCGTCGCGGCTCTCAATGCGCCCGCTGCACGAACATCTGGACCAGGGTCAGCACGATCTCCGCGAGAATGAGCACGATGATCGTCGCCTCGAGCCTGACCGAGCGGTCGACGTCGATGATCTCGGTCAGCGCCCGCGCGGTCTCGCCGATCACCTCGATCTTCGCCTTCAGCGTCTGGCCGCGCGCCTCGAGCTCATATTCGTCCTCGAGACGCGCATAGAGGCGCTCGAGGTCGGGCCGGTCCCACAAAACGTCGGGCTTGTCCTCGACGGCGACGCGGCCGGAGACGCGATGCTGCACCAGCAGCGTCTGGCCGATCAGCTCCAGCATGGCGCGGCGCCCGGAGGGCGGACGGCCCTTGCCCGCGAGCTCGGCGGCGAAGGGCTCGATCGTGTCGAACACCGCGTTCACGCGCCGCTCGTCGCGCGCCAGCGCGACGCTCTTGGCCAAGGCGTCGGCGATGACCAGCAGGCGCTCGCCGGACGTGTCCTTGACCGCGAGCCGGCCATTGGCGAGCGAACGGTCGTCGCTCTCGGGCGAAATCTCCAGCACCAGCGTCTCGTCGTCGCTCTGCTCGGCGGCGCCGGCGACGCGCGCGCCGACCTTGGCGACGATCTCGTCCTCCTCGAGCGGCGTCAGGCCGAACAGCACCGCGACGCCGAATCGATAGAGCACGACGAAGCCGGATTGCCCGGCGGGAAAGGCCAGCGGCGACGTGGAGACGAGATCGGCGCGTTCGAGCCCTCCCGTGTCGATTCGGTCGCCGAGCAATAGGGCGCGCGCCGTCACGCAGCGCAGCGTCGGCGGCGCGGCAACCTCGGACATCGACTGCAAATTCGCCATGAGCGATTCCCTTCCGACCTCGTCCGGCAAGATATCACGCAGACCGGGAAAGAGGCGAGCCGACCCGCCGCGAACCGCTCGCGCTCGCCGAGCCGCTTGCGCGATTGCGACAAAAACGCTAGCAAGCCGGCGATGGTCGAGGATTCCCCATGCCTTATGTCGTCACGGAAAACTGCATCAAGTGCAAATATATGGATTGCGTGGAGGTTTGTCCGGTGGACTGCTTCTACGAAGGCGCCAACATGCTGGTCATCCATCCGGACGAATGTATCGACTGCGGCGTGTGCGAGCCCGAGTGCCCGGCCGAGGCGATCAAGCCGGACACCGAGCCGGACCTCGAGAAATGGATGGCGCTCAACGCCGAATATGCGCAGGTCTGGCCGAATGTGACGGTCAAGCGCGATCCGCCGGCGGACGCCAAGGAGTGGGACGGCAAACCCGGCAAGCTCGAAACGAGCTTCTCGCCCGAGCCCGGCCAGGGCGACTAGAGCGAAATCGTCCAAACGCGACATATTCGCCAGCAAATTCAAGCGCGACCGGCGCGATCAGGGTAACCATGCCGGAAGGCTGCGATGGGTTCCCTTTGATTTTCGCCGTCCCGCGTGATATACAAAGCATTAACGAATAGCGTTCGGGCGCTAAGGGGCGCAAATCCGCGTTTTGCCGGTCGGGAAAACGCGCGAGTCGCCGTGGCCGCCTGGAACCGAACGGGGATGGCGTCCGAGAGCGTCGAGGCGCGTCGGTTCCGAAGAGTGAAGCGTCGGGCTTTCGCCAGCCTAAAGTATGCGCGGTCGTTAGCGCTATCCTGGCCGGGGCGCGGCTTGCGCTCCGAGGCCACGTGGCTTTCCGTCCCGTCTCCACAGCGGGACAACATGTCCCGTCTCCACAGCGGGGCGACATAAGGAGTACCCGCGTATGCCCTCGAGCAAGAAGACTGCGAAAAACCGCAAGGCGCCGTCGAGCGCGAGGCGCGGCGCGAGGGATGCGGAAACCAAATCGGGCCGGTCGCAGATCACGAGAGTCGCCGCCGGCGAGCCGAGCGCTAAAAACAATTCGAGCGACACGGGCGTCAAGCGCGAAACGACCGCCAAGAGCGGCGCGAGCGCTAAGACGAACATGCGCGCCAAGGCCAACGCGAACGGCAAGGCCAAGGCGAGCGGCAAGGCGAAAAACGCCGGCGCGACGACGAAGGCGGGCGCGGCCAGCCGGACGGCGAAGGCGGCGGCCGCCAAAACGGCGAGGACCGCCGCATCCAAGACCTCGGCCCGCGCTGCGGCCTCGGCCCGGACGACCACGAAGTCGAACGGCGAGCGGTCCGCGTCGCGGACGACGGAGCGGGCGCGAAGCGCGGCCAAATCCGCCGAACGCACGGCGCGGGGAACAGATACGTCGCGCGCCTCTTCCGCCCGCAGCAAGGCGCGGAGCGCCGCTCGCGCGGCGGATCCGGCCGCGACGCAGAAGCAGGCGGGGATCGAGGACCGCGCGGCGCAGGGCGCTGTCGAAAATCGGCCCGTGGAGCAGCGGACCGAGGCGCCGGCCCCGGCGCGGCCCGGGAAAGCCGCGCCGCGCAAGAGCCCCGCTGGCAAGGCGAGCCCCGCTGGCAAGGCGCGCCCCGCTGGCAAGGCGAGCGCCGGCAAGCCGGGCGCGAACGAGGCTGGCGCGGATGCGCGCGTGGCGACGCCGCGCGCGGAAATCGGCGATCAGGTTACGGCCGCGGCGACGCCCGGCGCAATAGAGGAGGGTTCTCGAACGAAACCCGCGCGGGACAACTCGACCACCCCACCCACCGTCCAACCGGCAGCCTCCGTTCCGCCCGTCGCCCCGAGCGTCGGCGCAACGAACGAAAGCGCGGCGGCGACGCCCGTTTCACCTCCAGCTTCGAGCGACACTATTCCAGTGGCAAAAACGACACCCGGAAAGGCGATCAACGCCAAAACCTCGCCGGCGCAGAGAGCCGCGGTCCCCGCTCCGGCGGTCGCCGCGAGCCCGAGCCCGAGCCCGGCCCTTTCGCCCAAGGCCATGGTCGCGGCGCGCGCCGCAGCCGCCGCCCCCGCCAAGCCGGCGCCCGCCGTCAAGGCCAAGGCGCCGGCCGCCAAGCTGGGATTCAAGACGAATGAATTCATCGTCTATCCGGCCCATGGCGTCGGACAGATCATCGCGATCGAGACGCAGGAGGTGGCGGGCTTCAGCCTCGAGCTGTTCGTCGTCCATTTCGTCAAGGACAAGATGACGCTGAAGGTGCCGATCAGCAAGGTCGCCGCCGTCGGCATGCGCAAGCTCGCCGAGCCCGAGGTGGTGGACAAAGCGCTCTCGACCCTGACCGGACGCGCGCGCGTCAAGCGCACCATGTGGTCGCGGCGGGCGCAGGAATATGAGGCCAAGATCAACTCCGGCGATCTCGTCACCATCGCCGAGGTGGTGCGCGATCTCTATCGCTCCGACACCCAGCCCGAGCAGTCCTATTCCGAGCGGCAGCTCTATGAGGCGGCGCTCGACCGCATGGCGCGGGAAGTGGCGGCGGTGCGCAAGCTCATCGATTCCGAGTCGCTCAAGCTGATCGAATCCTTCCTGGCCAAGAGCCCGCGCCGCGGCCAGAAGAGCGACGACGGCGGAAGCGACCCGGCCGACGGGGACGGCGACGAGGACGATGTCGAGGCCGCCGCCTGAGCCTCGGGTTTCGACAAGGGGGAAAAACGAAAAGCGCGGCTCCTCGAGGGGCCGCGCTTTTCGTTTGGTTTCGTGACGCGAGTCTGAAGGCTCGTTCTCGAAAGAGCTCGGAGGCCCCTCCTACTCGGGCGCCGCCTGATCCTGCGCGCGGACGAGCGCCTTGCGCAATTTGCACAAGGCGCGGTTCTCGATCTGGCGGACGCGCTCCTTGGAGATGCCGAGCCGATCGCCGAGCGATTCCAGCGTCACCAGGCTCTCGCTGAGGCGCCGCTCCTGCACGATGCGCAGCTCGCGCTCCGAGAGCAGCTTCAGCGCGTCGGCGAGCCAGCGCGCGCGACGGTCGGAATCGAGCCGGTCCTCGACGATCTCGTCGGGCAGCGGCCGATCGTCGACGAGAAAATCCATGCGCTCGGCCGAGGTCGCCGAATCGTCCTCGATCAGCTGGCTGTTGAGCGAAATGTCCGAGCCCGCGAGACGGGAGTTCATCAGCTCCACATCGGCGCGCGAGACGCCGATCGCGCCGGCGATCGCTTGAAAAGCGTCGCTCGCCTCGGCGGCGGACTGCGGCGCATGGGCGAGCTTGGCGCGCAGCCGGCGCAGGTTGAAGAACAGCGCCTTTTGCGATGAGCTGGTGCCGCCGCGCACGATCGACCAGTTGCGCAGCACATAGTCCTGGATCGACGCCCGGATCCACCACGTCGCGTAAGTGGAGAAACGCACGTCGCGCTCCGGCGCGAAGCGGGCCGCGGCCTCCAGCAGCCCGACATGCCCCTCCTGCACCAGATCGGCGACCGGCAGCCCGTAGTGCCGAAACCGCACCGCCAGCGCGATGACGAGACGCATATGCGCCGAGGCGAGCTTGTGAAGCGCCTCGCCGTCGCGCCGGTCCTTCCAGGCAATCGCCAATTGCTTTTCTTCCTCGCGCTCGAGAAAAGGCGCTTCCATCGCCGCCTTGACGAGCTCGCGTCCAACTCCGGGCAAATACGCCATTAACGCCTCCGCGGGGCCTGTCGACGCGCGCAGAAAAAGCGATCGACCGAACATCGATCGATCTGACACGGTTTGCGCTATCGACGCCTGGCTCGAAGAGAATCTCGACGGAGGCGCTACGCCTCGAGGCCCGCCCAACCCGCGAGAATTCTAGCGGTTGGACAACGTTGTCACGGGCGCTCCGGTTCCATCGGCGCGGCCGTTTATTCGGTGACGAGCTTGTAGCGCTCGCCGGGCGTGAGCCGGTCCTGCGGCTCGAGGCCGTTGAGGAGCAGGAAATAGTCGAGCGGCCGATTGGGCGTCACCATGCGGGCGGCGAGCGTTTCGGGCGTGTCCTGCGCGCTCGCCGTCACCACGGAGACGCGCAGGCCACGCACGTCCAAAGTCTCTTCCCAGCCCAGCCGGCGGAAGCTCTGAGCCGAGGTCATGAAGCGGCGCTCGACGTCCTCGTTCAGCGCGCGCACGGCGAAGATCAGCCGATAGAGCTCGTCGCCGAGCTGAATGACGGCGAGCTTGAAATTCCACTCGCCGGCGCGCGCGCTGGCGACGACGGCGGGCAGGCCGTTGATCTCGACGCGGCGCACCGTGGAGCGCAGCAGACCGTCGACCCAGCCCGATTCGACATAGGCCTCGAGAGTCTGGCCGGCCGGGGCGCGCACACTGTCGAGGCGCAGCGCCTCGTCGTCGTGCTCCTTCACGCCGAACACGGCCTCGCTCGAGTTTTCGAGCAGAAAGCCCTCGGGCGCGGTGAAGGCGAAGCGCAGCCGCGGATGCGTGAACTTGCGGCCGCGCACGAAACCCTCGTTGGGATCGTCGCCATAGGCGAGCCCCGAGATCGCCGCGAGATAGCCGGCGCGATCGCGCGCGCCGACGCCCGGCGCGGCGATCTGCCGCGCCGCGGCGATCGCCTTGGCGATGCGGTCGGGCGTCGACGGATGCGTCGCCAGAATGTCGAGATCGGCCGTGTGCTTCTTTCCGTAGAGCGCGGCGCGCAGATCGGCCGATCTGCCGAGCGCGGCGAGGAACCGCGACGCGCCGTAAGGGTCGAAGCCCGCCTTGGCGATCACGCGCACGCCGACGGCGTCGGCCTCGAGCTCCTGCAGGCGCGAGAAGCCGGCGAAGGACAGGCGCTGCGAGGCGCGCACATCCTCGCTCTTCTGCTTGCTCTGGATCACGGCCGCGGCCTTGCTGATCACCTCCGCCTCGCGCTCGCGCTCGGCGCGCAACGCGCTGTGGCGCGCGGTCACATGGGCGATCTCATGGGCCATCACCGCCGCCGCCTCCGAGGCGTCGCCGGCGAGCGCCAGCAGGCCGCGCGTGACATAGAGGTTGCCGCTCGGCAGAGCGAAGGCGTTGACCACCGGCGTGTTCAGAATGGTCACCTTATAGGCGGACTGATTGGGCGTGTCGCCCGCCTGCGCCAGCTTGACCAATATATCGTCGAGATATCGCTCCGCCGCGGGGAATCGATATTCGCCGCCGAACTGCGCCACCAGCTCCTTGTGCTCGGCGCTGGTCTGGGTCTCGACGCCGACGACGCGCGGCACGGCGGCGGGCAGCCGCCCGAGATTTGCCGCGCCGGCGTTGAGCATCTCGCCCTGGCGCTCGAGCTGCGCGCAGCCGCCGGCAGCGAGCAGGAGCGCCGCCGCGAGGAGCCGCGGCGCGATTCGCTCGCAGCTTCGGTCAGGGCGCGCCGACGATCTCCATCTGCGCGGGAGAAACGAGCTCCATGCGCGGTCCGTAAGCTGTGTCAATCAATCCTCGCACGCGCACGCGCCGGCCCGAAAGCGTCCGCAAGCGGAGCCCCGACCGCTCGAACGCCTCGATATTACCCTTCCAGATCACGACGGCGAAATCCGCCCATCGTCTCGGTCCGAAATTCAAATAGAGGGATCCGCCCGCCTCGCCGATCCCGCCGAGAACGCCTTCGACGACGACCATGCCCGTGCGCCCCGCGAGCAGATCGGGCCGGCCGGCGTCCACGACGACATACTCGCCCGCCGTCCAAAGTCCAAGCCCGCGTCGACGGGCCTCCGCCTCCGCCGCCAGCAGGCCATTGCGGCAAGGCATTGCGGCCGGATCGGGGCGAAAGCGCGCGAGACCTTCGCGCAGCAGCGCCTCGGCCAGCGACGCGAGCGCCGCTTCGTCGCCCTCCCCTTCCACATAGAGGCCGCCCGCAATGCGGCCCCAGCGGTCTGGAACCGCGGCGGCGGCCGAAAGAAACGCCAGCCGTCCCGCCGCGAGCCGCGCCTCCAGCCGGGCGCGCGAGCGCTCACGCAGCGGGCCGGCGGGGAATTCCACTCCCGCCAGAGCGATGCGCCGCCCGTCCTGCGTCAGCAGGTCGAGATCGGCGTCGACGGCGGCGATCTCGACAGGCGCCGACTCCTCCAAGGAGCACGGCGCGGCCTCGGCGCCGAACGCGCGCCCCATGGCGACGACGGCGGCGAGTAAAAGAGCGCCGGCGGCGCAGCCTTTATGCGCGCGCGAAGGCCGCTCCGCCCTCCGAACGACGCGAGCCGCAGCTCGGGCGACAAGCTCGCTCGTCGAAGTGGCCGAAGTCCTCCGTGCAGCATCGCCGCAGCTTGCCGGCTGGAACGGAACCATGTTACTATCTACACGTAGTTTCAACGATGTCGATAGTGCAAAGGTGGCGGAACAGGCGGGCGAACGGTTCCGGCCGCGCCTTTCCAGCCGCGTCGCCTTGACGCCTGCGGAGCCCCCACCATGGCGATTATTTCCGGCACGAATGCGCCCGACATTTTGAACGGCGGTTCGGAAGACGACACCATCTACGGATGGAGCGACGTCAATGCTCCGGGCGACGACGGACCGGCGACGGACGGCGATCGGATTTTCGGCGAAGCCGGAGACGATTCGATCTTCGGCGGCGGCGGCGCCGACACGCTCGACGGCGGCGTCGGCAATGATCTGATCTATGGCGGCGCCGGCGCCGACACGCTGTTCGGCGGCGAGGGCGACGATCTGCTGTGGGGGTCCATTTTCAGCGGCGACGATTCCGCGGCGGACAATCTGAACGGCGGCGCCGGCGACGACACTTTCTATGCCTCCCCCGGAGCCGATACGATCGACGGCGGAGCAGGAAACGACAGTCTGACCTTCAATTATTCCTACCTGACCGATATCAGCGCCTCGACCATCGTCGGCGTCGAGAATCTCTACACGGCCTCGCGCAACGTCGCCGCTTCTGCGGCGCAGCTGCAAGGGTTCACCCGGATTGCCTTCGGCGCCTATCAGCTCGACGCCGGCGTCGCGCTGACGCTGGCCGGGCCGGGAGCAGTCGATCTCGCGACGCAACTCGGCGATCGCTCCGTCATGTTCACCGGCTCCGGCGGAGCCGACACGATCGTCACCGGCGGCGGCGCCGACACGCTGATCGGCGGCGCCGGCGGCGACCGGTTGAACGGCGGCGCCGGCAATGACCGCCTGAAGGGCGGGTCCGGCAAGGACGCGCTCGACGGCGGCGCCGGCGTCGACACGGCCGATTATCGCGACAAGACGACATCCGTCGTGGTGACGCTGAACGGCGCGTCCGATGCGAAGGTGAGAGTCGGCGGCGTCGCCGAGGACACGATCCGCAATATCGAGAATGTGATCGGCGGCTCGGGCGCCGATACGCTGACCGGCGACAGTCTCGCCAATGCGCTCACCGGCGGCGGCGGCGACGATCGTTTGAAGGGCGGGCGCGGCAAGGACAGGCTGGATGGCGGCGCCGGCGTCGACACGGCCGATTATCGCGACAAGACGACATCCGTCGTGGTGACGCTGAACGGCGCGTCCGATGCGAAGGTGAGAGTCGGCGGCGTCGCCGAGGACACGATCCGCAATATCGAGAATGTAATCGGCGGCTCGGGCGCCGATACGCTGACCGGCGACAGTCTCGCCAATGCGCTCACCGGCGGCGGCGGCAATGATACGCTGACCGGCGGCGCCGGCGCGGATCATTTCGTGTTTGCGCCGGCCTTCGGGCGCGATGCGGTCACGGATTTTTCGGCGGGCGACAGTCTGCGCTTCGATCGCACAATCTTCGCCAATTTCGCCGGCCTGCTCGCCTCGGCGCAGCAGGTCGGCGCCGACACGGTGATCACGGCGAGCGCCACCGATGTGATCACGCTGGAGACTTTCAGCCTCGCCAGCCTCACCGCGAGCCGGGTCGAATTCGTCTGAGGCGGATGCAGCGGACCGGGCGCCGCCGCCCGACTTTGGCCAAAAGATCGCCTATGCTAGGGCCCTCGGCGCTTCGCCCGAGTTCGCGGGATTCGAACATGGCCTCTTTGTTCCGGCGCAAATTGCTCGCTGCAGCGGCCCTCGGGGCCGCTCTCTCCTCCGGCTCCGCCGGCGCCGAGACCGACGGCGTCGCTCGGCTCGGCCAGGGGCTGCAGTCGCTCGGCCGGCGTCTCGACGTGACCCAGCTCTTCGACCGTTCGCCGCGCGAGCCCGAGGACGAGGGAATGAGCGGCTCCCGCGAGGCCGCGGCCGCCGGCGTGCGCATGGATCGGCTGGAGAGCCAAATCCGCTCGCTCAACGGCCAGGTCGAGGAGCTTCAGCACCAAATCCGCCGCCTCGAGGAGCAGCTTCGCCGCTCGACGGACGCCGCCGCGGCGCCCCCGCGCGGCGCGTCCGAGCCGTCCGGCCCGCTCGCCGCGCCGGGGCCGGCCACGATCGGCGGGACCGGCTCGCTGCGGCGCGGCGACGCCTTCGATCCGGGCCGAGACCCGTCCGCGCCGGGCGCGCCGCGCCCGCTCGGAACCACGCCGCCGAGCGCGCCGCTCGCTGCGGGCGGGCCGGGCGGCGCCGCGGCCTCGGACCTGCGCTCCCCGGGCGCGCCGCTCGACCTCACCCATGGCTATTCCAGCGGCCCGGCGGCGCCGACGCTCGCCGCGGCGCCGACGCCGCCCGCTCCGGCCGCGGCCGTCGCTCCTACTGCGCCGCAATCGCCGCGGGACGAGTTCGATGTCGCCCTCTCGCGCCTGCGCCTCGGCGAATATGAGGCGGCCGAAAAGGGTTTTGCGGGCTTTCTGGGCAAGAACGGCAAGAGCAAGCTCGCCCCGCAGGCGATTTTCTATCTCGGCGAGAGCTTCTTCCTGCGCGAGCGCCACCGCGAGGCGGCGGAGAAATTCCTCGAGATCTCGACCAAGTTTCCGACCTCCCCGCAGGCGCCCGAGGCGATGCTGCGGCTCGGACAATCGCTGCATGCGATCGGCGCCAAGGAGCAGGCCTGCGCCTCCTTCGGCGAGATCGCGGTGAAATATCCGGGCGCGCCGGCGCGCGTGAAGGAGGCCGCGCAGCGCGAGAGCCGGAAGGACCAGTGCTGACGGGCCTGCATGCCCGCTGACGTTCCCGACCCCGATCGCGTTCTGGCGCCGCTGGCGGGTCACGAGCAGCTCCTGCTCGCCGTCTCCGGCGGGCCGGATTCGATGGCGCTGATGCTGCTCGCGGCGCGCTGGTCGCTGCGCGAGACGAAGCGGATCGCCGTCGCCACGGTCGATCACGGGCTGCGCGCGGAGGCGGCCGAGGAGGCGGCCCTCGTCGGCGAATGGGCGCAAGCGCTCGGCCTTCCCCATCACATTCTGCGCTGGGAGGGCGAGAAGCCGCGAACGCGCATTCAGGAGCGCGCGCGCACGGCGCGCTATCGCCTGCTCGCCGAATGCGCCCGCGCGACCGGCGCGACGGCGATCGTGACGGCGCATCACGCCGACGACCAGGCGGAGACGATCCTGTTCCGCCTCGCGCGCGGCAGCGGAATCGCCGGCCTCGCCGGCATGGCGCCGGCCTCGCGCCTCGACGGCCTCGCTCTGCTGCGGCCGCTGCTCGGCCTGCGCAAGCAGGCGCTCGAGGCGCTCTGCGAGGCGGCGGGTCAGCCATTCTTTCGCGATCCTTCGAACGAGAATCCCGCCTATGCGCGCGCGCGGCTGCGGCGCCTGTCCACGCTGCTCGAACAGCAGGGACTGAGCGTCGACGCGCTGCTGCGCCTCGGCGCCCGCGCCGCGCGCGCCGAGGAGGCCCTCGCCGACGCCGCGCGCGCCGCCGCCGCCGCTCTGCCGGCCGAACGCGGCGAGGGCCTTTTCCGCGTCGCGGCGGCGCCCGTGGCGGCGTTGCCGCGCGAGCTGCTGCGGCGCGTTGTCGCGGCCGAAATCGAGCGCATCGGCGGGTCGACGGCGCGGCTCGAGCGGCAGGAGCGAGCCTGCGATCGTCTGCATGAGGCGCTGGCTGCGGGGCTTTCCTTCAAGGCGACGCTCGGCGGCGCGGAGATCGCGCTGACGACGGATACGCTGACGATCCGGCCCGAGCCGCCGCGACGGCAGGGCGCGGCGCGCCGGCCGTAAAAAAGCCATTCGACGACGATCGAATGACACCGCGCTGAAAATGCGCCTCAACGGCCGTCTCGCGTGGCCGAAGCGCCGCTCGGACCGGTCTTTAGCCCTTCTCTTGGCAATCGGTCACGACGCGCCTAGATTACTCGGAACGGCGTCCGTCGCCGAGGATGGCCTCGGACGGTCACGTCTTTCGCAGGTTCGACATGAACGCAAACTTCAGGAACATCGCTCTCTGGGCGATCATCGGGCTGCTCGTCGTGGCGCTCGTCATGCTGTTCCAGCAACCGGGTCAGCGCACGCCGATCCGCGATATCTCCTTCAGCGAATTGCTCACGCAGATCGATCAGGGTCGCGTCCACGACGTGACGATCGCGGGCAATGAGATCACCGGCCATTTCTCGGACAATCGTCCGTTCTCCACCTATGCGCCCAACGACCCGTCGCTGGTGCAGAAGCTCACCGCCAAGAATGTCGCCATCAGCGCGCGCCCCCCGGCGGACGGCAATAGCTGGCTGATGACGCTGCTCATCAACGGCCTGCCGCTGATCGCCTTCCTCGGCGTGTGGATTTTCCTGTCGCGCCAGATGCAGGGCGCGGGCGGGCGGGCGCTCGGCTTCGGCAAGTCGAAGGCGAAGCTCTTGACCGAGACGCAGGGGCGCGTGACCTTCGAGGATGTCGCCGGCGTCGACGAGGCCAAGGAGGATTTGCAGGAGATCGTCGAATTCCTGCGCGATCCGCAAAAATTCCAGCGGCTCGGCGGACGCATTCCGCGCGGCGTGCTGCTGGTCGGACCGCCCGGCACCGGCAAGACGCTTCTCGCCCGCGCCATCGCCGGCGAGGCCAATGTGCCCTTCTTCACCATTTCGGGCTCGGACTTCGTCGAAATGTTCGTCGGCGTCGGCGCCTCGCGCGTGCGCGACATGTTCGAGCAGGCCAAGAAGAACGCGCCCTGCATCATCTTCGTCGACGAGATCGACGCGGTGGGTCGTCATCGCGGCGCCGGCTTAGGGGGCGGCAATGACGAGCGTGAGCAGACGCTCAATCAGCTGCTCGTCGAGATGGACGGCTTCGAGGCCAATGAGGGCATCATCCTCATCGCCGCGACCAACCGTCCGGACGTGCTCGATCCGGCGCTGATGCGTCCCGGCCGCTTCGATCGCCAGATCAATGTGCCGAACCCGGATTTCATCGGCCGCGAGAAGATCCTGAAGGTGCACGCCCGCAAAGTGCCGCTGGCGCCGGATGTGGACTTGAAGGTGGTCGCGCGCGGCACGCCGGGTTTTTCGGGCGCCGATCTGATGAACCTCGTCAATGAGGCTGCTCTACTGGCTGCGCGTCGCAGCAAGCGCATCGTGACGCGCCAAGAATTCGAGGACGCGCGCGACAAGATCATGATGGGCGCGGAGCGCCGCACTCTGGTGATGACGGAGGAGGAGAAGCGCCTCACCGCCTTCCACGAGGGCGGGCATGCGCTGGTGCAGCTCAACATGCCGGGCTCGATCCCGATCCACAAGGCGACGATCATCCCGCGCGGCCGCGCGCTGGGCATGGTGCAGGGCCTGCCGGAACGCGACCAGATCTCGCAGAGCTTCGAGCAGCTGAAGGCGATGCTGGCGCTGGCCATGGGCGGCCGTGTCGCCGAGGAGCTGGTGTTCGGCCACGACAAGGTGACGTCGGGCGCGGCGAGCGACATTCAGCAATGCACGCGCATCGCGCGGGCGATGGTGACGCAGCTCGGCTTCTCGGACAAGCTCGGCACGGTGGCCTATGCCGATCCGCAGCAGGAGCAGTTCCTCGGCTATTCGATCGGCCGCACGCAGACCCTCTCGGAGGCGACGCAACAGACGATCGACGCGGAGGTCCGGCGTCTGGTGCAGGAAGGCTATGACGACGCCAAGCGCATCCTGACCGAGAAGCGCGTCGATCTCGACACTCTGGCCAATGGCTTGCTCGAGTTCGAGACGCTGACCGGCGAGGAGCTGATGGGCCTGCTGCAGGGCAAGCGCCCGGTGCGCGAGGATGTGCCGCCGGACGTTCCGCCGGCGCGCCCCTCGCCGGTCCCGTCCACCGGCCGCACCCGGCCGAGCCCCGAGCCCGACGCGGGCGGACTGGAGCCGCATCCGGTGTGAACCGGAGCCGATGACGGAGAAGGCATTATGGCCCGGCGGGCGCGATCCTCGCCGGGCTTTTTTTATCCTGCGCATTGGTTGAATCAGCGGATCTCGGCGCATATTCGCCCGGCGAACACGCGCTCGCACTCGAGTCAGTCTTCGCGTCATGGGGCGTCATGAGACCGCGCTTTGAGACAATTTCGGCATTTTTCGTGGCGCTGATCGCCGCGGCGGAAATCGCGCTGTCGTGGAATCCCAATCCGGTGGGACAGACACTCGCCGTGCTCAGTGTCGTCATCGCGCTCGCGCATGGGCGATGCGTCTACGGCTGGAAAAACGCCCTCGCCTTTTTCGTGATCACGCTCGTCGTGACGCTCATCGTCGAGAACATCGGAGCTGCGACAGGCGTTCCATTCGGTCATTATCACTTCATCGTCACCGCCGGGCTCCCCTTTGTCGGACGCATCCCGCTCGTCGCCGGCCTGCTGTGGTTCGGCATGGGCTATTTCTCCTGGCAGATGGCGGCCATTCTGCTCGACGATGCGGATGCGCGGCTTGGGCAGCGCGGCAATATCGTCGCGCTTCCGTTGATCGCGGCCTTCGTGATGACTCAGTGGGATTTCGTCATGGACCGCGGGAACTCGACGCTCTCCGGCGCCTGGGCATGGCATGAAGGCGGTCCCGACTTCGGCGTCCCGCTATCGAATTACGCGGGATGGTTCGTCACATCCTGGTCCTTCTACCAGCTCTACGCCATATGGCTGGCGCGTTCCGCCGTCGCAGCGCCCGCGCCCTCGCTTCGGCTCGTGGCGGTCATCCTCTACGCAGCGGCGGGCTTGACCCATCTCATTCCCTGGCTCTCGGGCGCGAGCGGCGAAATCATCGACGCGAGCGGCCGGGTCTGGCGCTCTGGTGACATTCGCGCGATCAGCGTCGTCGTCATGCTGCTCACAATGCTTTTTTCGTCGACGCTCGCCGCGATCAAAATCGCGAGAACGCTGTGGGAGCGCGCCTCATGCGCGACGGCTGTCGGGCTGCCCGCTCATATTGGCCATCCGCCGGACCAAGCCTGAAGCCCGAGGCAAAAAAAGCCCGGCGATGGCGCCGGGCTTCCTTTTCCTTCCTGTCTCTCTTTTGCAAGGCTCACACCGGATGCGGCTCCAGTCCGCCCGCGTCGGGCTCGGGGCTCGGCCGGGTGCGGCCGGTGGACGGGACCGGCGAGGGGCGCGCCGGCGGAACGTCCGGCGGCACATCCTCGCGCACCGGGCGCTTGCCCTGCAGCAGGCCCATCAGCTCCTCGCCGGTCAGCGTCTCGAACTCGAGCAGGCCATTGGCCAGAGTGTCGAGATCGGCGCGCTTCTCCGTCAGAATGCGCCTCGCGTCCTCATAGCCCTCGGCCACGAGGCGGCGAACCTCCGCGTCGATCGTCTGCTGCGTCGCTTCGGAAAGCGTCTGCGTGCGGCCGAGCGAGTAGCCCAGGAACTGCTCCTGCTGCGGATCGGCATAGGCCACTGTGCCGAGCTTGTCCGAGAAGCCGAGCTGCGTCACCATTGCCCGCGCGATGCGCGTGCATTGCTGAATGTCGCTCGCCGCGCCCGACGTCACCTTGTCGTGGCCGAACACCAGCTCCTCCGCCACGCGCCCGCCCATGGCCAGCGCCAGCATCGCTTTCAGCTGCTCATAGGTCTGCGAGATCTGATCGCGCTCGGGAAGACCCTGCACCATGCCCAGCGCGCGGCCGCGCGGGATGATCGTCGCCTTGTGGATCGGGATCGAGCCCGGCATGTTCAGCTGCACCAGCGCATGCCCGCCCTCGTGGAAGGCGGTGAGGCGCTTCTCCTCCTCCGTCATCACCAGAGTGCGGCGCTCCGCGCCCATCATGATCTTGTCGCGCGCGTCCTCGAATTCCTGGCGCGTCACGATGCGCTTGCTGCGACGCGCCGCCAGCAGCGCCGCCTCATTGACGAGGTTCATCAGATCGGCGCCCGAAAAACCCGGCGTGCCGCGCGCGACCACCTTCAAGTCCACATCCGGCGCCAGCGGCACTTTGCGCGCATGGACCTTCAGGATCTTCTCGCGGCCGATGAAATCCGGGTTCGGCACATTGATCTGCCGATCGAAGCGGCCGGGACGCATCAGCGCCGGATCGAGCACGTCGGGACGGTTGGTCGCGGCGATGAGGATGATGCCCTCATTGGCTTCGAAACCGTCCATCTCGACCAGCAGCTGGTTCAGCGTCTGCTCGCGCTCGTCATTGCCGCCGCCGAGGCCGGCGCCGCGATGACGGCCGACCGCGTCGATCTCGTCGACGAAGATGATGCAGGGCGCGTTCTTCTTGGCCTGCTCGAACATGTCGCGCACGCGGGAAGCGCCGACGCCGACGAACATTTCGACGAAGTCCGAGCCCGAAATGGTGAAGAAGGGCACATTGGCCTCGCCGGCGATGGCGCGGGCGAGAAGCGTCTTGCCGGTGCCGGGCGGTCCGACCAGCAGCACGCCGCGCGGAATGCGTCCGCCGAGCCGCTGGAATTTTTGCGGATCGCGCAGGAATTCGACGATCTCCTGCAAATCCTCCTTGGCCTCGTCGACGCCGGCGACATCCTCGAAGGTCACGCGCCCCTGCGTCTCGGTCAAGAGCTTCGCCTTCGACTTGCCGAAGCCGAGCGCCCGCCCGCCCGCGCCGCCCTGCATCTGGCGCGACAGGAAAATCCACACGCCGATGAAGGCGATCAGCGGCAGCGCGTTCAGCAGCAGGGTCATCCACCAGCTGCCGCCCTCGCTCGACGGCTTGGCGCTGATCGACACATTCTTCGCCTGAAGGCGCTGGACGAGCGTCGGATCATTGGGCGCATAGGTGACGAAGGACCGATTGTCCATGAAATGGCCGGTGATCTCATTGCCGGCCATGGTCACATCATGGACGCGTCCGAGCTCGATCTGCGCGAGCAGCTCGCTGAAGGTGATGTCCCGCCCGGCCGTGCGCTGGCCGCGCTGATCGAACAGCATGGCCAATGCGACGGCGAGCAAAGCGATGATGGCGAATATGACGAACGGCTTGTAATTGATCTTCATCGCCGACCTCCGATGGACTCGGCCCCGACGCGGCCGCCTGTTCTCCCGCGGCCAGGACCTGTGTCGCTTTCGTGACCTTACGACAGCATTTCTCGGTCGCCAAATTAAATACATTAATGCGCGAGCCCCGATTTTCGATGCGTCGCGCCCGAACCGGAGCCGCGGCCGGCGTCGAGGGACAAAGCGCCGCAGTTTCAATATTGCCCGCCGTCTTCCCGTCTTCGCTCTCGGCACAAATATTCGGGCGGAGAGAGACGAGGACCAGCGTCATGGGCGCAGCCAAGGTCGGCTTCCGCGCGCACGGCATGCATTGCCACGGCTGCGAGCGCGTCATCGAGGCGGCCGCGCGCAAGCTGCCCGGCGTGCGGAAGGTCGTGGCCGATTATCCGACCGAATGGGTCGAGGTCGACTATGACCCGGCCGCGGCGACGCCCGAGCAGATCCGCGCGGCGGTGGAGCGGCAAGGCTATCGCACGCTGACGCGCGAGCAGTCGCAGCGGCGACGCATGCTGACGAAAATCGCCGGCTTCGTTATCGGCGTCGCCGGCATCGGCCTGCTCATCTATCTCGACGCCAATTGGATCGGCGACAGCGGCGCGCCCGATATCTCGCGCCATATGAGCCTCGATCTCATCTTTTTGCTCGGGCTCCTGACCGGCTTTCATTGCGTCGGCATGTGCGGCGGCTTCGTGCTGAGCTATACGGCCGAGGATGCGAGAGAAGGGCGGCCTTCGCTGCGCTCGCATCTGCTCTACGCGGCCGGCAAGACGCTCTCTTATACGACGATCGGCGCATTGTTCGGCCTCGTCGGCGCGATCGTCGCGTTCACGCCTTTGCTGCGCGGCGCGGCAGGCGTTGCCGCCGGCCTCTTCCTCATCGTCTTCGGCCTCAATATGCTCGGCCTGTTCGCGCCGCTGCGGCGCATTCGCTTGGCATTGCCCGCGCCATTGCAGAAATTGGTCGCGCGGCGCGCGGCGAGCTCGCATCGGCCCTTCGTCATCGGCCTGCTCAACGGCTTGATGATCGTCTGCGGGCCGCTGCAGGCCATGTATGTGATGGCCGCCGGAACCGGCAGCGCGCTCGAGGGCGCGAAAATGCTGCTCGCCTTCGGCCTCGGCACGCTGCCGGTGATGCTGAGCTTCGGCGCGCTGTCGACGCTCGTCTCCGCTTCGCTGACGCATCGGCTGCTGATGGCCTCGGGCGCGATCGTCGTCGCGCTCGGCGCCGTGATGATCAATCGCGGATTGGTCCTGACCGGCTGGGGCTATGATCTGCAATCCATGCTCGGCGTCCTGCGCGGGACGGGCGCGCCCCCTGCCCCGCCGCCCGCGCCGGCCGGAGCGCCGCAGGCGGCGCGTCCCGCTTTCCAGACGATCGAGATGGAGGTGCGGGCGACGGGCTTCTCGCCCAATCGCTTCACGCTGGTGAAGGATGTTCCGGTGCATTGGGTGGTCGACGGCAAGGAGATCACCAATTGCAATCGCCGCATTGTCGCGCCGAGCCTGAAGCTCGAATTCGAGGTGAAGCCGGGCAAGCAGACCATCGAGTTCACGCCGCGCGAGACAGGCGTCATTCGCTGGAGCTGCTGGATGGGCATGCTGCCCGGCGCGTTCGACGTGATCGACGCGCCCGCGCGCGCCGCGCCGCCGAAGATCGCGGAAGCGAAAGCCCCAGACGCAAAGCGCGGCGAGGTCGCGAGCGACGCGCGCTCGAGCGCGCATGACAATCATTATCGCATCGTCGCCGGCGACACGCTGCGCTCGATCGCGAAAAAGCGCTATGGCGACGCCGGCCGGTGGAAGACGATCGTCGACGCCAATCCCGGGCTCGATCCGCGACGGCTGCGGCCGGGGATGGAAATTGTGACGCCTGCTAAGAGCGAGTAGCGAATAGCGAATAGCGGAGGGTCGCACCTCTACTCGCTATTCGCTCACCCCAGATATTTCGACAGCTCCCGCTCGAACTCGGGAAAATACAGCGCGATCACGCTCACGTCGAAACGGGCGAGGATCTGCTCTTTCGGCTCGCGGTCGAGCAGGAAGCGGAAGGCGGCGTCGAGGCATCGCTCCGGATCGGACGCGCCGCCGCCGAGCCTCTGCGCGAGCTCGTGCGAGATGGTGACGCGATGGCGCGTCTCGCTCGTCCCTTCGCGCACGACCACGTCGAAGGCGAGCGCCTTGGCGCCGCCGTCGCCGCGGCGCGCGATCTCGATGCGGGCGCCGCTCATGCCGGCGCCGCCAGCGCGGCCTCTATGTCGGCCGCGAGCGACGACGGCGGCGCCAAAGGCGCATAGCGCCTGATCGGCGCGCCCGTTCGATCGACGAGGAATTTGGTGAAGTTCCATTTGATCGCCTCGGAGCCGAGCAGGCCGGGCGCCGCCGTCTTCAAATAGCGATAGAGCGGATGCGCCCGCGCGCCATTCACCTCGATCTTGGAAAAGAGCGGGAAGCTCACATCGTATGTCGCCGAGCAGAATTGCGCGATGTCCGCCTCCGCGCCCGGCTCCTGGCCGGCGAATTGATTGCAGGGGAAGCCGAGCACGACGAACCCCCTGTCGCGATAGTCGCGCCAGAGCGCCTCGAGCCCTGCATATTGGGGCGTGAAGCCGCATTTGCCGGCGACATTGACGATCAGCAGGACCTTGCCGGCATAATCGCCGAGCGCGCGCGTCGTTCCGTCGATGGCGCGCGCCTCGAAATCATAGAGCGAGGTCATGTAGAGCGATGTCATGGCGACGCGCCGTCGCGGCGGCGAGGCCGAGCCTCGCCGCAGCTCGACGCCGCGTCGCCCGCGGCGGTCACGCCGACAGCAGAGCGTGAATGTCCGGCTCCAGCGAGCGCGGCGTGTTGGTCGCCTCGAAGCGCTTCACCACATTGCCGTTGCGGTCGATGAGGAATTTGGTGAAATTCCATTTCACGTCGTCCGACGAGGCCGGATCCTTCTCCTTCAGCAGACGATAGAGCGGATGGGCGTTCTCGCCATTCACCTCGATCTTGCTGAACAGCGGGAACGTCACGACGAAGCGGGTGGCGCAGAAGGTCTTGATCTCCTCGTCCGTGCCCGGCTCCTGATTGCTGAACTGGTTGCAGGGGAAGCCCAGAATGACGAACCCCTTGTCCTTGTTCTCGTTCCACAGCGCCTCGAGCCCGTTGTACTGCAGCGTGAAGCCGCAGCGGCTCGCGACATTGACGACGAGGATCACCTTGCCGGCGTATTCGGCGAGCGTCTTCGTCTCGCCATCGATGGTCTTTACCGGAATATCAAACAATTCGGCCATTGCCCGAGGACCTTTCGAACCTTTTCGCGGAGCGCCCCTCTGCGCTCGCGGCTGGCCCCAGAATGGCGACGAGGGCGGCGCCGGGCAAGCTGCAACCCGCCTAAAAATGCATCACTTTCATGCCGCGTCGACGTTCTCTTCCTCCGCCTCCCCCAGTCCATATTCCTTCATCTTGCGATAGAGGGTGGAGCGGCCGATGCCGAGCCGGCGGGCGATCTCCGACATCTGCCCGCGATAATGGACCAGCGCGAATTTGATGACCTCGGCCTCGAGGTCCTCGAGCCGCCGCATCTCGCCGTGCTGGCCGAGCAGCGGCATCGCATTGGGGTCGCGGATCTCGACGCGCACGATCTCGCGCTCCGGCGCGGCCGCCGTCGCGGCGACGGGCGCGGGCAGCGGCGGCAGGCGCACAGAGAAGCCTTCCACATGGGCGGCGATCTGCGGAAATTCATTGACCGTCAGCTCGTCGCCGTCGGCGAGCACCACGGCGCGAAACACGGCGTTCTCCAGCTGGCGCACATTGCCGGGCCAATCATAGCTCGACAGCAGATTGATCGCCTCATGGGTGACGCCGCGCAGCTTCTTGCCTTCCTCGGCGGCAAAGCGCGTGGCGAAGCGGCGCGCGAGGTCGCCGATGTCGTCGCGGCGCGCGCGCAGCGGCGGAATGGTGATCGGGAACACATTGAGCCGGTAGAACAGATCCTCGCGGAACTGGCCGCGCTTCACCAGCTCGATCAGATTCTGGTTGGTCGCGGAAATGAGGCGGATGTCGACGCGCACCGGCCGCTTGGCGCCCACGGGGTCGATCTCGCCCTCCTGCAGCGCGCGCAGCAGCTTCACCTGGGCGTCGAGCGGCAATTCGCCGATCTCGTCCAGGAACAGCGTTCCGCCATGGGCCTCGAGGAATTTTCCGGCGTGCTTCTCGGTCGCGCCGGTGAAGGCGCCCTTCTCATGGCCGAAGAGAATGGATTCGATTAGATTGGCCGGCAGCGCGCCGCAGTTCACGGTGACGAAGGGCTTGCCGCGGCGTTCCGAGCCGCCCTGAATGGCGCGGGCGACGATCTCCTTGCCGACGCCGGACTCGCCCTCGATCAGCACCGGAATGCTGGAATGGGCGGCGCGGTCGCCGAGGCGGATGACGCGCGCCATCTCCTCGCTGCGCGAGACGAGGTCCTTGAAGGTGAGCGCGCCCTGGCTGCGCCGGTTGACGCGCCGCAATTCGCCGGCGAGGGCGTCGGCGCAGAGCGCGTTCTTGATCGAAATCTGCAGCCGCTCGGCGCCGACGGGCTTCACCACGAAGTCATTGGCGCCGGCGCGCATCGCCGAGATCACGGTCTCGATCGAGCCATTGGCCGTCTGCACGATCACCGGAATGGCGATCTTGAGGTCGCGCATGCGCGTCAGCACGCCCATGCCGTCGAGATCGGGCATGACGAGATCGAGGATCAGCAGTTCGACCGGCGGCGCATTCGCCCGCGTCAGCCGCGCCAGCGCCTGCTCGCCGCCCTCCGCCGTCTCGGCGTCATAGCCGAACCGCCGCACGGCGGCCTCGAGGAGACGGCGCTGAACGGGATCATCGTCGGCGATGAGAATCGTGGAAGACATCGAACCTCTTGACTTTCTGTCGCCCGTAGCGGCCACGTGGCGTCGCCGCCGCTCCACCGGCCCGCCTCGAGGCGCGAGCCCATTCTGCTTGCGGCCCATGCTCATGGATCAGGGTAAAGGCGCCGTTAACATCGTCATCGCGCTCGGCGCGGCCGGGCGAATGTCTCGACAGGCAAAGCGCCGCCCCGGCGATGGCGCTCCGCGGCCCCCCGCCTGGGCCCCGCCCGCCCGGTCTTGCAATTTTCTCCGTTCGGACCCGATATTCGGCCAAACCCTTCCCATACTCAACTCCTGGTTCGAGCCATGCCGAAAAACTCAGCCGACGCCGCGATCATTCTCCGGGACGCCGCCGACGCGCGCGCGTCCGCGCCTGGCGGCGGGGGACTTCCCGAATGGAACCTCGCCGATCTCTATCCGGCGATGGACGCTCCCGCGCTCGCCGCGGATCTCGCCGCGGCCGAGCGCGACGCCGCCGGCTTCGCCGCCGACTATCGCGGCCGGCTGCAGCAGCTCGCCGAGGGCGCCGCGGCGAGCGAGACGCTCGGCGAGGCGGTCGCGCGCTACGAGGCGCTACAGGAACTCCTCGGCCGAATCATGTCCTATGCCGGCCTCGTCTACAGCGGCGACACCAGCGACCCCGCGCGCGCCAAATTCTATGGCGACATGCAGGGCAAGATCACGGACATTTCGACGCAGCTGCTGTTCTTCCAGCTTGAGCTCAACCGTCTCGACGACGCCGCTCTCGACGCAGCCGCCGCAAAGGCTCCGCTGTCGCGCTGGCGCCCCTGGCTCGAGGATATTCGCAAGGAGAAGCCCTATGAGCTCTCCGACGAGCTGGAGCGGCTCTTCCACGAGAAGTCGATGACCGGCCGCGCCGCCTGGAATCGCCTGTTCGACGAGACCATCGCCGCGCTGCGCTTCCCGGTCGGCGGCAAGGAGCTGACGCTCGAGCCCGCGCTCACTTTGATGCAGGACACGAATGAGGACGTGCGGCGCGAGGCGGCGCTGGCGGTGGGCGCGACGCTGAAGGCCAATCTGCGCGTCTTCGCGCTGGTGACCAACACGCTCGCCAAGGACAAGGAGATTTCCGACCGCTGGCGCGGCTTTCACGATGTCGCCGACGCGCGCCATCTCTCCAATCGCGTCGAGCCCGAGGTGGTCGAGGCGCTGGTTTCGAGCGTCGTCGCCGCCCATCCCAAGCTCTCGCATCGCTATTACAAGCTCAAGGCCAAATGGTTCGGCAAGGAGGCGCTCGATCATTGGGACCGCAACGCGCCGCTGCCCCAGGTGCCGAGCCATGTCTATTCCTGGGACGAGGCGCGCGACATCGTGCTCTCGGCCTATTCGCGCTTTTCGCCGCGCATGGCGGAGATCGCCTCGCGCTTCTTCGAGCGCAATTGGATCGACGCGCCGGTGCGGCCCGGCAAGGCGCCGGGCGCCTTCGCCCATCCGACCGTGCCCTCCGTGCATCCTTACGTTCTGGTCAATTTCCAAGGCAAGACGCGCGATGTGATGACGCTGGCCCATGAGCTCGGCCATGGCGTGCATCAGGTGCTCGCGGGCGCGCAGGGCGCGCTGATGGCGCCGACGCCGCTGACGCTGGCCGAGACGGCCTCGGTGTTCGGCGAGATGCTGACCTTCCGCGCGCTGCTCGCCGGCGCGACGGAGCCCGAGAAGAAGCGCGCCCTGCTCGCCGCCAAGGTGGAGGACATGCTGAACACGGTGGTGCGGCAGATCGCCTTCTACAGCTTCGAGCGCAAGGTCCACACCGAGCGCAAGAATGGCGAGCTGACCGCCGAGAAGCTGTGCGAATTGTGGATGAGCGTGCAGAGCGACAGCCTCGGGCCGTCGATCCGGCTCGGCGAAGGATATGACTCCTTCTGGGCCTATATTCCGCACTTCGTCCATTCGCCCTTCTATGTCTACGCCTACGCCTTCGGCGATTGCCTGGTGAACTCGCTCTATGGCGTCTACCGACGAGCGGAGACGGGCTTCGCCGAGCGCTATTTCGCTCTGCTCGAGGCGGGCGGCGCCAAGCCCTACAACGAGCTGCTGGCCCCCTTCGGCCTCGACGCGCGCGATCCGGCCTTCTGGAGCATCGGCCTCGAAATGATCGAAGGACTGATCGCCGAGCTGGAGGCGATGGAGGGGGCGTGAGGCCGGGAAAGGCGCGCGTCGGCGCACACTGTCTCACAGCGTTATCAATCGCTTCAATGAGGTCCGGGCCGTGAGGCCCGGAAAGGCCAGCGAGCCGGCGCCAACCTCGGAATTGCTGACGAAGCTTCAATGAGGTCCGGGCCGTGAGGCCCGGAAAGGCTTTCGCGGCTCTGCCGGCGTCGAGCGGCCAGAGAGCGCTTCAATGAGGTCCGGGCCGTGAGGCCCGGAAAGGCCAGCTCATAGCCGTTGCCGACGAGCAGGGCCGTGAAGCTTCAATGAGGTCCGGGCCGTGAGGCCCGGAAAGGCTCATTGCCTTTCATCATCGCGGCGCTTTCTAGCCTCGCTTCAATGAGGTCCGGGCCGTGAGGCCCGGAAAGGCGGCCCGGTCGCAGCGGGCGGATTCGAAAGCCCGAAGACCTTCGTTTGCGAGCGGTGGCTCGAACGTCTCGCGCGCTGTCGCCAGAGCGCCGGCTCGAACGCTTCACGATGACAAACAACACAGGAGAAACAAGCATATCACGCTCCGCGAGCGCTCCCCGGCGAATCTGTTCCGTCGGAGCCCTCGCGCGCCGGCGGCAGCCTAGCTCGAATCGGATCGGATGACTATCGCCCGCCGCTCGATCGGCGCGACGATCGCGCCGCGGCTCTACTTCAGGCTCGCTCTCCGGAACAGAATGATGGCCAGCGCCTGGTCATCGGGATAAATCTTCGAGGAGGTCCGCCTGCGGACGGCGGCGGAGCAGGAAGGAGCGGCGCAGCTTGGCGAGCGGAGAGACGCCGACGAATCAGGACGCCGCCGACGCCGTGCAGGTGCGCTGGCTCGACCTCGCCGAGGTCGCCGAGCCCCATGAAAGGCGTTGGCTCGAATGCCTCGACCCGACGGAGCGCGCCCGCGCCGCGCGTTTCTATCACGCGCGCGACCGTCGCGCCTATATCGCGGCGCATGCGCTCACACGCGCGATGCTGTCGCGCGCGCTCGGCGGCCCGCCGGAGATCTGGCGCTTCGTCGATCAGCCGAACGGCAAGCCGTCGCTCGATCCCGCCATGGGCCGGCGCGCGCTCGAGTTCAACCTCTCCCACACGGATGGCGCGGTCGCCTGCGCCGTGACGAGCGGGCGTCCCGTCGGCGTCGACATCGAAGGGACACATCGCGACATCGATCTCCTGGCGCTGGCCCGGAGCTATTTCGCCGGGGCGGAGGTCGCGCTGCTCGAATCCCTCGCCGAGGAGCGGCGCGCCGCGGCCTTCTTCCAACTCTGGACCTTGAAAGAGGCCTATGTGAAGGCGCGCGGCGACGGCCTCTCGCTGGCTTTCGACCGTTTCGCCTTCTCGCTCGATCCCATCCGCATCGACCTGCCCGACGCCGCGCCGGCGGAGCCGTCGCTGTGGCGCTTCTCGTCCATCCTCGTCGCCCGCGGACACCGCCTCTCCGTCGCCGCGAGATCGGCGAGATCCGTTCAATTCGACATTCGACGGGCGTCGTCGACGGACATAGACGAAACCGCCGATCTTGGGCCGCATCCGAACCGCGGCTCGACAAAAGCCTCCGAGTGATCGCGAGCGGTTCAAACATAGCCCGGCGGCGGCGTGAACCCGCCGAACTCCCGTTCGAGGAGCTCGGCGAACGCGATCGTCGTGCGGTCCTCGAGATATGGGCCGAGAATTTGCGCGCCGATCGGCAGCCCGGACGGCGCGTGGTCGATCGGCGCCACGGTCGCGGGCAGGCCGGGCGTCGTGGCGAGCTCCGCCCAAGCGAGCTGCGCATCGAGATAGGACCAGGACTTGCCGTCGATGTCGAGACGCCGCGATGCGATCGGAGTCGAGCGGTCGTGCGGAAACGCCGGCGTGGGCGCAGCGGGGCAGAGCACAATGTCCCACTCGCGAAACACTTCGCTCCACTGCCGTTGCAGCCGGAGCCGCGCCTCGTCGGCCGCGAGCCAATCGCGATGATCGATCACCGCGCCGCGCATGCGCTCGGCCGCGAGGCTCCGGTCGCGCGGCGACAGCGCTGCGGCGGTTCTGCGCAGCTGAGCGTAAGTGCGAGGCGGCAGCTCGCCTCCCCAGAGTGAATAAAGGAGACGCATGTAGACCCGCGCCGATTCGGCGAGGTCCGGGAGCAAAGGGCTGGCGTGCGCGAGCGTCACGCCGGCGCCTGCGAGCCGTTGCGAGAGCCGCGCGAGCGCCGCTCTCACCACGCTCGCCGTCGGCGTGAGCGGGTGCGTGTCGATGACCAGCACACGGAAGCGCCCGAGCTCCCGATGCCGCGCCTCGGGCAGGGCCAATTTATAGCCGACGCCGGCGCGCTCCTCGTCCGGGCCGGCGAGCACATCGAGCGCGAGCCCGAGATCGCTCGCGCATCTCGCCATGGGGCCGATGACGGCGAGATCGCTGTCGCGCGGAAGCGGCGGAACGCCCGGCGGAACATGCCCGCGCCGCGGGATGAGGCCCGGCGTCGGCCTGTGCGCGTAAACGCCGCAGTAATGGGCCGGCGCGCGCAGCGAGCCGCCGAGGTCCGATCCGAGCGACAGCGGCCCGAAGCCGGCCGCGAGCGCCGCAGCCGAGCCGCCCGAGGAGCCGCCCGGCGTGCGGCGCAGGTCCCAGGGATTATTGGTTGCGCCGTAGATCTCGTTGTGAGTCTGCCAATCGCTCAGCGCGACCGGCACATTGGTCTTGCCGAGAATGATCGCGCCGGCGCTCTTCGCGCGAGCGACGACCAGGGCGTCTTGCCGAGGCGTGAAGCGCGCGTATCGCGGAAAACCCCAGCTCGTCGGCAGTCCGGCGATATTGAAGGATTCCTTGACGGTGACGGGAACGCCGAGCAGCGCGCGCGTCTCGCCGCGATCGAGCGCGACATCGGCGCGCCTGGCCGCGTCGCGCGCGCGATCGAAGTCGCGGACCACGACCGCATTGATCCGGCGGTCCAGAGCCTCGATGCGCGCGATCATGCGCTCGGTCAGCTCCAGCGCCGAAATTTTGCGCGCCCGCAACGCAGCCACGAGCTCCTTCGCCGTGCAAAAATCCCACTCGCGATCGGGCATGGAGGCGGTCTGCTGCGCCGGCGCCGCGCGAGCCCGTTCAGCCGGGGCCATGGCTGCGACGACGCTCGCGCCGCAGCCGATCACAATGTCGCGCCGCGTCGCATGGCTCATGATCAGCGGCTCCGAGCGCTTCCCTTTGCCGATCGGCTCACTCGCCGGCGAGGCCGCGGCCGATCGCTATCTGTCCGACCGAGCCCTCGATATGGAATTCGACGCCGGTCATTCGCGCGAACAAATCGATATCCACGGCGCCGACCGCACAAGCCCCGAGCTCCATCTCGGTCGCCATGAGATAGAAGCTCTGCATCAGGACGCCGACGTGCTTCAACGTCAGCGCATAAGCGATCGCGCTGTATTTCCACGACACGCGGCCGAAGCGCGCCGCTATCGTGATGACGATCTGCGGCGTGGTCGGCGCGTCGAGGTGATGCTGAGCGCCGGCCAGCATCGCTCGCAGATGGTCCGCTCTCGCCTCGATCGGCGTGACGGCGTGACGCGCCGCGTCGTAATGATAAAAGCCCGACGGCAATCCCTCGCATTTGGCGACCGCCAGATAGAGCTCCAGCTCATAGCTCGCGCCGCCGGAAGGATAGGGTCGCGACGTGAACTCCATTTCGGACCCGTCCGCTTCTCTGACCCGCTCCATTGATTGGACGCGCGCAGTCGCGTCGAGAAAGCGCGACAGCTCCGATAATGTGATCGGACGCCGGTCGTCGAAGCCGCGCGTCGAATGTCGCCGACGCAGCAATGTCGCGAAGGACGACGCCGTGGATGACTCCTGCGAGCCGAGCACGCCGCGCAGGTCGATCGCCTCTCCCGGCCAGGCGGGCCTGACCGCCGGCGGCATCTCCATCACATGCGCATAGGCGTATCTGCCGCCCGATGGATTGGCGTGTCGCCCGGTCGTGCTGCGGGCGTGGAACACAAGATCGTGAAAATCCCACAGAACGAGATCGGGTTCCCCCTCGTTGGACCGCAATCCTTTGCCGCCCTCCGAGCCGAGCGCGAACACGATCCGGCAGTCGACGAGCATGGCGAGCAATTCGGATATGAGGCCGCCATGATCGCGACGCAGCTGCTGCGCCGCTTTCGGTTCGGCGAGGCTTGCGAGCATGGCGGCGACGCCCGGATCGCAAAGCCTGAACAAGGCGGGCGAGCGGGGCGATTCGAGCACGATGTCGGCGCCGCGTCGCCGCAAATAGGCGAAGCGGGAGAGCGCGAGCGCACCGTCGCCGAGCGCCGGCGTTCGCGGGACGTAATCGCGAAGTTGCGGCTCGACGACAGCGAGATCGCCGCCTCCGTCCGCGCGGGCGAGACGATATTCCAACAAACCGCATGACGATAGCCGCCGAACCAGCTCGGCGATGTCTCCCGCGCCATCCTCGCCGCATGTTTCGAGCGGCAATCCCGCTTTCAGCTCGGCCGAGCGCACTGCGGCGTCTGCGCCGAATCGTCCGAGACCGATGGCTCGGCCATCGACGACGGCCCGCAAATTGTCGTCCGCTCGTTCGAGCGAGACATGAGGATTCAATCGGGCGAAGAGCATGCTGGCGGCTCGGGGTGGTTTTGCGCGAGCTCACATGATCGGCAAGCTCACATGATCGGATGGAGCGGATTGAGCTCGGCTTCGACCAGGCGCCGCCGGCGCAGCCCGAGAGCGAGCGGCGCGTCATAGAGTCGGCCGGGCGCAAAGCGACGATAGAAATGCCGCAGTCCGGGAACGATGACGCGGACGACCGGAACCTCGATGTCGGGACGGGTCTGATCGAGAACGAGGAAATCATGGCCGTGACGCTCGACGAGCTTCACGCAGGCCAGAACCTGCTCGCGTCGATCGAGGCTCGCGAATTTCTGGCTCTGCCGCCGCCGCAAGGAAGCCGTTCCATCGGGCATGAGATAGACGTGTTCCTGCAACGGCAATGGATCGATCCGATCGCCGGGCCGTCCCATCATCCGCTCGATCGCCATGAACTGATTGATCTCGGTCAAGGCCCGCAGCGCCGCGATCCGCAAATCGAAATGCGCGCCGGCTGCGACTTCGATGCGCTCTCGTCCGTCTTCCATCCAATGCGCGACGGCGACGACGACCGGAACGCCGAGATCGCTGGTCACGTCCAGCGCCCACAGCCGCCGGCCCATCGCGGCGAAATGCGCCTGCAGATCGCGGATATAATTGTCGCCGAGACTCTCGAGATCGATCCTCGGACGCCGCAGGCGATTGTACCACCAGATCGCGTAGGCGTCGCGCTCGACGAGCTCGAGAAAACCCTGGAGAATCGCTTCCTCGAGCGTGTTGCCGGCGGCGCAGCCATTCGAGTCGGCAATGAGGTCGTCGGGACCGGCGTTGTGGAAAAAATACAACAAGCTTGTCGGAATGTGCTTGAAGCGCTCGTCACGCAGGGACCAGACTGGCGACCACTCGATTGCGGCCGCGGGATCGAAGCGGCGGGGAACGCCGTCGGCGCACCAGCCCTCGTCCGCCGCACGCGCGTGCTGGCCTTCGCTGAACAGCTGAATATCATTGGGAGGGATCGCCTCGCCCGCGGCGAAATCCGCAAAGCTGCGCGTCGTCCTGATCTCGTCGCCTTGGAATATCCCGCAATAGCGTTCGATGGCCTCCATGAGGGCGCTCGCTTGCCCTTGCTCGCAGCTGCTGCCCTTGCCGTGGCTGTCTCCGACCAGACCCGCTTGCAGCGCCTCGAAGCTTTCCGGATTCGGCGAAAAATTGTGCTTCGCGAAATAGCTGAAATCCAGGGGCTGCTCGCTCTCGATTCGGTCGAGCCGAGACACGACGCCCGTCAAGGCGCTCACATGCTTGCGGAAGCGAGCGACCGTCTCGGACGGCGGCACGGAGCGGTAGCCGCCGCTCGTCATCACGAGCTTTCCGCCCGCGCGCAGCCGGATCGGCGCCGGCGGGCGCGCCGGGTCGCGCAGCTCCTTTGCGCCGCAGGACGGACACTGAGGCCGCGCCGGCACATAGTGCCTGACGAGCGTCGAGCCCAAGAGATCGAGGCTCACGAGATGCTGATGCAGATCGGTGCGAAAGCCGCTGGCGATGGCCTTGCCGATTTCGACCGCCGCCAGCGAGACGCCGCTGTGACCGAGCAGATTGTCGTCGAGCGGCGAGGCGGCGACGCGACGGGCGTTCCTGCGATCGAGAAACGCCTTGACCTGGCGGTTCGCTCTCATGCGGTCGGCGAGGCACGTCCAGCAGGCGCTCTTTCCCGGACTGAAGATCGGACCAACGAGCGGAAAAAGTCCGGACGCTTGCACCGGCAGCCAGTCTTGCTTTTGCGTGAGCTGCTGCTCGTTGAACGCTGCGAGCCGGCCATCGAGATAATCGTCGACCAGCACCACGATCAGATCGGCCGAGCCATCGACGATTCGAACGCCGAATGCGCGCAACGCAGCCTCGAGCTCGCCGGCGCCAGCCGCGCCGAGCGACCTGACCCCGACGCTGACATTCTGCAAGTTCGCCGCCGCGGTCTCGGGTCTCAGTCCGAGACTCGCCCAATAGGCCGCGCTCGCGTCGTCGGCCGCGCTCACCGGCACGACGAAACGCCGGTCGAACAGACGCTTGAACGATTCCTCGATCTTGTCGGCCGGAAATTCGTGGGAAAGCTCGCGAACGATGGCGTCCTGCAAGTCTCCCGCGCCGATCCGCGAGGCGAGCGCGCAATAGAGCTCGCCCTGAAGGAAGAATTTGCGGTCTTCCGAATAAAGGCAGACGAGGTCGGGAGGCAGGACATAAACCGAGTAATTCGGCGCGAACCGGATGACGCCGGCGTCGTATCGCTCGGCGCTGTCGCGTTGCTCGGAAATTCGTCTGGGATCCTCACCGGTCATTTGTCGCCCCGCCGATTGACGTCAACGTCGCAGCCGCTCCGCGGCGCGGTCCATTTGCAAGCATTTCGCTTCGCCGCAGGCAGGGCTCTGAAGCCGCCTCTCGCATGTCGCGCGGATTCGACACGCCCTGCCTGGACGTCGTCACGATCGAGGATGTCTCAGCCGGCACACCCTCTGCAACAGCCTCTGCAACATCCTCTGCAGCAACCACGACCGCAACCGCGGCCGCAGCCGCAACCACGGCCGCAGCCGCGCTGCGCCAGGAGCTCGGGCGCGGATTCCTGCGCGTCTTCCCTGTCGAAGATGCGGAACTGGCCCAGGGTGACGTCGAAAAGCTCGATCTCGCGAAGATCCATGTCGCGCACATTGCCGGTCGGGACAGTCGACGCTTCCACGGGATTGCTTTCGGCGCAGGCGGCGCCTGCGAGCGACAGCGACACGCCCATCATGCCGAGCGCCTTGCCGACGCGATTGTTCTGCGAGCCATCCTTCGAGCGCTCCATGACGAGCCTCCTTTCGGCTGAAAGTCGCGAGCGTCAGACCGGCAGCCCCGCGGCGCAAATATAGCGCGACTGTCGCTCGTCAATGCGTCGTCGCGGGAAGTCGACGACAACCGACTCGCAATCGATGCGCGTCCACAAAGTGTCCAGCGTTCGATCGCAGGCGCTCGAAGGCGCGTCCGCGAGCCATGTTATTCGTCGGAAAAGACGACATAAATCGCCGAAGCGCGTTCGCTGAGACGGAGGTCGATCGCCCTCGTCCGCCCTGCGGCGCGCGTCATTGGCGCCGTGCTATGCACTCTTGAGAACGCGCTCGAGGCTGCTAGCTATTCGGTCGAAGCTTCGATCTCGACGAAACCGCAGGCGACCGCGCCACGAAACGCCTGCAGCGCAAGTGCGATCCTCGCCTCCATAACGCTCGAGAATGTCGACGATCCGAACGGAAGTCAGCGCGCAATGAATATTCTCGGGATCAACGCCGTGTTTCACGAATCCTCCGCCGCCTTGATCATCGATGGCGAGATCGTGGCCGCCTGCGAGGAGGAGCGCTTCAACCGCGTGAAGCACGCCAAGCAGGCGCGAGTCGATAATCCTCACGTGCTCCCGGAAAAAGCGATTCGATTTTGTTTGAATTATGCGGGGCTGCACGCTTGCGAGATCGACCACATCGCCTATTCCTTCGATCCGCGGCTTCGCCGCGCGAGCTTTCGCCCGCAGTGGTGGCCGGACAGCGGCTGGGAATCCGAGTTTTTGTCGCGGCTCGCGGATGTGAGCGCCGCCGTCGAGGCTATTCTCGAGCGAGAAATCGGCGACGCGCTGAAGTTCGTGCCGCACCATCTCGCGCACGCCGCTTCCGCCTATTATCCGTCTGGCTTCGACTCGGCCGCGATCCTCGTCGTCGACGGCATCGGCGAGGCCGCCTGCTCGACGCTCGCGCGCGGCGACGGCGCGCGGATTCAGAGCCTCGACTCATTCTCCTATCCGCACTCGCTCGGCTTCGTTTGGGAGCAGGTCAGCGCTCATCTCGGCTTTTCGCCCTATGACGCCGCCAAGGTCATGGGCCTCGCCGCCTATGGCGATCCCGACATTTGCCGCGAGCAGATCGCGGCGATCATCGATGTGCGCGAGGATGGCTATGCGGTGGATCCGGTCGCGCTCGGATTTCCAGCGGTCGATTCGAGCGCGCCCGAGCGCCGCGATCAGAGCGGCCTCGAGGGTCTGCTCGGGCCGCCGCGGCGGCGGAATGCGGAGATTTCTCGCCGGCACGCCGATATTGCGGCCGCGCTGCAAGCGGAGACGAACGCCGCCGTCGCCGCGCTCTTGCGGCGCCTCGAACGCGCGACGGCACAGGAGCGCCTATGCCTCGCCGGAGGCGTCGCGCTCAATTGCGTGACCAATGCGCAGATCAGCCGAATGAGCGGCTTCTCGGATATCTTCATCCCCTCGGCGCCGCACGACGCCGGCACCGCGATCGGCGCGGCTCTGCTCGTCCATTGCGCCGAAGGGGGCGCATGCCCGCGGCCGAGCGCAAGTCCTTATCTCGGTCCCGATTTCGACGAGCGCGAAATTCTGGCCGCCGTCCGAGCGGCCGGTCTCACGCCACGGAGAAGCAAGGACCCCGCGCGCGACGCCGCCGATATGATCGCCGACGGCAATATCGTGGCCTGGTTCCAAGGCCGCATGGAGTTCGGTCCGCGCGCGCTCGGCAACCGCTCGCTGCTCGCCGACCCTCGCAGGCCCGACACGCGGGCGATCCTCAACCGCAGGATCAAGCACCGCGAAGATTTTCGGCCATTCGCGCCGGCCGTGCTGGCCGAGCGCGCGGACGAATGGTTCGACATCGGGCCGCCGTCGCCGAGCCGAGAATTCATGCTGTTCGCCTGTCCGGCCAAGGCGGAGCGCCGCGACAGAATTCCGGCCGTGATTCATCGCGACGGGACGGCCCGGGTGCAGATCGTTCAGCGCAAATCAAATCCGCGCTTTCATGAGCTGATTTCCCGCTTCTTTGCGCGAACCGGCGTGCCTCTCGTCGTCAACACCTCGTTCAACGACAGCGAGCCCATCGTGTGCACGCCCGCCCAAGCCATTCATACGTTCCGCAACACCGGCATGGATGCGCTGTTCATGGGCGACATTTATCTGACCTCGCAAATGTGACGAACCGCGATGTCTGGCGCGCGCGCTCCTGCTATGATGACGGCTCCAACGCCTATAATCGCCGCCGGGGCTATCACGGCCTCGAATGTCACGGCGATCTCACGCGGAGACGAGGAGATGACAGATTCGGCGCGGGCGAAGCCCGAGCGGAGCACAGAACCGGACGCCGTCGATCGGTCGGCGGTCCGCGAGACGATGCGCAGCGGAACAACATGACATCGAAACGAGAAGCGAAGAGCGCGCGAGCGGTCGCCGCCGCATTGGTCGCGCTGGCTTGCGGAGGCGCGGCGTCCGCCGCCGCCGGCGGCGCGCCGAGCCGCATCGTCTCGCTCAACGCCTGCGCGGATCAATATCTGATCGCTTTGGCCGATAAGCAGCAGATCGCTGCGCTGACGCATTTCTCCCGCGATCCGAGCCTCTCCTTTTACGCCGAGGCCGCGAAAGCCTATCCGATCAGCAAGGGTGAGGCGGAGGCGGCGCTCGCGTTGCGGCCGAGCCTCGTGATCACCAATCCCTATCGGCGCGCGGACGATCTCGCGCTGCTGCAAGGCAAGGTCGCGATCCTCTCCTTGAAGCCAGCCAATTCCTTCGACGACGTCATCGAGGAGACGCGCCGCATCGCCGCGGCCATCGGCCAGCGCGAGCGGGGAGAAGCGCTCATTCGCTCAATGCAGCAACGGGTCGCGGCCGCGGGACGGCGGCCGATCGGCGGCGTCGCCGCCCATTATCAGCGCGGCGGCTATCTGACGGGTCCCGGCACGCTGATGGACGATCTCATGAGCCGCGCCGGTCTCGACAATCTCGCGCGAAGGCTCAATGGCGGGACGATCGGACGCCTGTCGCTCGAGGAGATCATCTATCGGCGGCCGGACTATCTCGTTCTCAGCAACCCCGGCGGCGAGGGGCAGGACCAGGGCGAGCTTGTGCTCGAACATCCGGCGTTGATGCGCGCCGTGCCTGCGGACAGACGACTGCGCGTCCCGGCGGCGCTCACCGTCTGCGGCGGCCCGTCCTATCCGGACGCGCTGGAGCGGCTGCAGGCGGAGGCCGCGCGCGCGATGGGACGCTAGAGGTCTGCTTCATCGAATTTGATGGGCTTCGAGAGAGAGCCTGAAGGCTCGGGCTCCCGAGGCTTCGAATTCGTCGACGCAATGTCGCAAACCAAGAGCCGCGAGGCGCGCCGACCGGGCAAGCCGCATCAAAACTCGATTCCCTCCTGCGCTTTGACCCCGCTGCGAAACGGATGCTTCACCAGAGTCATCTCGGTCACGAGATCGGCGCAATCGATCAATGCGTCGGGCGCGTTGCGGCCCGTGATGACGACATGCGTGGCGTCGGGCTTCGCGCGCAAGGTCGCCAGCACGTCGTCGAGCGGCGCGTAATCGTAACGCAAGGCGACATTGAGCTCGTCGCAGACGACCATGTCGATGTCGGGATCGAGAATACGCGCCTTCGCGACGCTCCAAGCCTGCGTCGCCGTCGCAATGTCGCGGGCGCGATCCTGCGTGTCCCAGGTAAAGCCTTCGCCCATGGGGCGGAATTCGACCTGATCGGGAAATGCGTCGAACACCGTCTTCTCGCCGGTCTGCATCGCGCCTTTGATGAATTGAATGATCGCGACGCGCTTGCCATGGCCGATCATGCGGCAGACCATGCCGAAGGCCGCGGTCGTCTTGCCCTTGCCCGCGCCGGTATGGACGATGACGAGGCCGCGCTCGATGACCTTGCCGGCCATCATCTTCTCGCGCGCCGCCTGAACCTTGCGCATCTTCTCATTGTGATAGGCGTCGGTTCCCGGCTGGGGACGGATCTCGTTCATCGGCTGCTCCCGTGAGCTCGGCCAGCCTCGCGCCGGCGCTGTTGGATTTCGGCCGCCATAGGCCGCGCTCGATCGCTTCCGCGAGGCGCGCGCCGGCTTCGCGCAGAGCGTGGGGATTGGCGTCGGCCATGAAGCCGCGCACATTCTCGTCCTCGATGAGCGCCTGGTAGACGAGATCGAAATGATGATCCTTCACCGCATCCGTGGCCGCCGCGAACGCAACGAGATGGTCGATCGAGGCGGCGATCTCGAAGGCGCCCTTGTAGCCGTGGCGCATCACGCCGGCGATCCACTTCGGATTGACCACGCGCGCGCGAATGACGCGGGCGATCTCGTCCTCCAGCGTGCGGACGATCGGCCGCTCGGGCCGCGAGTGGTCGTTGTGATAGACGATCGGAGCCGAGCCCGTGATCGTCTCGACCGCGGCGGAGAGCCCGCCTTCGAATTGGCAATAGTCGTCGGAATCGAGAAGATCGTGCTCGCGATTGTCCTGATTGTGAACGACGGCGTCGACCTGCGCGAGCCGCGTCTCCAGCGCCGCGCGATTTAGCGCGCCGTCGAGGCCATCGCCATAGGCGTAGCCGCCCCAATCGAGAAAGGCTTCGGCGAGATCGCGCCGCTCGCGCCACAACCTGTCATCGATCATCGCCTGCAGGCCCGCGCCATAGGCGCCGGGCTGCGCGCCGAACACGCGCGCCGACGCTCTGCTCGCGCTCGCTCCGGCGGCGGTCTCGCGCAAAAAGCGGGCGGCGGCGGGATTGTCGTCTTCGTCCTCGTCGAGCGCCATCACCGCCCGCGCCGCGGCGTCGATCAGCGCGATCTGATCGATGAAGGCGTCGCGGAAAAAGCCGGAGACGCGCATCGTCACATCGACGCGCGAGCGGCCGAGCATTGCGAGCGGCAGTATCTCGAAGCCGGTGACGCGGCCGGAAGCGGCGTGCCATTGGGGGCGCACGCCCATCAGCGCGAGCGCCTGCGCGATGTCGTCGCCTCCCGTGCGCATATTGGCGGTGCCCCAGGCCGACAGAACGACGGCCCGCAGCGGCTCGCCGGCTCGCTGCAAATGATCCTCGGCGAGCCGCTGGGCGGAGGCGAAGCCGAGCCGCCAGGCGGTCGGCGTCGGCACGGCGCGCGTGTCGAGCGAGTAGAAATTGCGCCCGGTCGGCAGCACATCGGGCCGCCCGCGCGTCGGCGCGCCGGAGGGGCCGGGCGCGACGAAGCGGCCGGAAAGGCCCCGCATGAATCCGCCGATCTCCGCCGCGCCGCAAGCGTCCACGCGCGGCGCGAGCGTGTCGTGAACAGCGCCGAGCACCGCGAGCGTTCGCGTCCACGCGGCGTCCGGCGCGCGCGTCCTCGCGACCAGCTCGGCCGCCAAAAGCTCGAGGCGCTCGACCGTATCGCCGCATGTGCGCCATGCGTCGCCGCTCGGCGCCGTGAGCGCCGCGGGACGCGCGCCGCTCCATGGCTCGCCGAGACGGCAGTCGAGCGGATCGAAATCGAGGCCGAGATCCTGCGCGAGGCCGCGGATCAGCGAAGCGTCGCCTCCCTCGCCATGCCGGCGCGGCGTGCGCGCGAGAGCGACGAGGAGATCGGTGCGGAGCCGCCCCTCGGGCGAGCGGCCGAACACGTGCAGCCCGTCGCGGATCTGCATTTCCTTCAGCTCGCAGAGATAATTGTCGAGCGTCGACAGCGCTTCGTCATCGTCCGCGCCGACGACGCCGGCGTCGCGGTCGAGGCCGTGCGAGCGGGCGAGTTCCAAAATCTCCGCCTTCAGCGGCGCGAGCCGGCGCCGGTCCATGCCCGACGCCGCATAATATTCGTCGACGAGGGCCTCGAGCGCTTTCAGCGGGCCATAGCTTTCCGCGCGCGTCAGCGGCGGCGTCAAATGGTCGACGATCGTCGCGCCGATCCGCCGCTTGGCCTGCGAGCCTTCGCCCGGATCATTGACGATGAAGGGATAGAGCTGCGGCACCGCGCCGGCGATGGCGCGCGGAAAGCAGGATTGGGACAGGGCCAGCGCCTTGCCGGGCAGCCATTCCAGATTGCCGTGCTTGCCGAGATGCACGAGCGCATGCGCGTCGAAGACGCGCCGCAGCCAGGCATAGAAGGCGAGATAGGCGTGCGGCGGCGGCAGCGCCGGGTCGTGATAGCTGCCCTTGGGATCGATATTGTAGCCGCGCGCCGGCTGCACGCCGACGACCACCGAGCCATAGCGACGAATGGCGAGGCGAAAGCCGCCGCGAGCGAAGAACGGATCGCGCTCCGGCGCGCCCCAGCGTTCCGATATCGCGCGCCGGATCGCTTCCGGCAGCGTTGCCAAAAAGCTTTCATAGTCGTCCAGTGACAAAACGGCGTCGGTCGCATGGCGCGGCCCGGGCGCATTGGTCGGGCCGGCGAGCAGCGCGTCCATCAGCGCGCGCGCGCTCCGCGGACGGCGCGCGAGTTCATAGCCTTCCGCCTCCATGGCGTCGAGGATCGCGATCGCGCTTTCCGGCGTGTCGAGGCCCACTCCATTGGCGAGACGGCCGTCGCGATCGGGATAATTGGCGAGGATGATGGCGATCCGGCGCGCTTGCGGCGGCGCCGCGCGCAGCCGCGCCCAGCCCGCCGCCATCGCGGCGATGTGACGGATATTTTCCATCGCCGGCGCATGCTCGATCACGGCGCATTGCGTGAGCGCGTCGAAGCGCGTTTCGGCCTTGAAGGCGGCGGCGCCGGCGAGAATGCGCCCGTCGACCTCCGGCAAGGCGACATTCATCGCGAGGTCGCGCGCGCCGAGTCCGCGCGGATCGGCGCGCCACGCCTCCTCGCTCGAAGCCGCCATCACCACTTGCAGCACGACGGCGTCCGCTGCGTCGAAGGGCCCGCCTCGACCGTCCTCGCCCGGCGCCGAGGCGGCAAAGGCGGTGGCGTTGAGCACAACGGCCGGGCGCAGCCGTCCGAACACATCGGCGATGAGGCTGCGTGCGAAGGGGTTCTTCAGGCTGGGGACGAAGATCGGCAGCGGATCGAGGCCCTCCTGCGCGAGCGCGCCGACGAGCGCGTCGATCGCCGCCGTCGAGCCCGACGCGACCATATGGCGATAGAAGACGAGGGCCGCGACCGGCGCCTGCGACCGCCGGCGCCGCAGCATGTCGGACAGATCGACGACGCCGGCCTGCGGCCGATAGAGGCCCGCCTCCGGCATCGGCGCTGGCGGCGCGGCGATCTGCGGCGCGCCGATCAGATGGGCCGCATGCCGCAAGAGATTGCAAGCGTTGTCGACGCCGCCCTCGAGCAGATAGGCCAGCAGCCGCCGCCGCTCGCCGCCGGCCAGAGTGGACAGATCTTCCGATTCCGGATCCTCGGCGTCATCCGACAGAAGCGCGGCAAAAAGAATGTCGCGCTCCCGGCAGACGCGCGCGATCTCCTCGAGGCCATAGGGCCAGTAGCTGCGCCCGCCGAGCAGGCGCACGCAGACGAAGCGCGCCCGAGCGACCATTTTCTCGACATAGAGATCGACCGACAGCGGATGCGCGAGGCCGAGCGGATTGGCGAGCCGCACGCTCGGGGCGTCGGTCCCGAGGCTCGCCGCGGCCTTGGCGAGGCATGCGAGATCGCTGTCGGCGGCCGAGAGCAGGAGAACGTCCCCCGGCGTCTGGCCGAGATCGACGGCCGCCTCGCCCTCGACGATCTGTCCCTGCTGGATCGCCAGCAGATGCATCAGCGCAGCGCCGCCGTCAGCGCCGCCTCGATCTCGGCGCGGGCGAGGCCCTTTTCGCCGATGACGACGAGGCGGCTCGCGCGCGGCTCGTCGTCGCGCCAGCGGCGATCATAATAGGTCTCGATTCGCGGGCCGACGGCCTGGACGATGAGCCGAGCCGATTTGCCGCCGACGGCCACGACGCCCTTGAGGCGCAGCACGTCGTGGCGCGCGATGATCTCGGAAAGACGCGCGGCCAGAGGCTCGGCGGCGCCGATCACGCCCGTTCGCAGAACGAAGCTCTCGAAATCATCGTGGTCGTGATCGGCCTCCGATTCGTGATGCGACGGACGGCTGTCGAGATCGTCCTCGGCGCAAAGGCCGAGGCCGAGCAGCGCCGCGGGATCGAGCCGGCCCTGGCAGGCGCGCATCACGCCGACGCCCGGCCGCGCCGCCGCCAGCACATCCCGCTCGACCCGATCGAGCCGGGGCGCGTCGATGATATCGGTCTTGTTGAGCACGATGAGATCGGCCGATCCGAGCTGCTCCTCGAACAGCTCCTCGAGCGGCGTCTCATGGTCGAGATCGGGATCCGCACGCAGAGCCGCGAGCGCCGCCTCATCCGCGGCGAAGCGGCCTTCGGCGACCGCCGCGGCGTCGATCACGGCGATCACGGCGTCGACCGTCGCGCGCGTGCGCACATCGGGCCAGGCGAAGGCTTTCAACAGCGGCTTCGGCAGCGCGAGGCCGCTGGTCTCGATCAATATGTGCTCCGGCGGCGTCTCCCGGTCGAGCAGCTTCGCCATTGTGGGCAGGAAATCATCGGCCACGGTGCAGCAGATGCAGCCATTGGCGAGCTCGACGATATCCTGCGCGCCGGTCGCGACGCCGCAGCCGCGCAAAATCTCTCCGTCGACGCCGACGTCGCCGAACTCATTGACGATCACCGCGAGGCGCCGACCGCCCGCGTTCTGCAACAGATGACGGATCAATGTCGTCTTGCCGGAGCCGAGGAAGCCGGTGATCACAGTCGCCGGGATCTTGGTCATGCCGGCCCCCTCTCGAAGCCTTTCTCACCCTCCCCCGCTTGGCGGGCGAGCGGGTCGATGACGCGCCGAGTCCGCTCCCTCTTCCGCACGGCGGTGATTTCGAGATCGGATCGGGGCGAGGGCCTGCGCTCCGCCGATGTCGGGCGCGGAGCTCGACGCCGGTCGACGGACGCGAGCCGAGCGTCACTCAAAAAACTTTCTGTCGTCATTTCGCCTCCTCGGGATCCTGCGTCCCGCCGGATTGCAAAGCGCTTGCATGGAGGTCTGACTTGCCGCCGAACAGGCAGATCACAGTGGCGCGACCGCGCCGGATTCTCACCGGCTTCCCCACGAGAGCCATCCAATCTGTTCTCGAAGGCCGCGCATGTCAATGCGCGCGCACAAGGCGCCAGGGCTCCGAATTCGGGTTAACGAGCAGAGAGTTTTCAGCGTCATGGCCGCGCTTGTCGCGGCCATCCACGCCG
>NZ_JAINDZ010000059.1 GCF_019802345.1 Methylosinus sp. Sm6 | reverse complement strand
CGGCGCGTCATCGGGCCCTTGCGCGAGATCGATCCGATCGCCGTCGCGATCCGCGTCGCCCAGGGCGGCGCGCGCGACGCCGGCCGCGTGTCGGTCGACGAGATCAGGGCCGTCTGCGAGGCGCTGACCGATGAGCGTCACGCGCTGCTCGAGGCGCGCAGCCTCATCGCCGCGGCGAAGGAGGCCGCGGCGGCCCTGCACGAGCAACGCCAAGCACGATTCACCATCCGAGAGCCGAGCGCCGATGTGCGCGTTCGAAAGGCTCTCGAAGCCCTTTCGCAGCAGTTTGAAAGTCAGGAGCAGGCCGATGGCTGATCCCGTTTTTATGATTCACGACATGCCGTATCGCAAGGACGCGCGCGGAGCCTTTGTGCCGGAAGAGGCGATCCGCCCGCTCGATCTGCTGATCGACGGAGAGGTCCGCAAGATCATCGGCTATGCGCGCGATCTCTCGGCTCAGATCGCCCGCTTTCGCGGACATACCTTCGACGACATCGGCTCGCTGCAGGCGCTCGTCGCGCAGGAATATCAGGCGCCGCTCGGCGGTGCGAAGGGCAACATCACGCTCACCAGCTTCGACGGGCTGATGAAGGTGCAGGTCCAGGTGCAGGATCAGCTCGACTTCGGGCCGGAGCTGCAGGCGGCCAAGCGCCTGGTGGACGAATGCCTGACCGATTGGGCGTCCGAGTCCCGCGCCGAGATCCGCGCCCTGGTGACGCGCGCCTTCCAGGTCGACAAGGACGGCCGCATCAATCGCGCCGAAATCTTCATGCTGCTCCGCGTGGAGATCGAGGACGAGCGCTGGGCGCGCGCCATGCAGGCGGTGCGCGACAGCATCCGCGTGATCGGCTCCAAGACCTATGTGCGCTTCGCCGAGCGCCGGGCGCCCGACGCGCCCTGGCGCTCCATCACCATCGATCTGGCCAATGCGTGAGGCGGCGAACATGAGAAACGAAGAAGACGTCATGATCGACGAGCGCCCGCTCGAGATCGGTGCCCGCGCCCGATTCACCGGCGACGACCTCCTCGAGGAGCGTGATCGCGTCGAGATCGTCGGCACGATCAAGAACATAAAGGACGGCCACGCCGCGCTGCGCGACGATGCCGGCAATCTCTGGTGTGTGTCGCTCGACTGGCTCGAGCGCGTCGAGACGACGGGAGAGGCGGCATGAAGTGGCTGAACGGAGTCAATCCCTACCGTGACCTGCCGCCCGAGGCTGCTTGCTTCATGGAACTCTTGCAGAAGGCTTTCGCAGCCCAAGCCGATCGGATCACAGCGGAGGCCGCCGCGATGGGCGTATCGGAAGAGGATGCGACGGCGTCGATCATGTTTTGCATGATCAAATACGCCGTCCAATACGTCGCCTACGACACCATTCGTGTGGGCGAATTGTTCCCGCGCGCGGAATTCGATGCGCTCTGCGGTGAGATCATCGGCTTCGTCGAGACGAGAAACAAGGAGCTGCGCCAGTGACCACGATCGCGCAAGACTACGCCGTCGAGCTGCGGCGAATCTCGTCAATGCTCGGCATGAACGGCCTGATCGACGATGCCGACGAGCTGCGGCTCGCCGCCCAATATCTCGAGCAGGCCGCGAAGGGCTGCGCGATCGATTTCGACGGAATCGAGGAGCGTCTCGCCTTCGATCGGCGTCGCGTCGAGCGCTTCACCAGATTCGCCGAGCTCGTCATCGAGAGTCAAACTCGGTTTTTCGAGCGCGAGAAGTCGCAGGCTTGGAATCTGCCGCTCCTTTGGAAGGACTTTTTCGACTGGATCGTCGTGTTCTACTTGCAGCAGGCGGCGATTTTCGCGGTGACCGCGACACGGCCGGAAGGGATGATCCTTTCGGAGCAGGATTTCGTCGCCACGGCGCGAGACGCCTGGATGCGCGCCGTGCTCGAGGACGCCACGGCGCAAACAAAAACCGCGAGGGCGCAGTCATGACGACATCCGCGCAAACCCGCGCCATTCATGCGGCGTTGAAGAAAATGCCGCAGTTCGGCGAGGAGGATTACCGCGAGCTGTTGCGCCGCGAGTTCGGCGGGCGCGGCTCCTCGCGCCTGCTCGACACGCGCGAGGCGGCGCGGCTCATCGACATGCTCAACGGCCTCTCCGGCGGCGGCGCCATGCGCCGGCCGGCGGAGACGGCGAGCGGGCCCTATGCGCCGATCCTGCGCGCGCTGTGGATCGGCGCGTGGAACTTGGGCCTCGCCCGCAGCCGCGACGACCAGGCGCTGCTCGCCTTCGTCGAGAGGCAGACCGGCCTCTCGCACACGCGCTTTTTGAATGATCCCGCAGACGCCGCCAAGGCGATCGAGGGCTTGAAGAAATGGATGGCGCGCGACGGCGGCGTCGCATGGCCGAAGGGCCGCGGCGAGGATTCGGCGGCGCGCAAGATGGCGCTGCTGAAGGCGATCGCGCGTCGCTGCTTCGAGACGAGCGCCTTCCTGCCCTTCGTTCCCGGCGCCGACTTCGAGCGCGCGTGGCCGAGCGACTTCGAGCTGTTCGGCTATCGCCAGGGCCTGCCGGCCGGCTTCGACTCCTACACCGGCGAGGACATCGACCGCCTCGCCGCCCGCCTCGGCGCCCGCCTGCGCGCCGCGCAGGAAAAGCAGAAAAGAAAGGCGGCGTAAGATGACCGCTGCCCTCGAAGTCCGCGAGCGCATAGAGACGCTCGAAGAAGAGAACCGTCAGCTCCGCGACATGTTGAAGCCGCCGACGACCTATCCGGCCGAATGGCGGTTGACGCCGCAAGAGGCTGACATCCTCTCGATTCTGGCGGCGCGTGCACCCAATGCGATCAGCAAGACTGCGCTCTATGAAGCCTTCACCTGGGACAATGACGATCCGCCCGATCCGAAGATCATTGATGTCCTGGTCTGCAAGTTGAGAGCGAAACTCAAAGACCTCCACATCGAGATCGAAACCATTTGGGGCTTCGGGCTCCGAATGGGGATCGCGTCGAGGGATCGCTTGCGCGTGGCGTCGGCGCCGCAGGAGCCGAAAGAAGAACCGATTCTCACCGTTCTCCAACCGACTGCGCAGGCAGAGCCCGAGGGGAGGACCACGAGACAGGAGATCGAAACGATGCCGACTATCGTCATGAAAGGCGACTGCATTGAGGCGAGCGGAACGCTCCGCTCGGAGGACGCTGTGCAGGAGTTCGTCCGGCGGCTCTGGTGCGCGGCGGAGGGCGTGTGGCCGACGCCGGAAGTGGGAGGTTCAGAGGCCGAACTGGAGAAGCCCGTTTCGGACCCGGAGGACGCGCCGCGCGCGGAGCGGAAATTGACCGATGTCCAAGCTGGCGTGCTGCGCTTCTCGCAAGAGGAGCCTTCGCTCACGGCCGTCGACATGGCTGCTCGCCTGAACTGCAGCCAACAGTCGATCTACAACGCGCGCGTCAAGTTGCGTGATCTGGGGCTGCTGCCATGACTCTCCTGCGCGAGGACGGCGGCTATGATCGCGGGGCGATCATGGCGCTGTCGCATGAGCGCTATCGGGCGCACGGCAATGACTGGACCTATCAGGACTGCCTGCGCTGGGCGTGGCGGGTGGCGCAGCACGAGCGGCGGCTGCTCGCCGCCGGCCGGCTCGACGATCTTAGCCGCGTGCGCGACATGCGCGCGCACCACCTCGCGCGCCTGCGCGCGCCGATCGCAGCGAGGGCGGCGTGATGGCAGACGCTTTTACGGCGAGAAATTGGCCGATCGACAATGCGCCGCCGCGCATCGAGTTGCTTGGCGACAAGATGAAGCGCCCGGAGCCGGCGCAACACATCATCGAGTTTCCCGGCGGGGCGATTGAAGTGTCGCGCACGACGGACGGGCTCTACTGGGCACATATCATCGTCGAAGATCAACGATGGGCGCGCACGGAAGGGCGTGTCGTCGGCACCCGCCTGTTTATCGAGGGGCAAGGTCTAACCGAGATCGCTGACGAAGCCTCCTGGCCCGGCGTTCGCCAGATCGCGGTCTTGATCAAGCCCCTGATCAAACCGGTGAGGAAATAGCCTGATGGTCGCCTATTCGTTTCAGAAGAGGTTTGCGGAGCCGATCGTCGAACGGCGCAAGCGGCAGACGATCCGCGGGAATCGCAAGAGGCACGCGCGGCTCGGCGAGCCGATGCAGCTCTATGTCGGGATGCGGACCAAGCACTGCCGCAAGATCATCCACGATCCGGTCTGCACGGGGCTCGAGCCATTCCAGATGGACCTGCGCTCCCTGCGCTTCTTCGAGGGCAGAGAGGAGTTGGTGAAAACCAACACAGACTGGCTGGCGTTGCTGCAAAATGTGCCTGTGTTCCTCGATGGCAGGCATCTCCCGCGGATGCTGTGGAACGAGCTTGCCGAGGCCGACGGGTTTTCGCCTTATTATTGCGAGGCCACAGGTCAGAGCTTCTCGCCGATGGTCGAGATGACGAAGTTCTGGCTCGCCTCGCATGGCGCTAACCTGTTCGACGGTGTTCTTATTCGATGGGATTTTCCATGAAATCCATTGGCCTTTTGTCCCTTCTTCTCCTCTCGGCCTCGGCGGCCGAGGCGCGCGATGCCTGCCACGTCCTCGAGCAGGGCTTCGCGCCGCGCGACGATCTCGAGGCGATCGACGTGCGGCTGATCGACGGCGCGCGGGAGCGCATCGACTTTGCGGCCTATGTGCTGACATCGACGCCCGTCATCGACGCGCTCACTCGCGCGGCCCAGCGCGGCGTCGTCGTGCGCGTCTATCGCGACGGGCGCGACGCCCGCCAGCCGCGCAGGCTCGCCGAGGCGATCGACCGGCTCGCGGCCGAGCTGCGCGTCGAGATCAGATACAAGGGCTCGCCCGCACCCCTCATGCATTTGAAGAGCTACACGGTCGACGGCCGCCTGCTGCGCACCGGCGCCGGCAATTTCACCCATGGCGGGCTCCGCAAACAGGACAACGATCTCGTCGTCGTCGACTGCGGGAGCGCGATAGCTACCTTTCAAAGAGCGTTTGAAGACATGTGGAGGCGGTGATGAAGAGCACGCTCGTCGCAGAGATCGACCCGGCCGAGCTGGCGATCCGCCTGTGTGAGGCGAATTACGGTCTCACGCGGCCGATGGCGGACGCCCGGCAGGCGCTCGCCGCGATGACGCCGGAGGTGAGGGAGGCGTGGCTGCGATCGGCCAAGGCCGCCGCCGATTACTTCGTCGAGATCGTCAACGCCGCGAAGAAGACGCACTGATGCATACGCCGCCCGAAAAGAAGAAGCCGTCGATCGGCGCGGTGATCGAGGAGCTGGAGCGCATGCACGAGATCGCGCGCGGCGACTTCAAGCTCGTCGTCTATTCGAAAATGCACGTTGGCCATCTGCACGAGGCGCGGATGAAGCATGCGATCGAACTGCTGCGCTGGCTGAAGGCCAATGAGCGCATCATCAAGCAGAGGCTGGCGCAATGAAACGGATCGGCGTCTCGGATCACGCGCTCGTGCGCTTCCTGGAGCGGGCCGGCGGCTTCGATGTCGAAGCGCTGCGCGCCAGCATGGAGGCGTCGCTCGCGCGCGCGGCCGCGGTCGCCGGCGCGCTCGAGCAATCGCGCTACACGATCAAATGCGACGGGCTCATCTATGTGGTCGACCATGGCGTCGTCATCACCATCGTCGGCGACCACGTCCGGATCGGATTCACGGCCGAGGAGCGGCAGCGGTGAGCGAGCCCTGGCCCTTCGGCGACCTCCGCCTCGGCGGCTATGATCTCATTCTGGCGGACATGCCGTCGGAATATGAGACCTATTCGGACGCCGGCCAGTCGAAGAGCCCACAAAGTCATTATCACTGCATGCCGCTGACCGAGATCGCGGCGCTCGACGTCGGGCGCCTCGCGGCGCCGAATTGCTGGCTGCTGCATTGGGCGACCGCGCCCAATCTGCCCGACGCGCTCTATGTGATGCGCGCCTGGGGCTTCATCTACAAGACGAGAGTCAATTGGACCAAGGTCTATCCGAGCGGAGCGCCCGCCATGGGCTGCGGCTATATCGCCCGCTCGCAGGATGAGACGCTGCTGATCGGCTCCATCGGTAAGCCCTGGTATGCAGCCCCCTTCGTCTCGCCCTTCCTCGGCGTGCGTCGCGAGCATTCGCGCAAGCCCGAGGAGCTGTATCCGCTCATCGACGCTTTCGCGCCACGCGCGCGGCGCTGCGAGCTGTTCGCGCGCACGCGCCGGCCGGGATGGGATTATGCGCTCTCCGACGAGCTCGACAAATTCGGGGCCGGCGCATGAGCCGCGGCGCCGGCCCTTACGCCTCGCTGCCGCTGATCCTGCGGCAGATCGCCGAGGCATCGTCGCTGGATGCGGCGCTGAGGCTCGCCGCGGCGAAGGGCGGCACGCGCATTTATGTGCCGCGCCGACTGCCCGATGATCACTGGCTGATCGCCTGCATGGGCCGTGACGGCGCCCGTGCGCTGGCGCAGCTCTATGGCGGGGAGGACATCGTCCTGCCCGCCGATCCGCGTCGCGGCCAGCATGCGCGCGTCAGGGCCATTCGGCGCGGAATCGTGAAAGGCGAGGCGGCCGATGAGATCGCGCAGGCCTGCAATGTGACGCGGCGGCAGATATTCTGGCACAAGGCCCGGATGCGCGACCGCCGCGATCGGCGCCAGAAAGACCTCTTCGACGAATAGGTCGCGGTGAAAGCTTTCACCGCGCAAATCCGGCGCGTCTTCCGGCAATTTAGGGATCGTTGGCGACGCGCTGCGTCGCTCGGCCCATCGCCGATGGAGCGTGCCATGAATCCGATCAATCGCAAATATTTCTTCGATCGCATCCGTCACTCGCTGTTCGGCGGCACGCTCTCAAAGGGACAGGTGGACGGGATTGGACGCGTCCTGGATTACCGGGATGAGAAGTGGGAGCACATGCTCGATGACGAGCTGGCGTATGTCTTGGCGACGATCAAGCACGAGACTGCCCACACGATGCAGCCGGTCAAGGAGAAGGACAACTTCTTGCGGACCTATTTGCGCAGGAAGCCGTATTATCCCTGGTTTGGACGCGGCTTGATCCAGATTACGTGGGAGGCGAATTACAAAAAGTTCGGAATCACGAATCCCGACGACGCTCAGTCCTGGCCGATCGCGCTCAATATCGCGTTCAATGGAATGGTGTTCGGCACATTCACGGGGCACAAGCTCATCGACTACATCAACGCCCGCCGCCGCGATTACGTCGGGGCGCGTCGTATCATCAACGGGACCGATAAGGCGAAGCTCGTCGCGGGCTATGCGGATGCGTTTTTGGACGCGCTGACGCAAAGCCGCGAGGCGCCGCCCGAGATCCCCGAGGCCGCGTGATGGAGGGAGCCGCGCTACTCCTCGTCGGCCTGCTTGCCGGTCTCGTCGTCGGCTTATTCGTCGGCTACGCGCTCGGCTTTTATTCGTTGGCGCGCGATCTCACCTTTCGCCGCTGACGCCCACACGGAGGTGGTCAAATGTCGGAACACATCAAGGCCGTGCTGATCATCGTCGGCGCCAGCGCCGTCGCTCTCGGGCTCATCTCGTTTCTGGCGCCGTGGGTGGCGGCGCTGCTCTTCGCCATTCGCTGATCCGCGCCGGGCGGGCACCCGGCAAACTGAAGGGAAATCGCATCATGTCTTTGACCGACTCGTCTACCACGCCGACGCTGAAGGGCTATCGCACGCTGTTGATCAATGCGGTCTTCGCGGCGCTGCCGGCTCTGCTGTCCTGGGCCGTGGGAGTGAACTGGTCCGACTATGTTTCGGCGCCGGCGGCTGTTGCGATCATCAGCATCGCGAACATGGGCTTGCGCGTCATCACGACCACGCCGATCGGCAAGCCTGCCTAGGCGGCATGCGCCGCCTCTTCGCAAAGCCCGCGACGCGATCGGCCTCGTCGCGGGCTTCTTCCTCGGCGCCGCCGCGTCGGCGCTGATCCTGATGGCCGGCCACGCATTTTTATGGGGCATTGGCGATGGACTGGGGAACCGCGGCGCAATGGGCTGGCACCGCCACTGCGATGGGCCTCGGCGTCTGGGCCGCCTTCGCGCGCAAGAACGACAAGGCGCTCGACGATGTCGAGCAGGATTTGAAAGGCGTGCAAGCGGACCTGCGCCGTGTCTTCGAGCGCGTCGACGGGGTCGAGAGCCGCGTCGCCAAGGTCGAGGTGGAGCTCAAACACATCCCGACAAAGGACGAGCTGCACGAGCTGGATTCGAAGATCATGCGCCTCGACGCCAAATTCGACGCGATGCTCGACAAGATCGAGACGCTGATCTCCCAATATGAGCGCGCGGAGGACCGCGCGGTCCAAGCCGAGGCCCGCAAATGAGCGCGACCGACGTCATCCGCGAGCATGCGCGGCTCATCATCCTGCGAGACATCTCCGAGCAGCCCGATCGGCGATGGAATAGCGAGGCCCTCCGAGAGGACCTGGAATCGCGCTGGGCCATCACCCGCACGCGGGACTGGGTGCATGAGGAGCTTCGCTGGCTCGAGGACATCGGCGCGGTGACGCTCGTCAGGCAGTCGAGCGTGCAGATCGCCACTCTTACGCAAAAGGGGCTCGATCATGTCGAGCGCCGCATTGTCATGACGGGCGTGAAGCGGCCCTCGCCGGAGGTGTGAGGTTATGGCCGGACGCGGCAGGCTCGCTTCGCTCGATCTCGTGCCCGAGGAAGGCCAGGAGGATATTCGCTGGGCCTATGCCCAGCTGAACGAGCGCAAACGCACGGCCGCGGATATTCTGTTCGAGCTGAACGATCGCCTGGAGGCCAAGGGCCTCGGCGACTACGCGATCAGCAAGAGCGCTTTCAATCGCCGCTCCGTGCGGATCAGCCGCGCCAATGACCGAATGGCGATGTCTCGCGCGATGTTCGAAGGCATCGCCGATCATCTGACGCCCGACAATATCGACAAGAGCAATGTCGCGCTCGGCGAGTTCATTAAGACGCTGATCTCCGAAATCGTGTCAGAGCAGGAGACAATGACCTCCAAGGAGGCGATGGAGCTGTCGAAGGCGTTCCAGTCGGTGGTGGCGGCGCAAAAGACATCGAGCGCCCGGCGAACCCAGCTCGAGGCGGAGCTGGAGGAGAAACAGAAGAAGGCCGCCGACGCGCTCGGCGCCGTCGCCCGCGAGGCCGGGCTCTCGGCCGAGCGCGTGGCGCAGATTCGGCGCGATGTGCTGGGGGTGCGGACGTGACCAAAAGGACCGTCTTCAAGGCGCGATTGTCTGGCGAGCAGTTCAAAGCGCTCTGGCAGGAAGCGCAGGAAAACATAGCCCGCCTTCGCGCTTGCCATGGCCATCGCTTTCCGCCGCTCGAGGCCGACTGGCAGAAGAAATATCGCTGCGAGGCCTGCGGGGGCGAGGCCAAGGCGGAATATGTGGCGAGCTATTGCGAAGGATTCGCTGCGGCGGGTGGTGATCCGCGCACAATCTGCGCGAACATCCAAGAGCGGCCGGCATGAGGACCGTCGCCGAGATCATGGCCGATATCGACGCATTGGAGACCGCATGGGCTGCGGCCGTCGGCGCGCATGACGCGCAGGCCTGCGCCGAGTGCGAGCGTCGCCATGAAGCGCTGCATGACGAACTGGCGCGCGTGGACGGCTGCGAATGACCGGCGAGCGACCCGTCCTCTCCCGCGATCCCGCCGTTCTGCCGGCGGAGCTGCCGCGCGGCTCGGAGCTGCCGGAGGATCATGATCCGCTCGCCGCCGGCGTGCTGATGAAGCACCAGGTGGAATGGATCGAGGACGAGAGCGATCTGAAGGGCGCCGAAAAGGGGCGACGCACAGGGATCACCTATGCCGAGGCTCTCGACGACACTCTTCTCGCCGCCAAGAAGCGATCCGAAGGCGGACAGAACGTTTTTTACATCGGCGACACCAAGGACAAGGGTCGGGAATTTATCGGCTATGTCGCGCATTTCGCAAAGATCGTGGCGGGCGAGCTCGCCCAGGTCGAGGAGTTCTTGTTCCAGGATCAGCGCGAGGACGGCTCGTCGAAATTCATTTCGGCCTTCCGCGTGCGCTTTGCGAGTGGCTGCCGCGTGGAGGCGCTGTCATCGAGGCCGGAGAATATCCGCGGCCTGCAGGGCGCGGTCGTCATCGACGAGGCCGCCTATCATCAGAACGTGCGCGCGGTGCTGGACTCGGTCGGCGCTCTGCTGATTTGGGGCGGCAAGGTGCGGATCATCAGCACGCATAACGGCGTGCTCAATCCGTTCAACGAGCTGATCCGCGAGTCGAAGGCGCGCAAGGCGGCGGGCGAGGTCACATTCAACTGGCATTTCATTCCGTTCTCGACCGCGGTCGAGAATGGGCTCTATGAGCGCGTCTGCCTCATAGCCGGCAAGACGCCGACGCCGGAAGGCAAGGTCGCGTGGGAGGCGAAGATTCGCGCTCCCTATGGCTCGCGCACCGCGGCGATGCATCAGGAGCTGGACGCGATCCCAGCCGAGGCCGAGGGCGCGGCGCTCACCCGCGTGCAGATCGAGGCCTGCATGGAGACGGGCGCTCCGATCGTGCGCTGGTCGCTGCCGGACGAGTTCAAAAATTATCCCGAGCATGTTCGCAAGGCCGAGGCGGCGACGTTCTGCCGAGAGCAGCTGCTGCCGATCCTCGAACGGCTCGATCCGAAGCGGCCGCATTATCTCGGCCAGGATTTCGCGCGTTCCGGCGACGGGTCTGTCGTCGTCGTCGGCAATACCGACGCCATTTTGACCCGGCGCATGCAACTCATTCTCGAGATGCATAATGTGCCGTTCGATACACAGCGCGACGTGCTGTATTTCATCGGCGATCATTTGCCTCGCTTCTCGGGCGCCGCGCTCGACGCCACGGGCAACGGCGCCTATCTGGCCGAAAAAGCCGTGCAGCGCTGGGGCGAGCGGGCGATCGAGGTCAAATTCTCGAGCGAGTGGTATCGCGTCAATATGCCGCCCTACATCGAGGCCTTCGCCGACAAGACGATCGTGCTGCCGCGTGACGAGGATGTGCTGAAGGACCATCAATCGCTCGCCTATGTGGGCGGCGTGATCAAGGTGCCGGACGACATGCGTTTCAAAGGACTCGACGGCCTCGAGCGGCACGGCGACACGGCGATCGCCGGCGCGCTGATGTGGCACGCGAGCCAGCTCGGCCCGGTCGAATATGGCTATCAGCCGGCGAGCGAGGCGACGGACGGCGGCGTCGCGGACTGGCTCTTTCCCGAGGCGCAGGGTTCTGAGAGGGCCATATGGTAGAGACGCGCCGCTCCTCCATCCTCGGGCCCGATGGCGAGCCCGTGCAGGTTCCGTTGCTCGAGGGCCAGACCGCCGCGCCGGAGCGCTATGGTCCCCGCGCCCTGATCTATTATTCGGAGGCTTCCGGGCTCACGCCCGGCAAGCTCGGCGAGATCATGAGGAGCGCGAACATGGGCCTCGCCAAGGCCTATCTGACGCTCGCGGTCGACATGGAGGAGCGCTACTGGCACTATGGCTCGCAGCTGAACACTCGACGCCTGGCGCTCGACGGCGTGACGACATCGGTCTCGGCGCCGAAGGGCGTCAACGCGAAGGCGGTCGATTTCGTCGAGACCCTGATCAACGACCCCGAATATATCGATGTCGCCGCCATGCTCCAGGACGGAGTCGGCAAGGGCTATTCCGTCGTGGAGCCCGTGTGGGAGTATCAGCAGGGCGCCTTGCGACCGGTGCGATATCAGCATCGCGACGCCCGATATTTTCGTTACGACGAGGTGGCGCTCAGCGATCTGTGCCTGCTCGCGGACTCCGGGCAGCCGGGGCCGAAGGTCGCGCCGCCGTATTTTCTGAAGCACGAGCCCTTGCTGCGCACGGGCCTTCCGATCCGCCGAGGCCTCGCTCGCCCGGCCGCCTGGGCGTTCGTGTTCCAGACGTTCACCTTGCAGGATTGGGCGGCGTTCTGCGAAATCTATGGGATTCCGTTCCGCATCGGCAAATATCATCCGGCGGCGACCGACGCCGACAAGGCGACGCTGCTGCGCGCCGTGCGCTCGATCGCCAATGACGCGGCGGCGATCATTCCGGCCGGCATGGAGATCGACTTCCAGGAGACGAACGGCAATCGCGGCGAGGCCGTCTTCGGAAATTTCATCGACTATCTCGACGCCAAAATCTCGCTCATGATCCTCGGCCAGACAATGACGGCCGAGGTCTCCAAGAGCGGCGGGTCGCTCGCGCAGGCGAAGGTGCAGGAGAATGTCCGCATGGACATCGTGCGCTTCGACGCGCGGCAGCACATGAAGACGATCAATCGCGATCTCATCCGCTATGCGGTCGCCATGAATTTCGGACCGCAGGAGGTCTATCCGAGCGTCGAGATGGAGCTGGCCGAGAATGAGGACCTCGTGGCGCTCGGCGACTTTCTCGAGAAGGCGGTCGGAAAGGGGCTCAAGGTCGGCCAGAAGTTCGTCCGCCGGAAAGCATCGATCCCCGAGCCCGAGGCGGATGAGGAGCTGCTCGGCGCGCCGGCTGCGCCCGAACCGGCGCCGGTCGATCCGAAGCGTGCGCCACACCGCGCCCAGCTCGGCGCCGGCTGCGGCTGCCCGATGTGCGGCGCCGCTCCACGTTCCTTCGCCCGGCTCGCCGCCGACGATCCCACCGCCGTCACGGCGATCGACGAGACGGACGAGCTCGTCGACGAGGCGCTCTCCGATTATCAGGAGATCGTCGATCCTCTGCTCGCCGGACTGCTCGCGGCCGTCGGCGAAGCGACGACATTCGAGGAGGCGCTCGCCAATCTCGAGACGGCGAAGATCGACACGGGCCCGCTGCTCGACCGACTCGCCAGGGCGACGGCGATCTCGCGCGGCCTCGGCGATCTGAAGGATTGACATGAAGCCCGTCGAGCGCGGCTTCTCGACCCCGCCCGAGGTCATCCGCTATTTCAGCGACAAGGGGCTGCAGCCCGCCTTCTCTTGGCTCGATGTCTGGGGCCAGGAGCACGCCTATGCATTCACGGTCGCCAAGGCGGTGGACGCCGAGCTGCTCGGGCTCTTCAAGAGCAGCATTCAAAAGGCGATCGAGAGCGGCCAGGGCTTCGAGACATGGAGGCAGGGTCTGCTCCCCGAGCTGCAGAAGCTCGGCTGGCTCGGCCCGCGCAGGGTCGACGATCCGACCGGCAAATGGGATTCGAAGCTCGTCGACTTCTCGCGGCCGCGGCGGCTCGAGACGATCTTCTGGTCCAATGTGCGCTCGGCGCGCGCAGCGGGTCAGTGGGAGCGCATCCAGCGCACCAAGAAGGGCCTGCCCTATCTTCTCTATGTACGGACATCGAGCGCGGAGCCGCGTCCGCAGCATCTCGTTTGGGCCGGCTTCATCCTGCCGGTCGACCATGCCTTCTGGTCGACGCATTTTCCGCCCAACGGATGGCACTGTAAATGCGCCGTGCGGCAAATCACGCGATACGAATATGAGCAGCTGAAGGGCAAGGAGGGCTATTCGCTCGACCCGCCGACGATCGAGACGACGCCCTTCGTCAATCGACGCACAGGCGAGGTGATGCATGTGCCGGTCGGCATCGACCCAGGCTGGGGCACCAATCCAGGGCTCTCCCGCGCGCGCACGCTGGTCGACAATGTCGCGAAGCAATTGGACGCGGCGGGCGAGACGGCGGCGCGCGCGCGGATCGCCGAGCTGATCGACTCGCCGGCGCCGCAGATCCTGCTCGGCCTCGAGGGCGAGCGGATCGACCTGCCGATCGCCGTCGCCGGCCGGCTGGCGGAGCAGTGGAAAGCCAAGTCCACTCTCGTCACCGTCTCCAACGAGACGATGCGGCGCAAGATCGCCAAGCATGCAGCAGTCGACGCGGCGGCCTTCGGGCTCGCGCAGGAGATCATCGACGACGGCGTCGTCGTCGACGAAGGCAAGCTGCCGAACCGGCGAACCATCCTGTCGGAGAAGGATGGCGCATGGTGGAAGCTGGTGCTCTCGCGCAGCGCCAACGGCTTCATGCGGATCGCGACGCTGTTCCGCACCAATGCCGCCGAGGCGGAGCGAGTGATCAAGAAGCATGGGGAGTGACGGGGAGGACGCCATCCCTCCGCGGCCTCGAGCGGCCGGCGGGCAAGTGCACCGTCACGGGCCGAATTTAGCGCTTACGCGCGATCAATTCAATATCGGCCAAAAACGGCCCAGGACGCGCTTTGCACCCTCGCCGCGACATTCCCTCGGTCGCGCTCGAAAAACGCGCTCAAGGATTTTTAATCCCGTTCAAAATCGATCCTGAAAGGAGGGGGCCGGGCCGGCTGCGTCGTGCTGCGTCGACGCGGCGGAGGTGAAAGGTTTCACCATGCAATCGCCCTGGCCGATGCGCGATTTTGCGCATCATGACGACCGCTCCGCAAGCCCCGGATTTCTGCTTCCATGCGCTCGCCTTCGCCCTGCCCGGCGAAGCGCCGGAGTGGATCACCATCTTTCCGTCGCTCGGCGATGTCGAGACGCGCGACCGGCGAAAGTTCAAGGTCGACGCGAGCGCGCTGATGGCGCGGTTCGAGAAGGACGGCGTCGTCATTCCGATCGACGTCAATCATGCGACGGCCATCGCCGCCAGGGACGGCAAGGCCGCGCCGGCCGTCGGCTGGATCACGCAGATGCGCGTCGAGGGCGGCGCGCTGCAGGGCAAGGTCGACTGGCTCGACGAAGGCAAGGCGCTGCTCGCAGCGCGGTCCTACCGCTTCGTCTCGCCGGATTTCTTCCACACCAGCAATGGCGCCGCGACCTGGATCAGGTCCGTCGCGCTCGTCACCGCGCCGGCGCTCGGCAATCAGCCGGCGCTCGCCTCCGCTCATTCCGACCACCAGGAGCCGCCGTCCATGAAAGAGATCGCCGCCGCGCTCGGCCTCGCCGCCGACGCCAGCGAGGCTTCGTGCCTCGCCGCGCTTAAAGCGGACTATGTTCCGAAGAAGGTGCATGACGAGACCGTCTCGCAGCTCTCGATCGCGACGACCAAGCTCGCGACGATCGAGGCGGACGCGCGCAAAGCGAAGGTCGACGCGCTGATCGAAGGCGCGTTGAAGGACAAGAAAATCCTCCCCGCGGAAAAGGATCATTACGTCTCGCTCTGTGCGAGCGACGCCGGCTTCGAATCCGTCTCCAAGCTGCTCGCCGCCAAGGTCGTCGCGCTGCCGGCCTCGGGGCTCGACAAGAAGGCGGCGCCGGAAGGCGGCGCCGACGAGAGGCTGACGCCGGCGCAGCTCTCCGCCAAGGCGACCAAGATGGTGAAGGACGGCGAGGCGCCGGACTTCCTCGCCGCAGTGGGCATCCTGCAAGACAAGCATTTCGCCGACGCCTGACGCGCCGCGATCGAGGAGGAGACATCCATGGGCGCGGCGAATGCAGTGCATAAGAGCTTTGTGGCTTCGGCCGCCATCGCGGCCAAGCAGCTGGTGAAGTTCACCGCCGTCGCCGGCCAGGTGGCGCCGGCGACGGCGGCGACGGACAAGATCGCCGGCGCGGCCGATCTCGGCGCGGCGGCGGCCGGACAGATGGTCGATGTCGCGATCTCCGGCGAGAGCGAGGCGATCGCCGGCGGCAATATCGCGGCGGGCGACAAGCTCACCAGCGACGCCAACGGCAAGGCCGTCGCCGCTACGCTCTCCGCCGCCGCGACAAAGCATGTCTTCGGCGTCGCGCTCGCGCCCGGCGTCGACGGCGACATCATCCCCTATCTCGTCGCCCATTCCGTCATCGCGGGCTGATCGCCCTAATCCAAAGAGGACATCATGGCCCCGTCGCGCCCCTTCGTCGTCAATCCGGTGCTGACCGGAATCGCCATCGGCTACAGCAATCCTGATGTCGCGCTCATCGCCGATCAGGTCATGCCGCGCGTCGAGGTCGGCGGCGAGTCTTTCAAATGGACGGAATATCCGCTGGCCGAGGCGTTCACTGTTCCCTCGACGCGCGTCGGCCGCAAGGGCCGCGTGCCGGAGGTCGAGTTCTCGGGGACCGAGCGCGACGGCTCTGTCGAGACCTA
>NZ_JAINDZ010000058.1 GCF_019802345.1 Methylosinus sp. Sm6 | reverse complement strand
CGGCTCGTGGTTGCTACCAACTCGCCCCACGAAGGACTTTCACCTCCAATTCGATGCCCATGCCTGGCACACCTCTGGTCGGGCTACGCCCTCCCGACGCCGCGACAAAATCGCGAAAGCCCCGCGTTCGGCAAACCCCGGCAGGAATTCACCTTATTTTCGCGGGGCGCTGTCCAAATAGGCGAGGCCAGCTCTCTGGAGCGGCGCATTCGGAACTGGCGCGCCTTCCATGGTTCGGAGCAGCAAGTGATTTTCCGCCAGGAACATCCGCCGGGCCGCAGGGGGCTCTCGGATTTGATTATGCATGTCATTCATTCTCTACGCCGAAAGCCTATGGCGCTGCTCAATCTCGTCCATCGCGACCAGCTTTTCCTCGGCGCGCCTATGCGCGCGCTTTCGAAGCCCTGCTCGCCGAGACCGGAGAGAAGGCGGCCTGCAAAACCATGGTCGGCCTGCTCGCCCTCGCGCATGATCAAGCGCTCTCCCGGACGCCCGCCGACGCCATGGCCGAAAAGATAAATGATTTCGGCGGCCCGTTCGGTGCGGCGCACTCGAGGCGCCGCGACCTCAGGCTGCGTGGCAAACGTCCTAGTTCGTAGGCTTCGTTTGGACACTGCCAGCGCTGGAGGTGAAGCGTCACAACGACGGGGGCGCCTTGCGCCGGCTCGACAATGGCAAATCGGAGAAGATGATTGCCGGACGAGAAAGCGGACAAGCCCGGTGAATGTCGATGGGATCGGTTATGCACGAGTTTCGACGGCCGAGCAGGAACTCGCGCTTCAACTCGACGCGCTGCGCGCCGCGGGCTGTGACCGGATTTTCGAGGAAGAGCTTCAAGGCGTGAAGGCGGATCGCCAAGGCCTGGGCGCAAGCCCTCGCCTTTCTGCGTAAGGGCGACGTTCTCGTCATCTGGAAGCTCGACCGCCTGGCGCGTTCGCTTCCGCACCTCATCGAAACGGTGAACCGGCTGGAGATAGCGGGTGCCGAATTGCAGTCGTTGACGGAGGCGGTCGACACCACGACGCCCGGCGGCCGTCTCGTCTTTCACCGGTTCGGCGCCCTGGCCGAGTTCGAGCGCGACCTCGTTCGCGAGCGCACTCGCGCCGGCCTCTCCGCCGCGGCGTCTCGAGGCCGGCGCGGCGGTCGAAACACCGCTGAAAAAATCATCCGCGCGAAAGCCCTCAAGCTGACGGTGAGGGAGGCCGCGACACGATTTTGAAGATCGGCAAGACCGCGCTCTACGACGCGCTCATGCCGAAAAGCGCGCCCGTCTCGGAAGCGGAAGCTCGAGTTCTTGGTTTGTCCAACTCGCCGTAAAAAAATCACAAACCTTGTGCTGACCTCCGCAGGCTGGACATATTGCGTGCGCGTCGGCGCTCAGCGAGACCGCCCATTCCGCCTCCAGGCGCTCGACGGTTAGAACCTGCAAATTTGGCGCAGGAGCCCAGCGAGTTGATGCTTTTCATTCTGAAATGATGCGACATCTCAAGCTAAACTGCAACAAACAGCCAATTTGCACCGAGAGTGAAGCAGAGCCGAATTAAGGGCTACGCGACAAGCGCCGCCTGACGTTCAGGCTTTGTCCCCGTATGCGTACCAGAACACCTTTTCGTTACCTCTGGCCGTGCAGAGGGCGAACCCCGAAATCGTCCTGCTGGCGGGCGGCTCTGAACTGTTTCCGGGCCGCCGAGCACGGTCGCCGCAGATTTTCTCGAGAAGCACCCGCGAGAGGTGCAGACGCTGGTCGCCGGCAGTCCATTTCGTCGTCGATCCCCGGGCGATCACCGAGTCGACGAAGGCCTTGCTCGCTTGTCAGGTCACGCTCGGCGTGGTCGACAAGGCGACGAGCGTCGACGGCTTGTTCGATTCGACCTTCTTCGAGAAGGCCAAGAGCGAAAAATCCAAGAGCGAAAACTTCTCCAAAAAATGAAACGTCGCGTTGAACGATAGGGCGCCGTCGCACGAGAGCGCGCCGCGTCTTTCGCGCTTGTCAACTCGGCCTCGCGCAGGATATATCTAGTTAGCGTGTAGAGTTTAGATCGGATTATTCAGTTGCACGCACTGTCTACACGGTCTTGCCACGGGGCGGACGAGACGGCGTTTTGTCGAGACGGATGAGATGGGGCGAAGACGAGCCTCCACGCGCATCCTCGAGCCGGCGGCGGATAATCGCGTCGCCTGCCACGGCGAGAAGGGCGACGGCAAGCCGAACGACCGGCTCGTCGGCGGCTCCGAAAGAAACGTTCGATGCGTGTGACGTGGAGCATCCAATGAAACCCATTCGATCGCTTTTCCTCGAGGCTCGCATGCTGTGGGCGTTCGCAACGATTCTCGCGTGGCCCGCGAGCGCCGACACGGCGCCCACGGCTGCGTCGCAATCGGATCGCCTCGCGATTCGTCGGACGGTGAGCGAGATCGCCACGGGTTTTCGGTCGGCATATATTTATCCGGACAAGGGCGACTGCGCGGCCACAGCGCTCGAACAAGCCCTCGCGGCGAAGGCCTATGACGATCTTGTCGATCGGGATGAATTCATTCGACGCATCACCGCCGACCTTCGGTCATTCACGAACGACCAGCACATATTTGTCGTTCGCAATTTGCGACCGCCGGGGCAAGCCGCGTCGCCTCGGCCCAATGACGCCGGATTCGAGCGGGTTGAACGCTTCGAGGGAAACATCGGCTATATTCGTTTCAGCAGATTTGCGTCCCCGGAGATATTCCGCGATGTGGCGAACAACGCCATGCGTCTCGTCGCCGACACGAACGCGCTGATCTTCGACATTCGCGGCAACAGAGGCGGTCATCCTCGATCGGTCGCCTATCTGAGCAGCTTCCTGCTCGATCCCTCGCGATCGATTCATCTCGCCAACGCGGTCTGGCGCAACAAGGGAACGTCGAGCTTCAGGACCGAGGAGTTCTGGACCAGCCAGACTCCCGACCATTATCTCGATAAGCCGGTCTACATCCTCGTCGGCCCGGAGACCTTCTCCGCCGGCGAGGGCTTCGCATATCATCTGCAAGCTTTGAGACGCGCGACGATCATCGGCGCCAAGACGAAAGGCGGCGCCCATGCGACCGAACCCGACGCAGTGATTGCGATCGAGCCGGATTTGTTCCTCGTCGCGCCGAACGGGCGGACGGAAAATCCCGTCACGAAGACCGATTGGGACGGCGTCGGCGTTCGACCCGATCTAGAGGTCCCTTCAGAGGCCGCGCTGGACGCCGCTATGAAGTTGGCGCTGACGCGCCAGTCGGCGTCGACGAGCGAGGGCGCCGAGGCTCCGGATCGTCGCTGACGGGAATTCGAATGGCCACGGAAGATACAGAGATATTGCTGCAGGCGCAGCTCTGGCGACGCTCGGGCCATCACGTCGCCATCGCTACTGTGATCGAGACCTTCGGCTCGGCGCCGCGGCCGGTCGGCGCGCATCTCGCGGTCGATGAGACGGGCGCATTTGTCGGCTCTGTTTCCGCAGGCTGCGTCGAGAATGACGTCATCGTCGCAGCGCTCGACGTGATCGCCGACGGCGTCGCACAGCGTCTCCAATTCGGCGTCGCGGACGAGACTGCCTGGCGCGTCGGCCTCTCCTGCGGCGGGCGCATCTGCGTGCTCGTGCGAAAGCTCGACGACGCGGCCGCCGGGCTGCTCGATGTCTCCTTGCGCATGAGCGCGGAGCGGCGCGCGCATGCAATCGCCACGCCGCTCGATGGCGGCGTCGCGCGCTTCATCGGGGTGGGCGATCCGCTCGCAGCTTTTTCCGGCTGGAGCGGCGTCGTCACGCATGAGGCGCAGCGATGGCTCATCGAACGGCGCGAGCCGGCGCCGCGGCTCGTGCTCATCGGCGCCGTGCATGTCGCGCAATCGCTCGCGCCCATGGCGCGCATCGCCGGCTTCGAGACGATCATCGTCGATCCGCGCGGCGCCTATGCGACCGCCGAACGATTCCCCGATACGCGTCTCGATCCGCGCTGGCCGCAGGAGGCGCTCGCCGAGATCGGTCTCGACCCATCCACCGCGATCGTCGTCCTCACACATGACCCGAAGATCGACGATCCCGCGCTGCGCGCAGCGCTCGTGTCCGAATGTTTCTACGTCGGCGCGTTGGGCTCGCGCGCCACTCATGCGCGCCGCGTCGAGCGCCTCGCCGCGAGCGGTGTCTCGCGCGACGCGCTGACGCGCATCCGCGCACCGGTCGGGCTGGACATCGGGGCGCTCGGCCCGGCGGAGATCGCAGTGTCGATCCTCGCGGAGATGATTCTCGCGCGCAAGCGCAAGCCTTTGCGCAGCAGCGCCGCCGTGAAGGACGTCGGGTGATCGCGGCGATCGTGCTCGCAGCAGGGCGCGGCGCGCGCTTCGACGAGCAGGGCGCGAACAAGCTGCTCGAGGATTTCGGCGGGCGGCCGCTGATCCGCCGCGCCGTCGACGCCGCGCTCGGCTCGCGAGCGACCAAGACCATCGTCGTGACGGGCTGGGACCATGCGCGCATCGCCGCTGCGCTCGGCGATCTTCCAGTGACTTTCGCGCATAACGCCCGGCATCGAAGCGGCATGGCCTCGTCTCTGCAAACGGGGCTCGCCGAGGCGCGCGAGGCGGATGGCGTGATCGTGCTGCTCGGCGACATGCCGACGATCGAGTCGCCTATTCTCGATCGTCTCATCGACGCATTCGAGACGACCGGCGCCTCTGCGGTGATCCCGGTTCACGAGGGACAACGCGGCAATCCTGTCCTGCTCGGCCGCGCGATCTTTCCACGGCTCGCGGAATTGCGCGGAGACGAGGGCGCGCGGCGTCTGCTGCGAGGGCTCGATCATGTCGTCGAGCTCGCCATCGACGAGACTGTGATTCTCGCCGATGTGGATACGAAGCGCGATCTCGAAGGGTTGCGCGCGGATCAGGCGAAGCCGACGTCGAGCTTCTGAAGCGGAACGTCGCGAATGCGCTTGCCGGTGGCGGCGAAATAAGCGTTGAGCACCGCCGGCGCCGCGACGCAGATGGTCGGCTCGCCGACGCCACCCCAAAAGCCGCCGCTCGGCATGACAATCGTCTCGACCTTGGGCATGTCCTTGATGCGCATCGAATCATAAGTGTCGAAATTGGTCTGCTCGGCGCGGCCGTTCTTCACCGTGATCGCGCCGAGGAACAGCGCCGACAGCCCATAGACGAAAGAGCCGGAGACCTGACGCTCGATCTGCGCGGGGTTGACCGCATAGCCCGGATCGCTCGCCGCGACGATGCGATGAATCTTGATTCGTCCAGCGCTTTCGACGGAGATCTCCGCCGCCGCCGCCACATAGCTGCCATAGCCCATGAAGGAAGCGAGGCCGCGATGCACGCCTGATGGCGCCGGCTTGCTCCAGCCGACGCGCTCGGCGACGGCGTCGAGAACGGCGAGCTGCTTTGGATGGCGCGTCATCAAGCCACGGCGGAAGGCGAGGGGATCGGCGCCGGCGGCATGCGCCAGCTCGTCGATGAAGCTCTCGAGGTAGAGCGCATTGTGATTGATGTTGACGCCGCGCCAAAAGCCCGGCGGCACAGGCGGATTGCGCATCGCATGCTCGACGAGAAGATTGGGAATGTCATAGCCGAGCTGCGCGTCGCCGGTCGCGACGAGCCCCTGCAGCGCCGCCGGATCGAGACCATTCTTCACCGCCTCGGGCCGCACGCTGGCGAGGATCGACTGTCCCGACAAGCGAATGCGCAGACCGACGAGCTTATTGTCCGCGTCCAATGCGCCGACGAGGCGGCATTGCGTCACGGGATGATATTTCCCATGCGCCATGTCCTCCTCGCGCGACCACAGCAGCTTCACCGGACGTCCCGGGAATTGCTTGGCGAGCTGCACCGCCTGCGTCACATAATCGGTGAAGCCGCGCCGGCCGAAGCCGCCGCCGAGCATCATTTTGTGAACCTCGCATTTTGCCGCCGGCAGGCCGGAGGCTGCGACGACGGCGGCGAAAGCGGCCTCGCCATTCTGCGTTCCAGTCCAGACCTCGCATCGCTCGGGCGTATAGAGCGCGGTCGCGTTCAGCGGCTCCATCGCCGCATGATTCTGGTGCGGATAGCTGTAGACGGCCTCGATCACCTTCGCCGCGCCGGCGATCGCCGCCTTGGCGTCGCCATTGCTGTTGCCGACTGCCGCGGGCTGCGAATCCTCGAGCCCTTGCGCGAGCCATGCGGCGGTCGCCGCGCTGGAAGCGTTCGCGTTCGGTCCGTCGTCCCAGACGATCGGCAGAGCGTCGAGCGCCTTTTTGGCGCGCCACCAGCTGTCGGCGACGACGGCGACAGCCGTGTCGCCGACGCGCACAGCGTCGACGACGCCGGGCATCGTAGCGATCGCCTTCTTGTCGAAACTCTTCAGACGGCCGCCGAAGGTCGGGCAATCCTTGATCGCGGCGCTGAGCAGGCCCGGCAGCTTCACGTCTATGCCATAGACCATCTTGCCATTGGTCTTGTCGGCCGTGTCGAGACGCGCCACGCCCTTGCCGGCGATCTTCCAGTCTTTCGGGTCCTTCAGCGCGACATCGGCCGGCGGCGTCAGCTTTGCCGCGACGGCGGCGACCTTGCCGAAGCTGATCGAGCGGCCCGACGCCGCATGCGAGATGATCCCCTTTTCCGCCCGGCAGTCCTGCGCCGGAACGCCCCATTGGTTCGCTGCGGCCTGGATCAGCAATTGGCGCGCGATCGCGCCGCCTTTGCGCACATAATCCTGAGAGCCGCGAATGCCGCGGCTGCCGCCGGTCGAAAAATCGCCCCATATTCTGTTGCGCGCGGCGCTCTGGCCGGGCGTCGGATATTCGGTCGTCACCTTCGCCCAGTCGCATTCCAGCTCCTCGGCGACGAGCTGGGCGAGGCCGGTGAGCGAGCCCTGGCCCATCTCCGAGCGGGCGATGCGGATGATGACGCGATCGTCCGGCTCGATGACGACCCAGGCGTTGACCTCCGGCGCGCCGTCCGCGGCGAGCGCGCCCTTCGGGCCGCCGGGAATATCGAGACCGAGCGCGAGGCCGGCGCCGAGCGAGGCGCCGCCGATGATGAAGCCGCGCCGGTGAAGAGAGAAAGACTCGCCCATCTTCATTCTCCTCACGCTTTCGCCGCGGCGTGGATCGCCTCGCGCGCTTGTTGAAAACTTCCGCATCGACAAATGTTGGAGATCGCCTCGTCAATGTCCTGGTCGGTCGGATGCGGCTTTTCGGCGAGCAGCGCCGCTGCCGCCATCAGCATGCCGCTCTGGCAATAGCCGCATTGCGGAACGTCATGATCGATCCAGGCGCGCTGCAGGCGATGTTGCGCGCCGTTTTCGGCAAGGCCTTCGATGGTGGTGATCGCCTTGCCGGCGACATCGGCCGCGGGCACGCTGCAGGAGCGGACCGCGACTCCGTCGATATGAACCGTGCAGGCGCCGCATTGGCCGATGCCGCAGCCATATTTCGTGCCGGTGAGGCCGATCTGCTCGCGGATCGCCCAGAGCAATGGCGTGTCGGGCTCGACGTCGATCTCGACGGCGCGCCCGTTCACGATCAAACTCGTCATGTCCCTTAGCCTCTCGATCGCCCTTCGCTCACGCTTTTCTACCAAACCTGTAGGCTTGATGGAAGGGGCGCTCGCTCACCGCGGCCGCGTCGCCAGACGATAGGCGCGCGCGATCGTCGGATCATCGGGTGCGAGCGTGACGGCGCGGGCGAGCTCGCTGCGCGCCTCCATCTCGCGGCTTTGGCGCAGCAGCCAGAGGGCGAGGGCGTAATGCGCCGCGGCGTCGGCGGGATCGAGCCGCACGGCCTCGCGCAAGGGCGCCTCGGCCTCGGCGTCGCGCCCCTGGCTGCGGAGCAGATCGGCGAGATCGAGCCGCGCCGGGGTGAATTTCGGATCGAGCCGCAGCGCCGTCTCGAAAGCGGCGATGGCCTCCTGCGGCCGACCCTGCTCGGCGCGCAGCGCGCCGATGTCGAGATGCGCTTCCGGCCGCTCCGCCGAGACGAGCTCCGCGGCGACCCATTCGTCGGCCGAGACGCCCGCGGCGGCGAGCAGCCGCGCGGCTTCGAGACGCGTCGCCGCTGCCGGATCGGCAAGGAGCGGCGTGGCGAGCCGGCGCGTCGCTGTGTCATAAGGCTCGAGCGCGCGGATCGCGCCGAGGCGCAGAAGAGCGTCGGAGGAGCCGATGGCGTCGCGGATCGCGCGCAACGCCGTCTGGCCGGGCGCACGCGCGAGCAGCGACAGCGCCGTCGCCCGCATGATCGCGGATTCGCCGCCGTCGCCGGCGAGCGCGGCGAGCGCCTCCGCTGCGCCGGGCGCGGCGCTCCGGCCGAGTGCGATGGCTTTCGCGCCGCTTGCTTGTCCGATGCGCCGGCTCCCCCAGCCGCGCATGGCCTCCGCCGCCCAGGATGCAGGCTTGTCGGCATGACAATTATTGCAGGCGTTGGGAACGCCGAGCGGCGCGAGATCGGGCCGCGGAATGCGGAAGCCGTGATCATGCCGCTCGTGAACCTGCATATAGATGCGGCTCGGCATGTGGCAGGCCACGCACTGCCCTTCGCGCGTTCCCGCCGCGTGATGGTGATGGCTGGATGCGTCGAAGCGCGCAGGCTCATGGCAGCGCGCGCAGAGCGCATTGCCTTGCTCCCGCAGCGCGCCGCCATGCGGCTCGTGGCAATCGACGCAGGCGACGCCGGCGCGATGCATGCGGCTCTGCAGGAAAGAGGCGTATTCGAACACCTCGTCCTCGATCTGCCCGTCGGCGCGAAAAAGACCTTTGTCGAGCAATGCCGGAGCATAATCGTCGAGAAAGCGGCGCTTCGGCGTGGGCGTCTCGGACAGCACGCGACGCCGCGAATGGCAGGGGAAGCAGAGTTCCGAGCGATCGTCGCTCGCCGATGCGGCGAAGCCCTTGTCGGCGCCCGCGCGCGCGCCGCTGCGCGCCCAGGTGACATGCGCCGAGCCCGGACCATGACAGGCTTCGCAAGCGACATTCACATCGGTCCATGTCGTGCGATAGGAATCGGTCGCGAGATCATAATTCTTGCGCAGGCCGGTCGAATGGCAATCGGCGCACATGAAGTTCCAATTCTGATTGCGGCCGCTCCAATGCAGCGGATCGCCCCAGCCGATCGTCTCTTTCGGATAAAGGCCGAACCATCGCTGGCCGCCTTTTTCTTTCGGCCGCGAATCCCAGGCGACGCCGAAGGCCTGCAGACGCCCGCCCGGCGCCTCGACGAGATATTGTTGCAGCGGCGCGACGCCGAAGGTGAAGCGCACGCGCTCCTCGCGCGCTTGCCCGGCCGGTCCGCTCGTCTCGATGATGAAGGCGTCGCCGCGACGAAAGAAGCGCGTGGTCGCTCCATTCTCGGTAAAGGCCACGTCGTTGAAATCGCCGAGCACGGACGCCGGGGTCGCCTCCTGCATGGAGCGCGCGTGATGCGACGTCCGCCATGCGTTCGTTTGCGCGAGGTGACAGTCGGCGCAGACGCCGCTTCCGACATGGCGAGCGACATCGTCGGGCGGCGTCTGCGCCGCCGCACCCGCGACGCAGAGCCAGAGCAGCAGAACGCGCAGCCAAATCGCGATCAACGAAGCTCCACGCGCGCCGATTCGATCTCGCCGGCATAAGGGAAGGGCGAGGCATAGGCCGGGCTCACCGGCGCGCCGTCGTCGCGTCCGAGGTCGAGCGTCTCATTATAGGAAAGCACGAGATTGTCGATCCGGCCTTCGCCCGCGAGCGTCTCGCCGATGAAAAGCTTGCCGGCGCCCGCGAAGGGTCCTCGCGCGAAGAAGCCCTGCGGCCCTCGCGGCGCCTCGTTCGGCGCCGGCGTGAATTCGAAGGCGACGCGCAGCTTGCCGCTCGGCAGGCGCGCCTGTGATGCGACATGCCCGGTGATCGCGCCGAAGGAATTGGCGTCATATTGCAGCAGGCCATCCTTCACATAGAGCGTGAAGCCGCCGTAATCGCCGCCGTCGGCCAGCAGGACGCCGTCGGCGCCGCCCTTCGGAACGACGAGATCGACGACGATCCTGTGCGCGCGCCCCGAAATTTTCGGTCCGATGCGCGACGGTATGTCGTCGGCTCCGGGGCGATAGACGAAGACGTCGCGTCCATCGGCAGGCGAAGGCAGCGGCGTGCGCTCGGGAAGGATCGGATAGATCTGCGTGCGCTTCGCCTCCTGTTCGAACAGAGCGATGAGTTCGGCGAGCTTTTCCGGCCGCTGCGCGGCAAGATCATGCGCTTGGGAAAAATCATGGGCGAGGTCGTAGAGTTCCCAAGGATGCTGGCCCAGCGGCGCGGCGGCGCGCTGAAGCCTCCACGGCGGCTCATGACGCGCGCCCGCCCACCAGCCATCCGCGTAGACGCCGCGATTGCCGACGGTCTCGAATACCTGGCGCGGATGCGAGCTCGGCGCGGCGGCGTCGACGAAGCTCTTCACGAAGCTCGCGCCTTCGAGCGGAATTTGTCGCACGCCGTCGACGCTCTCGGGGAGTGTCACGCCGGCGGCCTCATAAATGGTCGGCGCGATGTCGGTGATATGTTGGAACTGCGTGCGCAGTCCGCCCTTGTCGGCGATGCGCGCGGGCCAGGAGACGATCAGCGGATCGCGCGAGCCGCCGAGATGCGAGGCCGCCTGTTTCATCCATTGAAAGGGCGTGCTGCTGCTCCAGGCCCAGGCCGAGGCGTAATGATTGTCGAAGCGCTCCTCGCCGAAGCGCTCCGCCTGCTTCAGCCGCTCTTGCGCCGACGGAATGGAGCCATCCGCATTGATGAGATCGCGGCCGTCGAGCCCGCCTTCGCCGCTGCCGCCATTGTCGCCGGCGATATAGAGGACGAGCGTGTCGTCGGCGAGTCCATCGGCGCGCAAAGTCTCGAGGAGACGTCCGACTTCATGGTCCGTGTGCTCGAGAAAGGCCGAATAGACTTCCATCTGCCGCGCATAGAGCGCGCGCTGCTCGGGCGTCAGCTGCTCCCAAGCCGGCAGCTCCGCGGGACGCGGCGTCAGCTCGGCGTCGGCGGGAATGACGCCGAGCGCTTTCTGCCGCGCAAACGTCTCCTCGCGCAAACGGTCCCAGCCCTGATCGAACTTGCCGCGATATTTGGCTATGTAGTCTTTTGGAACATGATGCGGCCAATGCGTCGCGCCCGGCGCGAAATAGAGGAAGAAAGGCTTTTGCGGCGCGATCGCCTCGTGGCGCCGCAGCCAATGAACGGCGTCGTCGACGAGATCGCTGGTCAGATGATAGCCCTGCTCCGCCGATTTCGGCGGATCGGCCGGAACGGTCCCGCGATAGAGCCGCGGCGACCATTGGCTATCATAGCCGGCGAGGAAGCCGTAGAAATAGTCGAAGCCGAGCCCCGTCGGCCAGCGCTCGAACGGCCCGTCCGGAGAAATCTCCTCATAGGGCGTGTTGTGCCATTTGCCGAAGGCCGCGGTGCTGTAGCCATTGTCGCGCAGCACGCGGGCGATGGAGGCGGCGCTCTTCGGCCAATGGGCGTTATATCCGGGGTAGGGCGCCGCGATATCCGCCACCGTGCCGAAGCCGACCTGATGATCGGTGCGGCCGCTGAGCAGAGCGGCGCGCGTCGGCGAGCACAGCGCGCTCACATGAAAGGCGTTGTAGCGCAGGCCGGAGCGCGCGAGCTTGTCGAGCTCCGGCGTCGCCGTCGCGCCGCCGAAGGTCGCGGTCGCGCCGAAGCCGACATCGTCGAGCAGCACGAGCACGATGTTGGGCGCGCCGGCCGGCGCCTGCGGGTCCTTCGGCCAGCCCGGCGCTTCGGCCTTTGCAACCGTCTGCGCGCTCACGGCGGCAGCGCAAAAATGAAGCGCGAGCGTCAGAGTCGCCAGCGTTGTGGTTTTCATTTCGATCATCCGAATGAGCGGCAGGGAGGCGCGCGGGTCTCGCCGGCAAATCGGCTGGCGATTTGCTTTGGCAAGACCGGGCGAAAGCAATAGCGACACGAAGCGAGGGCCTTGCATATCGACTGGTCGAACGCCGCATCCTTCGCCTCCCCCGCTGCGCGGGAGGGGAACGCGGCGGGGGAGGGTCGGGCGGGCCGTCGGCCGCTCAGGCGCGGCCGAAGACGAGGATGAAATTATTGGCCGGCAGATCGAGAATCTTCTTCAGCGCAATCCCATGGACCGCGGCCGCCTTCTCTAGGTCCTTCACATCCTTCAATCCCCATTCGGCGACATTGGCGGCGAGAATCTCCTTGTCGAAGGATTCGTTGGACGGCGTCGTATATCTGCCGTCGACCTTGAACGGGCCGTAGATGGCGAGGAAGCCGTCCTCGGTCAGCACGCGCGCGGCGACTTGCGCGATGCCGTCGGCGATGGCGACCGGCGCGACCTGGAACAAATTGACGACGAAGATCGCGTCATAGAGCTGATCCTTCGGATCGGGCCAGGTCGCCGGATCGGTGAGATCGATCCGGACCGGATCGGCGACATTGCCGTTGCCCGCCTCGGCGCGCTTCTGCTCGATCGTCTCGAACACGTCCGCGTCATAGTCCGACGGCTGAAAGCTCAGCGCCGAAAAATGCGGCGCGAAGTAATTGATGTGGTTGCCGGCGCCGCTGGCGAGCTCCAGCACATTGCCGCTCTTTGGAAAGATCTCCTTGAACACGGAGAGGATCGGATCGCGGTTGCGGTTTCCCGCCCAGGCGACATAGGGGCTCAGCGGATAGGGATCGATCGGCGGACGATCGGCGGGAACCGTGTCGCTCGTTGTGGTGGTCGACATGACGTTCTCCTCGGTTGCGGATGGATGGTTGGACGGCTCAGCTCGCGAGCAGCTCCGCGAGATGACGGTCGATGGCGGCGTTGTAGCCAGGGTCGGTTCCGAACAGAGCGAGATGTCCCCAGGGCGAGGAGACGCGCCGCAGCTCGCTGCCGGCGATCAGCTTCTGCTCCGCCTCGATGTCGGCGAGCGGAAAGAAGCCGTCCTCCTCTATGGCGATGACGAAGGTCTTCGCGCTGATGCGGCCCAGCGCCTGCGCGAGATCGCCCTTCGCCAGACGCGAGGCGTCGGCGTCACGCCATTTGGACAAAAGCAGGACGAGATTATTGGGGTCCTGCGGAAGGAAATGGTCCTCGACGAAGCCGGTGACGAAATCGTCGGGCGTCGAGAATCCGAGCTCGCTCCATCCGCGGGTGTTGAACAGAGCGGGTGAAAATCCGGATGCGGCGAAAATGCGGGCGTGGCGGCGCAGTCCGCGATGAACCAGCGCTGCGCGCTCATACCAGCCGCCATCGAAGGCGGGATCGGAAATGATCGCATCGATGAAGGTCGACATCAGCAGCCTGTTGTGCGTCGTGGCGCGCGCGAGACCCGCGATCGGCGCCGCGCGTCGCACCGCTTCGGGGAAGCGCGCCGCCCATTCATAGGTCTGCTGCGCGCCCATCGAGCCGCCGAGGACGAGCGCGAGTCGCTCCACGCCGAATGCTTCCGTCACCAGACGATGCTGCGCGCGCACGTCGTCGGCGATCGTGATGCGCGGAAAGCGCGCGGCGTCGAAGGGCGGCGCGGAATTGCTCGGCGAGGACGAAAGGCCGGCGCCGATCTGGTTGACGAGCATGATGAAATATTTGTCGGGATCGAGCGCGCGTCCGGCGCCGACATAGGCGCGCTCGAGGATCTTCGACGTGCCGGAATACCAGCTCGGGAACAGGATGGCGTTGTCGCGCCGCGCCGATAATTTTCCGAATGTGGCGTAGGCGAGCTTCAGGCCGCGAATCTTGTCCCCGCTCTCGAGCTCGAAGTCGCCGAGATCGCGGGTTTCATATGGCCCGTGCAGGGCCTGTGAATAGTAGCTGGCCGTCACTGACGCTTCCCTTCTGGGTTCCGTCGGAGACTGCATTATCATATCAACTAGGTCAAGTTATAAAAATCAGTGGCCAGATTATTGCTGTTTTTTCAAATGACTGCCATTGATATGCACATCATTCCGCAATTTGTGTTGTTAGATGAGTAGGGTTATGTAGTTTATTGCGGGGCGTGGGCGATGGCCCGGCCCCAGTGGCGGAGGGACAGATGAGCGTGAAGAAGGTATTTCTCTATGCCGAGATTCAGGTCTCGATTCCGTTCGACAAAATCCCTTGGGAGGAGATCGACACGGCGATGAAGAAGAACCCGGGACTGAAGAGCAAGACCTGGCTCGCGGGAATCAACACCGACACGATCGGCGGCTTCTACGAATTCGACTCGCTCGATAACGCCAAAGCCTATGCGGTCGGCTATCTCGCCGAGGCGGCGCAGCAATTGGGGGGCTCGCTGACCGTGCGGCTCTATGACGGCGACGTCGTCGCGCAAGCGAGCAAGGCGATCCATTCGCCCTATTATGCCTGAAACGGCGCGTCTTCGGGCGGCGGGCCTATGGCGAACGACCTGCCGCGCTTTGCGCGGCAGGTCGTTCGATATGCTATTTCGCCGCTGTCTGGCGGCCGATCGCCGTGCGCAACTCGTCGAGGCTCGCCACGCGGCCGTGCAGGCCGGCGATCCGCTCCACATCGAGCCCGAGCTTCTGAATCGTCTCGTAGAGATTGACCGAGAACGGGTTGGGCGTCTTCGGCGCCGGCGCGCCCACGGCCGCGGGCGTATAGGCGTCGGCCTCGATCACCAATTTCTCCTTGGGCAGATAGACGAGGGCGAGATCGTCGGAATGGCCGCTGCCGGCGATATGATGCACTTCGATGTTGTGATCGCCTTCCCCGAGCACATGCTTGTGCTCATAGCTTTCGAACTTCGCAGCCTTCTTCGACGCCGCGAGCCGATCGGGACGCAGCGTGTGCGGGAGCGCCCAGGCTTGCTCGTAGAACGCCTTGCTGATGGTCTGCGTCACGATGGTCGCGCCGGCGTCGACGAAGGTGCGCAGCCCGCCCGAATGATCGAAATGCACATGGCTGTTGACGACATATTTGATCGGCTTGCCGGGGAGGAGCTCGCCGAGCTTCCGGATCACGGCCAGCGAGCGCTCCTCGTTGAGCGGCGCCTCGATCAGCACGACATGGTCTTTCTCCTCCACGGCGACGCTGTGATGCGTGCCGCCGGTCAGATAATAGACGCCGTCCGCGATCTTCTCCGACGCGACCGTGACCGGCGGCGCCGGCGGAAGGCCTGCAGGAATGGCGATGTCGACGGCGCCATCGGCCTTGGCTGCGGCGACGACGATATGCAGAACCTCATGGCCGCCGGCGCTGCGATGGATCTGCGTCGGGAAATGCAGCCCGCCGAAATCCTTATAGTCGGAGAAGGTCGTCTCCAGCAGCGTGTCGCCGAGAACGGCTGAGTCGATCCAGGTGCGGATCGATGCAACATGATTATCGGCGCCGATGGTCCCGACATAACGATGATTGCCGAGCGCGAAGGAGACTTCGACATTGGCGCCGGCGGCTTCGGACTTGGCGCCATTGGCCAGCGCGGCTCGCAAAAAACCTTGCGGCGTCGTCCATATGTCGGCGATGCGCTCTTCGACCGCAGCCGGAGCGGCGGTTGCGACAGGCGTGGCTCCGGGCGCGGCGCCCTGCGGCGGCGCGACGTTCCAGGCCGTATCGCCGAGCACGCTCCATTCGAGCTTCTGCTCTACCGGCGCGGGCCGCGCGCGTCCGTCCGGCGTCTGGCTGCGCGTGAGCTGAACGCGTTCGCCCGCCTTGTCGAAGTCGATCGCGGCGTTATAGGCGGAGACGTCGAACTTCGGCCAGTCGCCGCCGGGGACGGGCGCTTGGCCGAACTGGCGCCAATGACCGGCGCCGGAAAACTCCAGGGACTTGATCTTGCCGGCCGACAGCAACGTCGCCGACTCCTGCAGCGAAGCCGCTTGCGCAGCGCCGGCGAAGGCGAGAGCCCAAACGCCGAGGCCAGCGAAAATCCGGGCGGTCGATTTTGGCATGAACAGTCTCTCTTTTCTGCGGAGCAGATCGTCCCGGACTCGGGCCCGGGACAGGATGCGCCCTCATCGTCGGTCCGCGCGGCGACGCTGGGCGAAGAATGAAATTTCAGACCGCCGGCGCAGCGACGAATCCGTGCTCGCCGCCGCCTTCGCTCACCGCATGCGCGCCGGCATCCTCGATGCGGACGGCGTCGATATGGGCGGTGGCCGGTCCCCGCGCGGCGAGCGCGAGGAACTCCGCGACCGTCGTTTCCGGCCCGGCGACCACCGTCTCCACCGAACCGTCGCTGCGATTGCGCACCCAGCCGGAAAGATGCAGCCGTCCCGCCTCGCGCGCGACGAAGACGCGATAGCCGACATTCTGAACGCGCCCTTCGACGATGATGCGCGTGACGCGCGTCTCGACTGTCACAGCGTCAGGCAATG
>NZ_JAINDZ010000057.1 GCF_019802345.1 Methylosinus sp. Sm6 | reverse complement strand
ATGTCATGCGCTTGTACAACCAATTTTTGTGCCGGACAGCCGTGCGACAAGCGCGGGCATGACGCGGTTGCACGGAAGTTGTTAACCTGGATTCGAAGCCCTGCCTCGACAATCTCGACGCTTGACTAGCGCGGATAGCGCGTTCTAGGAACGGAGCCGTGCTCGATCAACGGTTCGCTACCGCTCGATCGGTGTGCGCGGGATTGTTCGACATGGCGCGTTTGCGGGACCACAGAACCGTTCCCATGTCGGCGTTCGTCGTAGGCATCGTCGGCTTGCTGTCGATGCTGCAGGCGGTCGTCCTGGCGCTCGTCGTCGCCGGACCTTTGGCGCAGGGCGGACTGCACGGTTCGACGGGCCTCCTCGAGGTCGATTGCGTCGCGGCCTCTCATCACGACGAGGCCCCGTCTCCCGCCTGTCCCCACCATCCGCACTGCTGCCTCCTGGGCGCGGCCGTGGCGTCACCGCCGGACCTCTTCAGGCCGTTCGTCTTCCTTCGGCCCGAGCCCGACGAAGCGGATATCATCGGCCTCGCCGTCGAGGAGGGTGAGCGCGGCCCGGATCCCTCGCCGCCCTGGTCGTCGCGCGCGCCGCCTCTGTCCGCGTGAACGGCACGGCCGCTCGCACGCCGTTCCCCTCCCCCGGCCTCGACATCGCGCCGTCTCGACCGCGCGGCGCTCATCCACGCCACCCCATGCCGTTCCCGGCTCCCGCGCCGGGCGCACAGGCCGTTGCCGGGCAACGCCAATGTCAAATGAGAAATCACGATTCGTCGATCGACTTTTCAGTAACGGTCGACGCGAACTGTTCGCTTATTTGTCGCGGAAGGTGGGGCGCGAAGACGCGTCGGACCTGCTGCAGGATACCTTCGTGCGCGTGCTGCGGCACGGACAGTTCGACACCGTCGATGATCCGCAGTCTCTGCTGAAGCGTATCGCCGTCAATCTCACACGCGACCATGCGCGTCGGCGCCGGACGGAGGCGAGAGTCATCGATGCCGAAGCGGAACTCGATCTCGCTGCTTCGACGGACCATCGGCCGGACGCGCGACTCGAGGCGGAAGAAAAATGGCGCCTGCTATGCGAGGCGGTCGACGGCCTGCCGCCCCGTTGCCGTGAAGTCTTCCTGCTCTTCATGACCGAGGGGCGCGATCTCGGCGAGATCGCCGTGCGTCTCGGCATATCTCGGAATATGGCGCAAAAGCACATGCGGCTGGCCATGGCGCGCTGCTGGGCGGCGGTGGAATAGTTTTTTGCCGGCGGACCTCCCTTTCCGCGCGCTCGCGCGTGATATGCTGAGAGGGTCGCCTTTCGTCGCGGCCGAACGCGCAGCGCCGCGACGGATCACGTCATGACCGAGAAAAAATCCGCCGCTCCGCACGGCGTCCGCGAGGCCGCGATCGACTGGTGGCTGAAGCAGACCGGTGGACGGCTCACCAAGAAGGAGCGGTCGGCGTTCGAGGCCTGGCTCGCCGAGGACGAGGCGCATCGGGACGCCTATGCGAAGCTCGCGGCGCTCGGCGACTTCATGACGTCGCGCTGGCCGGGCGCCGGCCCGCAGCGCAAGTCGAGGCGCCGGCGGCGCAGGCTGGCGGCGGCGGTGAGCGCCGCGGCGCTCGCGGTCTTTCTCTATGACGACATCTCGCTGCGGCTTTGGTCCGATCTCCTCACCGGCCCGGGCGAGACGCGGCAGGCGACCCTCTCCGACGGCTCTCGCATCGAGCTCGACGCCCGCAGCGCCGTGGCTCTGAGCTACACTGAGACGCAGCGGCGGGTTACGCTGCTCGAGGGCGAAGCCTGGTTCGAGGTCGCGCCCGACGCTTCGCGGCCCTTCGTCGTCGAGGCGGCCGGCGGAACGACCACCGCTCTCGGGACCTCCTTCGACGTCGCCGTCGAGAATGGCAGGGCCCATGTGACAGTGACCAGCCATAGCGTGCGCGTAGCGAGCGGCGGCGGCGAGGTGATCGTCGAGGAGGGCGAGCAGAGCGCCTATGGCGCGCGCGAAGCGGTCAAGCCGGCTCAGCCCGCCAATGTCGATCGCGCGACCGCTTGGCGGCGGGGGAGGCTGGTGTTCGAGGACAGGCCGCTGGGCGACGTCGTGCGCGCGCTCGGACGCTATCATCGCGGGTTCGTCTATTTCGTCGACCCGGCGCTGCGGGCGCGCCGCGTCACGGGCGTGTTCAACGTCGTGGATCCGATCGCCGCGCTGGACGAGATCGAGACCTCTCTCGGCCTTCATGCGACGCATATCACACGCTATCTCACGATTATCTACGAATGAATCGACGGCGGTGCGGAAAAAAAATTCCGTCTCGACCTCCTTTTTCGTCGCTTGCTGCGTGAGGAGCGGCAGAAGGGACGAAATTTCGTCCCGCGGCGGCAGAGGCGACACAATGGCGGGTCGGAACATTCGCACCAAATTCGGAAGCGGCGAAGGCAATATGGGATCGATGTTGGCGATGGCGTTTATGGCGCTCGGCGCGGGAGTCTCCGACTCGCCGGCCCAGGCCGCCATTTCGCCGCAGGAGCGCGCCGGCCTCGTGCAGAGCTATCGCATTCCCTCCGGCCCTCTCCCCAGCGCGCTCAATTCTTTCGCGGAGTTGAACGGCCTTCAGGTTCTCTATGATTCCGCAGTGACGAGCCGGCTGCGGACGATCGGACTGGATGGAGATTTCTCGGTTCGCGAGGGTCTCGATCGGTTGCTGCGGGGCACCGGGCTATCCTGGCGATTCTCGGCCAGGGGCGACACAGTGTCGATCCTGCTCGCGCAGAACGATCGTGGAACGATGAACGACGCCGCGTCCGGCGCGACCGCGCTGCCGACGATCGATGTCGGCGCGGAGACGAAGCAGCGTCAGGACGCGCATGCCGGGCCGCAGGGGCCGGGCGACAGATATACGGGCTATCGGCCGGCGTCATCGGCGCCGATGACGTTGAAGACCGACACGCCGCTGATGCAGACGCCGATCTCCGTGCAGAGCGTGACGCGCCAGACGATGGACGACAAGCAGGCGATCACGATCCGGGACGCGCTCATCTCGAATGTCAGCGGCGTCACCCTCACGCCGAACTTCTTCGACAATGTCGTCAATGTTCGCGGCTTCCTCGCCCCGACTTATAGAAACGGCTTGATGGAACAGCGTTATCGCCACCTCGATACGACCAATCTGCAGTCGATCGACGTGCTGAAAGGACCCGCGGCCATGCTCTTCGGCCGCATGGAGCCGGGAGGCATCGTCAATATGGTGGTCAAGCGACCGCTGGAGACGCCCTATTATTCCGTAGAGCAGCAACTCGGCTCCTATGGGCTGACGCGAACCACGGTGGACGCGACCGGTCCGGTGACGACCGACAAATCGATCCTCTATCGATTCAACGGCGAATTCTTTCGCACCGACTCCTATCGCGACCTCGTCAACGATCGCAATGTCTTCCTCGCGCCGACGATCACGCTGCATCCGATCGAGCAGTTCCGGATGAACATCGATTTCGAATATGACAATCGCATCTGGGTCGATGATTATCCGATCTATCCGGCCGTCGGCGGCGGCCCGGCCAATATTCCGCGCAGCCGCTATCTCTCGCCGGCCTTCATCACGGCGCGCATGCCCAATAATATGGACAAGAAGCGCATCGCCTATGACTGGACCTACGATGTCCTGCCGGGCTGGAGCGTGACCAACCGGTTGAGCTATTCCAACACCGGGACTCAGACCGAGAATGGCTTCCCGCTCGCTCTGAACGAGGCGACGGGCTTGATGAACCTCTTTCTCACCTACAATCCCGGCGGCACCGACAAGAATTTTTCGACCAATCTCGATGTGAAAGGCAAGTTTTCCACCGGTCCGCTCGAGCACTCGATCCTCGTTGGTTTCGACTATTTCAATTTCTTTGCACCGCTCTACGGCGGAGCGTCGATTTTCGCGGGCGCAGTCGATATCTATAATCCGAATTATTGGCGGTCCGTGAATCTCAACGCCGCGCAGCAATATAACATGACGGGGCAGAAATGGACCGGCGTCTACGGCCAGGACATGATCTCCTTCTGGGACGACAAAGTGCATGTTCTGCTCGGCGGGAGGTATGACTGGGCCGAAACCAGCGCCAACCGTGACAAGACATCCGCCGCGCTCGCGAACGCGACCTATCAAACGAGCTACGACAGCGGCTTCAGCCCGCGCGTCGGCCTGCTCTTTCAGCCGCTGCCCTGGTTGTCGCTCTATGGAAATTTCACGCAGTCGCTCGGCGCCAATCAACTCGACACGCAGGGTCGAACCTTGGCGCCGCAGAGAGGCGAGCAATATGAGGGCGGCCTCAAGGCCGAGCTCCTCGATAAGCGTCTGCTGCTGACGATCGCTTATTTCGATATCACCAAGACCAACGTCCCTGTGACGGACCCCGCGAATGCGGCGAACCGGCTTCTGATCGGAAAGGCGAGGAGTCAGGGCGTCGAGATCGATTTGACGGGTCAGATCGACGACAATTGGAGCGTCATCGCCAATTATACGCATGACGATGTGCGAACCGTCGTCGGCACGGCGACGGATCCCAACACCGCCTATGCGCGGCAGCTCGCGGTTGCGGGCAGCATATTGCCGGGCAGCCCGCGCAATTATGGGAATCTATGGATCAAATATGACGCCGATGACGCGTTCAAGGGCCTGAGCCTCGGCGCCGGCGTTTCGGCGAGTTCGGATCAGCTCGGCGACACGGCGAACAGCTTCGTCCTACCGAGCTATGCGCTGCTCAACGGCATGATCGCCTATACGACGAAGATCGAGGACTTCACCGTCACTGCACAGCTGAATGTGAAAAACATCACCGACACGGTCTATTATCCCTCGGCGAGCGGCCGGTCCACGATCATGACCGGGCCGCCGCGCACCTTCCTCGGATCGCTGCGGGTGGAGTTCTGAGCGAGCGCCGGGAGAGGGGCTGCTCACGCGCCGAGACAGAAACGTCGCTCTCCCGGGCATTCCATTTTGGCGGAGGAATCGAGATATGCGGACATTGCGACATATGAGCATCTGGGCGGCGGCCGGACTATTGTTCGTCGCGACGGAGGCCGCGCAGGCGGCGGGCGGAAAGACGCAGGCCGTCTCGATTTCCTTCGCCATCACGGCCGATGGAAAGCAGGTCGGGTGCGGCGCGCCGCTCGCCGAGCTCGGCGCCGGCCATCTGACCTCCAAGCTCCATGAGGCGCGCTTTTACGTTTATGGCGTCAAGCTGATCGACGCCAAAGGCAAGCGCACGCCGATCGCTTTGGCGCAGAACGACTGGCAATATGGCGATGTCGCTCTGCTCGACTTCAAGGACGCGCGCGGCGGCAACGCCCCCTGCACCGAGGGCAATCCGGCGAAGAACACGACGATCATCGGAGAAGCGCCCGCGGGCGCTCATATCGGGCTCGAATTTTCGGTCGGCGCGCCGGTCGAGACGATCGTCGACGGCAAGCCGGTCTCGATCAATCATTCGAATGTCGAGACCGCGGCGCCGCCGCTCGATGTCGTCGGCATGGCCTGGAACTGGCAGGCCGGCCGGCGCTTCGTGACCCTGGAGGTCGATCCGCCGTCGCCGGTGCTGAAGGCCGACGGCTCGAAGACGCGAAGCTGGATGGTCCATATCGGCTCGACCGGCTGCAAGGGCAATCCGGCGACCGGGGAGATCGTCTCCTGCGCGCATGAGAACCGGTTCACGGTCGCCTTCGATCGCTTCGACCCGAAGAAGCAGCGCGTCGAATTCGACTTCACGCGCCTGCTCGAGAAGTCCGACATCACCGCCGACAAGGGCGGCGCCGTCGGCTGCATGAGCGCGCTGGACGATCCCGAATGTCCCGCGATCTTCGAGGCGCTCGGCCTCAATCTCGCAGAGAGCGCGCCCGGCGCCAATGACGCGGGCAAGCAGACTAGGCCTGGAGTCTCGCCCGTGTTCAAGATCGGTCCGGCCAAGACCGCCGATCTCGGAGGCGGTAAGCAATGAGTCGGGCCGCGATTCTTGCGCTCGCCGCGGCTCTGGCCTCGGGGCCGGCGGCTGCCGGCGGACAGGCGGCGGCCTCCTCCTGGGGCTGGGACCTTCCCAAATATATTCCGCCGCCGCGCGTGCCCGCGGATAATCCGATGTCCGAGGATAAATTTCAGCTCGGACGGCGCTTGTTCTTCGACAAGCGCCTCTCCGGCAATGGAATCATCTCCTGCGCCTCCTGCCATCTGCAGGAGCGCGCCTTCACCGACGGACGCGTGGTCGGCGTCGGCTCGACCGGAGACAAGACGCCACGCAATGCGCCGTCGATCGTGAATTCCGGATGGCGCGCGACGCTCACCTGGGCCAATCCGGCGCTGGTGACGCTGGAGCGGCAGATGGAGAATCCCCTCTATGGCGATGCGCCGATCGAAATGGGCGTCAATGACGCGAACAAGGCCGAGATCGTCGCGCGGTTCCGCGCCGACGCCGATTATCGCAGATGGTTCGCGGAGGCTTTTCCGGAGAAGTCCGCCGAGCCGATCAGCTTCGAGACGATCATCGCTGCGATCTCGGCCTTCGAGCGCGGCGTGATCTCTTTCGACAGCCGCTACGATCGATATCTGCAAGGCGAGATCAAATTCACCGAGCAGGAGCAGCGCGGGCATGATCTCTATTTCGGCGAGAAGGCCGAGTGCCATCACTGCCACGGCAGCGTCGATCTCGACGATCAATTCCAGCACGCCAAGACGCGCGATCCGGAAACGCCGTTTCACAACACGGGACTCTACGACATAGACGGGAAGGGCGCCTACCCGCCGCCCAATCGCGGGCTCTTCGACATCACCGGCGATCCCGACGACATGGGCAAGTTCCGCGCGCCGAGCCTGCGCAACATAGCGGTGACCGGCCCCTATATGCATGACGGGAGCGTCGCGACATTGGAGGAAGTGATCGACATTTATTCGCGCGGCGGGCGCAAGATCGAGACGGGGCCGCACGCCGGCGACGGCGCCATGAGCCCGCTGAAGAGCGGGCTCATCGTGAAGATCGACCTCTCTGCGCAGGAAAAGGCCGATCTGCTCGCTTTTCTGAAAACGCTCACCGACGAGACGCTGCTCGCTTCGCCACGCTTCTACGATCCGTGGAAAACGCAGGCGGCCGAGAAGTAACGCGTCCATCCGGCGCTCCGGTTTCTCTCGCGCAGTGGCCGACATCGTCGTCCGCCGACGGTCCGGGCAAACAGAGCGTGGTCCGCATGCAGAGAGCGCGGCGCGGACCACGCCAAGATAATTATCGAACCGGCTGCCGCCGAGACTCTGGATCGGCGGAGCCGGCGACGCCGATGTCTCGGGGTCGTGCAATTTGAGGGGCGCTCATGTCTCGAGGCCAGGCAGAATGGAGAGCCGTTCGTGGCGCGGTCGGCCTTGTCGCATCGCTCTGGTTGTTGCTGCAATGGCTCACGCCTCTGGCCGTGATCGGCCATGTCGCGAATGCGCAGCCGGAGATCCGATGCTCTCGCTATGCGTCGAGCGACACGGCTCCTGCGGAGCGCGACGATTCCGCCTTCTGCTGCGCCGCGGCCTGCACGACATGCCTATGCCGCCATCTCGCGATCTCGAGTGCGCCGGAACGGTGTCGAGGACGACCATCCGTCTCGATCCGATGGGTCGGCACAGAAGCGCGAGCGACCGCGTCGCCTAGGTCATCCTATTGCCATGCGCGGGCCCCTCCTGCTCATTCTTGAAGCGCGTTTCTCCAGACATTCTCGAATGTGATCGCTGATCGGCTCCGACCGCCCGTTTCGCTCAACGTCGAAGCGTGACGAGACCGGAGCAATGGCGGGCGTCCGCGTCGCGGCCCATTCGAATAGCCGTTCTCAAAGCCGAGACGTCGACAAACGACGTCGGCCTTTTCGAGGAGTCACGCCATGGCGCAGTCGCACGACTGGCGGTGGTCTTTCATCCCCTGCGTCGCTCTCGCTTCCGCCGTATCCGTTTATCCAGCGCGGAGAAGATCGTTATGCTCTCGTTGAATGAGGCCCTCGAACGTCTTTATCGCGCTCATGCGGGAGAATTGCGAGCTTTCGCCCGTCGGCGCGTCGGACCACATGAGGCTGAGGACATTGTTCAGGAGGCCTATGTGCGCGCGCTGCAGGAGGGCCGCGTCGCATCCATTTCATACCAGAAGGCCTATCTCTTCCACATCGCCGCGAATCTGACGATCGACACCATCCGTATGGCGCAAGTCCGCTCGCGCCATGCAAGTGACGCAGCGGTCGGACCGCCGAGCGCCGAGCCGGCCCAAGAGCCGGAATCGTCGATCGAAAGCTATGTCGAGCTTCGTCAGCTCTGCGCGCATCTCGAAGATTTGTCGCCGACGTGCCGAGAGGCCTTTCTCCTCTATTGGGTCGAAGACCTGGACCAATCCGAAACCGCCCGACGATTGGGGGTGACGGTTCGAACCGTGAACAGGCATCTCACGCGAGCGGTCGAACATCTGCATAGTCGCGTCTCTCGATGAGCCGGATCGAGATGGCGCGTGATTTTCCTCCATCGACGACGGCTTTCGTCGATCGCCACAAAGGAGCAACCATGTCCTTGCGAATTACGAAGCGCCGGAGGATCGGCGGCGTGAGCGGCGCGAGATCCCCTCGCGCGGACGCTGCGCGTCATGCCGCGACGCTGATATCTATTCTCGTCGCGACCGCCGCCGCCGCAGGCGATCCATCGGACGGCCGATCGACAGGCGCGCACGGGTCCGGCGAAGGCGTCATGCGACAGCTGTTGAGCTGGCAGACATGCTTCAAGCGAGACGGGACGCACGACATCGCCGTGATCCTCGACGCGTGCGATCGCCTCGCCGAAAGCCCGGATCTTTTGCCCAATCAACGCGAATTTCTGGCGAGATGGCGCGCGAAGCTCTCGAACGGCGATCCGACCGGGGAGCGGACGATGCAATCGAGCGATACGAAGTCTGCGACGCGCCCGTGAGGCGCCTCGGAAAGCGCGTCGAACGATCGCTACATTCTCATAATGGGGTCGATATGGAAGCGCATCGCCGATAGGATGCATGATTGGCGCCTTTGGATACGGAGCTCGAAGATGCGTCGAGTGGGCCTCTTTATGACCGCCGTCGGCCGAATTCGTCCCGGCGGGGAAAGGAACCGCCTCACGAACGGCTACCGACCGGCCGCGGCGCTCGCATTGGCGACCTTGCTGATCGGCGCGGCGCTATGGCGTTTTTTCCCGGGGTTCTTTCCCCAGGCGACGCAAACCGCTCAGCCCGGGGCGCGCCGACCTGCGACGCCGGTCGCCGCCGAGGATGCGCGCGTCGAGGATTTTCCCGTCGTTCTGACGGGTATCGGCACGGTCGTTCCGCTCGCCACCTCGATCGTCAAGTCGCAAATATCGGGACAATTGCTGGAGGTGAATTTCGTCGAAGGGCAAATGGTGAAGGCCGGCGATCTGCTGGCGCAGGTCGATCCACGCCCCTATCGGCTCGCGCTCGCACAGAACGAGGCGCAGCTGCAGCGCGATCTCGCCATTCTGCGCAACGCCGAGCGGGATCTGCAAAGATATCGCTCGGTGAGCAGCAGGGTGAAATATGCCGTCTCGACGCAGCAGATCGACACGCAGGAATCCCTCGTCTCGCAATATAAGGGCATGGTGGCGATCGACGAGGCGACCGTCGACGCCGCGCGGCTCAATGTCGCCTATTGTCGGATCACGTCGCTGATCGACGGCCGCGCCGGTCTGCGGCAGGTCGATCCGGGAAATTTCGTCGGTCCCAATGACCAGAACGGCGTCGCGGTGGTGACGCAGCTCAATCCGATCACTGTCGTGTTCATCGTTCCCGAAAGCCGGCTGCAGCCGGTCTTGCAGCGCTTTCGCGCCGGGGCGAAGCTCGGCGTCGCGGCCTTCGATCATGGTCATGTCGTCGAGATCGCCAAAGGGGAGCTGTTCGCCATCGACAATCAGATCGACTCCTCCACCGGCACTGTGAAATTGCGCGCGCGCTTCGCCAATGACGATGAGAAGCTCTACCCCAATCAGTTCGTCAATATCGATCTCGTCGTGGAGACGCTGCGCGACGCCGTCACCATTCCTCGCGCCGCCGTTCAAGGCGAAGCTCAGAATCCTTTCGTGTTCGTGATCGGGCCGGGCGACAAGGTCGGTATGCGGCGCGTGACGCTCGGTCCCTCGGGCGATGGCCGCATCGTCGTCGAAGCGGGGCTGAAGGCGAAAGAGCGCGTCGTCACCGAAGGCGCGGATAATTTGCGCGAAGGCGCCATCGTCTCGATTCCCGAGCCTGTTCCGGCGAACAGGCAGAAGCCGGCGTCATAGAGCTCGGCGCGCCGCATCACCCACCTCGAGTCGTTTCGATGAATCCATCGCGAATATTCATATATCGACCGATCGCCACCTCGCTGCTGATGGTCGCTCTGACGCTCGCCGGCGTCGTCGCCTATGGCCTGCTGCCGCTGTCGGCGCTGCCGAATGTGGACTATCCGACCATTCAGGTTCAGACCTTCTTCCCGGGGGCCAGCCCGGAGGTGATGACCTCGGCGGTGACGGCGCCGCTGGAGCGGCAATTGGGCCAAATGCCCGGGCTCGGCCAGATGACGTCGACGAGCTCCGCCGGAGCCTCGGTGATCAGTCTGCAGTTCAGCGAGAAGCTCTATCTCGACGTCGCCGAGCAGGAGGTGCAGGCGGCGATCGACGCGGCCAGCAATCTGCTGCCGTCCGGACTGCCGACGCCGCCGATCTACGCCAAATTCAACCCCGGCGACGCGCCGATCATGACGCTCGCGATCACCTCGCAGACACGCCCGCTCACGGAGCTGGCGAATCTGGCCGAGACGCGGCTCGCGCAAAAAATCTCGCAGGTCGCGGGCGTCGGGCTCGTCGGCGTCAGCGGCTCGCAGCGGCCCGCCGTGCGCATCCAATTCGATCCCCGCACGCTCGCCGGCTATCGGCTCAACATCGACGATCTTCGCACGACGATCGCGAACGCCAATGTCAATGGTCCCAAAGGCAGCTTCGACGGGCCGATGCGCGCCTCGACGATCAACGCCAATGATCAGCTCACCGAGCTCGAGGATTTCCGTAATCTCGTCATCGCCTATCGAGACGGCCGGCCGGTGCGGCTCCACGATGTGGCGCATGTGGTCCTCGGGCCGGAGAACGACAAGCTCGCCGCATGGGCTGATCGAACGCCCGCCATCATTCTCAATATTCAGCGCCAGCCGGGAGCGAATGTCATCGCGGTCGTCGAAGCGATCAGGAGCCTGCTGCCGACGCTCGAAGCCGGACTGCCGAGCGCGATCGACGTTCGAATTCTCAGCGACCGCACGACGACCATTCGCGCCTCGCTCGCGGAGGTCGAGCTCGAGCTCGCTCTCGCGGTGGCGCTCGTCATTCTGGTGATCTTCCTGTTTCTGCGCAATCTGCCGGCGACGATCATTCCCGGCCTCTCCGTGCCCTTGTCCGTCGTCGGCGCCTTCGCCGCCATGCATCTCCTCGGCTTCAGCCTCGACAATCTGTCACTGATGGCGCTCACGATCTCGACCGGCTTCGTGGTCGACGACGCGATCGTGGTGATCGAGAACATCACCCGCTATATCGAATCCGGCGAGCGCCCATTGCGCGCGGCGCTTCGAGGCTCGCGCGAGATCGGCTTCACCATCGTCTCGCTCACCCTCTCCTTGATCGCCGCGCTCATTCCGCTGCTGTTCATGGATGGCGTGGTCGGCCGCCTCTTCCATGAATTCGCCGTCACCCTCGCCGTCACCATCGTCATATCGGCGATCGTGTCGCTCACGCTCGTGCCGATGCTCTGCGCCCGGCTGCTGCGCCGCCGTCCGGCCGGGCTTCGCCATCGGCTCGACCTCGAAGCCGAGCGTGTCTTCGCCACGATCGTCGCGACCTATTCGCGCGCTTTGGAGATCGTGCTGCGGCGCCAGCCGCTCGCCTTGGCGGCGACATTGCTGACGATCGCCGCGACGATCGCGGCCGCCGCGGCGATCCCCAAGGGCTTTTTCCCGATGCAGGACACGGGCTTGATCGAGGCGGTCTCGGTCGCTTCGCCGGGCGTCTCTCACGCCGCTATGGCCCTGCTGCAGACCCGCCTCGCCGACGCGATCCTGCGCGATCCGGCGGTCGCCAGCGTGAGCTCCTTCATCGGCGTCGACGGCGCCAATGCGACACCCGACACGGGTCGATTTCTGATCGTTCTCGCGCCGCCCGATCGACGACGCGTCGGCGCCGGCGAGGTGATCCGACGATTGCAGGCGGAGGTCGCGCATATCCCGGGCGTCTCGCTCGACATGCAGCCGGTGCAGGAGCTGACCGTCGACGCCGCCGCGGGCGGCCGCGCCCGATATCATTTCATTTTGCAGAGCGCCAATCCCGACGAGCTCGCGGTCTGGACGCCGCGCCTGCTGCAGCGTCTCGAGCAGGCGCCTGAATTGACCGGCGTCGCGAGCGACGCGCGACAGCAAGGGCTCGCGGTGAACCTCGTCATCGATCGAGAGACTGCGTCGCGCTATGGCGTCACGCCTGCGACCATCGACAATATGCTCTATGACGCATTCGGTCAGCGCATCATCACGACGATCTACACGCAAGCTGCGCAATATCGCGTCATTCTCGAAATCGATCCCGCCCTGCCGCGAACGCTGGAGGTCCTCTCCTCGCTCTATCTGCCGTCCTCGGTGTCGACGTCCAACGGACAAACGCCGCTTTCTGCGCTCGTGCGCATCGAGCAGCGTCGCAGTCCTCTGGCCATTCATCATCTCGGGCAGCTGCCGGCGGCGATGGTCTACTTCGATGTCGCTCCCGGATCGTCGCTCGGCGCCGCGATCGAGGCGATCGAGCGGAGCGAGCGGGACATCGGCCTTCCCGCGAGCTTCGTCGCTGATTTCCAAGGCGCGGCCGGCGCCTTCCGCGCCTCGACGACCAAGGAGATCCTTCTCGTTCTCGCAGCGGTCGTCACGATCTATATCGTGCTCGGCGTCCTCTATGAGAGCTTCATCCACCCCATCACGATCCTCTCGACTCTCCCCTCCGCGGGCCTCGGGGCCTTGCTCGCTATGGCGGCGACCGGCGGCGAACTCGATCTCATCGCGGTCATCGGGCTCGTGCTGTTGATCGGCATCGTGAAGAAGAACGCCATCATGGTCGTCGATTTCGCCGTCGAGGCGCGGCGCTCGCGCGGCCTTTCCGCCGAAGAGGCGATCTTCGACGCCTGCCTGCTGAGGTTTCGGCCGATTCTGATGACGACGATGGCGGCGATCCTCGGCGCTCTGCCATTGATGCTCGATACGGGCGTCGGCTTCGAATTGCGTCGCCCGCTCGGCGTCGCGATCATCGGCGGGCTGTTGCTCAGCCAGGCGATGACGCTCTTCACCACGCCGGTGATCTATCTCTATCTGGATCGCCTCGAGGCGCGGCTCTCCCCCAGGCGTTCGCGCGCGTCGATCGCCGTCGACGAGATCTCGGGATGAGGTTTTCGGCCCACTTCGTCGCGCGTCCGATCGGCACGACCCTCGTCACGATCGGGATCGTGCTGGCGGGCGCGCTCGCCTTTCTGAATCTGCCCGTCGCGCCGCTGCCGCAAGTCGATTTTCCGACCATCATGGTCTCGGCGCAGCTTCCCGGCGCCGGAGCGGAAATCATGGCGACCAGCGTCGCCGCTCCGCTCGAGCGGCGGCTCGGTCAGATCGCGCATGTGACGGAGATGACATCCGCGAGCAGCCTCGGACAGACGCGCATCATTCTGCAATTCGACATTGATCGCGACATCGACGGCGCCGCCCGCGACGTTCAAGGGGCGATCGACGCAGCCCGCGCCGATCTGCCGGCGAACCTTCATATGCGACCGTCCTATCGCAAGATGAATCCCGCCGATGCGCCGCTGGTCATCATCACTTTGGCCTCGAAGACGCTGACGCCGAGCCGCTTGCATGAGCTCGCGAGCGATATCCTGCAGCAGAGATTGTCTCGGCTCGAGGGCGTCGGCCAGGTGCTCGTCGGCGGATCGAGCCCGCCCGCCGTGCGCGTCGAGCTCGACCCGAAAGCGCTGGCGCGATATGGCGTCGGTCTCGAGGACATACGCGCCGCTCTGGCGTCGGCCAACGCCAATAGTCCGAAGGGCGAGATCGTCGACAGCGAGCGACGCTTCCAGATCTACGCCAATGATCGCGCGACGCGGGCGAGTGATTATCGATCGCTGATCGTGGCCTATCGCAATGGCGCGGCCCTGCGTCTCGACGAGATCGCCGAGATCGTCGATTCCGTCGAGGATGTTCGCAATGAAGCGCTGATGAACGGGGAAAGGTCGGTCGCCGTCTATGTGTATCGCCAGCCTGGATCGAATGTCATCGAGACGGTCGACCGGATCAAGGCCGAGATGCCACGCCTCGAGGCCGCCTTGCCGAGCAATATCGATCTGGCGCTGAAGTCCGATCGCAGCAACACCATTCGGGCGTCCTTGCGCGAAACAGAGACGGCGCTCGTCGTCGCCGTTCTGCTGGTGACGCTGATCGTCTTCGCCTTTCTTCGGGACCTTCGCGCGACGCTCATTCCGGCGGTCGCGATAACCGTGTCGATCATCGGGACCTTCGGCGCGATCTGGCTCGCGGGAATGAGCTTGAACAATTTCTCGCTGATGGCGCTGATCATCGCCGCCGGCTTCGTCGTCGACGACGCGATCGTCGTTCAAGAAAACATCCAGCGTCACATCGATGCCGGCATGGGATGCGTCGAAGCCGCCGTGCGCGGCGCGCGTGAAGTCGGGTTCACGGTGACCGCGATCAGCCTCTCGCTGATCGCCGTATTCGTGCCGATTCTCCTGATGGGCGGGCTGCTCGGACGGTTGTTTCGGGAATTTTCCGTCACTCTGTCGCTGGCCGTGCTGGTTTCGCTGGTTCTGTCGCTCACGACGACGCCCATGTTGTGCGCGGTCCTATCGAAGAGGCGCTGCGCTCGATCGACGCCGCGGTTCGATTTCTTGGCGTCGCTTCTGCGCGGATATGGTCGAACGCTCGACTGGGCCTTGTGTCACGGACGGCTCATGCTCCTGATCCTGCTCGCGACGATCTGCGCGAACTATTGGCTGTTCTCGATCATTCCTAAAGGGTTTTTTCCGCAGCAGGACACGGGTCGTCTGGCCGGCATGATCGTAGCGGACGAAAGCGCCTCCTTCGAATCCATGCGGCGCAAGCTCGCGCAATTCGAGGCGATCATTCAGAGTGATCCTGCGGTCGCCGGCGTCGCCGGAGGCGTGGGCGCGGGGAGCGGCCGGCCGAACACCGGCCAGGTCTTCGTCGATCTGAAGCCGAGGGATCGACGCGACGCCAGCGCGGACGAGGTCATCGGGCGCTTGCGCGGCAAGCTCGCGAAGGTGGCGGGAGCGCAATTGTTCCTGCAGTCCGTTCAGGAGTTCCGTGTCGGCGGCCGAGCCAGCAACGCGCAATATCAGTTCACGCTATTTGGCGAGAACATCGAGGATCTTCATCGCGTCGCGCCGCGTCTCGTCGCGGCGTTGCGTCAGAGCGCCGTGCTCGCCGACGTTAATTCCGACGCGCAGCGGAAAGGCCAGGAGACGCGCGTCATGATCGACCGCGATCGGGCGTCGCAACTCGGCGTGACGATGAAGCAGGTCGATGATGTTCTCTATGACGCTTTCGGCCAACGTCAGGCGTCGGTGATCTATGGACCGATCACGCAATCTCACGTCGTGATGGAGGTCGCGCCGCGCTATTGGCAGGACCCGGACATATTGAACGCGCTCTATGTCTCCGTCGCGAACGGTTCACCGAGCGGCACGGCGGTCAGCAACGCCGTTCCCGGGACGGTGTCGAGGCTCCCCTCGGGAAATTCTAGCCGCGATATCGATCGGGCCGCAAGCGAATCGGCGCGGAATATGGTCGCCAATGCTCTCGCCGGGTCGTCCAGAGGATCTGCCTCCGCCGGCGCGGCGGTCGTCACGCGTCGCGACACGATGGCGGCGCTCGCCGCCTTCGGCCATTTCGGTTCGGGCAGCGCATCGACCGTGGTGAACCATCAAGGGCTCTTCGCGGCGGTCACCATCTCGTTCAATCTGCGTCCAGGCGCGACGCTCGGCGAGGCGAGCGACGAAATCCGCCGGATCGCGGCCGAGCTCCATATGCCCGGGTCGATTCACGGCGCTCTCGCCGGCACGGCGCGCGCCTTCGAGGATTCGCTCGCCAAGGAGGGTCCGCTGATCGCAGGCGCATTCGTGATCGTCTATATCTTGCTGGGAATTCTCTACGAGAGCTTGATTCACCCGGTCACGATTTTATCGACCCTTCCCTCGGCGGGCGTCGGCGCGGTGCTGGCGCTGATGCTGTTCGGCATGGATTTCAGCGTCGTGGCGCTCATCGGCGTGATCCTGCTCATCGGCATCGTGAAGAAGAACGCGATCATGATGATCGATTTCGCGCTGGAGGCGCAGCGCTCGGAGCGGCTCGCGCCACGCGAGGCGATCTTTCGCGCGAGCATGATGCGGTTTCGTCCCATCATGATGACGACGATGGCCGCGATCTTCGGCGCCATCCCATTGGCGCTGACCTTCGGCGACGGCGGCGAGCTTCGCCGCCCCTTGGGCGTCGCCATCGTCGGCGGATTGATCTTCAGCCAGCTGCTCACGCTCTACACCACGCCGGTCGTCTATCTGTATCTTGAGAGGTTTCGTTGTTGGTCGAAGCGGCGATGGCGTCTCTTTTTTTCGCCGGTCGTGTCCCCACCGGTGGTGTAGCAGTTCGGGAGCAAGCCGCTCGCGACGCGCGCTTTTCATAGCGCCGTA
>NZ_JAINDZ010000056.1 GCF_019802345.1 Methylosinus sp. Sm6 | reverse complement strand
CGGCTCATGTTCCGGCTTTGCGGGCCGTCACGGCGTGGATGGCCGCGACAAGCGCGGCCATGACGCTGAAAACTCTCCGCTCGTTAACCCGAATTCGGAGCCCCTCGGGACCGCCGCCCCGGCGCCTGACATCGCCGGCATTCGCCCTTATATAGGCCGAATGCTCGCGTCGAAGCGATCGCGGCCGACTGGCGCCAATTTCTCTTGCCATGAAAACGAGACGCCCCGAGACGGGACGCGAAGCGACTTTAGAAGGATATAACGCCGATGATACAGCCACCCCTCGCGGAGGGAAGCGCGGCCGAGACCGATCCGACCAAGACCAATCAGGCCAGGACCGACGCCGCCAGCGAGCGCGCGTCCTCCTCGGGCCAGAGCGGCGCCGGCGGAGTCGTTCATTCGCGCCTCGCCAACGGGCTGGAGATCGTCGTCATTCCGGACCGGCGCGCGCCGGTCGTCACCCATATGATCTGGTATCGCAACGGCTCGGCCGACGATCCGCAGGGCAAGTCGGGAATCGCCCATTTCCTCGAGCATCTGATGTTCAAGGGCACGCACGCGCATCCGCAGGGCGAGTTCTCCAATCACGTCTCCGAGCTCGGCGGACAGGAGAACGCCTTCACCAGCTATGACTACACCGCTTATTTCCAGCGGATCGGCAAAGAGCACCTCGGCACGCTGATGGAGTTCGAGGCCGACCGCATGACCAATCTCGTCCTCTCGGACGAGGTGGTCGGACCGGAGCGCGAAGTGGTGCTCGAGGAGCGCCGCATGCGCACCGAGAACGACCCGTCCGCGCAGCTGGACGAGGCGGTGCAGGCGGCGCTGTTCCCGCATCACCCCTATGGAACGCCGATCATCGGCTGGGGCCATGAGATCGAGACGCTCGGCCGCGAGGACGCGCTCGCCTATTATCATCGCTTCTACACGCCGGAGAATGCGATCCTCATCGTCGCCGGCGACGTCGAGGCCGACGCCGTCGTCGCGCTCGCCGAGGAGACCTATGGCCGCATTCCCGCCCGCGCCGACGCGCCGATTCGCCGCCGTCCGCGCGAGCCGGAGCCGCGCGCCCATCGTCTGGTGACGCTCGCCGACGAGAAGGTCGAGCAGCCGACGCATGAGCGCGTCTTTCTCGTGCCCTCCTACACGACCGCCGCGCCCGGCGAAGCCGAGGCGCTGGAAGTGCTCGCTCATGTGCTGGGCGGCGGCCCGTCGAGCGTTCTCTACGACCGGCTGGTGGTCGAGCAGAAGGTCGCCGTTTCCGCCGGCGCCTATTACATGGGCTCGGCCGTCGACGAAACGCGCCTCTGGGTGTTCGCGACGCCGGCGCCCGAGGCGACGCTGGAGCGGCTCGACGCCGCCATCGACGCCGTGCTCGCGGAATTCACCGCGAAGGAGGTCGGCGCGGACGAGCTCAATCGCGCCAAGACGCGGCTCGTCGCCGACGCGGTCTACGCCAAGGACAGCCAGGTGTCGCTCGCGCGCTGGTATGGCGAATCGCTGGCCACCGGCCTCGGCGTCGCCGACGTCGCGGCCTGGCCGGATCGCATCGACGCCGTGACCGCGGCCGATCTCACGGCGGCGGCGCGCAAGTGGCTGCAGAAGCGGCGGGCCGTGACCGGCTTCCTGCAGCCGGAGGACGAAGGCGAAGCGGCGGAGCTCGCCGCCTGAGATCGGAGCCAAAATGACTGTTCATGCCGCCGTCGCGCCCACGCCGAGCCGCGCCGAGTCCATTCAGCGCATCGTCACGCCGGGCGGCGTCGAGGCGTGGCTCGTCGAGAGCTACGCCGTCCCGCTGGTCGCGCTCGAATTCGCCATGCGGGGCGGCGCCGCGCAGGACCCGGCCGGCAAGGCGGGCCTCGCGACGCTGCTCGCCGGCCTCCTCGACGAGGGCGCCGGTCCCTATGACGCGCGCGCCTTCCACCGCGCGATCGAGGATCTCGCGATAAGGCTCGGCTTCGGCTGCGACCGCGACACGATCTCCGGCCATCTGCAGACGCTCTCGCGCAACATCGACCCGGCTTTCGAGCTGCTGCGGCTCGCCGTCTGCGAGGCGCGGCTCGACGAGGAGGCGATCGACCGTGTGCGCGGGCAGGTGATCGCGGGACTGAAGCGCGACGCCAATGATCCGGACTCGCTCGTCGCCAAGGCCTTTCGCGAGGCGGCTTTCCCCGGCCATCCCTACGGCCGGCCGGTGCGCGGCGAGCCGGAGACGCTGGAGACCATCACGCGCGGCGACATCGACGCGCTGCGCGCGCGCACGCTGGCGAAGAGCGATCTGAAGATCGCCGTCGTCGGCGCGATCGACGCGCGGACGCTGGCCGTCAAGCTCGACCTCGTCTTCGGCGGCCTCCCGCGCCGGGCGCAGCTCGATCCGATCGCCGACATCGACATCCATTGCGTCGGCGAGCGCCGGATCGTCGATCTCGATGTCCCGCAATCGACGATCCGCTTCGGCCGGCCCGGCATGCAGCGCAAGGACGAGGATTATTTCGGCGCCGTGGTGGTCAACCACATCCTCGGCGGCGGCTCGTTCACGGCGCGCCTCTTCAACGAGGTGCGCGAGAAGCGCGGGCTCGCCTATTCGGTCTACTCGCATCTCAACGAATATGACTGCTGCGCCATGCTGATCGGCGGCGCAGCGACCAAGAACGAGCGCGCGGGCGAGTCGCTCGAGGTGATCCAAAAGCAGTTCGCCGACCTCGGCGCTCATGGCCCGGACGCCGACGAGCTCGACAAGGCCAAGAAATATCTGACCGGCTCCTATGCGCTGCGCTTCGACACCTCGACCAAGATCGCGAGCCAGCTCGTCAATCTGCAGCTCGATGGTTTCGAGCCCTCCTATCTCGACGAGCGCAACGCCAAGATCGACGCTGTGACGATGGAGGACGCCCGTCGCGTGGCCAAACGCCTCCTGGGCAAGGGCGAGCTGCTGGTGTCGATCGCCGGCAGGCCTCGAGGTCTGTGACGCCTTTTATCGACGCTGAAAGTCATCCCCCCTCGTGACCGACAGATCACGAGGGGGGATTTTCGTTTTCGTGCGTCGAAATACTCGACGATATCGGCCCAAAAAAACAGGCCGGAAGATGAAATAGGGGTCCGGCAGGCGCCGAACCCCGCGCCGCTTGAAATCTATCTGGAACAAATTGATCGAGTATCGATCGACTACATCTCTTTTCTAGCGCGGAACGCGCCTAAAGAAAACAACTTAATTTGGCGCGATAAAAGAAAGACTAGGCATGTTGCCTGCAGGCAACATTGGTACTCATACTGTAGTAGTCTTACTATAGTAGAACTACGAAGTCGCGACGTCGTCTCCGTTGTTTTCAACAGTCTAGGCTTGGCGTCACCTCGACTTTGACAACGCTCTCCGTACGCAAGCGAAAACGCGGCGGTAAACTATGCATAGAGCGGAGGACTCGGCAAGCGGCGCGGGCGCTGGATTCCCGCTATTCACCGGCTGCCGCGAGAGGCAGCGTGAATTCGATCGCGAGACGGCCCTCTGCCGCCTGCTCCGTGCGGAAGGCGCCGTTCTGCGCCTCGACCATCGCGCGCCAGAGCGACAAATCCGCATTGTTTTCGATCGCCGCAGCGAGCTCGCCGAGGGCGACGGTCACGGTGACGACCTTCTCGTCGGAGGATGTGGCGATCGTCGGCCCGGCCGCCGGCGCGCGGGCAGGCGCAGCTCGCAAAATCTCGCCGAAGAGCTGCTCGAGCTGAGCCGGATCGGCCATGACGAGGTCGCGGCGCGCGTCCAGCCGCAGCAGCGGCCCGTCCTCGCGATGGCCCGCCGCGCCCGCCGCCTCGAGCAGAATGGCGTGGAGCCGCACGGCGGCGAGCCGAGGCGGCCCGTGCAAAAGGAAGTCCCTCAGCCGCGCGACGAGCCGCCCCGCCCGCGCCGCCTGCGCGGCCGCTTTGTCAACCGTGGCGGCGATGGAGGAACCGCTTCCCTCCGCCTCCGCCGAGAGCAGTCGGCGCGCCGTCTGCAAATAGGCGACGGCGGCGGCCAGAGGCTGAATAATGTCGTGAGTGATCGTCGCCGCGATCGATTCGAAAGCGCGAGACGCCTGCGGCCCCTCGCTCCGCCGAGGCTCGCTCGCCGCGCTCTCGCGCGCGCCGCGCAATCTCTCTCCCGCGAGCCCCGCGAGCGCCGCGCTGCAGAACAGCAGGACGGCGCCGGCCCAGAACTGCGTGACCGGCTCGGCCGAGAAATGGACGATCAAGACCGACGCCAGAGCACAGCTCGCCGCCGCGACGAAGCCGCCGGAGAGCCCGGCGATCTGGACGACCGCATAAAATGCCGCAAAGGCCTGACAATAGCCGACGAGGCGGGCCAATGCGTGAAAGGCGGCCGCGCCGATGACGGCGGACAGGACCCCGATCCCCAGCCGATCCGGCAGAGGCTTTCCACGAACATCGGCGAAGCGTCGCACAAGATCGTTCAAGCGGCTGCCTGTGGCCATCTGCGGCCGCGCGCGCGGCCCCCATGCGGCCCGGCCGCGATCGAACGGAACGAAGCCGAAGCGGCACAGGCGCGCAGCCGAACGCGAATTTCGCGGCCAGACTGGCGCGATTTCGACCGCTTTGCAATCGTGAGACGAAAAGCCCTGCCGCGCATCCTCAGGTCATCACGACATTCACGGCGCTTTCCGGCAGCTCCTTGCCGAAGCAGCGCTGATAGAACTCCGCCACCAGCGGGCGCTCGAGCTCGTCGCATTTGTTGAGGAAGGTCAGACGGAAGCCGAAGCCGACATCGCCGAAGATCTCGGAGTTCTCCGCCCAGGTGATGACCGTGCGCGGGCTCATCACCGTCGACAGATCGCCGGCCATGAAGGCGTTGCGGGTGAGGTCGGCGACGCGCACCATCTTGTTCACCGCGTCGCGTCCTTCCTTGGTCTTCTGAAAGCTCTTGACCTTGGCGAGTACGATATTGGTCTCGGCGTCATGCGGCAGATAGTTGAGCGTCGTCACGATCGACCAGCGGTCCATCTGGCCCTGATTGATCTGCTGCGTGCCGTGATAGAGGCCCGACGTGTCGCCCAATCCCACCGTATTGGCGGTGGCGAACAGGCGGAAGGCCGGATGCGGGCGGATGACGCGGTTCTGATCCAGGAGCGTCAGGCGGCCGGAGACCTCGAGCACGCGCTGGATCACGAACATCACATCGGGGCGGCCGGCGTCATATTCGTCGAAGCAGAGCGCGATATTGTGCTGGAGCGCCCAGGGGAGAATGCCGTCGCGGAACTCGGTGACCTGCTTGCCGTCCTTCAGCACGATCGCGTCCTTGCCGACGAGATCGATGCGCGACACATGGCTGTCGAGATTCACACGCACGCAGGGCCAGTTGAGGCGCGCCGCGACCTGCTCGATATGGGTGGATTTGCCGGTGCCGTGATAGCCCGTCACCATCACGCGGCGATTACGCGCAAAGCCGGCGAGAATGGCGAGCGTCGTGTCGCGGTCGAACAGATAGTCGGGATCGCGGTCGGGAACATGCTCGGTCGGCTCCGAATAGGCCGGCGCCTCGAGATCCGTGTCGATGCCGAACAGCTGGCGCACAGACACCTTCAGGTCCGGCAGAGGCGCGGCCCCTGCGGCCTTGTCGCTATCGAGTAACATTCATCCTCCGTTCCGCCGGCCCGGGCGCTTTCCCGCCTCGGTCCGGTCCGACAATCCGTCACATGCGCGCCGACGCGCGCGCCGTCACACGAGCTTGGCCGCCCTCAGGGTCTTGTAGGCGTGGATGATCTCCCGCAACCGCTCCTCGCAGGAGCGGTCTCCGCCATTGGCGTCCGGATGGTGACGTTTGACCAGCTCCTTATATCGCGTCTTGATCGCCTCCGCACCGGCGGTGTCCTCGAGGCCGAGCGCGTTCAGCGCCTTCAGTGTCACGGCCGAATGGCTCGGCGCGGCTTTCTCCGTCTGCGGGCGGCCGCGGTGGAAGCGCTGCCGATAGAGGCCGAGCGGATCGGCGACATCGCCGTCGCGGACGCGGTCCTCGCGAAAAGCGGTCTGGCCGCGCTTCACGCCCATCGCCCAGGTCGGGCGATGGCCGGTCGTCGCATCCTTCATGTAGCGCGCCACGTCGGCGTCGCTCATGCCATTGAAATAATTGTAAGAGTTGTTGTATTCGCGAACGTGGTCCAGGCAGAAGCAGAAATATTGCCCCTCGCGCTGACGCCCCATGGGCGCGCGATAGGCTCCTTCCGCCTCGCAGCCCGGCGCGTCGCAGCGAAAGCGCGCCTCGCGGCGCTCCTGCCGCGGCTCGGGCTTGACGCGGATACGGTCGAAGAGGGGGGAATTCAAATCCATGGCGCTGCATTATGGTGGACTGGGCGAGGGCTGCAAGCGGAACCCGCCGACAAGCTCCGGTCGGGCGGCGGGAAATTTGCTTCGACCCGCACGAGGAGGATTCCGAAGATGGCCGAGACAGGCAATTGCGGCGCCGTTCGCGCCCGCATCACCGAAAAGCTGACCGCGGCGCTCGCGCCCCTGTCGCTGAATGTGATCGACGAGACGCATCATCACGCCGGCCATATGGGCCATCACCACGACCGCAGCGAGACTCATTTTCGCGTCGAGGTGGTGAGCGCGGCGTTCTCCGGCAAGGGCCGGGTCGACCGGCACCGGATGATCAATTCGCTGCTGGCCGAGGAGCTCGCCGGCGGCGTGCACGCGCTGGCGATCGACGCGCGCGCGCCAGACGGAGCGTGACGAGGGAGGCCGTCGCCTTCTCCGGGGCCTTTCAGGGGCGCCGGGGGAGGCCGCTCATTCTTGCCCGAGAGGAGGAAGGCGGGTAAGAGCCGCCTTCCTCCGAGGGCCGGCCATGACCGAAGGCGCTGATGTCGAGCTGTGGACGCGGCGGCGCGTGAGCGTCTCCGTCGACCACATGGCCGCGTCGATCTCCGCCGTCGGCCTCACCCATATGCGGCCCGAGTTTCGCCAGTCGATCACTCCGCGCCGCGGTTCGGTCGTCGCCTCGCCGACGGTCGGCGCCGCGGCCAGGCCGGATTACTTCTTTCACTGGCTGCGCGATTCCGCCGTGGTCGTCGAGGCGCTCGCCATCGCGATCGAGCGCGGCTTCACGGATCGCGAACGCCTGCGCGACCTCGGCGATTTCGTCGATTTCAGCCTCGAGATCGGCCGCCTCGACGGCCCGGCGCGGCTCGCCGCCGAGGGGCCCGGAGAAACGACCGACGCCGAACTCGCACGCTATCTGCGCAGCGAAACGGAGCTGGAGACAGTGGTCGGCGACCGCGTTCTCGCCGAGGCGCGGGTCAATCCGGACGCCACGCTCGACATTCTGAAATGGGCGCGTCCGCAGGTCGACGGCCCGGCGCTGCGGGCGCTGGCGCTGATGCGCCGCCGGCCGCTGTTCGAGCAGAACCGGCCGGAAGCGGCCCGCGCGCTGCTGCGCGGCGACATCGCCTTCCTGCTCGATCGTTTCGACGAACCGAGCTACGACGTCTGGGAATATCGCTTCGGCCATCATTATAACGCCCGGCTCCTCTGCCTCGCCGCGTTGGAGCGCGCCGCCGCGCAAGACGCCGGCCTCGGGCTCGATGCGGCGCGATGCGACGAAGCCGCGCGGCGCCTGCGGCGCGACCTCGACCATCATTGGAACGTCGAAGACGGCTTCTATCTCTCCGCGATCAAGGGGACCGAGACCCGCTCCGACGCCGATCTCGATTCGGCGGTCGTTCTCGCGGTCGCGCAGGCCGGCCGCGCCGGCGCGCGGCACAGCGCGCTCGATCCGCGCGCGCAGGCGACCCTGGCGCGGCTCGAGCAGCTGTTCGCGCGCGAGTTTCCGATCAACAGCGGCCTGGCGCCGGAGGCGGCGCCCCTGCCCGGCCGATTTCGCGGCGACGGCTATTACGGCGGCGGCGTCTTTCTCTTCGTCGCCTTCGCCGCGGCGGAGATCTATTATCGGCTCGCCGGTCATATTCGCGCCGAGGGGACGTGCCGCGCCGACGCCGACAATCGGCTGTTTCTCGAGCGCTGCGGATTGGACGCGCTCGCCGCGCAGGGTCCCGACGTCTTCTTGCCGCAGGGCGAGGAGCGGCGCGACATCGCCGCGCGGCTCCGCGATCGCGGCGATTCCATCCTGCGGCGGCTGGCCGAGCTTCTGCCCGACACCGGCGAGATGCCGGAGCAATTGGACAAAACGACCGGCGCGCCCGCCTCGGCGCGCAATCTCGCCTGGAGCTACGCCGCACATATCTTCGCCGTGGCGGCGCGGGAGGATTCGCTCGCCTGAGCTTTATTCGGCCGCGGCGCCGAGGCTCGCGCGGGCGCGCTCGCGCAGCTCGTCGATCGGCGCGAGCGCGCCGCCGCCGGCCTCGAAATGCCAGAAAGTCCAGCCGTTGCACGCGGGCAGGCCCTGCGCCAGCGCGCCGATCTTGTGGATCGAGCCGACGATCTGGCCGAGCGCCAGCGCGCCGTCGGGCCGCACCATCGCCTGGTGGCGGCGGCGGACGTCGGTCAAGGTCGCGCCCGGCGCGACGAGGCCCGCCTCGACCAGGCTGGCGAAAGCGATTCGCGGCGCCGAGCGCTTCGTCGGCGCCGCGGCGACGGCCTCCTCCGGCAGAGGCTCCACCGCCGCGATCCGCTGGCGCGCGGCGGCGGCATAGCCAGGATCTCGCTCCAGGCCGAGATAGTCGCGGCCGAGCCGGCGAGCGACGGCGCCCGTGGTGCCGCTGCCGAAAAACGGATCGACCACCAGATCGCCGGGATTGGAGGCGGCGAGCAGCACGCGGGCGAGCAGCGCCTCCGGCTTTTGCGTCGGATGGGTCTTGCGCCCGGCCGCGTCCTTCAGGCGCTCGCCGCCGGTGCAGATCGGCAGCAGCCAGTCGGAGCGCATCTGGCAATCTTCATTGCCGGCCTTCAGCGCTTCGTAATGAAACGTATAGGCGCGGCAGGAGGCGTCGCGCGCCGCCCAGATCAGGGTCTCATGGGCGTTGGTGAAGCGGCGGCCGCGAAAATTCGGCATCGGATTGGACTTGCGCCAGACGATGTCGTTGAGGATCCAGAAGCCGAGATCCTGCATGATCGCGCCGACGCGGAAGATATTGTGATAGGAGCCGATGACGAAGATCGTGGCGTTGGGCTTCATCGCGCGCCGCGCGGCGGCGAGCCAGTCGCGGGTGAAGCGATCATAGGCCGAGAAGTCGGCGAACTTGTCCCAATCGTCGTCGACCGCGTCGACGAGGCTCTGGTCCGGCCGCGTCAGCCGATTGGCCAGCTGCAGATTATAAGGCGGGTCGGCGAAAACGAGATCGACGCTCTCGGCCGGCAGTCCGGCGAGAAGCTCGACGCTGTCGCCGAGGAGGATTTGGTTGCGCGGCGCGTGAGGCGACCGAAAGCTCGGGGACCCAGTACTCGTGACCTTCAGCTGGGACTGGGAGCGGATCGCCCCGACGCGCGCGCTACTCATGGAACTCGACACCGGCTACGCAACCAACGCCGGCACATTGCCCCGAGCCGAGTAAAAAGCAGGTTTAGGAGGGGCGCGCGCAGCTGTCCCTTTTCCGCACGGCTCAGTTAACAAAACCTCTTGTTTACGAGCTATTTACCGAAAGTGAGCCAGCGCTTTCGGCAGCGATTGCGCGGCTATTTGCGGCGCATCGGGGAAAAGCTCATCCGGTGATGCGGCGTCGGCCCATGCGCCGCGATCGCGGCGAGATGCTCCCTGGTGCCGTAGCCGGCGTTGGCGGCGAAGCCATAGGCCGGATAGAGCTCGGCGAGGCCGCGCATCTGGCGGTCGCGCATCACCTTGGCCACGATGGAGGCCGCGGCGATCGAGAGGCAAGTGGCGTCGCCCTTGACGATCGCCTCGGCCGGACAGGCGAGGCTCGGCGGATCATTGCCGTCGATCAGCACATGGCGCGGGGCGAGCGCGAGCGCGGCGACCGCCCGCGCCATGGCGGCGAGCGTGGCGCGCCGGATATTCATGGCGTCGATCTCCGCGGCGCTGGCGAAGGCGACGCCGACAGCGAGCGCGCTCGTCGCGATGCGCTCGAAAGCGGCGGCGCGCGCCTCGGCCGAGAGCGCCTTCGAATCGTCGACGCCGTCCGGAAGCCGATGCGGATCGAGAATCACCGCCGCCGCCGCCACCGGGCCGGCGAGCGGCCCGCGCCCCGCTTCGTCCACCCCCGCGACCGGCCAGAGTCCCTCGCGCAACAAGCGCTTTTCGAGGCGGAAATGCGGAGGCATCGGCTCTCGTCCTGTCGATGGAGTCGGCGACTAAGAATCACGGCGAACGGGAGCAGCGCGTCAAAAGCACCGAACCTGCGCCTCGGCCTGGGCGCGGCGCAGGTTTTCGAGCGCGTCCTTGGCGATGCGGGAATTGCGGAACAAGGAGCCGATCTGCCCGACCTGCTGGTCCATGCTCGCCACCGTCTCCGCCGCCACATAGCGGTCATAAGGCAGGATCGAGGCGATGATGTCGATCGAGCAGGAGCATTGCTCCAGCGCCTGCCTCGTGTCGCCATTGGCCTTCATGCAGCCGAACACATAATCCGCGCGGGCGGCGGTCGGATAATCGTTGATGTCGGCGGCCCCCGCCGGCGCGGCGGCGGCGAGGGCGAAGGCGAGCGGGAGACGGGCGAGACGGCGCATCGGTTCTGGTCCTGCACGGGGCCGGTCGCGGCGGCCTAGCGCAGGACGGCGGCCAGGGCAAGCATCGGGCCGCCGAGAAATCCTAGCGACAGGCGGCGGCATACTCGCGCGGCGTCACGCCGTAGCGCCGACGAAAATGACGGATGAGATGGCTTTGATCGAACAGGCCGACGCTCACGGCGGTTTCGGCCGAGCCAACGCCCTGCGCAAGCAGGGCCTTCGCCCGCTCGAGGCGAATCTGGGTCAGATAGCCGTGAACGGGCAGACCCGTGGCCGCCCGGAACACACGCATGAAGTGATAGTCGCTGAGGCCGGCGACGACCGCGACGTCCCGGACGGCGACGGGCTCCCTGTAGTGGGCTTCGAGATAGTCGATCGACCGCCGCATATCGGCCCTCGGCGCCCTCGGGGCGCGTCCGTGCCGAGACCTTTGCCCATAGCGGGCGATAATCGAACCGAAGGCGTCGTAGGCGGCGCATGCTTTTTCCATGCGGTCGGGCGTGTCGGTGATGATCGCATGGGCGCGAAGAAGGCGCTGCGTCGCCTCGACATCATGCCGTATCACATCATTGCCGAAATCGAGCCGGCCGCGACCGCCCAGAACATCGTCGGCGATGGTTTCCAGAAAGCCGGCCGATGGATAGAAGGCGCAATAGTCCCAGCCATGATCGCGCACGGCTGCTTCGGCCGCATGAACCTCGCCCGGATGGATCATCATCACGGTCCCCGCTTCGGCGACCCCTTCTCGGCGAAGGACGCGATGCCGCTGCGCGCCCCGGCTGAACGCCGCAATGACGAACTCGTCATGAAAATGCGCAGGATAGCTGTGGTCGAAACAGGACGCGCGCAGCAGCTCGAGGCCGTCCGGCAATCCGGAATCGCGCCATAGCTTCATGCGGTCGCGTCGCTTCGCCTTCATTTCCCCGCCTTCTGCCCGTTCGGCGGGCATGCCGGCGCGCAGGATCGTCCAATCCTTCGGGCGCGCCGCATGCCAAGATTAGCCCATCGAAAAAGCCGACGGCATCGGAGTGTCATGGAAAACAGCAGCGCAACGCGGCCCCTGCGTCAAAAGGTGATCGGCATCCTCGGCGGCATGAGCAATCAGGCGACGGGCGAATATTATCGGATGCTCAATGAGCGTTTGAATGGAGCGCTCGGAGGATGGGACAATGGCGAGATCGTCATCGTCTCGGTCAATTTCGGAAACATAGAATACTTCGTGCGACGGAATCTGTGGGACGATGCGCGGGCTTATCTCGCCGAAAAGGTCGATCGACTGGAGCGGGCCGGCGCCGATGTGATCGGCTGCGTTTCCAACACCATGCATCGGGTCGTCGGGCCGATCATGGCGGGTCGTGCAACGCCTTTCATTCACATCGCCGATCCGACTGCCGAGGCCATCCGGAAGGTCGGGATTCGGCGCGTCGGCCTTCTCGGCACGCTGCCCGTCATGGAGTCCGAGGAATTGCGCCTCCGTTTCCAGGAGCGTTTCGGGATCGAAATCCTGGCGCCGTCCGATGCGGAGAAAAAGGTGGTGGACAGGATTATTTTCGACGAGCTGGTGCGGCGCGATCTTCGCGCCGAATCCAGGGCGGAGTATCTGCGCGTGGTGGCCGCATTGCAGGCCGAGGGCGCGCAGGGGGTGGTCCTCGGATGCACGGAAATCTTCCTGTTGATCCGGCAATCCGATCTGCCGGGATTTCCCGTATTCGACACGACGGCCCTGCATGTCGAAGCTCTCGCGTCGTTTGCGTTATCCTAATGGCCTGCTTCATCGAAACTGATGGGCCTCGAGAGCGAGCCTTCAGGCTCGCTCTTTCGCCCCGTCACATCGACTGAAGCATTCCACTAGAGCGTTATCCGATCCGAATTAATCGGATAACGCTCTAACGTTCTTCAGTTTGAGCGAATTCTGATCGATCGAACGATTCCGTTCGATCGGAAAGCGCTCTAGTGGCAGACGCCGTCGGCGCCATGGGCGCAGGCCGGGACTTTCAGCTTTACCTTGGCCGTGCGATTGCTGGTCGACTTGGCGGTGAAATAATAGGAGCCGCCAGCGTCCGGAAACTCGTAATTGGCCGCGAACACCGGATAGTTCGTGCCGTATTGGCGATATTCCAGCGACAGCGGCGAGCTCGTTCCGTCCGGCCACTGGATCGACATGGAGGCGGCGCTCGCATCTTTGGCCAGGACCTCGACCCACCAGGTCCCCGAGCGCGAGACGGAGAAGCTCGGCGTCCAGCTCGCGGCGGACACCGTCACTTTGGCCGACGCCGTCTTGGAGCGATCCGCGACGCTCTTCGCCGTCACCGTGCAGGTCTTCTGCGTCGAGGGCGCCGTGTAGCGTCCGGCGCCGTCGATCGCGCCACAACCCGTCTCGACGATCGACCAGGTCACCGATTTGTTGGTCGTCCCCGTCACCAGAGCGCTGAAACGCCGCTGCGCGCCGGGGGCGAGCGAGACGTCGCCCTGCATCACCGACAGACCGACCGTCTGCGCCGCATTGGGATCGATGAAGCCCTTGCGCAGCGCCTCCAGAAGAAAATTCGGCCGGGAATGGGAGGTCACATAACCCTGATTGATGGTCCAGACGATAACGCCGCCATAGCCGTTCTGCCGTGAATAGGCGCCCTTGGCGAGCAGCGCGGACTCGTCCTCATAGCTCACATAGCGGCAGCCGTGGGATTCCGCCGTCGGCAGGCTCAGATAGGACTGGGACGCTCTCGCATTCCAGAAGCGACGGCTCCAATCAAAAACGCCGCCCTTGCCGTAGAATTTGGACAGCGGGAAATCATTGTCGCCGCCACGGATGGCGACGCCGTTCTCCGCGCTCTGATTGGGTCCGGTGACGCCGCCCGTATAGCAGATGGCGTAGAAGCTCGTTCCCATGGCGAGCTTCGATTTCGGCACGCCGGCGGCGACATAGCGCTGCAGCGACGAGGCGATCGAGACTGGCGTCGTTTCCTTCTCGCCCGCGAGCGGCGCATTGAACCAGGAGAGCCAGCCCGAGCCCGCGCCCGCCCAGACGGTCGCGGGAGCGTAGGTCATGAGGCTGATCCGGTCGAGCTTCGCCGCAATGGCCGCGACATGCGAATCGACGGTCTCGTAATTGATGTTGATCGCCGCCATCGGCGCGGTGAGGATCGCATTGGGCGCCGCGGCGCGCAGATCGGTGACGAGGCTCTGGAACTTCGCCCAGTCGACCGAATCCTCCCAATCGAGGTCGAGGCCGTCATAGCCGAGGCTGTTCATGGCGGCGACCAGATTGGCGACGAATGCGGCCCGGTGGTTGACGACGGCGGCGCGGATCGTGGCGCCCTCATCGGCGCCGCCGACCATCAATATGGCCTTCTTGCCGGCGGCATGGGCGCGCTTGGCGATGTCCTTCGCCAGAGCGGGCCCATGGGTCGTATCCCAATCGAAGTCGAGATTGAGCGTGCCGTCCGCCTTGGCCTTCACCCGCCCCATCATGATGTGGGTCAGGCCGCCCCAGCCGATCGACTGCGGCGGATACATATCGCGCTGATAGGCGACATAATAGCCCATGACCCATTGTGTGGCGGCGGCGGCCGGCTGCGCCGCGCCGAGCGCGGCGAGCGCGAGCAGCGCGGCGGCGGAGAGACCGCGCCGCAGCAGAGTTCTGAAAAGGTTCATCGCAAGAGCCCCCCGAGGGCGGATGTGGACATCGCGGTGCGTCGCCGCCCTTTGCGGCGACCGCCCGGCGATCATCCCGACAGATAGCTCGGCCGCGCGATGTGCGGCGTCACACGTTTGGGGGATCGACGACGCAAAAATCAGATCGTCTTGCCGGCGAAGCGGCAGAGGTCGGCGATGATGCAGCGCTCGCATTCGGGCCGGCGCGCCTTGCACACATAGCGCCCGTGCAGGATGAGCCAGTGATGGGCGTGCAGCTTGAAACGCTCCGGCACGATCTTCTCGAGCCCCGCCTCCACCTGCTCGACCGTCTTGCCCGCGGCGAGCGGCAGACGATTGGACAGGCGGAAAATATGCGTGTCGACGGCGATCACCGGCACATGAAAAGCGATGTTCAGCACCACATTGGCGGTCTTGCGGCCGACGCCGGGCAGCGCCTCCAGGGCCTCGCGGTCGCACGGAACCTCGCCGCCATGCGTCTCGATCAGCCGCCGGCTCAGCGCGATGACATTCTTCGCCTTGGTCGGATAGAGGCCGATGGTCTTTATATAGTCCTTCAGCCGCTCCTCGCCGAGCGCCGCCATCTTCTGCGGCGTGTCGGCGACCTCGAACAATTGCCGCGTCGCCTTGTTGACGCCGACATCGGTCGCCTGCGCCGACAGCACGACGGCGACGAGCAGGGTGAAGACGTTCACATGCTCGAGCTCGCCTTTTGGATGCGGATCGGCCGCCTCGAGGCGCGCGAAAATCTCCGCGATGCGCGCGGCCTCGCGGCTGCGCGGCGACATCCTGGGCCGCGACACTGTCGGCCGCGCTTTGGCGGGCGCGCTCTTTCCGTTGGGCATGAATGCGTTATAACTTAGAGATCCGCAGAACGAAAGGCGTGGACGTGACCGCCGACGCTGCTTCGACCGACGCGATCTATCGCAAGCGCCTGACTCCGTATCGCTCGATGTCGCCCGGCGCCTTCAAGCGCTTCATCTTTCTGTTCGGCGCGGGGACCTTCGCTCTCTCCCTCCCCTTCTATGTGATGGGCGCCTGGCCGGTGGTCGGCTTCATGGGCCTCGACGTGCTGGCGCTCTACATCGCCTTCCGCGTGAGCTTCTATTCGGCGCGCGCCTTCGAGACGCTGGATCTGACGCCCTTCGAGCTGCGCTTCGTGAAGACCACGGCCAGCGGCGCCCGCGCAGAATGGCGTTTCGACACCTATTGGGTGCGGCTCGAGCAGGAGATCCACGAGGAGTTCGGCGTGCAGCGCCTGACCTTGGTCGCGCGCGGCGAGCGTGTCGAGATCGGCGGCTTCCTCGGCCCGGACCAGAAGGCGGAGCTGGCCGAGGATTTGACGAAGGCGCTGGCGGCGGCCAAGCGCGGGCCGATTTTCGGGTGAAGGCGCATCACGTCGCACAAAGGCGCAGAACTTGCTTCCTCGCCCGCGCGAGGACACTGGAATGAAAACATTTCTCGATTGGTCGGCCTACGACACCTATGGGATCGGCGACGCCTATTCGGGCATTCCGGCGACTGGCGGCAATTACGCCAAGGCGGTGGCTGTGTGCATGCACAGCCGCGACTGCCACAAGACCGGCAAGGGCGTCATGTGCCCGAGCTATCGGATCACCGGCGACCGCGCCCATTCCACCGAGGCGCGCGTCGCCGCTTTCAAGGCCGCGCTCAATGACGGCTCCGATGCGCGCGCCTTCGCCGATCCGCGGCTCGACGAGGCGATGGATCTCTGCGTCTCCTGCAAGGCCTGCAAGAAGGAATGTCCCAGCGCCGTCGACATGACGCTGATCAAGACCGAATATCTCGCCCAGCGCCATCGGCTGCTCGGCGCGCCGTTGCGCACGCGCCTGTTCGGCGGCGTGCCGGAACTGACCGGCCGCCACCGCTCTCTGCTGCGCTTCGCCATTCTGCTGCGCAACAAATTCGCGCCGCTGGCGAAGCTCGTCGAGTCATGGCTCGGCGTCACCGCGCGCCGCCCCGTGCCCGCGCCTGCGGCGAAAGCCTTTCACCGCGCCCCGTCGGCGACAGGCGCGCGCGGCGAGGTGATCCTCTTCGTCGACACCTTCTGCCATCACTTCGACCCTGAGGTCGCCGATGCGGCGGTCGAGGTGCTGGAGCGCGCCGGCTATGGCGTGCGCATCGCGAGGCCGGCGCCGACCGACGCAGAGCCGCACCGCCCGCTCTGCTGCGGCCGCACCTATCTGACCACCGGCCTCGTCGACAAGGCGCGCGGCGAGGCGCAGCGCGTGCTCGCCGCCTTCCGCGGCGAGATCGCGGCGCAGACGCCGATCATCGGCCTCGAGCCCTCCTGCCTGTTGTCGCTGCGCGACGAGCTCTACAGCCTCGGCCTCGGGCCCGAGGTCGGCGATCTCGGCAAGCAGCTCTATCTGCTCGAGGAGTTTTTGGCGCGCGAGCATCAGAACAATGGGCTGCGCCTCGAGCTGAAGCCGCTCGACCTCCCCAAGGCGCTGCTGCACGGCCATTGCCATCAGAAGGCGTTCGGCGTGATGCGCGCGACGCGCAAGGTGCTCGGCTGGATTCCGGGCTTCTCCTACGACATCGTCGAGACGAGCTGCTGCGGCATGGCCGGCAGCTTCGGGCTTGAGGCCGAGCATTACGAAGCCTCGATGCAGATGGCGGAGCTGGCGCTGCTGCCGGCGGTGCGCGCCGCCGCCGACGCGCCGCTCATCGCCAACGGCTTTTCCTGCCGACACCAGATCGAGCATGGCAGCGGCCGCAAGGCGCGCCACATCGCGCTGCTGCTGCGCGACGCGCTCGCCTGACGGCGCGCGCGTCTCACTCTGTCCGTTATCGGACAAGAACGTCGGCTCATGGCGCCGAGCGGGAACGCTGCGCCCGTTCCTCCATCAGCGCCGAATGCGTGTCGAGCAGGCGGATCGCTCCGGGCAGGCGACCATGCGCCGTCTGCTGCGCCTCGGTTTCTGGCTCCAGCGCCCGCCACCAATCGATGAAGCGGCCGATGAGATCGCGCCCGGGAATCTCCTCGAAAGGCACGCCCGGAAAGCCCTCGATGCCGAAGGCGATCTCGAGATCGCGCAGGCGCTGGAGCACATAGAGGCGGTCCTCGCGGCCGAGTTCGAAAGGGCCCTCCGGCGCGCGCCGCACCATGCGCACCTCGCTCAGCTCGGGAATATAATCTGTCTTCACGTCTCGCGCTCCGCCGAGGGATCGAAGTTTTGGGAGCTGATGCAAGGAGGATGTCAGGAGGACTCGCTCGCACTCCGCTGGAGGGTCGAAGGGAGTCGCGTATTTCCGGGAGGCCGTCATGGCCGGGATCGTCCCGGCCACCCACGCCGAAGTGCCCAGAATTGCAACGGATTTGGGCGTGACGTGACAGCCGCGGACGGACAGTCCGAAGGATAAACGCCCCCGAGACGTGAGTGAGCAGACCGTAAAATCAGGCGTTTGCCATAGGCTTCTGCGCGTCTCGGCGTGGATGGCCGGGACGAGCCCACGGCTGTCCGGTTCAAGATAGGCATAGTATTATCTCGTATTGGCGTGGGTC